>NZ_DATJTA010000050.1:0-112358 GCF_035503875.1 Nocardioides sp.
GTCGACCAGGAACGGCATGTCGTCGGTGACGATGTCGATGACGTCAGAGGCGGGGTCGACCGCGGCGCTACCGCCCGGCCGGGCCCGGACCAGGGCCCGGCCCTGCGGCCGCGTCGCGGCCAGCCCGGCCTGCTCGCGGGCCACCGCGGCCAGCCGGACCGGGCCGGCCGCGGCCAGGTCATCGTCGGCCACGTGCCGGTAGTAGGCCCGCACGTAGGCCTGCACGTCGCCGACGCCGGGCAGGTCCCCGATGACCTGGCCCGCCTCGCCGAGCAGTTTCTCCCTGGCCTCGCCAGTCTCCGACATCCCTCACTCCTCTGAATGCACTTCGTGCCGGGGGGTTCCGGGGGGTTGGTCCCCCGCTCCAGCACGGCGGCGCCGTTGCCGCTAGTTACAGCCAGTCCCGCAGCTCCCATAGCAGCGGGTAGTACCTCATCGGAACACGTCTGTGCAGATATGGTGCGCCCGTTGAGCCGCCAGTCCCAGACTTCGTGCCGATTTGCCGCTCAACCATCTGCACGTGCCGGGCCCGCCACAAGGCGGCCAGCTCATCGTGGGTGAGCAGGTCCTCGGCCAGCTGCCACTCCTCGTCGTGGCCGTCGCGGTCACGGGCCACCAGCACCAGCGACTGCAAGATCTCCTGGTCGCTGGCCACCGGCAGGCCCCGCGAGGCCAGCAGCCCGACGTAGGCGTCCCACAGCGACGGCTCGGCCAGCCGCCGGTCCAGCCGCTCGCGCTCGGCGTCGGTCAGCGACCGGAACCGGGCCAGGAAGCCGGGGTCCTTGGCCCCCGACAGGAACTCCAGCTCCCGGAACTGGACCGACTGGAACCCGCTGGCCGGGGCCAGCGCGGCCCGGAACTCCAGGAAGTCCTGCGGGGTCATGGTCTCCAGCACGTCGATCTGGCTGACCAGCAGCCGCTCGACGACGTGAGCCCGCCGCAGCAGCTGCCGGGCCCGCCACAGCTCGCGCTTGAGCATGAGGTCGCGGACGGCCGTCAGCTCGTGCAGGAGCTGCTGGAACCACAGCTCGTAGGCCTGGTGGGTGGTGATGAACAGCAGCTCGTCGTGGGCCGGCGGGTCCGACTCGAGATGCTGGGCGTCGAGCAGCTGCGGCAGCCGCAGGTAGCTCCCATAGGTCAGCTGCGCTCCCTGCTCCCCGAAGGAGACGAACCTCTCGTCGCTCATGCGCAGACGGTAGACCCGCGTCGGTCATGATGTCCGGCATCAGGTTCCGACTCGGGGAGAAGAGACGATGAGCAGGCGCATCAAGCACGAGCTGACGTACGACGCCCCGCTGGCCGCGGTGGCCGCGATGCTGGTCGACCCCGTGTTCCGCGAGCAGGTCTGCGACCGCCAGCACGTGCTTCGCCGGCAGGTGAGCGTGACACCGTCCGGGTCCGGCACCGAGGTCGTCGTCGACCAGGTCCAGGCGGCCGAGGGCATCCCGTCGTTCGCGAAGAAGTTCGTCGGCGACGAGATCAACATCGTCCAGAAGGAGATCTGGACCGACGCCGAGCGCGCCGACGTCTTCGTCACCATCCCGGGCAAGCCCGGCGACATGCGGGGCACGATCCGGCTCGAGGAGCGGGACGGCCGCACGACCGAGACCGTCTCCCTCGAGATCAAGGTCGGTCTGCCGCTCGTCGGCGGCAAGATCGAGGGTCTGGTGGGCGACCTGCTGCTGAAGGCGCTGGCCAAGGAGAACGAGGTCGGGCGGGACTACCTCTCGCGCTGAGCCTCCGGGGCGTCGTGGCCCTCCGCCTCGGCGGCGCGGTCCTGCCGGCGGCGTACGGCGATCACGATCCCCAGCACGACGAAGGGACCGAAGGCGAGCGCGACCGTGAGGGCCTGCTCCACCGGGTGCAGCGCCCCGAGGTGCATCGGGATGGTCGTCATCGTCCTCAGTCCATGTACGGGTAGCGGTAGTCGGTCGGCGGCACGAAGGTCTCCTTGATCGACCGCGGGGAGGTCCAGCGCAGCAGGTTGACCGCGGCGCCGGCCTTGTCGTTGGTCCCCGACGCGCGGCCGCCGCCGAACGGCTGCTGGCCGACGACAGCGCCGGTCGGCTTGTCGTTGACGTAGAAGTTGCCCGCGGCGAAGCGCAGCTCCTCGCTCGCCCAGGTGATCGCCGCGCGGTCGCGCGCGACGACCGCGCCGGTGAGGGCGTACGGCGCCGCTCCCTCCAGCTGCCGGGTGACCTTCTCGAAGTCCCCGTCGTCGTAGACGTGCACGGCGAGGATCGGGCCGAAGTACTCGGTGGAGAACATCTCGTCGGTGGGGTCGCCGCCCTCGACGACGGTCGGGCGGACGAACCAGCCGACCGAGTCGTCGGTCTGCCCGCCGACCAGCACGTCGAGCCCGTCGGTGCCGCGGGCGCGGGCGATCGCCTTCTCGTGCTTGGCGAACGCGCGCTCGTCGATGACCGCGCCCATGAAGTTCGACAGGTCGGTCACGTCCCCCATCGCGATCGCCTCGACCTCGGCGAGGAAGTCGTCCTTCAGCCGGTTCCACACCGAGCGGGCGACGTACGCGCGCGACGCGGCCGAGCACTTCTGGCCCTGGAACTCGAACGCCCCGCGGATCATGGCGGTGCGCACGACGTCCGGGTCGGCCGACGGGTGGGCGAGGATGAAGTCCTTGCCGCCGGTCTCGCCCACGATGCGGGGGTAGGAGCGGTACGACGCGATGCTCTCGCCGACGGCGCGCCACAGGTGCTGGAAGGTCGGGGTGGAGCCGGTGAAGTGGATGCCGGCCAGGTCGGGCGAGGCGAGCGCGACCTCGGAGACCTCGATCCCGTCGCCGGGCAGCATGTTGATGACCCCCGGCGGCAGCCCGGCCTCCTCGAGCAGCTCCATGGTCAGCGACGCGGCGAGCTGCTGGGTCGGCGAGGGCTTCCAGAGGACCGTGTTGCCCATCAGCGCCGGCGCGGTCGGCAGGTTGCCGGCGATCGCGGTGAAGTTGAACGGCGTGATCGCGTAGACGAAGCCCTCGAGCGGGCGGTGGTCGGTGCGGTTCCAGATGCCCGGGTTGTTCGCGATCGGCTGGTCGGCGAGGATCTGCCGCGCGTAGTGGACGTTGAAGCGCCAGAAGTCGATCAGCTCGCACGCGGAGTCGATCTCGGCCTGGAAGGCCGTCTTGGACTGACCGAGCATGGTGGCGGCGTTCAGCCGCTGGCGCCACGGGCCGGCCAGCAGGTCCGCGGCCCGGAGGATCACGGCCGCGCGCTCGTCGAACGGCAGCGCCCGCCAGCCGGCCGCGGCGTCGGAGGCGGCCTGCACCGCGGCCCGCGCGTCGTCCTGCGTCGAGGCCTGGAACGTGCCGAGCACGTGCTGGTGGTCGTGCGGTTGCACGACCCGGGTCTCGACGCCGCCGCCCTCCTGCCAGCTCCCACCGACGTAGCCCGCCAGGGCGCGGGGGGACGACTCGAGCCGCTCGATCTCGACCAGCAGGGCCGCCCGTTCGGGGCTGCCCGGGGCGTAGGTCAGGTTCGGCTCGTTGATGGGAGCCGGTGGAGACGTGATGGCATCCATGTCGCGACTCTCTCACCGGAGGTCGGGCACCTCAAACAGCACCCGCACCCCGCGCTCAACCGAAGGCCGAGCCGTCCAGCAGCTGCGGGATCTCCTGGGTCGCGAACCAGGCGAGGTCGTCGTCGGGGTGCGCGCCCTCCTCGGGGTCCGCGTGCACGGCCACGACGTCGCGCAGCGGCACCGGCCCGTCGGGGTCGGCGACCTCCGCGACGACCACGATCCGGCGCCCGGAGCCGTCGAGCAGCTCCGCCGCCGCGGCGCCCGCGGCGACCAGCGCGGCGTACTCGCCCTCCTCGGTCTCGTCGGGCGCGACGAACCGCTCCTCGGTCGCCGGCACCTCGCCGGCGGCGGCGTACGCCGCGAGGCCGCTCAAGGTGGTGGGGACGTAGATCCGTTGACTCATGGCTTCACCGCCGGTTGCTGGGGGTTGCTCTTCTTCCGGCGTCCGCGTGGCACCCGCGGCCGGGCGCCGGTGACGGTGTCGAGGAGCTCGTCGAGCGCCTCGCGCAGGCACTGCTCCAGTACGTCGATGTCCGGCACCAGGTCTCGGTCGGCGGTCAGACCGTAGGTGACCTGCCCGTCGTACGACGTCACGCCGATCGCCAGCGCGTGGCCGGGCAGCAGCGGCGGCACCGGGTAGGTGGCGAGCATCCGGGCGCCGGCGGCGTACAGCGGCGACTGCGGCCCGGGCACGTTGGTGACGCTCAGCTGGAAGCCGCGCCCGCGCTCGGCCGCGGCGACGCGCGAGCCGATGGCGTGGAAGGTCGACGGCGCGAACCCGGCGATGCCGGCGAGCCGGTTGGCCGCGACCCCGCGGCCGGTCTCCTGGTGGACCTTGAAGGAGTACGACACCTGGTGCAGGCGGACGACCGGGCTGGCCTCGCCGATCGGGAGCTCGACCAGGTGCGCGGCGATCTGGCTGCCGAGCGCCGTCGCCTCCAGCTCCGCGTCGATCACCGAGACCGGGACGACGGCGCGGATCTGGCGCAGCCCGCCGAGCGAGCCGGAGCGGGTCATCAGCCAAGCGCGCAGCGCGCCGGCCACCGTGGCCAGGATGACGTCGTTGACGGTGCCGCCGTGGACGTCGCGGATCCGTCGGTAGTCCTGCAGGTCGGTCCAGACCGCGCCGATCCGCCGCTGCTGGGAGAGCTCTCCCGCGAAGGGACCTTCCCGCTCGGGACGACGGCCGGCGAGCCCGTTCACGATCCTGCCGGCCCGCTGGGCGGTGCCGTCGAGTCCGCGCAGCACCGCGCTGGCGGTGCTGCGCGCGGTGTCGAGGCCGGTGGTCGCGTCGCCGAGGGTGTCGCGCAGGGCGTCCGCGACCAGCCCCGTCGGGGTCGGGCGGCGGCGCGGCTCCCAGGCGTCCCCGCCGAGCTCCTTCCGCTCGGGCGTCAGATCGAGCAGCACCTGGGCCAGGTCGACGGTGTCGACGCCGTCGACGAGCACCTGGTGCGCCTTGTAGAGCAGCGCCACCCGGCCGTCGCCGAGCCCCTCGACGAAGTAGACCTCCCACAGCGGCCGGCCGCGGTCGAGGGGACGCGAGACGATCCGGGCGACCAGCTCCTGGAGCTGGCCGAGCGTGCCGGGGCGCGGCAGCGCGGAGCGTCGTACGTGGTAGCCGATGTCGAAGTGCTCGTCGTCGACCCAGACCGGGTTCGCGACCCTCCCGGGCACCGACTGCAGCCGCTGGCGGTAGCGCGGCACGAACGAGATCCGGTCGGAGATCAGTGCCACGAGACAGTCGTGGTCGAAGCCCGACTCCCCCGGGTCGAAGATCTCGACCGTCGCGTTGTGCATCGGCGTGGTGGTCGACTCCTCGGCGAGGAGAGCGAGGTCCCGTGGCCGCAGCCGCTCGCCCATCTGCCCCCGCCTCTCCCTCGCGCGTATCCGGGCCTGTGGGACCCGGACTTGCTCTGCATGGGATTCTGACAGACGTGCCCGTGCGAAGACGGGCACGTCTGCTGTCCGAGTGGTGCCGAACGAGATGAAGGTGGATCCGATGCGTCGACTGATCGCGAGTGTCGCGGTCGTTGCGAGCACGCTGGCCCTGACCAGCGCCTGCGGTGACGAGGAAGAGCCGCCCGCCGGCAACGGCGAGCCGGTCTCCATCGAGATCACCTTCGAGGGCGACACGGTGACCCCCCGCAGCGCCGAGGAGACCATCGCGCAGGGCACCGACGTCGAGCTCGTGGTCGAGGCCGACAAGCCGGGCGAGCTGCACGTGCACTCCTCCCCCGAGATGTCGCTGAAGTACGGCGCCGGGACCACGACGATCCCGGTCAAGCTCTCCAACCAGGCCCCCGGAGTGGTCGACATCGAGTCGCACGACCTCGACGTGGTCGTGATCCGCCTCGAGATCCGCTGAGGTGCGCCCCGACGGCTCCACGCTCGCCCACGGCATCGGGGGTGCGCAGGATCTTCCCATCTCGCCCGAGCTCGCGATCGCGGGCGCGGTCGCGGCCCTGACGGTCTCCTTCACCGTCCTCGCGCTCGCCTGGCGCACCCCTCGGTACGCCGATTCCGGCGGCGGCCGGCCCGCCCCGGCCTGGCTCGACACCCTGGCCTCGCATCCGGCGTTCCGGATCGGCCTGCGCGTGCTCGGGATGGTGCTGTTCCTCTACACCGCGATGGTGGCCGTGCTGGGGCCCGACCGGGTGACCAACCCGTTCTTCGGGATCTTCTACGTCTGGTGGTGGGTCGGGCTCGTCCCGTTCTCGCTCCTGTTCGGCCCGGTCTGGCGGGCGATCAGCCCCGTGCGCACCATCAACCTCGCGTTCGCGAAGGTCTCCGGCGGCGACCCCGACGTCGGGATCTTCCGCTACCCCGAGCGGCTCGGGCACTGGCCGGCCGCCGTCGGGCTGTTCGCGTTCGTGTGGCTGGAGCTGGTCTACCCCTACTCCACCGAGCTCGGTCCCGTCCGGCTGTGGTGCGCGGTGTACGTCGCCGTGATGCTGCTCGGCGGCGCGCTGTTCGGCAACACCTTCTACGAGCGCGCCGACCCGTTCGAGGTCTACTCCACCCTGGTCGCCAAGCTCTCGGTGTGGGCGACCGACGGGGGCCGGCTGGTCCTGCGCAGCCCGCTGGCGAACCTGGCCACCGTCGTACCCCGGCCGGGGCTGGTGGCGGTCACCGCGGTGCTGTTCGGCAGCACGGCCTTCGACTCGTTCCGCGACTCCACCACCTGGTTGCGGTTCCTGCAGGACCACGACTTCATCAATGCGAACGGAGCGGTGGCCTCGGACACCGCGGCCACGATCGCCAACAACGTCGCCCTGCTGGTCTTCTGCGTGGGCATCGGGCTCATCTTCGCGGCCGCGACGATGGCGACCGGGGTGGAGCACAGGACCGACCGGCGCACGCTGCCTAACCGGTTCGCGCACTCGATCGTGCCGATCATCGTCGGCTACATCGTGGCGCACTACCTGACGTACTTCGTCGAGGTCGGCCAGATGACGCTGATCCAGGCCAGCGACCCGTTCGCCGACGGCAGCAACTACCTGGGCACGGCCGACCTGCAGGTGAACTACTGGCTGTCGTACCACCCGACCCTGCTGGCCAACACCAAGGTCATCGCGGTCGTCATCGGTCACGTGCTGGGCGTGATCGCGGCCCACGACCGGGCGGTCCAGATCCTCCCGGCCCGCCACCAGCTGACCGGTCAGCTGCCGCTGCTGTTCGCGATGGTGGGCTTCACCGCCGGAGGCCTCTTCCTGCTCTTCGCCGCCTGAGCCGCGACACGGGCGCGCTCGCGGGTCCCGGCCCGACGAGCGCGTCGGCGACCGCGGCGACGGCGCGCACCACGGGCGCGTCGCCCTGGCCGACGAGCGTGCTGCCCGTGACCAGTGCCCGGTCGACCGTGGGGCGGTCGTCCGGCACGAAGTGCAGTCCGGCGTGGCGGGCGAACCCGGCCACCATCCCGGCGACGTCGCGCTCCGACCAGCCGAGCGAGGGGCGCATCCGGTTGACGACGACCCGCACGGGAGTGCCGGGGAGACGCTCGCGCAGGTCGACCAGGCCGCGGGCCAGCCGGGAGAGACCGACCGGGTCGGCGGCGCCGACGACCACCACCTCGTCGGCCGCGTCGAGCGCCTCCAGCGTCAGCTGGTGACGACTCGGCCGCGCGCCCAGGTCGCCGCTGCGCTCGTCCTCCAGCCCCGGACCCGTGTCGACGACGACGTGTCCCTGCGCGCCGGCAAGTCCGAGCAGGTGCTCGACGACGCCGGGCCGGACCTCCACCCAGCGGTCCGGCCGGGGCAGCCCGGTCACGACGCTGAGGTGCCGGTCGAGCGCGCGCTGCGTCGAGGCGAGCCCCTCCTCCAGGCCCCCGGCGGCCGCCAGCCGGGCCGCGGCGAGCAGGCCGGAGACCTCGTCGAGGACGCCGAGCTGCTGGGCCACGCTCGCCGACACGGGATCGGCGTCGACCAACGTCGTCCGCAGCCCCCGCCGGGCGAGCTCGGCCGCCAGCCCGGTCGCGATGGTCGTGCGGCCCGGCGCTCCGGGCGGTCCCCAGACGACCAGCACCCGGCCGGGCGTGGGCGCTGCGTCGTACGGCGGCGGCCCGCTCGGGTCGGCGGGCTCGGCGTCCGGCTCCGCGTCGCCCTCGGTGTCGGGCTCCGGCACGGGCCGAGCCGCCGACGCGACCGCCCGCCCCAGGGCGTCCAGGTCGGTCTCGGCCAGCACGGTCCGGACCCCGATCCGGGTCGCCCTCAGCCGGGCCGCGTCGTCCGGCACCCCGGACGGGACCACGGCCACCGGGGTCACCCCGTGCCGTACCAGGTGGTCGACGGCGGCCCGGTCGAGACCCGGGGCGTCCAGGGCCACCACGGCCACGTCGGACTGACCGGCCGACGCGGCGGCGAGCAGGTCGTCGACGTCGACGCACCGTTTGAGGACCACGATGCCGGCGGTGTCGTTGAGGCGCCCGAGGGCGACCGGCTCCCAGGCCGCACCGGCGGCGACCACGAGCACCACCGTCGTCACGATCAGCCCCGCCGTACGACGGTCAGCACAGGGTTCTCGACGGCCCCCGTAAGCTCGAAGTAGCGCTCGACGTCGTCCTCGCCGACCGCGAGCACCAGCTGGCGCCGGCCGCCGGCCGAGAAGCCGGACCCGGCCGAGGGCGCGTCCACGACGGTCGCGTCCTCGAGCAGCAGGCTGTCTCCGGGCACCGCGGCGCCCGGGCCGGCGGCGGGTGCGTTGAGGTGGACGCTGACGACCGACCCCGCAGCCACCGAGACCGGGACCAGCGCGGGGTCGACGGAGATCGGCAGCTCGACCCGCCCGTCCGCACCGGCGGCCGCGACCGCGCCCCGCGGGAGCAGCTCGCCGCCCCCGACGCCGCGGGTCAGCTGCAGGTCGCCGGGCAGCTCGTCCTCCACCGTGAAGTAGCCGCCCAGGGCGGCCTCGTCGGCGAAGCGCACCCGGTGCGGCACCAGGTCGGACTCGGCCAGCCGGTCCCCGGGGCCGACGTCGGCGGCCACCGCCCAGACCTGCACCGTGTCGTCCGCCGCGCCCAGGAGGCGGGCGCCGGCGACGACCGAGACGGCGACGATCGCGACGCCGGCCCAGAGCCGCGGGTCGCGCCAACCGGACGTCGTCGCACGCACCGCGGGCGCGGGCTGCGGTGCGGCGGGAACTCCCGAACTCCTCGACACGGGCGCCATCATGCCCACCCGATCGCTCCGGGACACCCCTCTCTCCACAGCCGCCCGGGTGGCTGCGACCGCGGCACCGGGGCAGGTGCGACGATGTGCCCATGGCCGCAGCACCCCGCTTCCTCACCCTCGCCGACGTGGCCGAGGTGCTCAACACCTCCAGCGCGCAGGTGTACGCGCTCGTGCGGCGCGGCGACCTGCCGGCGATCAAGATCGGCGGGCGCGGCCAGTGGCGGGTGGAGGGCTCGGTGCTCGAGGACTACATCCAGCGGATGTACGCCGAGACCGCCCAGTTCGTCGACCAGCACCCGTTCGTCGAGAGCGACCAGGAGCGGGCCCCGGACCAGGTCTGAGCCGAGGCTCCGGGGTCAGCCCACCTCGGAGTCGAGGGTGACCTCGACGCTCCGCTCGTCGCCACCCCGGAGGACGGTGAACTCCAGGGTCTCGCCCGGCTGGTGCGAGCGGATCGCCACGATCAGGGCGATGCCGTCGGTGACCCGCGCCCCCTCGACCGCGACGATCACGTCGCCCGCCCGCAGGCCGCTGTCGGCGGCCGGGGTGCCGTCGTTGACCTTGTCGATCTTCGCCCCGGAACCGTCGTCCTGACCGGTCTGCACCTGCGCGCCGATCACCGGGTAGCGGGCCTCACCGGTCCGGAGGATCTGGTCGGCGGTGATCCGCACCTGCTCCACGGGGATGGCGAAGCCGACGCCGATGTTGCCGGACTCGGTGCCGAAGCCGCCGCCTCCCGTGGTGGCGATGGCGGAGTTCACGCCGACGACCTGGCCACGCAGGTTGACCAGCGGCCCCCCGGAGTTGCCCGGGTTGATCGCGGCGTCGGTCTGCACGGCGTTGATGTACGACGACTCGCTGGCCGCGTCACCGGTGGACACCGGTCGCTGGAGCGCGCTGACGATGCCCGCGGTGACCGTGGAGCTCAGCCCGAGCGGCGAGCCGATGGCCACAACGCCCTCGCCGACCTGCAGCGAGCGCGAGGCGCCGAGCGCAGCCGGGGCGAGGCGCTCGGCGTCCTCGGAGTAGAGCACCGCGAGGTCGTAGACGGGGCTGCGGCCGACGACCGTGGCGTCGTACCGGTTGCCCTCGTGGTCGACGATGGCGATCTTGCCGTCGGACTTGGCGGCGTCGGCGACGACGTGGTTGTTCGTGACGACGTGGCCCTGCTTGTCCAGGACGAACCCGGACCCGGTGGCGCCGTTGGCCTGGCCGTCGTGCTCGGCCGAGACCTGCACGGTGCTGGGCAGCAGCTCCTGGGCGACCGCGGCGATCGAGCCGTCAGCCGCCGCCAGCGGAGGCGTCTCGACGATGTCGACGCCCGCCAGCCCGTCGCGGACCGAGCCCGGACCGTCGTTGGCGTTGAGCTCGTCGTGCGCGATCGAGCCGGCGACGCCGCCCGCCAGGCCCAGGACCAGGGCGAGCACCGCCACCACCGGCCAGGTCCAGCCGCTGACCCGTCCGCGGGTCGCCGCGTGCCGGGCCGGCGCCGGACCGGTCGGCATCGGCCGGGTGCCCGGGGGCGGGAAGCCGGGCCACTGGCCGGCCGGCGCGGGCGCGGGCGGAGGCTGGTGCGTCGGCGGCACCCAGGAGGCGGCCCCCGGCGGAGGGCCGACCGGAGGCGGCCCGCTCGGCGTGGCGCTGATGGGCTGGGTGGGCTCGCCGTCCGAGGGGAACCGCTGACCTGCGTCGTTCACGGGGCCATCATCACAGTCATCCGAAATCCGCGTCGGCTCCGCCGACCCTCGACCCCGCCCATGCCCTAGGGGGTGGGCTGCGTCGGACGCCGTTGTGCCGGCGTGGGTGCCGGGGTCCCGGTGTTGGCGATCGAGGTGACCGGAGCCCGACGCTCCGGGTGCGGCACGTCGGCCGGGGCGGTGCCGAGCACGAGGACACCCATCACCGCGGCGCCGACCGCGCCGCCGCCGATCGCGGCCAGCGAGGCGGTACGCCGGGGACGCGGTGCGCCGCGCTCCCCCATCGCCAGGTAGTAGTCGCCCGGCGGCATGCCCATCGAGGAGTGGCCGGAGGCGTCGAGCGGGGAGGGACGGCAGCGTGCCGCGCCGAGCAGCGAGCCCTTCAGCCCGTCGGGTGCGCAGTCGTCGCCGAAGGAGAGACCGGCCAGCCGGGTCTTGACCCAGCCCTCGCGCTCGACGAGGTCGCGGCACAGGTGGCACTGGTGGACGTGCGCCCAGGCCCGCTCGGTCTCCTCACCGGAGAGCTGGCCGTCGAGCAGCGCGCTGGCCCGGGACCCGAGGTGGCCGATCATGCGCGCTCCGGGAGCACGATGGGGCCGGTGGCGGGCCCGGAGTAGCGGGCGCGGCCGACACCCGGGGCGCGGTGCGCGAGCGCGGCGCGGAGCATGGCGCGACCGCGGTGGATGCGGGAGCGCACGGTGCCGAGCTTGGCGCCGAGGATGCCCGCGATCTCCTCGTAGGAGAGGCCCTCCACGTCGCACAGCACGACCGCCGCACGGAAGTCGGGCGGCAGGGTGGACAGGGCGCGCTCGACGTCGTCGTCGAAGCGCTGGTCGGCGTACGCCGCCTCGGGGGCGGGCGAGTTGCTCGTGAGGCGGTCGGCGCGCTCGTCGGAGAGGGCGTCGAAGCGGATCCGCTGCTTGCGGCGCGCCTGGTCGAGGAAGAGGTTGGTGGTGATCCGGTGCAGCCAGCCCTCGAACGTGCCGGGGGTGTAGGTCGACAGCGACCGGAACACGCGGACGAAGACCTCCTGGGTGAGGTCCTCGGCGTCGTGGCGGTTGCCGGTCAGCCGGTAGGCGAGCCGGTAGACGCGATCGGAGTGCTTCTCGACGATCTCGTCCCAGGTGGGGACCTCCGAGCTCGGCTGAGCACCTGCTGGCTGAGCGTCCACGGGGACCCCTTTCGACCTGAACAACGTCCCTTCCCTCCGCACGCTAGGCCCCCTTGCTGAAAGAACCCTGTGATCGGGTCGTATCCCTGCCAACGACCGACTCCCCCCGGGTGTTCCCGGGGCGGCGTACGCGCTCGTGCGGAGGGGGTCGCGATACCTTGGCCCGGTGACGACGCCGATCAACGCCGCGAGCTGGTCCTACTCCGAGGCCTACGTCGCCGAGGACGACGTGCTCGCCTCGGCCCGCGCCCGCGCCGAGGAGGTGGGCGTGGTCGCCATCGGGTCCGGCGCCGGCGCCGCCCTGCGCTTCCTGGCCTCGGTCCTCGACGCCCGTGCCGTCGTCGAGGTCGGCACCGGCACCGGCGTCTCGGGGCTCTGGCTGCTGCGCGGCATGCGCGCCGACGGTGTCCTGACCACCGTCGACATCGAGGCCGAGCACCAGCGCCTCGCGCGCCAGTCCTTCACCGAGGCCGACATCCCCAGCCAGCG
This sequence comes from Nocardioides sp., assembly GCF_035503875.1. Lineage (GTDB taxonomy): Bacteria > Actinomycetota > Actinomycetes > Propionibacteriales > Nocardioidaceae > Nocardioides. The sequence goes on from NZ_DATJTA010000050.1 coordinate 12,555, forward strand.
TGCCCGCACCATCTCCGGAGCGGCGCTCGACGTGCTCCCGCGGCTCACCGACGGCCACTACGACATCGTGTTCTGCGACGGCGACAAGCGCGAGTACTCCGCCTACCTGCAGGAGGCCCTGCGCCTGCTCCGCCCCGGCGGCGTGGTGGCCTTCGACAACGCCCTGTGGCACGACCGGGTCGCCGACCCCGCGCGCCGCGACGAGGAGACCGTCGCGATCCGCGAGCTGGGCCGCGAGGTCGCCGCCCACGACGAGCTGGTACCGGTGCTGCTGCCGGTCGGCGACGGCCTGCTCCTCGCGAAGAAGGAGTGGAACCCCGAGCGCTCCTAGCCTCGGGGGCTCACCCGGCGCGGCCACCAGAACCGGTCCCCCAGCCGGACCGCCAACGCGGGGACGAGCACCGTGCGCACCAGCAGGGTGTCGAGCAGGACGCCGATGCAGATGACGGTGCCGATCTGGGCCAGCACGACCAGCGGGAGCACACCGAGCACCGCGAACACCGCGGCGAGCAGGATCCCCGCGCTCGTGATCACCCCGCCCGTCGCGGTCAGCGCTCGGAGCATCCCCTCGCGCGACCCGTGCGTGCGCGCCTCCTCGCGGGCCCGGGTGACCAGGAAGATGTTGTAGTCGACGCCGAGCGCCACCAGGAAGAGGAACGCGAACAGCGGCGTGCTGTTGTCCAGCGCCTCGAAGCCCAGGACCCGCGTGAACAGCCACCAGGACGCGCCGAGGCTCGCGACGTACGTCGCCAGCACGGTCACCACCAGGAGCACCGGCGCCACGACCGCGCGAAGGAGCAGGAGCAGCGCCCCCAGCACCAGGGCCAGCAGGAGCGGCAGGATCAGCATCCGGTCCCGCTGGGCGCCCTCCTCCTCGTCGATGGCCTCGGCCTCGGCGCCGAGCACATGGGTCTCCTCCAGGTCGGCGAGCTCCTCGCGCAGCTGCAGCACCGTGTCGCGGGCCTCGGGCGATCCCGACTCCCCCTCGAGGACCACGTCGAGCTGGGTGATGCCGTTGCCCTCACCGGTGATGCGCGCGGAGCCGACGCCCTCGGTCGCCTCGACCTGCTCCAGCACCGTGTCGGCGTCGGCGGTCGTCACCACCCGCGCGGGGTCGGTGAGCCCGGCGGGGAACGACTCGGCCGCCCGCTCCGCAGCAGTGATCGCCTCGGGCTCGTCGAGGAACTGGTCCTCGCGGTCCAGGCCGGTGTCGATGCTCAGGGTGCCGATCGCCAGGACGGCCAGCAGCAGGAGGGAGCCGGTGATGAACGCGGTCGGCCGCCGGCTCACCTGGGCGCCCACCCGGTGCCAGAAGCCGGTGCCGTCGACGAGCGCCGTGTCGCCCTCGTGGGGCACCCGCGGCCAGAAGACCCAGCGGCCGAACAGCACCAGCGTCGCCGGCAGCACGACCAGCGCGAAGAACGCCGCCACCGTGACCCCGATGGCGCAGGCCAGTCCGAGGCCCCGGGTCGTCGGCGTGAGCGAGAGCAGCAGCGTGAGCACCGCGAGGACGACGGTCACGGCGCTCGCGAGCACGGCCTCGGCGGTCCGGCGTACCGCCTTGGCCATGGCGGCGTGGGGGTCCGAGGTGGCGCGCAGCTCGTCGCGGTAGCGGGAGATCAGCAGCAGGGAGTAGTCCGTCCCCGCCCCGAAGACCAGCACGGAGAGGATGCCGACCGTGGACTGGTCCCAGGCGACGCCGAGCACGGCCATCGCCTGGGTCGAGAGGACGGCCGCCAGGCGGTCCGCGACGGCCACGACCACCAGGGGCACCACCCAGAGGATGGGACTGCGGTAGGTGATCACCAGGAGCAGGGCGACGATCACCACGGTCGAGAGCAGCAGCCGGACGTCCGCGCCCTGGAAGACGGCGGAGAGGTCCGCCTGGATCGCGGCCGGCCCGGTGACCTGCCCGGTGACGCCGTCGGGCAGGGACTCGTCGAGCGTGTCGCGCAGCTCCTCGACCGCGTCGGAGGAGTCGTTGCCCTCCGCGGTCTGCACCGGCTGTACGGCGATGGCCGCCGTACCGTCCTCGGAGACCGTGAACTCGGCCTTCACCTCGAGCCCCTCGAGCACCGCGGGGTCGAGACGGCCCTCGTCGGCGGTGACCAGGATGATCGCGGCCGAGGTGTCGGACTCGGGCAGCTGCTCGCGCAGCTCGGTGCCGAGCGTGCTGTCCAGGCCCTCGGGCAGGTTGTCGAGAGCACTCTGCTCGCGCTCGCCCTCGCCCAGCAGCCCGAGCACCGCGACGGCGAGGAGGAGCGGCACCAGGGCGACGAACCACGCCGTACGACGGCGGGTGATGCGGGTGGCCCAGTCCTGCACGAGACTCTCCTGGAAGATGGGGGCGACGAGCGTCCGCTCATCGCGTGAGTAGCTAAGTGGGTGAACTAGAAGTGAGCGAACGACCCCAGGTATCCACTGCGGTCCTCTTACGCACGCTCATCGAGGCCGCGACCCGTGTCCGGCACCTGATCGCCCGTCGGGCCGGCCTGGGCGAGAGCGAGCTGGTCGCCCTCGAGCACCTGGCCGAGAACGCCGTCGGCCCCGCCGAGCTGGCGCGTCGGCTCACGGTGACCACCGCGGCGACCACGGGGATCGTCGACCGGCTGGCCGCGCGCGGCCACGTCGAGCGGCGTCCGCACGCCCACGACCGTCGGCGCACGGAGGTGCACCTGACCGACTCCGGCCGCGCCGAGGTGGTGGGTCACCTGATGCCGATGTTCCTGGCCCTGCGTCAGCTCGAGACCGAGTTCACCCCCGAGGAGCTCGAGGTCGTGCACCGCTACCTGCGCGGTGCCACGAGCGCGGTGGAGCAGGCGCTCGACGAGGATCCGGCCGGCTGACCCCTCAGAAGCGGGGCGCCGCCAGGAAACCGTCCCAGCCCTCGGCGATCGCGACCACGTCGAACGCCTCGATCAGCACGGGCGGGCTGCCGACCATCCGCGACCCCGGCACGTCGGCGGCTCCGGCGCGGAACTCCTCCTCGAACGCGGCCCGCGCCTCGTCGGTGGCGAAGACGTAGGTGCCCTCGAACCACTCGCCCCGGCGTACCCGCCAGGTCTTGAAGCGGAGCCCCGACATCCCGGTGAAGCGGGCGTGGGACGTGCCGGCGACGAAGTCGGCGAGGTCCTGCTCGACGCCTTCGGGGGCGTCGGCGAGCGACCAGCGGATGGCGAGTCCGAGCACGTCAGATCCCCTCCAGCGGCTCCGGGCCACTCAGCCAGGCGAGCAGCGCTCGCGCGCCGAAGCCCGTCGGCCCGGTCGTCCACTCGAACCGCTCGTCGGGCGAGTCACCCACCGAGGCTACGTCGAGGTGCGCCCAGGGCACGTCGCCGACGAAGTGCTGGAGGAAGAGCGCCGCCGTGATCGCGCCGGGACCGCCGCCGGCGTTGTCGGCGTCGGCGACCTTCGAGGCGATCTTGTCCTCGTAGACCGCGGCCAGCGGGAAGCGCCACAGCGGCTCCCCCGCTGCGGCGCCCGCATCGGAGATCCGCTCGGCCAGGGTGTCGCGGTTGGCGAAGAACCCGCCGACCTGCTGGCCCAGCGCGACCTTCATCGCCCCCGTCAGGGTCGCGACGTCGACGACGACGGTGGGCTGGAGCGTGGCGACGGCGTACGCGAGGGCGTCGGCCAGCACGACCCGGCCCTCCGCGTCGGTGTTGGTGATCTCCGAGGTCCGCCCGCCCCAGTGCCGGACCACGTCTCCGGGACGCAGGGCGTTGCCGGAGACGGCGTTCTCGGCCATCGGCACCAGGCCGACCACCCGGACCGGGCAGTCGAGGTCGGCGAGCGCGGCCAGCACGGAGAGCACGACGGCGCCGCCGGTCATGTCGCGCTTCATGTTCGACATGGCCTCCCCCGGCTTGATCGAGAGGCCGCCGGTGTCGAACGTGATGCCCTTGCCGACCAGCACCACCGTCGGGGTGCGCTTGGTGACCCGGCGCGGGGTGTAGTCGAGGCGGACCAGGCGCGGCGGCGTCGCCGAGGCCTGGCCGACGCCGAGGATGCCGCCGAAGCCCTCCGCGGCGAGCCGCTTCTCGTCCCAGACGTCGTAGGTCAGGCCGGCCTCGTCGGCGATCAGGCGGGCCTGGTCGGCGAGCCAGGCCGGGTTCTTCAGGTTGGACGGCGCCGTCGCCAGCTGCCGGGCGCGCCAGCCGGCGCCGCCGAGCGCGAGAGCGCGACGCAATACGCCGAGGTCGCCGTCCGGTCGGCCCGCCAGCACGATCCGGGCGACCGGCACCCGCTCCGGCGGGGTCGAACGCCAGTGGAAGCGGAACGAGCCGAGCATCGCACCGACCACGAACGCCTCCAGGCCCGCGTCGTCGGCCACGGCGCTCAGCGACGTGGCCACCGAGCTCCGGTCGGCAGCCGCGCGCGCGAGCGCGGCACCCGCCCGGCGCAGGTCGTCGGGGCGCTGCGCACCGACACCGACGAGCAGCACCAGGCGGAGCCCGGCACCGTCGGGCCCGTCCGGGACCACCGGCAGCGAGGTGACCTCCCCCGCCTTGCCGGTGGCCCGCTCCTGCTCCAGCAGTGCGAGCAGGTCCACGTCGAGCTGATCGGCCAGCTGCTCGGCTCCGGGACCGAGCAGCGGGCCTCCCCCCTCACCGTCGGCGGGCAGCACCGGGAGGGCCACCACCTCGACGCCTCGCACGGCGTGCGGAAGCACGTCGCTGAAGGCGAACTCCGGAGGTGAGACCTGAGCGGGGAGATCGAGACGTGCGGGAGAGGTCACCGACCTCAGCCCACGACGTCCTTGAGCGCGTTGCCAAGAGCACCGGCCTCGTCGGCGTTGAGCTCGACAACGAGGCGGCCACCACCTTCGAGGGGAACGCGCATCACGATGCCGCGTCCTTCCTTGGTGACCTCCAGCGGACCGTCACCCGTCCGCGGCTTCATTGCCGCCATCCGGCACCTCTTCCTTGTCCTGTCAGGGGCGCTCGGGGACCCCCAGGTCCCGTGAACGCCGTGTGCATCAGCCATTATCCCCTATGCGAGGGGTGGGCCGCGCCACAGTCCGGTGGATCCGGTGCGGCAGACTGCGGCCATGACCGATGCTCCCGTCCTCCTCGACATCTCAAACGGTGTCGCCACCATCACTTTGAACCGCCCCGACGCGATGAACAGCCTCGACGTCGCGACCAAGGTGCTGCTGCGCGAGACCGTGCAGCAGGTGGCCGACGACACCGCCGTCCGGTGCGTCGTGCTCACCGGCACCGGCCGCGCCTTCTGCACCGGGCAGGACCTCAAGGAGCACATCCAGCTGCTGCAGAACGGCGGCAGCGAGGCCCTGTTCCGCACCGTCGACGAGCACTACAACCCGATCGTCAGCGCGCTGGCCGGCATGGCCAAACCGGTCATCGCCGCCGTCAACGGCGTCGCGGCGGGCGCCGGCGCGAGCCTGGCCTTCGCCTGCGACCTGCGCCTCGTCGCCGACACCGCCGGCTTCAACCTCGCTTTCGCGAACGTCGCGCTCTCGTGCGACACCGGCGCCAGCTACCACCTCCCGATCCTGGTGGGCCGGGCCAAGGCCCTCGAGCTGCTGTACTTCCCCCGGACCGTCAAGGCCGACGAGGCGCTCGACCTCGGCCTCGCGACCCGGGTCGTGCCCGCCGACGAGCTCGCCGCCGAGGCCGCGTCGCTCGCCGCGCAGCTGGCCGCCGGCCCCACCGTCGCGCTCGGCTCGATCCGGCAGTCGGTCGCCTACTCGGCCGACCACACCTTCATTGAGGCGCTCGAGTTCGAGAGCTTGATGATGCAGAAGTCGGGCGCCACCGAGGACCACCAGCGCGCCGTCGCCGCCTTCATCGCCAAGGAGAAGCCGACCTTCGAGGGGCGGTAGCCACCTCAGCGGTTCGGCGACTCCTCGACGGTGCGGTAGCCGCGCCAGGCCCGGAAGACGCGGAGCACCCGCTCCGGCGCGACCTTGCGCATCGACCGGCGGCTGGGGCGGGCGCCGTACTCGACGGTGAGGGCGTCGCCGCGGAACCGGTCGTTGTACCAGCCGGTCATCGTGCCGTGGCAGACCCCGCCGCAGTCGAAGGTCTTGGCCGGCAGGCCGAGCACCTTCGCCACGCGGCGGGCGAAGCCGGCGTTCTTGGTGTCGGTGTCGACGCCGTCGAGCGGCTGGTGGAAGCTGAGGACGTGGTCGGGGCGCACCGTGCGCAGGAACCCCATCATCGCCTTGGTCTCGGGCTCCGAGGCCGGGCCGCGGCCGGACTCGTAGTTCCCGTCCAGGTCGGCCCAGCGGTAGGGGTAGTTGCGGTTCAGGTCGACGCCGCGGGCGCTCTTGCGGGTGCCCGCGGCGAGGCCGTCCGGGTTGTACGTCGGCACCACCCACAGGTCGAGGTCGCGGACCGGCTCCCCGTCGACGAGCTCCTGCAGGATCTGCCGCGTCGCGGGCTCGTTGCCGTGCATGGTCGAGATCAGCACGACCGTCGGAACCTTTTTGCCGCGCTTGCCGAGCCGGTAGGCGACGATCGGGCGCCCCTGGACCGAGTGCCCGATCACCCGCTTGCCGACGACCGTGGGCTCCGCGGCCGCCGCGACAGCTCCGGACGACGTGGCGGGTACGGCGGTCGCGGTCAACGCGAGCGAGAGCAGGACGAGCCCGAGGCGACGAGTCATCGGAGCATCACACCACCTGGGTGAGGTACGCCCAGGTGAACACGCCGACGCCGACGAGCATCCCGACGTGGGCCAGCACCGAGAGCCCCGGCCCCTGCGACCAGCCGTCGCTGCGCTCCTCGGCGGCGTGCCGGCCGCGGCTCGGCAGCCAGCGGACGAGGATCAGCAGCCCGGCGAGCGCGACCACCCACCACAGGCCGATCGCGGCGAGCCCGACGACGCTGCCGCCGAGCGTGCTGCTCTCGGGCGCCACGAGGAACGTCACCCAGACAACGAGCGCCAGGCCGCCGGCGCCGGTGTGCAGGTTCAGCAGCGACCGGCCGACCTCGAGCCGGCCGGCCTTCTGCGGACGGCCGAGCCGCACCCGGGTGAGGACGACGACCACGGCGGCGAGGCCGGTGAGCACGTAGACGATGACGGTCGCCGACACGGCGGGCAGGTCGGGAAACACGCGGGCAGTCTTCCCTACGCCCGCTCGGCGCCGCCATCGGCGGTGGGCGGCTCATCGGCCGGCGCACCGTCCAGCTGCTCGGCATCCGCCTGCTCGGCGTCCCGCCGCTCGCGCTCGGTCGCGAGCCGGTCCAGCAGCGCGTCGACCTCCTGCATGCGGTAGCCGCGGAACGCCAGCGGGAACCGGATCCGACGCAGGTCGTCGGCCGTCACCGGTCCGTCGGCGGGGACGGTCGCGTCGACGCGATCGTCGTACGCCTCGGACAGGGGCGCGCCCCGACCGGCGGCCACCACGGCCACGCCGCCCATCGCGAGGACCAGGAGGGCGGCGAAGAACCACATCACGACGCCGCCTCCTTGTCCCGCGCGGCGACCATCAGCGCGACCGCCTCGTCGACGTCGTCGGTCACCAGCAGCGCGTCGAGGTCGGACTGCGAGATCCGGCCGTCGGCCAGCACGGTGTCGCGCAGCCAGTCGATCAGGCCGCTCCAGTACGCCTTCCCGAGCAGCACGATCGGGAAGTGGGTGATCTTGCGGGTCTGCACCAGGGTCATCGCCTCGAACAGCTCGTCGAGGGTGCCGACGCCGCCGGGCAGCACGATGAAGCCCTGGGTGTACTTCACGAACATCGTCTTGCGGACGAAGAAGTAGCGGAAGTTGATGCCGACGTCGACCCACTCGTTGAGCCCGGCCTCGAAGGGCAGCTCGATGCCGAGCCCGACGCTGAGCCCGTCGGCCTCGCAGGCGCCCTTGTTGGCCGCCTCCATCGCACCCGGACCACCGCCGGTCACGACCGCGAAGCCCGCCTCGACGAGCTTGTGGCCCGCCTCCACGCCCGCGGCGTACGACGGGTGCGCGCGGTCGGTCCGCGCGGAGCCGAAGACCGCGATCGCCGGACCCAGCTCGGCGAGCGTGCCGAAGCCCTCGACGAACTCGGCCTGGATCCGCAGCACCCGCCATGGGTCGGCGTGCACCCAGTCGGACGGGCCGCGCGAGTCCAGCAGCCGCTGGTCGGTGGTCGTGAAGTCGACCTGGTCGCGCCGCTGCAGGACCGGCCCCTTGCGCTTGTCCCTCACCACGGGGTCACCGTCCTTCCAGCCAGGCCCGGAGGCGGGCCTCGCAACGCTCGATGTGCTCGACCGGCACGTGCTCCTCCTGCTTGTGCGCGAGCATCGGGTCGCCGGGGCCGTAGTTGACCGCGGGGATCCCGAGTCCGGTGAAGCGGGCGACGTCGGTCCAGCCGAACTTCGGGTTCACCTCGCCGCCGACCGCCTCCACGAACGCCTTGGCGGCCGGCCGGTCCAGGCCGGGCAGGGCTCCGGGGGCCGAGTCGGTGAGGCGGACGTCGTACCCCTCGAAGAACTCGCGGACGAACGTCTCGGCCTCGGCCTCGCTGCGGTCAGGCGCGAAGCGGAAGTTCACCTCGACCACGCACTCGTCGGGGATCACGTTGCCGGCGACCCCGCCGCTGATCCGGACCGCGTTGAGGCCCTCGTGGTACTCCAGCCCGTCGATCACCGGCCGTCGCGCCTCGTACGAGTTCAGCCGGGCCAGCACCTCGGCGACCCCGTGGATGGCGTTGACGCCGCGCCAGCTGCGCGCGGAGTGGGCGCGCTCCCCCGACGTCCGGACCTCGACCCGCAGGGTGCCCTGGCAGCCGGCCTCGACCGAGGCGTTGGAGGGCTCCATCAGGATCGCGAAGTCGGCGGCCATCAGGTCGGGGTCGCTCTCGGCGAGGTGGCGCAGCCCGTTGAACTCGGCCGCGATCTCCTCGCCGTCGTACAGGAGGAAGGTGACGTCGCGGACCGGCTCGGGGACGGTCGCCGCGAGCCGCAGGATGACGGCGTCGCCGCCCTTCATGTCGCAGGTGCCGAGACCGTGCAGGATCCCGCCCTCGAGCCGGCTCGGCAGGTTGTCGTTGACCGGGACGGTGTCGAGGTGGCCCGCGATGACGACCCGCTCGCTGCGGCCGAGGTCGGTGCGGGCGACGACGGTGTTGCCGCGGCGCGTGACGCTGAGGTGCGACAGCGGTACGAGCGCCGCCTCGACCGCGTCGGCGATCTCCTGCTCGTCCTTGCTGACCGACTCGATGTCGACCAGCTGGCGGGTCAGGGTCACGGCGTCGGCGGAGAGGTCGAGCTGCATGACGCCTATCCAACCAGCCCGGTGAGCGGGCGCGGACCGGACGGCAGCGGGACCGCACTTCCACCGAAGTGGAACACGTTCTAGTGTTCCTCGCATGCGCAACGGCATCGTGCTCTTCACGTCCGACCGCGGCATCACGCCGGCCGCCCTCGCGAAGGCGGCCGAGGACCGCGGCTTCGACACGCTGTACGTGCCCGAGCACACCCACATCCCGGTCAAGCGCGAGGCGGCCCACCCCGGGACGGGCGACGAGTCGCTGCCCGACGACCGCTACCTGCGCACCCTCGACCCGTGGGTCTCGCTGGCCACCGCAGCCGCCGTGACCACGCGGATCGGCCTGTCCACCGCGGTCGCCCTGCCGGTCGAGTCGGACCCGATCACCCTGGCGAAGACCATCGCCACGCTCGACCACCTCTCGGGCGGCCGGGTCTCCCTCGGCGCCGGCTTCGGGTGGAACACCGACGAGCTCGCCGACCACCACGTGCCGGCCGGGAAGCGCCGTACCGTGCTGAAGGAGTACGTCGAGGCGATGCGCGCCCTGTGGACGCAGGACGAGGCGTCGTACGACGGGGAGTTCGTGTCGTTCGGGCCGTCCTGGGCCTTCCCCAAGCCGGTCCAGGCGCACATCCCGCTGATCATCGGCGCGGGCGGCGGCCCGAAGACCTTCCGGTGGATCGCCGAGCACGCCGACGGCTGGATGACCACCCCGACGCAGACCGACGTCAGCGGTCAGATCGACGCCCTCAAGAAGGCGTGGGCCGACGCCGGCCGCGACGGCATCCCGGACATCCGGGTGCTGATCGCCTTCAAGCCCGACCCCGCCGACCTCGCCGCCTGGGCCGAGGCCGGCGTCTCCGAGCTGATCTGGGGCGTCCCCGACAAGTCCGAGGACGAGGTCGTCGCCGCGCTCGACCGGCTCGCCGGGCGCCTGGGCCTGAGCTGATCCTGGGACGTCATGCGGAGGGAGCAACCGCCGGCTCCGTCCGGATGACGTCCGGTCACGCCGCCGACGACCGCCACCCGGCCGCGAGCATCGCGGCCTCGATCTGCGCATAGAAGGACTCCGGCTCGAGCCGCAGGCCCAGCAACGGCAGCCGGAGCACCGTGTCGCCCCGCATCGCGAGCGCGTTCTGGCGGAGCGCGTCGCCCACGATGCTCTCGGCCCAGCTGTGGTGGATGCCGTCGATCTCGACCACGAGGTGCAGGTCGGGCCAGTAGAGGTCCACGTAGTAGCGGTTCGCCCGGTCGCGGCGCAGCACCTGCCGAGCCGGCTCAGGTAGGCCCCGGCGGCGCAGCTCGCGGGCCACGTCCAGCTCACCCAGGCTTCGGGCGCCACCGAGCAGGTCGTTGACCACCTCGTGGAGCAGCAGCCGTCGACGGTCGCGCCTGATCCGCAGCAGCTCCTCTCCGATCACCTCCGGGCGCTCGAGCCCCTGCTGTACGACCAGGGTGACCAGGTAGGTCGCCTCCTTGTCGGTGCGTGCCCACAGCGCCCCGCGAACCGCCGCCACCGCCACCCGAGTGCGCGGGATCCCACCGGGCGCCAGGTCGTCCGCCGACCACCGCCGGGTCTGGCGGATGTCGAACAACGGCGTACGACGCACCCGCACCCCGCGCGGCACCGAGACACGGACCCGGTCCACCGTGAACCGCTCCAGCCCCGACGCGACCAGCGAGGAGGCGCCGTCGAGCTGCGCCCGCGGCCCGCTCTGGAAGAGCGCCGCCCAGCGGTTGCCCTCGGCACTGATCTCCCCGTTGTGCAGACAGACCGACTGGTCGCCGATCAGCTGCCAGCGCCGCGCCCGCGTCTCGCCGCGCACCTCCCAGCGGGTCACCCCGAGGCCGTACACCTGCTTGCGGGACACCACCTGTCCCTGCTGGCGACCGAGCTCGCGCACGGCGACGAGGCGCGGGTCGTCGTACGAGGTGCGGCGGGGCATGCCGACGACCCTCGCGCGAATCACAACCCGCCGGGGACCGCGCGGACTGATCTGTGGAGACACACCCGCCGGACGTCATGCGGAAGGAGCAACCGCTGACTCCGTCCGGATGACGTCCGCCTGACTCACTTCCGGTCGAGGTGGACCAGCAGGCCGTCGACGATCCGGGCGAGCCCGAACTCCAGTTCGCGCTCGGGGTCGGTGGCGGCCTGGTAGGCCTCGCCGGCGGCCGAGCCGACCCGGCCGGCCAGCGGGTACGACCGGTGCTGCATCACCTCGCCGAGGGCGTCGGCGTTCGCCTCCCACCACTCCAGCTCGCTGAGGCCGGACTCGCGCTCGGCCCGCTGCACCTCGTGCAGGGCGCGGGCGATGCTGGAGGCGTACCCGACGAGCAGCGCGACCGTCTGGTCCATCTCGATGTCGTCGAGGCCGATCCCCTCGACTGCTGACAGCTGCCACTCGTACCGGTCGGAGGCGTGCGGGCCGAGCCAGGGCCGCAGTCCGGAGACCTCGAGCAGCCAGGGGTGGCGGCGGCAGACGTCGTACTGCTGGCGCGCGATCAGCTCCAGCCGCCCGCGCAGGTCGGCGGGCAGCTCGGGCAGCTCGGCCCCACCGAAAGCCTGGTCGACCATCAGCGCGATCAGCTCGTTGCGACCGGGCACGTAGCCGTAGAGCGTCATCACCCCGATCCCGAGGTGCTGAGCGAGGCTGCGCATCGAGAGCGACGCGAGGCCGTCGCGGTCGGCCAGCTCGATGCCGGCGTCGACGACCTGGTCGACGGAGAACTTCTGCTTGGGGCCTCGCCGGGTCGCCTGCTCCGCCGGTACGGCGTGCCGCCAGAGCAGGCGCAGGGCGGGGTCGGGATCGGCGGGCATGCGGGAAGCCTACTTCTTCGTACGCCGTACGGAATTATCTGCTATCCTCCGTCGTTCAACTCCGTACGTCGTACGATATTAGGAGTCGCCCATGCCCGTCCCTCCCCCGATCTCCGCGCGCGGACTGCGCAAGCGGTACGGCGACACGCTCGCCCTGGACGGCCTCGACCTGGAGGTCGCGGCCGGGACCGTGCACGCCCTGCTCGGTCCCAACGGCGCCGGCAAGACGACCGCCGTGCGCACCTTCGCCACCCTGACCAGCTGCGACGAGGGCGAGGTCCTCGTCGTCGGCGAGGACGTACGCCGCCGGCCGGGCGCCGTACGCCGCGCCATCGGGCTGGTCGGTCAGTCCTCCGCGCTCGACGAGGTGCTGCACGGTCGCGAGAACCTCGTGATGTTCGCCCGGCTGCACGGGCTCTCCAAGGCGGACGCCGAGGCCCGTGCCGCCGAGCTGCTGGCCGACTTCGGGCTCGCGGACGCGGCCGACCGGAAGGTGTCGACGTACTCGGGCGGCATGCGGCGACGCCTCGACATCGCCGCCGGGCTGATTCGCACGCCGCGGCTGCTGTTCCTCGACGAGCCGACGACCGGGCTCGACCCGCGCGGCCGGCACGAGGTCTGGGAGACGGTACGGCGCGTGGTCGCCGCGGGCACGACGGTGCTGCTGACGACCCAGTACCTCGACGAGGCCGACCAGCTCGCCGACCGGATCACGGTCCTCGGCGCCGGGCGGGTGATCGCGGAGGGCACCAGCGCGGAGCTGAAGAGCCGCCTGGGCGGCGACCGGGTGACGGTGACGCTCGGCAGCGCTGCCGACCTCGAGCGGGCCGCCGCCGCGACCGGCGGCTCCCCCGACGCCGAGACCCTCCAGGTCACCGTCGAGGCCGGACCGGCCGGCGGGTCGGCCGCCCTGCTGGAGGTCGTCCGTGCCCTCGACCGGGAGGGGATCGGCGTCGACGACGTACTGCTGCGCCGGCCGACCCTCGACGAGGTGTTCCTGCACCTCACCGCACCGACCGACACCGATCACGAGGAGGTGGGCCGATGACCGCGGTCCTGCGCCAGAGCTGGGTGATGACCCGGCGCGAGCTGCTGCACTGGGTCCGGGAGCCGTGGGCGCCGATCTTCGGGATCGCATTCTCGATCATGCTGCTGCTGGTCTTCGGCTACCTCTTCGGCGGCGCGATCGAGCTGCCGGGCGGGGGCGACTACCTGCCCTACCTGCTGCCCGGCATGTTCGCGCTCTCCATGCTGTTTGGCGTCGAGGCGACGATGGGCGCGATCACCAACGACTCGAAGCGGGGCGTGACCGACCGGTTCCGCTCCATGCCGATCAGCAGTCTCGCGGTCCCCCTCGGGCGGGCCGGCGCCGACCTCGCCAACTCGACGCTGCAGCTCGCGGTGCTGATGGTGGGCGGGCTGCTGGTCGGCTGGCGGGTCACGGGCTCGGCGGCCGATGCGGTGCTGGCCGTCGTACTCCTGCTGTGGCTGCGGTTCGCCGTCCTGTGGCTCGGGATCTTCCTCGGCCTCACCTTCCGCAGCGAGGGCGCGCTGATGGGCGTGCAGGTGCTGGTCTGGCCGATGGGGTTCCTCTCGAACCTGTTCGTCGCGCCCGAGACGATGCCCGATTGGCTGGCCTTCCTGGCGCAGTGGAACCCGGTCTCGGCCACCGCGGCCGCCTGTCGCGAGCTGTTCGGCAACCCGAGCGGCATCACCGACGGCGTCCTCGCCGAGCACGCCGTACTCGTCGCCCTCGCCTGGCCGGCCGTCCTCACCCTGGTGTTCGCGCCGCTGTCCGCCCGGGCCTACCGCAACCTCTCCCGCTGAACCGCCGACCCGGCGCGAGTTCGCGCCGGGTCGGCAGTACATTCACGCCGGGTCGGCGGTCAGGCGCGGGTGACGGTGACGGTGGGGTCGCCGTCGGGGCCGGCCACCACGTCGTACGACGTCGCGAGGGTCTCGCTCGTGATCAGGTCGGCGTGCGTGCGGGCGGCGGCCTGGACGGCGTCGGAGCCGGCGACGGTCAGGGCGATCCGGTCGGAGACCTCCAGACCGGCGTCGCGGCGGGCCTGCTGGACCTGGCGGACCAGGTCGCGGGCCAGCCCCTCCGCGGCGAGCTCCGGCGTGACGGCAGTGTCGAGGACGACGAAGCCGCCGCGCGGGAGCACGCCGACCGCGGTGGTCTCGTCGGCGGCGCCGGCGACGGTCTCCAGGGTGTACTCACCCTCCTCCAGCACCAGGCCGCCGGCGGTGACGGTGCCGTCCTCGGCCACCGACCAGTCGCCGGACTTCGAGCCCTTGATGGCCGTCTGCACGTCCTTGCCGAGACGCGGTCCCGCGGCGCGGGCGTTGACGCTCAGCCGCTGCGCGACGCCGTACGACGCCGCCTCGGGCGCGTCGGCGGCCAGTAGCCGGACCTCCTTGACGTTGACCTCGTCGCGGACGATCCCCTCGAAGCCGGCCAGCGCGGCCGGGTCGTCGACCACCACGGTCAGCGTCGCCAGCGGCAGCCGGTTGCGCAGGTTGGCCGCCTTGCGGAGCGCGGACGTCGCCGAGCAGACCTCGCGGACGGTGTCCATCGCGGCGACGAGCGCGTCATCGGCCGGCAGCTCCTCGACGGACGGCCAGTCGGTCAGGTGCACCGAGCGCCCGCCGGTCAGGCCGCGCCAGACCTCCTCGGTCGTCAGCGGCATGAGCGGCGCGGTCGCCCGGCAGACCGTCTCCAGCACGGTGTAGAGCGTGTCGAAGGCGGCCGGGTTGTCGCCCCAGAACCGCTCGCGCGAGCGCCGGATGTACCAGTTCGTCAGCACGTCGAGGAAGGACCGCGTCGCGTCGCAGGCGTCGGCGACGGCGTAGTTGTCGAGCGCGTGCGTCATCTCGCCGACGAAGTCGCGGCACTTGGCGAGCAGGTAGCGGTCGAGCGGGTCGGTCGAGGCGGTCGACGCGGACGCGTCGTACCCCTGACCGTCACCGGCGGCGTTGGCGTAGAGCTGGAAGAAGTACCAGCTGTTCCACAGCGGCATCATCACCTGGCGCACCGAGTCGCGGATGCCCTGCTCGGTGACGACCAGGTTGCCGCCGCGCAGGATCGGCGAGGACATCAGGAACCAGCGCATCGCGTCGGCACCGTCGCGGTCGAAGACCTCGCTGACGTCGGGGTAGTTGCGCAGCGACTTCGACATCTTGTTGCCGTCGGAGCCCAGCACGATCCCGTGGCTGATACAGGCCTCGAACGCCGGCTTGTCGAACAGCGCGGTCGCCAGGATGTGCAGCGTGTAGAACCAGCCGCGGGTCTGGCCGATGTACTCGACGATGAAGTCGCCCGGGAAGTGGCCCTTCTTCTCGGCCGTGCCGTCGAACCACTCGGCGTTCTCGAACGGGTAGTGCACCTGGGCGTACGACATCGAGCCCGAGTCGAACCACACGTCGAGCACGTCGGTGACCCGGCGCATCGTGGACTTCCCGGTCGGGTCGTCGGGGTTCGGGCGGGTCAGCTCGTCGACCCACGGGCGGTGCAGGTCGCGCTCGCCGTCGGCGTTGCGGGGCAGCCGGCCGAAGTCGCGCTCGATCTCCTCGAAGGAGCCGTACACGTCGATCCGGGGGTACGCCGGGTCGTCGCTCTTCCACACCGGCACCGGGGAGCCCCAGAACCGGTTGCGGGTGATCGACCAGTCGCGGGCGTTCTCCAGCCACTTGCCGAACTGCCCGTCCTGGATGTGGTCGGGCACCCAGCGGATCTGCTGGTTGAGCTCCAGCATCCGCTCCTTGATCGCGGTCACCTCGACGAACCACGACGAGACGCCCTTGTAGATCAGGGGCTCGCGGCAGCGCCAGCAGTGCGGGTAGGAGTGGTCGTAGGTCTCGCGGCGCAGCAGCACGGTGCCGGGCGTGACCGAGCCGGTGCCGGCCTTGAGGTCGTCGATGATCGGCAGGTTCGCGTCGAAGACCTGCAGGCCCTCGTAGTCGGTCACGGGGAACGTGAACCGGCCGTCCTTGCCGACCGGCATGACCGCCTCGATGCCCTCGCGGTCGGTCACCACCTTGTCGTCCTCACCGAAGGCGCCGGCGGTGTGCACCAGCCCCGTGCCGTCCGTGGTGGTGACGAACTCGGCCGCCACGACGCGGAACGCGTTCTCGTGGCCGCGGTAGTAGGAGAACGGCGGGTCGTACGTCAACCCGACCAGGTCGGCGCCGACGTGGCGCGACACGACCTCCGGCTCGTCCCCCAGCTCGCGGGCGTACGACGCCAGCCGCGACTCGGCCAGCAGGTAGCGCGTCCCCTCGTGCGAGACGACGACGTAGTCGATGTCCTCGCCCACCATCACCGCGAGGTTGCTCGGCAGCGTCCAGGGCGTGGTCGTCCAGACGAGCAGCTTCACGCCCCGCAGCGGGCCGTCCGTCGTGACGTCGTACCCGACGGTGACGGCCGGGTCCTGCCGCATCTGGTAGACGTCGTCGTCCATCCGCAGCTCGTGGTTGGACAGCGGCGTCTCGTCGTTCCAGCAGTAGGGCAGCACGCGGAAGCCCTCGTAGACCAGGCCCTTGTCGTGCAGGCCCTTGAAGGCCCAGATGACCGACTCCATGTAGTCGGGGTTCATCGTGCGGTAGTCGTTGTCGAAGTCGACCCAGCGCGCCTGGCGGGTGACGTAGTCGCGCCACTCGCCGGTGTACTTCATCACCGACTCGCGGCAGGCGTCGTTGAACTTGTCGATGCCCATCTCGACGATCTCGTCGGTCGTCTTGATGCCGTTGAGGCGCATCGCCTCGAGCTCGGCGGGCAGCCCGTGGGTGTCCCAGCCGAACCGGCGCTCGACCCGCTTGCCGCGCATCGTCTGGTAGCGCGGCACCAGGTCCTTGACGTACCCGGTGAGCAGGTGGCCGTAGTGCGGCAGGCCGTTGGCGAACGGCGGGCCGTCGTAGAAGACGAACTCGTTCGAGCCGTCCGCACCGGCGTCGCGCTGGTCGATGCTCGCCTGGAAGGTGCCGTCGGCGGCCCAGTAGGCCAGCACCCGCTCCTCGATCTGCGGGAAGCGCGGGCTCGACGGGACCGCGCCCGTGGCGTCGGTGGAGACCTTCGGGTAGGTCATCGGTGGCATCTCCTGCGGTACGTCGTGCTCGGGCTGCTGGCCACGAGGACGACATCTCTGCCGCGGTACCACCTCGCTTGCCCGTCTCGCGACGGACCGCTCGTTCAGGGCTGTGACGGGCCTACCCGCCGGGTTCTACTGGGCCGGAGCCGTTCTTCCCGGGGCTCGCCGCTGATGACGGCTCGAACGCCTGTGGGGAAATCGTACCGAGCGTCGGCATGCATGCACGAATCAGATACGTGGCACCGGATCCCGCGCCGGCGGGGCGGACCGACCGACTAGGGCTGGTCGACCGTCAGGTGCAGCAGCCACGAGCCGCCGTCGCCGGTCCGGATCAGGACGTGCCGACGCGCACCGGCCCGCCCGTGCAGCACGAACACGAACCGCCGCTCGCTCCGGTCCTCGAGCTCCCACCAGCCGGAGTCGGCGATCGCCTTGTGCTCGTCGGCGTACGACGCGTGGTCGAGGTCGTGGTCGTCCACGGCGATGGCGAGCCGGTCGTGCCGGCTGTCGGTCGGAAGCCCCTTCGGCACCGCCCAGGACCGGAGCACCCCGTCCTCCTCCAGGCGCAGGTCGAAGTGGTGGCGCGGCCGGTGGTGCTCGTGCAGCACGAAGATCGGCCGCACGTCCGTCTCGTCGTCGCCCACCCGGATGACCCTAGGCGCCGGCCCTCGTAGAGTGAACGCCCGTGACCACCGCTGCCTGGGGCTACGGCCTGACGACCATCGCCGCCGACGACTCCGTCCTCGACACCTGGTTCCCCGCGCCCGCGCTGGGCGAGAAGCCGGCCGACGCCGGGACGCCCGCCGAGCTGAGCGCGCTGGCCACCCCGGACGACGTCCGCGGCGTACGCCGCGAGGTCCGCCTGGTCGAGATCGCCGACCTGGCCGCCGCGCCCACCACCACCGAGGAGGCCTGGCTGCGCCTGCACCTGCTCAGCGCGCGGCTCGTCGTCCCGCACGGCCTGTCGCTGGACGGCGTCTTCGGCCTGCTCACCAACGTCGTGTGGACCTCGGCCGGCCCGTGCGCCGTCGAGGGCTTCGAGCTCACCCGCGCCCGGCTGCGCGCCGCCGGCCAGCACGTCAGCGTGTACGGCGTCGACAAGTTCCCGCGGATGGTCGACTACGTCGTCCCCTCCGGCATCCGGATCGGCGACGCCGACCGGGTCCGGCTGGGCGCCCACCTCGCGGCGGGCACGACCGTCATGCACGAGGGCTTCGTGAACTTCAACGCCGGCACGCTCGGCGCCTCGATGGTCGAGGGCCGGATCTCCGGCGGCGTCGTGGTCGGGGACGGCTCGGACGTCGGCGGCGGCGCCTCGATCATGGGCACCCTCTCCGGCGGCGGCAAGGAGGTCATCTCGATCGGCCAGCGCTGCCTGCTGGGCGCCAACTCCGGGCTCGGGATCTCCCTCGGCGACGACTGCGTCGTCGAGGCCGGCACCTACATCACGGCCGGCACCAAGGTCACGATCACGGACATGGACGGCAAGCCCAAGATCGTCAAGGCGCTGAGCCTCTCCGGCGCGAGCAACGTGCTGTTCCGCCGCAACTCGGTCACCGGCGCGATCGAGGCCGTGCCGTGGAAGTCCGAGGGCGTCACGCTCAACGCCGCGCTGCACGCCAACTGAGCCCGGGGCCGTTTCCCAGGTTCCTCTCACCTGGGTCGGTTAGAACTGTCACCGCGCGCCGGCGAGGACGACTCGGGCCGTCCGGGCCGCGCGCGAGCACCATTCCCGACCCCGAAGGACGACCGAGATGAGCCTGCGCACCGGTATCGCGCTGCTCGGCGTCGGGGTGGTCGGCGCGGTGGTGGTGACGGTCGGCGTCGACCGGATCCGCGACCTGAGCCCGTTCACGCCGAGCGACCAGTGCACGGCGACGGTCGGCGACTCGACCGTCGTCCTGGACCCCGAGCAGGCGGAGAACGCCGCGCTGATCGCCGCCATCGCCGTACGACGGGGCATGCCGGCGCGGGCCGTGACGATCGCCCTGGCGACGGCGTACCAGGAGTCCAAGCTCGCCAACATCGAGTACGGCGACGCCGACTCGCTCGGTCTCTTCCAGCAGCGGCCGTCGCAGGGCTGGGGCACCGAGGAGCAGGTGATGGACCCGGTCTACGCGACCAACGCCTTCTACGACGCCCTGGCCGAGGTCGACGGCTACCGCTCGATGGAGGTCACCGTCGCCGCGCAGACCGTGCAGCGCTCCGCGTTCCCCGACGCGTACGCCGACCACGAGGCCGACGCCCGGGTGTTGGCGTCCGCGTTGACCGGCAACTCCCCCGCCGCGTTCAGCTGCCGCGTGGACGCCGACGTCCCCGAGGCCCGCGACGGGCTGCGCGCGACCGGCCTGGTGCGCCGTGCCGACGTCGTACGGCAGGAGACGCTGGCCGTCTTCGGCGACGTCTCCCTCGGCGGCTTCGAGCCCGGCGGGGTCGGCACCGGCCACATGGAGGGCTCCACCCACTACGAGGGCCGCGCCGTCGACATCTTCGTGCGGCCGATCAACGCGGCCAACAAGGTCCGCGGCTGGGCGATCGCGCACTACCTCGTCGCGCAGGCCGAGCGCCTCGACGTGCAGACGGTCATCTTCGACGCCAAGATCTGGCAGGCCCGGCGCTCCGACGACGGCTGGCGCGACTACGACCCGCCGGCGCGCTCAGGTGACCGCGCGATCCTGGAGCACCGCGACCACGTGCACGTGGACGTGTTCGACTGAGCGGGGCGGTGGGGGCGGGGTCGTCGCAGGTTCATCACGGTATGCAGACGAGCCGTCACCTCCCACGGTGGGTACGCCGTGGGAGGCGTCAACTGGTCTGCATACCGTGATGAAACCGCAGCCCTGAGCGCGGTCCCCTCAGCCCGCGAGCCGGGCGATGGCGGCGTCGACCCGCTCGTCGGTGGCGGTGAACGCCACCCGCACGTGCTGCGAGCCGGCGGCGCCGTAGAACGAGCCGGGAGCCACGAGGATGCCGAGGTCGGCGAGGTCCGAGACGGTCTTCCAGCAGTCCTCGTCGCGCGTCGACCAGAGGTACAGCGACGCCTCGGAGTGTTCGACCCGGAAGCCGGCGCCCTCGAGGGCGGCCCGGAGCCGGAGCCGCCGGGCTGCGTACCGGCCGTGCTGCTCGAGCGCGTGGTCGTCGTCGTCCAGAGCGGCCTTCATCGCGACCTGCTGCGGGCCGGGCATCTGCAGGCCGAGGTTCTTGCGGACGGCGAGCAGCTCGCCGACCAGCGCCGGGTCGCCGGCCACGAAGGCGCAGCGGTAGCCGGCCAGGTTGGAGCGCTTGGACAGCGAGTGGATGGCGAGGATGCCCTCGTGCGAGCCGCCGCAGACGTCGGGGTGCAGCACCGAGACCGGCGACGCCTCCCAGGCGGACTCCAGGTAGCACTCGTCCGAGACCAGGATCGTGCCGCGCTCGCGACACCAGTCGACGACCTTGCGCAGGTGCTCGGGCGGCAGCACCCGGCCCGTCGGGTTCGACGGCGAGTTGAGCCACAGCAGCGCCGGGACCTCCGGGCCGAACGACGTCAGCGAGTCGGTCGCGACCGCCCGGGCACCGGCGAGGACCGCGCCCACCTCGTAGGTGGGGTACGCCAGCGCCGGGTAGGCGATCAGGTCGCCAGGACCCAGGCCGAGGTGGATCGCCAGCGATCCGATCAGCTCCTTGGAGCCGATCACGGGCAGCACCCGGTCCAGGCCGAGCCCGGTCACGCCGTGCCGGCGCTCGAGCCAGTCGATGCAGGCCTGGCGCAGGTCGGCTCGCCCGATCGTCACCGGGTAGCCCGGCGAGTCGGCGGCCTCGCGCAGCGCGTGCTGCGCGACCTCCGGCGTCGGGTCCACCGGGGTGCCGACCGACAGGTCGACCACCCCGTCCGGGTGGGCGCGGGCCCGCTCGGCGTGCGCCGTCAGGTTGTCCCAGGGGAAGTCGGGAAGCCGCGCGGAGACGGCTTCC
The DNA here is from genome assembly GCF_035503875.1 of Nocardioides sp. Lineage (GTDB taxonomy): Bacteria > Actinomycetota > Actinomycetes > Propionibacteriales > Nocardioidaceae > Nocardioides. The sequence goes on from NZ_DATJTA010000050.1 coordinate 33,636, forward strand.
CGCGACATCCGGCTCAGTGGTCCTGGTTCTGCGGGGGCAGGGCGGCGATCATCGGGTGGTCCTTGTCGATGACCCCCATCTTGGCCGCGCCACCCGGCGAGCCGAGGTCCTCGAAGAAGCCGACGTTCGCGTCGTAGTAGTCCTTCGACTCCTCCGGCACGTCGTCCTCGTAGAAGATCGCCTCGACCGGGCACACGGGCTCGCAGGCACCGCAGTCGACGCACTCGTCGGGGTGGATGTACAGCATCCGCTTGCCCTCGTAGATGCAGTCGACCGGACACTCGTCGACGCAAGCCCGATCCTTGAGGTCGACGCAGGGCTGAGAGATGACGTACGTCACCGAATCCTCCTGAAATGCTGATGGGAGCAAGTGCTCGTCCCCCAGCCTAGTATCCCGGGGTGCGGAACGATGACAGACCTCAGCATGTGACCGAACACATGCTCGGACCCCACGTCGTGGGGAAGCGGATCGTGGTCCGCCGCGTGCTCCGCGGCGAGACGGGTCCCAGCGGCGGACCGGCCCTCACCGACCTGCTCGGCGTCTGCACCGCGTGGACCGCGACCAGCTGCGTGGTGCTGCCCGAGGACGGCGCCCCGGTCGAGATCGCGCTCTCCGACATCGTCTCCGGCAAGCCGGTGCCGCCCCGCCCCTCGGTCCGGCACCGGGTCTCGCCGGTCGAGGCCCAGACCCGGTCCCTGGCGATGTGGGCCGACCTCGACACCGAGCCCGTCGGTGCCTGGGTCCTGCGGCACTCCGCGACCTCGCGGGCGCGCCGCGCCAACTCCGTGCTCGCCTTCGAGCCCTCCGGCGTCGCCGACGACTACGACCGCGTCGTCGAGTGGTACGCCGCCCGCACCGGCCGGCCGGTCGCGGCCGTGCTGCCGGACTCCCCCGAGGAGGCCCTCTTCCTCGGCCGCGGGTGGGGGCCGGAGAGCACCGACGCCGACACCGTCTTCCAGCTGGCGGGCGTGGCGCGCGTGCGCCGTGCCCTCCCGCAGGCCGACGGGGGCGTCGAGGTCGAGGTCTCCCCCGGTCGCGGCGACGGCCTCCATGCCGTCGCCCGGATCGGCGAACTCGCCTCGGGCGTCGCGACCTTCGACCGGGACTGGGTCGGTCTCCGCACGATCGAGGTCGCCCCTGACCGACGTCGCCAGGGACTGGGCAGCCGGGTGCTGGCGGCCCTGCTGGAGTGGGCGGCCGAGCAGGGCGCGACGACGGCGTACCTCCAGGTGCTGGGCGACAACACGCCCGCACTCGGGCTCTACGAGGGGCTCGGCTTCACCGAGCACCACCGCTACCGCTACCTGGCTCCCCTTCGGTAGTCCGGCTGAGCGGACCGGCTACTGCCCGGCGTTCGGCCCGCGCTCCGGCTTGGGCTTCTTGCAGACCACCGTGTCGCTCGGGATGTAGGTCGTGTGGAAGTTCTCGGTCTTCTCGACCGTGTCGGAGCCCGGCTTCTTGAAGAACCGCTTCACGTCGACGTCGAAGCCGCCGTACCCCTGGTTCGGGACGCAGTCCGGCGTCGTCAGCGTGCGGGTGGCCGGCTTGGTGAAGGCGTAGCGGTCCGACGTCGTCGTGGTGATGTCCCAGACCTTCGTCGACCACATGCTCACCGTCACCGTGCCCTGCGACCGGCCCGCGCTCTTGATCACCTTGGCGTCGACGAGCACGCCGTACGGCGTGTCGTTGGTGAAGCGCAGGTCGACCGCGCCCCACGCGACGGTGGCCTCGCGCCCGACCGGGTAGCGGTCGATGTAGACCGAATGCGGCTTGTGCTCGACGTCCTCCAGGCCCGCGAAGAACGCGGCGTTGAAGGTGGTGGTCGCCATCTGGGAGACCCCGCCGCCGAGATCCTCCTTGAAGATCCCGTTGCTGATGATGGTGCCGGTCGTGAAGCCGTTCTCGACGGTGCGCTCGCCGACGATGTCGTTGAGGGAGAACGTCTCACCCGGCTTGAGGACCGTGCCGTCGACGAGCTCGGCCGCGCGGCCGATGTTGGTGTCGCGGTACGACGCGGGCGGGTAGTACGTCGTGAACGTCGAGACCTTCTCCCGGATCCGCAGCTGGCGGGCGTCCTTGGTCGTGAACTCCGGCTCGGCGACGGTCGCCTCGACCTCCGCCTCGCGCTTCCCCGACGGCTGCGTGAGCAGCTGCTGGAACGTCGTCGCGACCGCGGCCGGCTCGTAGGTGACGCCCGGCTTGGCGGGGACCACCTTGGGCTTGCCGTTGCGCAGCACGACCGTCGCGTCGACCGGGGCGCCGTCCTCGGAGATGCCGGCGTCGACCAGCGCCTTCAGCGCCTCCTGGTCGATGTCGGGCACCAGCGCACCGCCCTCGGCCTTGACGCCGAGCACGTCGCCGAAGTCGCGCGGCGCGAGCCGGACGGGCGAGTCGCCGAAGACCAGGGTGACCGGGCCGGAGAGGGCCGGGTTGGCGAAGCTGTCGAGGGCGTCCTGGACGTCGGCCTCGTCGATCTCGGGCTCGGTCGGGATCAGCGTCAGCTCGACGCTCGGGTCGTCGGCGAGGTACGCCGCCGTGATGGCCTCGGCCGCCACGTCGGGGTCGATCGCCTCGCCGGCCTCCGGCTCGACCCGCCGGACCTCGGAGCCCTCGAACTCCAGGCTCCCGTCCTTCGGCAGCGTGCCGACCTCGGAGCCGAGCCGGTCGAGCAGCTCGCCCATCGCGGCGTCGTCGACCTGGACGACCGGCTCGAGGTCCGCACCGCCGGTGAAGTAGTCCCAGAGCCGACCGGGCTTCCAGCTGCGACCGCCACCGGCGGCCTCGACCGAGGCCCGCAGGTCGATCGAGAGCCCCGCCTCCGCGGGGGTGATCTCCTCGGTGGCCGAGCCGACCGAGACCGTGATCGGCTCGTCGAGGCGCTCGGCCAGTCCGTCCTCCAGGGCCTGGACCGCCTCGGCCTCCGTGCGTCCACCGACGTCGACCCCGGCCACGGTGGTGCCGCGCGGGACCTTGTCGCCGGCGACGGCGTACGCCGCGGCCCAGCCTCCTGCGACGAGCAGGGCGAGGGCGAGCACCACGAGGATGACCGCCCGGCCGCCGGCCCGCTCGCTCTTGTTCGTCACGCGGGTCATCCTAGGTTCCGGTGGGGACAGCACCCCGCGCCCCCCGCCGCGGGAGCGTGACCAGGGCGCCGATCAGGAACGCCATCGCCGCGGCCAGGAGCACGTAGCCGGCGAGCCCGTCGCCGATCACGAAGTCACCCTCGGGTCGCGGGACGGTGAGGTAGCCGACCATCGCGATCCAGCCGACGGCGAAGGGCAGCCGCGCCCACCAGCCCGGCGGCAGGGCCACCAGAACCGCCGCCGGGGCGGTGACCGCCAGGAGCAGTCCCCACCACAGCTGGTGCAGCGCCACCGAGGCGACGGCGGTGAGGGCGCCCAGGGCGAGCAGCGCCACCAGCGCCGCCACCCGGGCGAGCGTCGTCACCGTTACAGGCCGGCGAACAGGTCGGTCTCCAGACCGTCCTCGCCGACCTCGCCGACCTGGCCCTTGGCGAGCCGGTAGTACTCCACACCCCAGGCCGTCGCGCCCACGTTGTTGCTCAGCGCGAAGAAGGGGCCGTCCGTCGTGATCTGCGTGGCGTGCGCCGCGAGCGCGGCCATCTTCGCGTCGACGTACTCGGTCGCGTCCACGCCGGCGGCGAGGTGCTCGTCGGGGGTGACGAAGTGCGGCAGCGGCCCGTCGGGGTCCATCCCCTCGAAGGAGGTCGTGTCACCGGCGTCGCGCAGCGCCCGCAGGCTCTCGCGCATCCGGCTCTCGGACATCGCGCCCCAGTAGATCTTCGGCACGTCCCAGGCCGCGCCCAGGTCGGGGCGGTACGACGGCACGGCGGCCAGCGCGGCGCCGTACGTCGCGACCCGGTGCGCCTGGATGTGGTCGGGGTGGCCGTAGCCGCCGAACTGGTCGTAGGTGACCAGCACCTGCGGGCGGACCTCGCGGATGACCGCGACGAGGTGGTCGGACGCCTCGGTGAGGTCGGCGTTGGCGAAGGCGCGGGGGTCGGTCTCGTCGGCGGCGACGGCGTGACCGTCCTCGTGCCACTTCATCCCGGAGTCGCGGTAGGTGCCGAACCCGCCCAGGAACCGGTGGTCGGTGACGCCGAGCGCCTTCATCGCGCTCGCCAGCTCCTCGCGACGGTGGGGGCCGAGCCCGTCCTCCCGGTCGGCGGCCAGGTGCTCCAGGTCCGGGACCAGGATCTCGCCCATCTCGCCCGCCGTGCAGGTCACGAGCGTGACGCCGCGGCCCTCGGCGGCGTACTTGGCCATCGTGGCGCCCTGGCCGATCGACTCGTCGTCGGGGTGGGCGTGCACGAGGAGGAGTCGCTGGTCAGCGGTCATGTGTTCGTTCCTAGGTTCTTGATCCGGCGCGGCTGCGTCGGGAGCTCGAGCGGGCTCGGTGGTTGCCAACGGCTCTCGGGGCCGGACTGTTCCCGATCGAGCCAACCGTCGTACTCGTCAACGAGCAGCTCGAGCAGCAGCTCGGGCGCGTCGGTGAGCACCGCCCAGGGATGGTCCTCGTCATCGTCCTCGCCGGCGAGACGCTCGCGGGTCACCCAGGCGTCGTACCCCTCGGCGCGCAGGCGCGCCGTCACCGCGGCGGCATCGTCCTCGTCGAAGAGGATCGCGCGCAGGACACTCGCGGGCGCCTGGCGCAGCAGGTGCCCCACCTCCGGGAGGAACGGGCGGTCCGGCTCCAGCCAGTCCACCTCGCCCAGCTCGTCGGGACCGAGCCAGCGGACCTGGTCGTGCTCGACCGGGTCGGGCTCGCCGCTCGTCAGGCGGACCGTCGCCACCCGCAGCTCATGGGTGTCACCGATGGCGGCCGACCCGGCGAGCCAGCCGGTCACCTCGACGCCACAGCCGAGCTCCTCGGCGATCTCGCGCTCCAGCGCGTCCGCGGGCTGCTCCCCCGGCTCGACCTTGCCGCCCGGGAACTCCCACCGGCCGGCGAGCGCAGGCGGCGCCGTACGACGGGTCGCGAGCACCTTCCCGGCGCGCACGACCGCGGCGCCGACCACCTGCTTCCTCACCGGGCCGAGGCTACGTTGCCCGCATGGCGGCGAGCGCGGGAGTGCACCTGGTCCGGACCGCGGAGGGCCTCACCCCGGTGGGCGAGCGGGTCGGGCTCGACGGCGTCCTGGCGTCACTCGACCGGCGCGCCCGCCGGACGCTGGCGCCGGGCCTCGCCGTACGGCGGGCGCTGACGTGGGACGCGGCGGACCGGCGCGACCCGCACTGGTGGCCGCAGGGCATCACCTCATCGACCGAGGCGGGGGTGCTCCCGGGGCGGCGGATCCTGGTGGTCAGCTGGTACTCCAAGGGCGGGCACGGCGCGCGCGTCACCTTCCTCGACCTCGACCGGCGCCGCTACCGGCACGTGCTGCTCGTGACCCCGTCGCTGGAGCCGGTGCACGTGCATGCCGGCGGGCTGGTCTGGCACGGCCCTCATCTGTACGTCGCCGCCACCGGGCGCGGGCTGCAGCTGTGCCGTCTCGAGGACCTGGCTCGGGTGCCGGGCGGAGTGCACGGGCACGAGTACGTGCTTCCGGTCCGGTCCACCTACCGCGCCCGGACGGCCGAGGGGGTGGAGAGGCTGCGCTACTCCTTCTGCTCCCTCGATCCCGACGGGCCTGCGCTGGTCGTCGGCGAGTACGGCAACGCCCGCCAGACCCGGCGCATCGCGCGCTACCCACTCGACCCCGCCACCTCGCTGCTCGTCGCCGACGACGCGGGGGCGTCGTACCCCGTGGTCGTCGAGGACGGCGCGGTCGTCCGCACGCAGGGCGTCGTCGTCGCCGGCGGACGGCACTACCTCACCCGCTCGCACGGCCCCTGGATGCCCGGCTCCGTGTACGCCGGCGCCCCCGGCGCCCTGCGCCGCCACCGCTGGGCCGCCCCGATGGGCCCCGAGGACCTCACCTGGACCCGCCCCGACGACCTGCTCTGGTCCGTCTCCGAACACCCCCGCCGCCGCTGGATCTTCGCCATGCGCCGCCGCACCTTCAGCGCCTGACATAGGCCGAGCGGGAGGACCCTCCGCCCGACGCTGGTTGAGGGGCGAAGGACGAAGTCCTGAGTCTCGAAACGGTGAGCCAGGAGAAGGGGCCGTGTACGACGGTCTTTGAACGTGACGCTGGTTGAGGTGCGAGGCGCCCAGCGCCGAGCCTCGAAACCCCGCGAGCCAAGAAGCAGCGCCAGGTACGACGGCCGCTGAACGTGACGCCGGTTGAGGTGCGAGGCGCCCCAGCGCCGAGCCTCGAAACCCGGTGAGCAGAGAAGCAGCGCCGAGCGAGCACTCCCGGCCGCTGTGGAAGACGGATCCAGACTGTCGGCGCCCGCCTCTACCATCTTTGTATGGCCACTCGGGAACTCCACGACTGCGACAACGCACCCGCGTTGCTCGCCTACGTGGGCGCCCGACGCACTGTGGTGATGCGGGGCGAGGCTGACCAGCTCGCCGCCGCGGTCGCCTGGGCCGGCATGCACTCGACTGATTCGTTGGATGACGCCGCAGTGCTGGTCGCCGGCGCCGAGGAGGCGTTGACGATCGCGGGGCCGGGTGCCCCGCTGGTCGCCGAGTTCAGCGTGCTGGAGTTCGCCGCAGCGCTCGGGCTCTCCTCCGATGCCGGGCGGATGTATCTGGGTGAGGCGGTCGAGCTGGCCCACCGGCTCCCGCGGCTCTACGCCCGGGTCCAGTCGTTGGACCTTCCGGTGTGGAAGGCGCGGCGGATCGCCAAGTCCACCGTCGACCTCCCGATGGCGGGTGCGGCGTACGTCGACGCGCACCTCGCCCCGGTGGCGCACAAGGTGTCCATCGCGCAGCTCGACCGGACCGTCGAGGAGGCGCGAGTCCGCTTCGACCCCGACGAAGCCATGGCGCGTCAGGTCGCCGCGCAGGAGGGACGGCACTTCGACATCGAGACCCGCCAGGTCTCCTTCGACGGCTGCGTCGACGTCCACGGCACCCTCGACCTTGCCGACGCCCTCGACCTCGAGGACGCCGTCGCCAGACGCGCGCGCGACCTCGGCGCGTTCGGCCTCGACGCCCCACTCGACGTCCGCCGCTCCATCGCCGTCGGCGACCTGGCTCGGCGCCAGCTCTCGCTCGATCTCGCGGCGGCGGAGCCGGAGGTTCGGCCCAAGCCCCGCCAGGTCCTGCTGCACGTCCACCTCTCCGAGGCCGCCCTCGCCGGTGCCAGCACCGACCTGGACCTCGCCCGGGTGGAAAAGACCCGCTCCTTCGTCTCGGCCGATCAGGTCAAGACCTGGTGTGCCAACCCCGACACCCAGGTGATCGTGAAGCCGGTCATCGACCTAACCGATCACGTCCACGTCGATGCCTACGAAGTCCCGGACCGGCTCCGCGAGCGTCAGGTCCTGCTCCAGCACACGTGCGTGTTCCCTTGGTGCCAACGCCGAGCCCGGCGGGCGGACTGCGATCACATCGACCCCGCCGCCCGTGGCGGTCCGACGTGTGACTGCAACATCGCACCGCTGTGCCGGCGACATCACCGGGCGAAGACCCACACCCGCTGGCGCTACGACAAGACCGACGACACCTCGTTCGTCTGGCGAAGTCCCAACGGACTCACCTTCCAGCACGACCATCTCGGCACCATCCCGCTCGAGACCCTGCAGCCCTGACCAGCACCAGCCCGTCAGGGCTACAGGCACGCTCTCCCGGACGCTGGTTGAGGTGCGAGCGAAGCGAGCCTCGAAACCCGGTGAACCGAACGACCGCGACGACTACAGGCTGCTTCTCGACTCGCCGGGTTTCGAGGCTCAGGACTCCGTCCTTCACACCTCAACCAGCGCGCCGTCACGGGCGCCATGCATCGCGACACCACCCATCCCCTCGACACCGCAGAGCGCCAGGCACGCCTTCCCGGACGCCGGTTGAGGTGCGAGCGGAGCGAGCCTCGAAACCCGGTGAACCGAACGACCGCGACGACTACAGGCTGCTTCTCGACTCGCTGGGTTTCGAGGCTCAGGACTCCGTCCTTCACACCCCAACCAGCGTCATCGGGCGTCGGTCGTACTCGTTCCCTCTGCGGCGGGTGACCACAGCGGTCGACCCGAAGCAGCCGCCGACCCACAGGCGACGGTGACCAGGTACGACGAGTGCCGCCCACGGTGACCCCGTTATCTCTGTGATCCTTGAAGCGACCGTGTGCTGGACGGAGACCGGAACCCAGCGCCGTACCCCGGCTGCTTCTCGGCTCGCTGGGTTTCGAGGCTCAGGACTTCGTCCTTCGCACCTCAACCGGCGGGGGTCCGCGGCTGCATGGCGAGTTGGCGGGACTGGGCGACGAGGCGGCCGGTGGAGTCCCAGACCTCGCAGTCCTCCTCGAACATCCCGCCGGCGAGGTTGCGGGTCTCGTGGTGGACCTTCAGCCAGCCGGGGGCCGGCTTGGCGCGGACGTGGGCGCTCAGTTCCAGGGTGGGCGCCCAGCCTGGCATGCCGAGGTTGAACGTCACCGGCGGGAGGGCATCGAGGACCATCAGCAGCGAGATCGGGTCCGGCTCGCGGCCGTCGGCCAGGCGGAACCACGCGCGCATCCGGCCCTCGCCGCTCGGCCGGCCGGTCACCCAGCCGAGGTCGTCGGGGTGGAAGCGCATGTCGAAGCGGCGCATGATCGGCGCCCGGTCCAGCACCTCGCGCGGGGCGGCGCTGCCGCGAGGGCACTCCTCGAGCGGCGGGAGGTCGAGCTCACCGGCGGTGGTGCGGACGTCGTCGCCCAACCCGTCGAGGTCCCCGTACGTCGCCAGCACCGCGATCCGCGTCTGGTCGCCCTGGACCAGGTCGGCGGAGGCGGTCGCGACCCGGCCGCCGTCACGTCGTACGTCGACGGCGACCGTCGCGGGTCCGGGGCGCGCGGCCGAGAGGTAGTAAGCGCTGACCGCGAGCGGGTCGGGCTTGCCCGGGAGGCTGGCACGGATCCCGCTGCCGATCAGGGCCAGCAGGTAGCCGCCGTTGAGCCCGCCGCCCACCGACCATCCCCCGTCGAGGTCGGCGGCGTACCGCCCCTCCCCTGCGGGCGTCAGCGCGATGTGGCTGTCGAACTCCGAGAGCGTCTGCATGGCGGCAACGTACCGACCGGGTCCGGCAGGATGTGCCCATGGGTGAGCGACGACCGGGCTGGGTGTACGACGCGGGCAGCGAGCCCGACCCGCGCTTCACGCTGGCCAACGAGCGCACCTTCCTCGCCTGGGTCCGCACCAGCCTCGGCGTGCTGGCCGGGGCGGTGGCCCTGGAGTCGCTCGCCGTCCCCGAGCAGGACGGCCTGCGCCTGGTCCTGGTGGTCGCACTGCTGCTGCTCGGCGGCCTCACCGCCCTGCTGGCCTGGCTGCGCTGGGCGCGCGTCGAGCGCGCGATGCGGACCCGGACCCCGTTGCCGGCGTTCCATCTCGGCCTCGTGATGACCTCGGCGCTCGTGGTGCTGTCGGTCCTGCTCGCGGTGGCGCTGGCCCTGTAGCCGAGTCAGACCGCCTTCGCGGCCGCGCGGCCCGCCGTCCGGCCCGAGAACAGGCAGCCGCCGAGGAAGGTGCCCTCAAGCGCGTTGTAGCCCATCATCCCGCCGCCGCCGAAGCCGCTCACCTCGCCCGCGGCGTACAGCCCCGGGAACGGCGTGCCGTCCGCGCGCAGGCACCGCCCGTCGAGGTCGGTCTCCAGGCCACCGAGGGTCTTGCGGGAGAGGATGTTGAGGCGTACGGCGATCAGCGGTCCGGCCTTCGGGTCCAGGATCTTGTGCGGCGTGGCGACCCGGATCAGCTTGTCGCCGAGGTAGCCGCGCGCCCCGCGGATCGCCGTCACCTGGGCGTCCTTGGTGTAGGCGTTGTCGATCTCCCGGTCCCGCGCCTCGATGAGCTCGCGCAGGTCCGCCTCCGCCAGCTCGGGCGCCCCCGGACCGGCGACGGCGTTCATCCCCCGGACCAGCTCGGTCAGCGTGTCCGCGACGACGAAGTCCTCCCCGTGCTGCTTGAACGCCTCCACCGGCCCCGGCGCGCCCTTCTTCACGCGCGACAGCAGCAGCTTGACGTCCTTGCCCGTCAGGTCGGGGTTCTGCTCCGACCCCGAGAGCGCGAACTCCTTCTCGATGATCTTCTGCGTCAGGACGAACCAGGAGTGGTCGTACCCCGTCGAGCGGAGGTGGCGCAGGGTGCCGAGGGTGTCGAAGCCCGGGAAATACGGCGCGGGCAGCCGACGGCCGGTCGCGTCCAGCCAGAGCGACGACGGGCCGGGCAGGATCCGGATGCCGTGGTTGGCCCAGATCGGGTCCCAGTTGCGGATCCCCTCCACGTAGTGCCACATTCGGTCGGGGTTGATGACGTTCGCCCCGGCGCCCTGGGTCAGCGCGAGCATCCGGCCGTCGACATGGGCCGGTACGCCGGAGACCATGGTCGCCGGCGGGGTGCCGAGCCGCTCGGGCCAAGCCTGGCGGACCAGGTCGTGGTTGCCGCCGATCCCGCCGCTGGTGACGATCACCGCCGAGCCGCGGAGCTCGAAGTCGGCGACCTCGTCCCGGGAGCTCGCCCGGCCGCGCTCGACCGGGTCCGCCGCCAGCACCCGTCCCTGCACCCCGACGCAGGTGCCGTCCTCGACGACCAGGCCGTCGACCCGGTGCCGGAACGCGAAGGTGATCAGCCCGTGCGCGACGTGCTCGCGCACGCGCCGCTCGAACGGCGCCACGACGCCCGGTCCGGTCCCCCACGTGATGTGGAAGCGCGGCACCGAGTTCCCGTGCCCCTCCGCGCGGCCGTCGCCCCGCTCGGCCCAGCCGACCACCGGGAAGAACCGGTGCCCCATCTCCCGCAGCCAGGAGCGCTTCTCCCCCGCGGCGAAGTCGACGTACGCCTCCGCCCACGCGCGCGGCCAGCGATCCTCCGCGCGGTCGAACTGGGCGCTGCCGAGCCAGTCCTGCCAGGCCAGGTCGTGGGAGTCCTTGACCCCCATCCGGCGCTGCTCCGGTGAGTCCACGAGGAACAGCCCGCCCAGCGACCAGTGGGCCTGGCCGCCCAGCGACTGCTCACCCTCCTGGTCCACCAGCACCACCGACCGGCCCGCGTCCGCCGCCTCGGCGGCCGCCACCAGGCCGGCCAGGCCGGCTCCCACGACCACGACATCGCACTGCGCCACAGCATCCACGGCGCGATCCTCGCACGGCCGGCGACCGCGTGGGTCAGTCCGGCGCGGAGGCCTCGTCGACGTGCCGCAGGGGCAGCGCGAACGCGAAGGTGCTGCCCGCGCCCGGAGTCGCGGTGACCCAGATCGAGCCGCCCATCAGGGTGACCAGCTGCTTGCAGATCGCGAGCCCGAGGCCCGTGCCGCCGTAGCGGCGCCCGACCGTGTGGTCGCCCTGGGTGAACGCCTCGAAGAGCCGGCCCTGCTGCTCCTCGGTCAGCCCGATCCCGGTGTCCTCGACCCGGACCACGACCTTCGTCGTGGTCGTCGTGCGCTCGGCGACCTCCACCCGGACGTGGATCGTCCCCTCGTGGGTGAACTTGACCGCGTTGCTCAGCAGGTTGGTGAGCACCTGCGCGATCCGCTCGGGATCGCCGGAGAGCGGGCGGGACAGCGCCGGGGCGATCTCGGCCTCGAGCTTCAGCCCCTGCTCCTCGGCCGCCGGCCGGGTCAGGGCGACCACGTCGAGGACGATCGCCCGCAGGTCGAGCGGGACGTCGTACAGCGTCGCCTTGCCGGCCTCGATCGCGGAGAAGTCGAGGATCTCGTTGACCAGCCGCAGCAGCCGCTGGCCGGAGCGGCTCATCGTGCCGGTCAGGGCCACCTGCTCGGTGTCCAGGTCGCTGTCGAGCAGCAGCTCGGCCGCCGCGAGGAGGGCGGTGAGCGGAGTGCGGATCTCGTGGCTGACGTTGGCGAGGAACATCGACTTCGCCTCGCTGGCCTCCTCGGCCCGCAGCCGGGTCTCGTGGAGCTCACGCTGCATGCGGTTGCGACCAGTGATGTTCTCGGCGATGCCGTAGACGCCGACCAGCCGGTCGGCGACGACGATCGGCAACCCGGTCACGAGCAGCTCGACGTCGGTCCCGTCGCGGGCGCGGATCACGGTCTCGAACTGCTGCGCCTCGCGCTGGAGGAGCCGCCCGAAGGCGGCGACCACCGCGTCGAGGTGCTCGGACTCCAGGATCTCGGTGAAGACCATCCCCCGCAGTTGCGTCTCGGTGTAGCCGCTGATCCGCTGCGCCGCGGGGTTGGCCGCGGTGAAGCGGCCCCCGAGGTCGAGGGAGAAGACCGCGCTGGGGTGGTACTCGAACAGCGAGCGGTAGCGCTCGTTGGTCTCGGCGAGGCTCAGCTCGGCCCGGTGCTGGCGCGACCAGAGGTACGCCGCGGCGAGGTGCGCGGCGGCCGAGGCCGCCACGGCCACGACCGCGCCGCTGCGGCGCCCGAGAAAGCCGACCATGTCGGCCAGTGTTGCAGCCTGCACCCCCCGTGGGGGCTCAGCGCCAGAGATCGCGGTGGAGCTGGAGCTCGGTGTGCAGCGCCGGCGGCACCGGGAGACCTCGCTCGACCAGTGCGCCGGTGAAGTCCTCGAGGGCCGCGAGCAGCTCGCGGTGCGCGCGGGCCAGCTCGTCGCGGTGCCCGCGGCCGGTACGCCGGTCGGCGACCCGCTGCCGGGCCTCGTGCAGGCGGCGGTTCAGGAGCGCGAGCGATTCGGGCGAACCGGTTCGCGACTCCTCCTCGGACGACGCCCCCATGAACCCCACCTTCCGCCTCCGCCCTCGCGGCCCGGTCGAGCCGCGTCCGTCGGAGTGGTTGGCGTCACGTTACCGCCCCGGCGGCCTTTGCGGGCGGCACATCGCGATCAGGCGCGCCTGCGGCGCAGCGGCAGCAGGTGGGTCTTCCCCTCCCGCTGCGCGACCATCAGCGTCGCCTCGCGGTCGTACGACGCGGCGAGCTCGGCGACGTACTCGTCGTGCCCGGAGTCGATGGCCTGGTTGATCGCGCTGACGTAGCTGCCGTGCAGCCGGTCGAGGTCCTGGACGAGGGTGGTGGAGGTACTCATACCGGTAGAGCGCCCAGGCGGGACGCTTCGTTCCCGTTCTCGCCGCGATGTGACCAAGCGCCCACGGTTGAAGAACGCCCCCGCCGCGGACAGGATCGCCGGATGAGGATCACCGGCGCCGTCCTGGAGGAGATCGGGCTCCCGCGGCCGTACGCCGCGTCCCGCCCGCTGAAGCTGCGCGACCTCGAGCTGGCCGAGCCGGGGCCGGGCGAGCTGCTGGTCCGCATCGAGGTCGCCGGGCTGTGCCACTCCGACCTCTCCGTGGTCAACGGCGACCGGGTCCGGCCGGTCCCGATGCTGCTCGGCCACGAGGCGGCCGGCATCGTCGAGGCGACCGGGCCCGGCGACTCCGACCTCGCGGTGGGCCAGCGCGTCGTCATGACGTTCCTGCCCCGCTGCGGCGACTGCGCGGGCTGCCGCACCGACGGCGTCCGTCCATGCGTGCCCGGCTCCGTCGCCAACGGAGCGGGTGCCCTCCTCGAGGGCGGGACCCGCCTGAGCGGCGACACCGGGCCGGTCCTGCACCACCTGGGCGTCTCGGCCTTCGCCACCCATGCGGTCGTCGACCGCCGCTCGGTGGTGCCGGTCGACGCCGACGTTCCCCCCGAGGTGGCGGCGCTGCTGGGCTGCGCGGTCCTCACCGGAGGCGGCGCGCTGCTCAACGCCGCCCCGCCCGCGGCCGGCCAGCGGGTCACGGTCGTCGGCCTCGGCGGCGTCGGGATGGCGGCGCTGCTCACCGCGCTCGCCCTGGAGGTGGAGGTCGTCGCGGTCGACACCGTGGCTGACAAGCTCGCCATCGCGTCCCGCCTCGGCGCCACCCGCACGGCCCACCCCGACGAGGCCGCCGGGGAAGGACGGGAGGGCCTGCTCGGCGACGTGGTCGTCGAGGCCGCGGGCAGCGCCCGGGCCTTCGAGACCGCGATCGCGCTCACCGCCCCGGGAGGTACGACGGTGACGGTCGGCCTGCCCCATCCCGACGCCCGGGCCAGCGTCTCCCCCCTGGGCCTGGTCGCCGAGGGCCGCACGATCGTCGGCAGCTACCTCGGCAGCGCGGTCCCGAGCCGCGACATCCCCCGCTTCGCCGCCCTGTGGCGCGCGGGCCGGCTGCCGGTCGAGGAGCTGGTCTCGTCGACCATCGAGCTCGCCGAGCTCAACACCGCGCTCGACGTACTCTCCGACGGCGCGGCGCTGCGCCAGCTGGTGCGCTTCCCCTGAGGCGAGCTCAGCGGAACGCCGGGATCCCGGTGATCGCCTGGCCGAGGGTCAGCGTGTGGATCTCGTTGGTCCCCTCGTAGGTGTAGACGGCCTCCAGGTTGTTCATGTGCCGGATCACGGGGTACTCCAGCGTCACGCCGTTGGCGCCGAGCACGTTGCGCGCCTCGCGCGCCACGTCCATCGCCTGCCGGACGTTGTCCAGCTTGCCCATGCTGACCTGCGCCGGGGTCAGCCGACCCTGGTCCTTGAGCCGGCCGAGGTGCAGGGCCAGCAGGGTGCCCCGGTTGACCGAGACCAGCATCTCCACGAGCTTGCGCTGGATCAGCTGGAAGCCGCCGATCGGCCGGCCGAACTGCTCGCGGGAGGTCGCGTAGTCGAGGGCCGCCTCGTAGCAGGCACGGGCCGCGCCCATCGCGCCGAAGAGGATCCCGTAGCGCGCCTCGTTCAGGCAGGACAGCGGACCGCGCATGCCCTCGACGCCGGGCAGCACCGCACCGGCGGGCAGCCGCACGTCCTCCAGCACCAGTTCCGAGGTGACCGAGGCGCGCAGCGACATCTTCTGGTGGATGGTGTTGGCCGTGAAGCCCGGCGTGTCGGTGGGGACGACGAAGCCGCGTACGCCGTCGTCGGTCCGCGCCCAGACGACGGCCACGTCGGCGATGCCGCCGTTGGTGATCCACATCTTGGTGCCGTTGAGGACCCAGTCGGTGCCGTCGCGCTTGGCCACCGTGCGCATGCTCGCCGGGTCCGAGCCGGAGTCCGGCTCGGTCAGCCCGAAGCAGCCGATGGCCTCGCCGGACGCCATCGCCGGGAGCCACTGCTCCTTCTGCTCCTCGGAGCCGAAGGCCCGGATCGGGAACATCGCGAGCGAGCCCTGCACGGAGACGAAGCTCCGGATGCCGGAGTCCCCCGCCTCCAGCTCCAGGCAGGCCAGGCCGTAGCTGGTGCCGCTCGTGCCGGCGCAGCCGTAGCCCTCCAGGTGCATGCCGAGCAGGCCGAGGGAGCCCATCTCGGTGGCCAGCTCCCTCGGGAAGATCCCGCGGTCGAACCAGTCGCCGACGTCCGGGAGCACCTGCTGCTGCACGAACTTGCGGACGGTCTGCTGGATCGCCACCTCCTCCTCGTCGAGGAGCGCGTCCAGGTCGAGGAAGTCGCGGGGGTCGTTCGCCCGGCGGGGGTCCAGGGGTGTCGTCATGGTGCTGTCCTGTCCGTGGGTGGATGTGCAGGGGCTCGGCCGCCGATGGCCGCGGTCGCGTTGCGGGCGGTCGCCGTGACGCGTTCGACCAGGAGGGCGGTCGGCAGGTCCTCGGCCACCGGGCCGCCCCAGATGGTGAGGGCGAAGGCGACGTCGCCGTTCGGGCCGAAGACGGGCGCGGTGATGGACTCGACGCCCTGGTCCTTGCGGTACTCCGTCGGGTTGTAGCCGACCCAGCCGCCGCCGGCCGCGTGCGGGAGGGTGACCACGTAGCCGCGCGAGCGCACCAGGTCCGGGATCTCCAGGAAGCGCTCGCGCGCCTCCGCCGAGACCGGGCTGGCCGCGCGCAGCCACTGCTCGCGTCGCTCGGGCGTCGACCACGCGGCGAAGACCGAGCCGAACGGCGGGCGGAAGGCCACCCGGCGTCCGACCTGGGAGAGCTCGCCGCTGCGGGGTCGCCCCGACGCGGCGGCGAGGACCAGCTCGTTGCGCACCAGGCAGCTGGCGGTCACCTCGGTGTCGAGCTCCTGGGCGAGCTCGTCCATCATCTGGCGGACCGAGTCGATCAGCCGCAGCTGGTCGAGCAGGTCGGCGTCCGCCGTCGCCAGCGATCGCGGTCCGAAGGAGCCGTAGCCCCCGCGGAAGAACAGGAGCGGGTCCACCGGGTTGAGCACGCCCAGCTCGAGCACGCGGCCGACGACGATGTCGTGGTCGCCGCCCTCGTGGATGGCCTCGATCTCGCAGTCCAGATGCGCGACGCAGTGCTCGATCACCGGGTTGCCGTGGTCGGACGGGCGCCAGGCGATGCCGTCGAACTTGTCCACCTTGCGGGTCGCCACGGCCCGGCACACCGGTTCCTGCTCGGCGCTGAGCACGTTGACCCCGAAGCCCGTCCCCGACTCCCGCAGCGCCTTCCAGGAGCTCGACTGCTTGTCGGGCATGAACATGACGAGCGCGGGGTCGAGCGAGACGGAGTTGAACGAGCCCACGGTCATGCCCAGGGCCTCGCCCGACGCGGAGAGCGCCGTGATCACGACCACCCCGGTGGGGTACTGCCCCATCACCTCACGGAAGTCTGCCTGGTCGATCGGTGTCCTGGCATCACCCATGTCACCCTCCTGCCACAGTGGCGCGGCCACGGTCGAGCGCCACCACGCCGTCGGCCCGCACCGTGCGGAACCACACCTGCTGCCCCTGCTGCCACACCTCCACGGTGAGCTCCTCCCCCGGCCACACCGGGCTGGAGAACCGTCCGCCGATCGAGGTCAGCGCGGACGGCGTACCCCCGGCCACGGTGGCGACCAGCGCGCGGCAGGTGAAGCCGAAGGTGCACATCCCGTGCAGGATCGGCCGGTCGAAGCCGCCGCGAGCAGCGAAGGCGGGGTCGGAGTGCAGCGGGTTGCGGTCGCCGTTGAGGCGGTAGAGCAGCGCCTGCTCCGGCCGGATGACCAGGGGTACGACGTGGTCCGGCCGCGGGCTCGGCGGCTCCCAGGCCTCGCTCGTCCCGCGGTCGCCGCCGAAGCCGCCCTCACCCCGGATGAACGAGGCCGACCGGCTGCTCACGACCGCGTCGCCGGTCTCCGGGTCGACCGCGATGGTCTCGGTCCACACCACGGCGCCCGAGCCCTTGTCGAGGATCTCGCCGACCCGGGCCGTGACCGAGAGCCGTCCCGCCACGGGCAGCGGCCGGTGCAGGACCAGGTGCTGCTCGGCATGCACCAGCTTCGACCGGTCGTACGGGCCGATGTCGGGGCGCAGCACCCGCTGGGCGAGCACCCCGCCGTACGACGGCAGCACCTCGGGCGTGACGCCCTCGGTGTTCTCCGTGGTGAGGACGAGCTCCTGCAGCGGGTCCTGGCCGGCGCCGACCGAGACGGCGTAGAGCAGCACGTCCCGCTCGTCCCAGTCGACGGTCACCGCGTCGGTGGCGGTGCCACGGGAGGAGAGGTCGAGGGGCACGGCTCAGCCCTGCCCGGAGTCCGCACCGGGAAGTCGCGGGTTCACGTAGGCCTGCTCCAGCAGCTTCGGCATCACCTCGGCCACCTCCTCGTCGGTGAACAGGTGCTCCCGGGACTCGCTCGGCCCGGGGCGCCAGCCCTCCAGGACGGTGACGGTGCCGCCGGTGACCCCGACGACCTGACCGGTGACGTCACCGCTGGCATCGGTGCCCAGCCAGGTGACGAACGGCGAGATCGCGGCCGGGTCGAACGGGTCGAAGGCGCCCTCGGCGTCGTCGATCAGGCCTTCGGTCATCCGGGTCCGCGCCCCCGGCGACACGGCGTTCACGCGGACGCCGTACCGGTGCAGCTCCATCGCGGTGATCACCGTGAACGAGGCGATCCCCGCCTTCGCCGCCCCGTAGTTGGCCTGACCGATGTTGCCGAGCAGGCCGGACGTCGACGTCGTGTTGACGATGCACCAGGGGCGGGCGCGGCCGGCCCGGTGCTCGGCCCGCCAGTGGTTGGCGGCGTGGTGCGTCGGCGCGAAGGTGCCCTTGAGGTGCACCCGGATCACGTCGTCCCACTCGTCCTCGGTCATGTTGGTGACGGTCCGGTCGCGGATGATCCCCGCGTTGTTGACCAGGGTGTCCAGTCGGCCGAACTCGTCGATCGCGCGGTTCACCAGCGCCTCGGCGCCGGTCATCGAGGAGACGTCGTGGGTGTCGGCGACCGCTCGGCCGCCGAGGGCGCGGATCTCCGCGGCCACCTGCTCGGCCATCGACTCCGAGGCTCCGGAGCCGTCGCGGGCGACGCCCATGTCGTTGACGACGACCGCGGCGCCGTGTGCGGCGAGGTCCAGCGCGTGGAAGCGTCCGATGCCCCCTCCCGCGCCGGTCACGATCACGACCCGGTCGTTGGCGTCACTCATCGCAGCTCACTCTCACTCGTCGGTTCGATCTGTCTCAGGCGGCCAGGGCGGCAGGGGTGCCGAGCACGAGGACGCCGGCGCTCATGAACATGCCGCCGTTGCCGAGGGCGACGCTGATGTTCACGTCCGGCACCTGCGCGGCCGCCTGGCCGCGGAGCTGGCGGACGGACTCCTGGATGGCGAACATGCCGTACATCCCCGTGTGGGTGTACGCCAGGCCGCCGCCGTTCGTGTTCAGGGGCAGCGACCCGCCGGGGGCCGTGTGCCCCTCCTCGACGAAGGACGGCGCCTCCCCCTTGCCCACGAAGCCGAGGTCCTCGAGCCCGTAGATCGGCACGTGCGCGAAGGCGTCGTAGATCATCAGGTGGTCCACGTCCGCGTGCCGGATGCCGGCCTCGGCGAACGCCCGCTCACCGGCGGTGCGGAACGCCCGGGAGGAGGTGAAGTCCTCCATCATCGAGATCATCGCCGACTCGCTGGACTCGCCGCTCCCGAGCAGGTGCACGGGGTCGTGCGGCAGGTCCATGACGCCCGCCCGCTCGGACGAGGTGAGGACGACGGCCGCGCCGCCGTCGGTGACCAGGCAGCACTCGAGCAGGTGGATCGGGTGCGCGACGACCCGGGAGGCGAGCACGTCCTCGACGGTGATCGGGTCCCGGAGCTTGGCGCGGGGGTTCATCGCCGCCCACTGGCGCTGGACGACGGGGACCGTCGCCAGCTGCTCGGGCGTCATGCCGTACTCCTTCATGTAGCGCAGGATCCCGATGGGGAACGTCGTGGGCGCGCCCATCACGCCGTACGGCACCTCGAACTGGCCGCGCATCGACTGCGGTGCGGGCGCCCAGGGCTGCATGCCGACCCGCGACCGGCCGGACTCGCCGTGCGTGACCAGGACGGTCGAGCAGTGGCCGGCGGCGATGGCCGCGGCCGCGTGCCGGACGTGCAGCATGAAGGACGAGCCGCCCACGTGCGTCCCGTCGAGGTAGTGCGGCGTGATGCCGAGGTACTCCGCCACCTCGACCGGGGACTCGCCGGCGCACGCGACGCCGTCGATGTCCTGCAGTCTCAGCCCGGCGTCGGCGATCGCGCGGCGCGCGGCCTCCGCGTGCAGCTCGATCGCCGACTGGTCCGGGATCTTGCCGAGCCTCTCGGTCTCGGCGGCGCCGACGATGGACACCGCTCCGCGCATGCTCATGAGGTCCTCCCGACGGGCCGGAACTTGGGGACGGCGACGTCGCCGTGCTTGTCGAAGACGACCTCGAGGTCCATGTCCAGGACGAGCGCCTCCGAGGTCTGCGGGCACTCGACGATGTTGCTCATCAGCCGCGGACCCTCCTCGAGCTCCACGACCGCGATCGCGTACGGCGCGTCCTCCTCGAACCCCGGCGCCGGCCGGGTGTTGATCAGGTAGGTGTGCAGCGTCGCGCGGCCCGAGCAGAGCAGCCACTCCAGGTCCTCGGAGGCGCACGACGGGCAGGCGGTGCGCGGGTACATGAAGGCCAGGCCGCAGGCCCGGCACCGCGGCACCCGCAGCTCGCCGCGGGCGGCGTACTCGAAGTAGGGCTCGGTGTTCGGCGTCGGCTGCGGGACGGGCTTGGCCGTCATGCTCACCACCCCTTCCGGACCGCGATCCGCTCGCGGTGCACGTCGGCGTTGCCGAGCAGGAGCTCGGAGGACTTGGCGCGCTTGAAGTAGAAGTGCGCGTCGTGCTCCCAGGTGAAGCCGATGCCGCCGAAGATCTGGATCGACTCCGCGGCGATCGCGAAGAACGCGTCGGAGCAGACGGCCTTGGCGACCTCGGTGGCGAGTGCCCGGTCCTCGGCCCCCTCGGCCACCGCGGTGCTCGCGCTGAGGGAGGCGGAGCGTGCGGCCTCGAGCTCGAGCAGCATGTCGGCCGCCTTGAACTTGATCGCCTGGAAGCTGCCGATCGGCACGCCGAACTGCTCGCGGATCTTGGCGTAGGCGACCGTCTCCTCGAGCACCTTCCCGGCGGCCCCGACCATCTCGGCGCACAGGGCGGCCAGCACCAGGAGCTCGGTCTCGGCGAGCGCGCTCTCGACGGCGGCGCCGCGCGCGACCACGGCGGCCTCGGCGTCCGCGAAGTCGACGGTGGCGAGGCCCCGGGTCTCGTCGAGGGCCGGGTGCGACGTCACGCGGACGCCGTCCTGCCGGACGTCGACGGCGACCAACACCGGCTCGTCCTCCTCGTGGGCGACGGCCAGCAGCAGGTCGGCCGCCGCGGCGTCGATGACGAGCGGGGCCGTGCCGGAGAGGACCTCCCTGGCGAGCGTCAGCCCGGTCGTCGTACCGGCCCAGGCGCCGGAGGCGTCGAGCACCGCGGCGGTCGCCACCGTGTCACCGGAGGCGATGCCGGGCAGGTAGCGGGCGCAGGCCTCGTCGTCGCCGGAGAGGCGCAGCAGGTTGCCGGCCAGCACGACCGAGGCGAGGTACGGCGAGGCGTGGACGACGCGGCCCATCTCCTCCAGGACCACGGCCTGCTCGAGGAACCCGAAGCCGGACCCGCCGTACTCCTCGGAGACGGCCATGCCGTGGAGGCCGAGGTCCTGGGCCATCGACTTCCACAGGTCGTGGTCGAACGGCGCGTCGGAGTCGAGGCTGCGGCGCAGGTGCTCGGAGTCGGCCTGCTCCGAGAACAGCTTGCGCACCGCCGACCGGAGATCCTCGTGCTCGCGGCTGTAGGCGAGGGTCATGCTTCGTCTCCTCCGTGCTGAGGGTGTGGGTTCAGAAGGTCCGGGTCGCGCCAGACGACGAGGCAGTCGAGGGCCTCGGCGCCGTCGGCGTGCGACCGCAACGGGTTGATCTCGAGGGACTGGAGGGAGTCGCCCAGCGCATGCGCGACGTCCGCGAGGGCGAGCACGGCGTCGACGAGGGCCTCGACGTCGACCGGCCCGGTGCCGCGGGCGCCGCGCAGCAGCGGGGCGGCCCGCAGCTCCGCGAGCATGTCGAGCACGTCGGCGCGGCCGAGCGGCAGCGGCCGCAGGGCCACGTCGCCGAACACCTCGACGAAGACGCCGCCGAGGCCGAGCACCAGGACCGGTCCCCAGACCGCGTCGCGGTTCACGCCGACGACGAGCTCGACGCCGCCCGAGCGCATCGGGGCCAGCAGCACGCCGTCGAGCCGGGCGTCCGGCTGCGCGGCGGCCACCCCGCCGGTGATCTCCTCGTACGCCGCCGCCACGACCTCGTCGCCGGAGACGCCGAGGCGCACTCCCCCGACGTCCGACTTGTGCTGGACGTCGACGGACGAGATCTTCATGGCGACCGGACCGCCGAGGCCTGCGGCCGCGGCGACGGCCTCGTCGGCCGTCCGGGCGACCACGTGCGGCACGACCGGCACCCCGGCCCGGGCGACCAGGTCGAGGGCTTCGGCCTCGGTCAGCGCCCGGCCGACCAGGCTCTCGTCGAGCGTCACGGCCCGGGGTGCGGGCGGCTTGCGATGCATGAGCTCCGCGCTGCGTGCCACCCAGGTGGCGGCGTGGGCGACGGCCGCGAGACCGTGCTCGGTGCCGGGCACGCGGATCAGACCCTCAGTGGCCAGGATCTCCCTCGCCAGGCGGGACAGTGGCGCGGACACCGGGTCCTGCAGGACGACCGGAACGGGTACGTCGCGGACCGCGGCGGCGATCTCCGCGAACCGCTCCCGCTGCTGGGCCGCGAAGGCCGGGTCGGTCACGTCGCCCGGCAGCACGAAGGCCTGGAAGACCAGGGCGTCGAAGACGCGCTCCGCGCCGGAGGCGAGCCGGGCCAGCGCCTTCAGCGGCAGGGACGGGTCGGAGGTGGCGATGCCGGTGACGTCGAGCGGGTTCTGGGCCGACGAGATGTCGGGCAGCACCTCGGTGAGCGCGCTCCGCGCGGCCTCGTCGAGAGGTGGCAGCGTGAGCCCGACGTCGGTGGCCCGCTCGGCGAGCAGCTCGCCGGCTCCGCCGGAGGCACCGACGACGCCGAGGCGGCGCCCGGCGGGGCGGAAGCCGCGGGAGAGCAGGGCGGTGGTCGCCACCAGCTCCTCGAGCGAGCGGACCTCGATGATGCCGAGAGCGGCGAGCGCGGCGCTGGTCGCCGCCGCGTCCCCGGCCAGGGCGCCGGTGTGGGCGACGGCCGCCCGCTGGGCGACCTCGCTGCGCCCGACGGTCAGCGCCACGATCGGCTTGTCGAGGGCGACGGCGCGCGCGGCCAGCGCGCGGAACTCGTCGGGGTCGCGCACGGTCTCGAGGAACAGGCCGACGGCACCAACGCGGTCGTCCTCCAGCTGGTGGGCCGCCAGCTGGGCGGCGGTGAGGGCCGCCTCGTTCCCGGACGAGATGACGCCGGCGACCCCGACGCCCCACGCGATGCACAGGCTCAGCACGGGCTTGATCAGGCCGCCGCTGTGCAGCACGAACGCGGCCGGTCCCGCGGCGGGGAGCTCGGGGACGTGCAGGCCGAAGGCCACGACGCCGTCGTTCAGGTTGAGCAGGCCGCCGCCGTTCGGCCCGAGCAGGACGACGCCCGACTCGTGGGCCGCGTCGACCAGGGCCTGCTGGTGCGAGCCGCCGTCGGCCAGCTCGCCGAAGCCGGCGGTGAGGACGACGACCGCCTTCGCTCCGGCGGCCGCGGCGCCGCGGATCATGTCCGGCACGGTCTCGCGCGGCGTCATGACGTAGGCGAGGTCGATCGCCTCGGGCAGGTCCGCGAGCGAGACGTGGGCCTGTTGGCCGTGCACGACTCCGCCGCGCGGCGCCACGCAATGGACCCGGACGTGCGGCGAGAAGCGCCGCAGGTTGGCGTGGGCGTTGACCGACCAGGCGGACCGCTCGGTGGCGCCGACCAGGGCGACGGACCGAGGGTCGAGGAGCGCGTCGAGCCCGCCGGCACGCGGACCGGCACCGGCGAGGCGGTCGCCGGTCACGGCGGTCACGTCGCCGCCCGCTCGCGCGGAAGGCCCAGCACCCTCTCCGCGATGATGCGGCGCTGGACCTCGCTGCTGCCGGCGAAGATGGTCTCGGCGCGGCTGGAGAGGAACGCCTTCTGCCAGCGGTCGATCGGGTAGCCGTCGCCCTCCGGGCGGATGAGTCCGGCCGCACCCTGCAGGTCCATGGCGATCTCGCCGAGCCGGCGGTGGTACTCGCTCCAGACCAGCTTGGTCAGCGACGCCTCGGGGCCGAGCTCCTCGCCGTCGGCGAGCCGGGCCAGCACGCGCCGGCCGGTCGCCTCCATGACATGCACCTGGCACTGGGCCCAGGCCAGCTCCTGGCGGACGATCGGGTCGTCGATGCGTCCGACCTCGCGCGCCCGCTCGACGAGCTCGTCCAGCTCGCGCTGGTACTGCAGGTGCTGGACGGCGGCCACCGCCCCCCGCTCCGAGCCGAGCGTGGTCATCGCGGCCTTCCACCCCCCGCCGAGGCCGCCGATGACGTTGTCCAGGGGCGCCCGGGCGCCGTCGATGTACTCCTGACAGAAGGCGTTGTCGCCCGCCATGGTGATGAGCTCGCGGATCTCGATGCCGTTGTCGGCCATCGGCACGATCACGAAGGAGATGCCCTGGTGCTTGGGGGCGTCGGGGTCGGTGCGGCAGAGCAGGAAGATCACGTTGGCGAGGTGTGCCCGCGACGTCCAGATCTTCTGGCCGGTGATCACGATCTCGTCGCCCTCGACGACGCCGCGGGTGGTCAGCGAGGCCAGGTCGGACCCCGCGCCCGGCTCGGAGAAGCCCTGGCAGTAGCGGTCCTCACCGCTGATGATCCGGGGAAGGAAGCGGGCCTTCTGCTCGGGCGTCCCGTAGCGGACGATCGACGGCCCGCAGAGCCGCTCACCCATCCCCCGGGTCAGCCGGGGCATCCCGACCGCGGCCAGCTCCTCGGCGAGGACGGCCATCTCCAGCTCACCGAACCCGCGGCCGCCGTACTCGGGCGACCAGTGCGGGCAGACCAGCCGGGCCTCCAGGGACGCCTGCTCGTAGGCGACGAACTCGTCGTGCGCCGGGTGGTGCGGGCTGCGCCAGATGTCGCGCTCCACGTCCAGATCGTCCATGCCGACCAGCCGGGGGTGGATGTTCGCCTGCGCGAACGCCCTCAGTTCCTCGCGAAGCTGGTCCAGGTCCGTTGCTGTGGCCACCCACTACTCCTGTGCTCTCACTGGTCCGGTCGACGTCCTGTGTCGCATCGCTAACATACCATCCAGTCGGTATGTTGGCTAGGACGAACTTCAGGAGGCTCCCCATGGACATCGCTCGGGTCTATCTCGTCGACGGCGTGCGCACACCCATCGGACGGTACGCCGGGTCGCTGGCGCCGGTCCGGCCGGACGACCTCGCGGCGCACGCGATCGCGCAGCTGCTGGCGCGTCACCCGGGCGTCGCGCCCGCGGAGATCGACGAGGTGCTGCTGGGCTGCGCGAACCAGGCCGGCGAGGACAACCGGAACGTGGCCCGGATGGCCACCCTGCTCGCCGGCCTGCCGGTCGGCGTGCCGGCGACGACGGTGAACCGGCTCTGCGGCTCGGGGTTGGACGCCGTCGCGATGGGCGCGCGCCAGATCGCCGTCGGCGAGGCCGACCTGGTCATCGCCGGCGGCACGGAGTCGATGAGCCGGGCGCCGTTCGTGATGCCCAAGGCCGCCTCGCCGTACGCCCGGGCCGCGGAGGTGCACGACACCACGATCGGCTGGCGCTTCGTCAACGACCGCCTCGCTACGGCGTACGGCACCGAGGGCATGCCCGAGACCGCGGAGAACGTCGCGACCCTCGACGGCATCTCCCGGGAGGACCAGGACGCCTTCGCGCTGCGCTCCCAGGCCCGCGCGGCAGCGGCCGCGGCGCGCGGTCGGCTCGCGCGCGAGATCGTGCCGGTCGAGGTGGCGGGCCGCCGGGAGGTCGTCGTGGTCGACCGGGACGAGCATCCCCGCGAGACCACGATGGAACGGCTCTCCTCGCTGCCCACCCCGTTCCGGAGCGGCGGCAGCGTCACGGCGGGGAACGCCAGCGGCGTCAACGACGGCGCGGCCGCCGTACTCCTGGCCGGGGAGGCCGCCGTCGAGCGCCTGGGCCTCACGCCGCTGGCGCGCGTCGTCGGCACCGCGACGGCCGGGGTGGAGCCCGGGACGATGGGTCTGGGCCCCGTCCCGGCGACCGAGAGGCTGCTCGGCAGACACGGCCTCGCCGTCGGCGACCTCGACCTGGTCGAGCTCAACGAGGCCTTCGCGGCGCAGGCGCTGGCCTGCTTGCGGCGGCTCGGGCTGCCCGACGACGCGGAGCACGTGAACCCGAACGGCGGCGCCATCGCGCTCGGTCACCCCTTGGGCATGAGCGGCGCCCGGCTGGCGCTGACCGCGGGGGTCGAGCTCGCCGACCGCAGCGCCGGGCGCGCCCTGGTGACGATGTGCGTGGGCGTCGGCCAGGGCATCTCGATGCTCCTCGAGCGGCCCTGACCCGCGGCGCGGGCCGGCCGATCAGCTCGGCCGGCCCCGCCACTCCACCAGGAGGTCGAGCGCCTCCACCCGGTCGCCGATGCCGGAGAACGGGTTCACCTCGATGGCCACCGCCTCGTCCGCGACGAGCTCCCAGAGCCGGACGACGGAGAGTACGGCCTCCACGCAGGCGGTCCGCTCGACGCCGGGCATCCCGCGGTAGCCGTCGAGCAGCGGCGCCGTCCGGAGTCCCGCCAACATCTCCCCGACATCGCGCGCGTCCACCGGGAGCGACCGGGTCGCCACGTCGGCGTGCAGCTCGGACAGCACTCCCCCGGCGCCGACGGTGAGCATCGGACCCCAGACCGGGTCGGCCACCACGGCCGCCAGCAGCTCGACACCGGGCTCGCGCATCGCGACGACCTCGTAGCCCGTCACCGCCGCGTCCGGGCGCCGCTGCGCCACGGTCGACGCCATCGTCCGCGCGGCGTCCGCGGCCATCTCGGGCGTGGGCAGGCCGAGGGCCACCCCGCCCGCCTCGGTCTTGTGCGCGATCTCCTCGCTCACCACCTTGACCACGACCGGGCAGCCGACCCGGGACGCCGCACCGGCCACCTCGTCCGGGGTCGCGACCACCTCGCGCGGCGGCGCCGGTACGCCGGCCTGCCGCATCAGGTCGGGAAGTGCCGTGGGCCCCGGGGCGAGCCGGGTGACCTGGTCGACCGACTCCGCGTGCCGCTGCGCCCGGGCGCGCAGCTCGCGCGAGCGCACGGACGCCGACACCGCTCGGAGCCCGATGTTGACGCCGGGCAGCAGGACGATCCCGACCTCCGCGACGAGAGCAGCCTGGGCGGGGGTCAGGGCGTACGTGGCCGCGGTCTGCAGCAGGACCGGCGCCCGCCCGTCGGCCTGGAGCCGGGCCAGGGCGCGGAAGCGCTCGACGACCTCGGGGAGGCGGGCCGCCTCGTCGGTCGGCAGCGTGACGGACTGGAAGATCAGCGCGTCGAGCGCCTCGGGCACCGCGTCCAGGAACGCGTCGGCCGCGGTGAACACCAGGCTCCCGTCCTTGACGACGAACCCGGTCACGTCGAGCGGGTTGGTCGCCGCACCGCCGGCCGGGAGCTGCGCGGACAGGGCCTGTACGACGGCCGCGGGCAGCTCGGGGAGCTCGAGTCCGAGGTCCGCCGAGAGGTCGGCGATGAGCTCGCAGGCCCCGCCCGACGCGGCGACCACGCCGAGCCGGCGGCCCGGAAGCCCCTCGGGGAAGCGCGCCAGCAGGCCGGCCGACGCGATCAGCTCCTCGAGCGTGTCGACGCAGACGACGCCCAGCCCCTCGAGTCCCGCGACGCTCGCCGCGTGGTCCCCGACGAGGGCACCCGTGTGCGCCAGCGCGGAGGAGCGACCGATCTCCGAGCGCCCGGCCTGCAGCGCGACCACCGGCTTGCCGAGCTGCCGTGCACGGGTGGCCGCGTCCGCGAACAGCGCGGGGTCGCGGACCGACTCCAGGAAGATCGCGATCGCGGTGGTCGACGGGTCCTCGACGAGGTCGGCGAAGACGTCGGAGGCGGTGATGGCGGCCTCGTTGCCGGTGGTCACCATCCGGCTGATCCCGATGCCCCACTGGGCCGAGAGGCTCAGCGCATGGGTGGCGAGACCGCCGGACTGCATGACCAGGCCGACCCCGCCGGCCCGCAGCTGGGCCGGCAGCGGCAGGCCGAACAGGTTGATCCCCTCGGCGGGGTTCACGAACCCGCTCACGTTCGGGCCGAGGAGCCGGCCTCCCCGGTCGGCCATCAGCTCGGCGAGGCGGGCCTCGGCGAGCTTGCCCGCCTCACCGGTCTCCCCGAGGCCGGAGGAGAGGACGACGAAGTCCCGGACGCCGGCGTCCAGCGCCTCCTCGACCGAGGCGAGGACCCGGTCCGGCGCCACCTGGACGAACGCGACGTCGACCGGGCCGGGAGCGTCGGCGACGCGCGCCACGCACGGGTGGCCGTGGACGCTGTCGCGCCGCGGGTTCACCATGATGACCTCCACCGGCTTCGCGGCGGCCTCGATCCCGTCCAGCAGCATCCGCGTCCAGCCCGAGCTCTCGCTGGCTCCGACGATGGCGAGCCGGTCCGGGCTGAAGAACTCCTTGAGTGCGCTCATGACCTCTCCTTCACGATGTCCTTGATGTCAGTCGCCGGCGCCCGACCGGGGCGGCGGCACGTGCACGAGCGGGTGACCAGAACGCCAGCAGCAGTCCGCCGGCCACCGCGCAGACCAGCGCCGAGACGGCGAGCATCGGCCGCGGGCCGACCGCTCCCGCGGCGAGACCGAAGAACGGCGTACCGAGGCCGGCCCAGACGAAGTAGGCGACGACGTACAGGCCCATGACCCGGCCGTGCTGCCCGAGCGGGGACGCCTCCTGCAGGCCCGTGAGCGCGTTGGTGTTGTAGAGCTGCATGACCAGGCCGCAGACGAACAGGACGAGCCCCATCGAGGCGACCCCCGGCATCGCGGCGACGACCAGCGTGGCCAGCGCGAAGACGACCAGGAACAGGTTGAGCGAGCGCGGCCCCTGTCCCCCGCGTACGGCGGAGGCGGTCAGCGCGCCGCAGGCTCCCCCCAGCCCGATGGTCGCGATCAGCAGGCCGAACCCACCGGCGCCGGCGCTCGGTATCCGGTCCAGGATCAGCGGCAGGGCGACCTGGAGGTTCGACAGGCAGGCGCCCACCAGCACGGCGCCGACCAGCGGGCTCAGCAGCTCGGGATCCCGCCGGACCGCGCGCAGTGTGGTCCGCCACGGGACGACCGCGCCCTCCTCCGGCGTACCCGTGCGCCGGGGGGAGATCGTCGCGAGGAAGACCAGCGCGACGATCCCGCACCCGGCGGCGACGAGGAAGCCGACGCTCTCGCCCCCGTGGACGATCAGCAGGCCGGCCACCGCCGGACCGACGACGCGGGCCGACTGGAAGACGATGCCGTTGAGGCCGATCGCGCTCTTGAGCACCTGCTGCTCGACGATCTCGCGCGGGAAGGCCAGCCGCACCGGCGCGTCGATCGCGGCGGTCGATCCGAGCACGACCGCGAGCAGGCACAGGAGCGGGAGGGTCACGGTCCCGGTCAGCGACACCGTCGCCAGCACCAGGCATCCGGCGACGGCGACCACCTGGCTGGCCAGCAGCACGCGCCGCTTGCTCCACCGGTCGCCCAGTCCCCCGCCGGAGGCGCTGAGCATCATCGGCAGGAACTGCAGGGCGGTCACCAGACCCACGCCGAACGGGTCGCTGCCGGTGACCACGACCGTCAGCCAGACGTGGGCGGTGCGGTGCGTCCACAGGCACAGGTTGTTGAAGACCTGGGACAGCATGAACCGCCGGAACGCGGGCTCCCGGAGCACCGCGAGCGACGAGAGCCGCTCCGCGCGCTCACTCCGGTGGCGTCGAGCCCATCGTCTCGGCACGGAAGGCCTTCACCTCCTCGTACGTCGGCAACGCGATCACCTCGACGTCGTTGCCGTCGGGGTCGACGGCGAAGAAGAGCGTGACGGGTCCGTAGTTGGTGAGGATGTTCGTGGTCGGCTCGGTGTAGCACTCCACGCCCATGCCGATCAGCCGGTCGTACACCTCCTGGATCTCGGCGTGGGCGACACCGAAGGAGAGCGAGCAGATCCCGGGGTTGCCGGGCCGCTTGGGTCCGCTGTCGGCGGGGACCGGCAGGTTCCACTGGATCAGCTCGATCTGGCCGACCCGCGTCGGCCCCTGGAGGAAGACCGAGCGCCCCGTGGTGCCCTCGGGCAGCCTCAGCGTCTTCCACGTCGTGGGGTTGCCGACCGGCATGTCGAGCGTCTTGCGGAGCCCGAGACCGTCCCGGTAGAAGACGATCGACTTCTCCAGGTCCCGCACGGACAGTGCCACGTGGTGGATCTCGCCGACTGCAGCCATTCTCGTACTCCTCGTGTTGGTCGGAATCGGGGTCACAGGTTCCCGCCCATGGCGGGCAGCGGGGTCGCCTCGGCCAGCAGCCGGGTCGCGATCCTCCCGGCCTCCTCGACGCCGAGCGGCACCGGCGGCACCTCCTCGGGCGCCCGACGCCACGGGTCGACGACGGCGATGCGGCGGCCGGAGACCTCGAAGACCCGGCCGGTCACGTCGCCCGCGTCCGCGCCGGCCAGCCAGACGACCAGCGGCGAGACACGCTCGGGGGCCAGCTCCGTGGCGGCCTCCGGGTCGGTGACCAGGTCCTCGGTCATCCGGGTGAAGGCCACGGGCGCGACGGCGTTGACGCGGACGCCGTACTGCTCGAGCTCGGCGGCCGCGATCATCGTCAGCGTGGCGATGCCGGCCTTGGCCGCGCCGTAGTTGGCCTGCCCCGGCTTGCCGTAGAGGCCGGAGGGCGAGGTGGTGTTCACGATGCTGGCGGCGACCGGCGTACCGGCCTTGGCCAGGAGGCGCCAGTGGCGGGCCGCCGCCTGCAGGACGGCGAAGGTCCCGCGCAGGTGCACCCGGATCACGTCGTCCCACTCCTGCGGGGTGGTGTTGACGATCATCCGGTCGCGCAGGATGCCTGCGTTGTTGACCACCACGTCGATCCGGCCGAAGGACTCGAGGGCGAGGTCGACGAGGGCCGTGGCCTGGTCGAAGTCGGCCACGTCGTGGCCGCTGGCCACGGCTCGACCACCCGTCGCGCAGATCACCGCAGCGGTCTCCTCGGCGACCGAGCGCTCCGCACCGGTGCCGTCCCGGGCCACCCCGAGGTCGTTGACGACGACCGCGTAGCCCGCGGCGACGAGGGCGTCGACATGGCACCGGCCGAGGCCCCGGCCGCCGCCGGTGACGATCGCGACGGGCTGGCTGCTGTTCACGGGTGGCTTCCTTCGGTCGGGGTGGAGGACCAGTCGAACCGGCCGTCGAGCAGGGCGCGGGCGATGATCGTGCGCTGGATCTCGGAGGTGCCCTCGACCACGGTCAGCTGGCGGGCGTCGCGCACCATCCGGTCGGCGGGATGGCCGGCGAGGCAGCCCTCGGCGCCGTGCAGCTGGGCCGCGAGCATCGCTGCCTCGACGGCGACCTGGCTGGCCGAGAGCTTGGTGACCGCGAGCTTCCCCATCAGGGCGGGCCCGCTCTCCCCCGCGTCGATCATCGCGGCGGCGCGGTGCGTGAGCTGGAAGGCGCCCTCGAGACGGGCGGCGACGTCGGCGAGCTGCCACTGGAGCCCCTGGAGCTCGGCCAGGGGACGGCCGCCGACCGTCCGGACCTGGAGCCGATCGACGGCCAGGCCCAGCGCCGCGGCGGCGAGGCCGGTGCCGCGGGCGGAGATGATCGGGCGCATCGAGGCCAGCGAGCCCAGCAGGGGTCCCGCGCTGCGGATCCCGGGGAGCCGGCGGCTGTCAGGGACCTCGACTCCGTCGAGCACGATGTCGACGAGGCTGACGCCGCGCCCACCCGGCCGCTCGTGGCGTACGGCGATGCTCAGCCCCGGTGTGCTTGCGTCGACGATGAACGCCCGGATTCCCGAGCCGCTCCGTTCGGGCGTCCCGCTCTCCCGGGCGACGACCACGAACCAGTCGGCCTCGGCGCCACCGGAGATCCAGGCCTTGGTGCCGGTGATCCGCCACGTGTCGCCGTCGCGCTCCGCCTCGGCGGCGATGCCCATCAGGTCGCTGCCCGCCTGGGGCTCGGACATCGCGAAGGCGCCACGCCGGCTGCCCGCCCCGAGCGGTCGGACGAACTCCTCGTGCTGCTCCGGCGTACCGCCGAGCAGGATCGGGGCGACGGGCAGGCGGGAGAGCAGCAGGAGCAGACCCCCGGCCGTCGAGTTCCGCGCCGCCTCCTCGGTGAGGACGGTGAGGGCGGCGACGCCGTGGGGTACGCCGCCGAGCTCGACCGGCAGGGACAGGCTGAGCCAGCCCCGCTCGGCGAACGCGGCGTGGACGTCGGCGGGACAGTCGCCGGTCCGGTCGATCTCCGCGGCGCGGTCGGCGAGCAGCTCGCGCAGCTGGGGCGCCACCTGACGACGGAACGCCTCGCGCTCGAATCCTCGGTCCTGCATCACACCTCCATTTAATACCGACCAGATGGTATGTTCGCCGTCGAGTCCCGTCAATGGATCGGAGCACCCCATGGCCGAGTCACGCCCCACCGAGTCCGCCCCCGCACCCGGGCTGCTGCGCAGCATCGCCGTCGCGTGCTCCCCCGACACGCGCCGTGCCGGTGAGGTCCTCGACCTCGCCGCCGCACCGGAGGTGACGGTGCGCGACGGCGACCGTTGGACGGCGTACGCGGCCCCCGACCTGACCGTGGCCCTGGCCTCCCCCGCCGAGATGCCCTCCCGGGCCACGGTCAGCCTCAACGTGAAGGTCCCGGACCTGCACGCCGCCCTCGCCGTACTCACGGGCGCGGGGGCCGAGCCGGCGGGCGGTGTCGTCGAGGGCGACCACGAGCTGCGGGCCGCGGTGTGGCTGAGCCCGGGGGTGGCGCTCTCGCTGTACCAGCCCCGATGACCACGCCTCCGGGGGCGGGCGGCCTCCAGATGATGGTGACCCTGGCGCCCACCGACCTGCCGCTCCTGCGTCGGCACGCCGCCCTGGCGGACGAGGCGGGGATCGACGCCCTCGGCCTGGGCGACTCGCCGCTGTACCACGACCCCTTCGTCTCCGCGGCCGTCGTCGCCGGCGTGACCCGCCGGATCCGGATCGGCCCGATGGTCACCAACCTGGTCAGCCGGGCGCCGTTCACCATCGCGCGAGCGCTGGCCTCCGTCGAGGACCTGGCCGGACCCCACCGGACGTTCGCGGGCGTGGGCGCCGGCGACAGCGCGTTGGCGGCGATCCGCCGACGGCCCCTGCGCGTCGACGAGTTCCGCGCGAGCCTGGTCGACCTGCACGACGCCACGGTCCGGCTCGGCTCCTCCACCGCGATCGTGGTCGCCGCGAACGGGCCGCGCACCCTGGCCATGGCCGACGAGGTCGCCGACGTCGTGGTGTCCGGCAACGGCACGGACCCGGCCGGTCTCGAGGCCCTCGTAGC
Source organism: Nocardioides sp. (assembly GCF_035503875.1). Taxonomy (GTDB): domain Bacteria; phylum Actinomycetota; class Actinomycetes; order Propionibacteriales; family Nocardioidaceae; genus Nocardioides. Next base: position 66,367 of record NZ_DATJTA010000050.1, read on the forward strand.
ACGCAGCACGCGGGCCGAGCCATGGGTGGTCAGCCGGACCAGCATCGGCCCCGATCCCGATCGCGCCCTCGACGAGCTGCTCCCCCTGCTGGCCTCCGGGGCGAACCACGTCTTCGCCGCCGCGCGCAACCGCGCCGCCCTCTCGCCCGCCGAGCTCGCCGGCGTCGAGCAGCTGCGGGCGCGCTACGACTACGGCGCGCACGGCCGCCCCGCCGCCGAGAACCCCAACGCCCGCCTGGTCGACCAGCTCGGCCTGCGCGAGCTGCTGGCGGGGCGCTTCGCCACCGTCGGGGACGCACGGACGGTCGCCGGGCGGTTCCGCGAGCTCGCCGCCGCCGGCGTGCGCGGCGTGGTGGTCCCCGCCGTCGGCGTGGACGTCGAGCCGCTGCTCACCGGCCTCGGCGAGGTCGTCGCGCTGCTCCGCGGGTAGGACACGCCCCAGCCGCTCAGGCGTGCTTGCGGAGCCCGCCGTCGACGTGGACGACCTCGCCGGAGACGTACGAGGCCAGCGGCGAGGCGAGGAACGCGATCACCGCGGCCACCTCCTCGGGCTCCCCGAACCGGCCCGCGGGGATCTCGCGCCGCGAGAACCTCTCCCGCGCCTCGTCGCTGTAGTGCCGGCGGATCTGGGCGCTGTCCACCCGACCGGGCGAGATGCAGTTGACCGTGATCCCGTCGGCACCCACGTCGCGCGAGAGTCCCTTCGACCACATCCGGGCCGCCGCCACCGCGGTGAAGGCGGGCGACGCGGCGCGCGGCTCGGCCGACCCGACCAGGTTGACGATGCGACCGGAGCCGGACTCCCGGAGCAGTGGGAGGAGCGCCTCGGCGAGGCGCCGCTTGGCGTGGAAGTTCACCGCCATCGAGGCGTCCCACGCCGCGTCGTCGAGCTCCTGACCGGGCGCGTCGGAGCCGCCGGCGTTGTTGACCAGGATCTCCAGGCCACCCCAGGCCCGCTCCACCTCCGCCCGGATCCGGGCGGGCGCGTCGGCGTCGGTGACGTCCAGCGGTACGACGACGCCCGCCGCTCCCCCGTCGGCCGCGATCTCCGCGGCCAGCGTCTCGAGCGGTCCGGGCCGCCGGCCGACGAGCAGGACCCGCGCCCCCTCGGCCGCGAGCAGGCGGGCCGTCGCCCGGCCGATGCCGTCGCCGGCGCCGGTCACGACCGCGCGGGCTCCGTCGATCCTCAGGTCCATCGGCTCGCCTTCCTCATCGGTGGTCCCCGGCGCGCTGGGGCGGCGGGACCGTCCCCTCCGGGATCGGGGTGCGGTAGGGGTCGGTCCGGGTGCGCTCGGCGAACTCCGCTCGCGCCGCCGCGAGCAGGTCCGGCTCCGTGGCCAGCCGCAGCCCGGTGCCCGCGAGGACGGCGGCGGCGAAGCCCATGCCCTTGTGAGCGGCGGGCAGCGTGCCCTGGGCGACGTGCTGCCACGAGTGCGCCGGGGTCCCGAGCGCCGACGTCGCGACCATGATCTGCACGGTCGGTGTCACCTGGCTGACGTCTCCGACGTCGGTCGACCCCGTCGTCTGGGTGCGCGGCTTGTCCCGGCAGAACGGCGCCAGGCCGTCGTGGAGCACGGCGTCGCCGTCTCCGTCGAGGCCGGCGCGCGCCCGGTCCAAGCGCAGCGCACGCGGCTCGGCCACCGCGGCGAAGGGCGCCGCGGTGGCGCGGTCGGCGTCGTCGAAGGGCACCCCGCCCAGCTCCTCGGCGACGCCATGCAGCGCGAGCTCGAGGACGTCGTTGGGCAGCAGCTCGGCCGACGCGCCCTCGTGGTCGACGACCAGCTCCGTGCCGGTCATCAGCGCCGCGCCGCGCGCGATGTCGACGACGCGGTCCAGCAGCTCCGCCATCAGCTCGACCGTCTCGGCGCGGACCAGGTAGTAGGCCTCCGCCCGGGCCTGGACGACGTTGGGCGACTCCCCGCCGGCGTCGGTGATCGCGTAGTGCACCCGCGCGGTGGACGGCATGTGCTCGCGGAGGAAGTTCACCCCGACGTTCATCAGCTCGACCGCGTCGAGGGCGCTGCGGCCGCGTTCCGGTGAGACACCGGCGTGCGCCGGCACCCCGACGAAGCGGAACCGCGTCTGCGCGTAGGCCAGGCTGAGGATCTGCCGGGTCGTGGTCACGGGGTGCGGGTGCCAGCTCAGCGCCACGTCGACGTCGTCGAACACGCCCGCGCGCACCATGAACGACTTGCCGGCCGCGGCCTCCTCCGCCGGGCACCCGTAGTAGCGGACCCGCCCCGGGAGGCCTCGCTCCCGGAGCCGGTCGGCGAGGACGATCGCCGCCAGCAGGGAGCCGGAGCCCAGCAGGTTGTGCCCGCAGCCGTGCCCCGGACCGGCCTCACCGCCCCGCGGGCGGGGCTCGGCCACCCCGGCCTGCTGGTCGAGGCCGGCGAGGGCGTCGTACTCGCCGAGGAACGCGATCACCGGGCCACCGGTGCCGCGCTCGGCGACGAACGCGGTCGGCAGGTCGGCGATCCCCTCGGCGATCTCGAAGCCGTGCCGCCGCGCGACCTCGACCTGACGCCGCAGGGACGCGTGCTCCTCCCAGCGCAGCTCGGGCTCGGCCCAGATCGCGTCGCTCAGCTCGGCGAGCTCCGGCAGGAGCACGTCGACGGCGCCGGCGATCTCACGTGCGTGACTCACCGGGGCCACCTCAGTCCAGCGACATGGCGTAGTAGTCCGGCACCGAGGTGCGCGGCACCTCGAAGCCCTCCAACCGGTCGGACATGCCGTAGGAGAAGACGGTCCGGGTGATCGGCACGTAGCAGTAGTCCTCGGTGAGCACCTGCTTCTCGAGCTGCCGGTACGTCGCCTCGCTCTCCGCCGCGGTCTGCGCGCTGAGAGCGGCGTGGTTGAACGCGTCGTACTCGGCGTCGTTCGTGCAGGACTTCAGCGCGGACCTCGCGCCGAGGAAGTAGCCGACGTAGCTATCGGGATGGGTGAAGGTCGGCGTGATCTCCTGCATGAAGATGTCGAAGGCGCCCTGGGTCCGCATCTCGCGGTAGGTGCCGAGCTCCTCGGCCCGCTGACGGACCGTGAAGCCCGCGTCCTGGAGCATGCCGGTGACCGCGTCGCCGACGAAGGTGTCGTACTGGTACCGCCCGGAGGTGTAGCCGAAGACGAGCGACGCGGCACCGGCCTCCGCCACGAGCCGCTTCGCCTCGTCGGGGTCGGGGGCGAGGTCGACCTCGAAGGGCTCGTCCAGCAGGTCGCCGATGAAGGTCGTCGAGGCCAGGGCGCCCGAGCCCTGGAAGATCGACTTCACGATGGCGTCGCGGTCGATCGCCTTGGCGACCGCCTCCCGCAGCCGGACGTCGGCCATCGGACCCTTGGTCGTGTCGAGGAAGACCGTGAGCCCCATCGTGCTCGGACCGGTCTCGACCTCCAGGTCGTCGGACCTCTCGATGCTCTCGACGTCCTGCGGCTGGATGCTCAGCGCGAGGTCGACGTCACCGCCGGCGAGCAGTGCGTAGCGCGACGACGCCTCGTTGGCCCAGCTGTAGCTGATGCCGTCGAGCTCCGCCGGGCCGCGCCAGTAGTCGTCGTAGCGCGCGACCTCGAGGCCCTGCCCGCTGGTGTACGAGACGAGCTCGAAGGGGCCGGTGCCGACCGGCTTCTGCGCGAAGTCGTCCGCGCCGACCTCGGTGTAGTACTCGGGCGGCATCGCGAACGCCGTGGTCAGCATCTGCGGCAGAGCGCCGTACGCCTCGGTGGTCGTGATCCTCAGCCGGTCGCCCTCCGGGGCGGCCTCGGCGATCACGTCGTAGTAGGTGCGCAGGATGCTGGCCGGGTCGTCGCGCAGCTCGTCGATCGTGAAGGCGGCCGCGGCGGCGTCGAACGGCTCGCCGTTGTGGAAGGTCACGTCCTCGCGCACGTCGAACAGCCACTCGGTCGGGCCGGTCTGCTCCCAGCTCGGCAGCAGTCCCTCGTCGTTGACGGCGAGCGTCTGCCGGTCGTACCCGACGAGGGTGTCGAAGATCCCGCCCCAGACGCGGGCGTCGCCGAAGAAGCTGTACGTCGGGCTGAGGCTGGTCGGCTCGGCCTGGACCACGACGCGCAGCGTCGAGTCGCCCGCCGCCTCCGTCGTCGATCCGATGCCGCAGGCACTGGTCAGCAGCACGGCGAGGGCACCGCCTGCCGCCGCCGTCGTCCTGGCGCAGTCGCGAAGTCGCATGACACTCCTTTGTTCACGCAGATCTGTTCGGGCAGGGTCGCGCTCGTGCGCGGCGTCTGGGGACGCCGCGCACGAGCCGGGGGAAGGGAGGAGGGGTCAGTCGAGGCTGAGCTTCCAGTACTCCGGCGACGCGTTGCGCGGAGCCTCGAAGCCCTCGACCCGGTCGGACATGCCGTAGCTGTAGACGGTCTTGGTGAGCGGCACGTAGCAGTAGTCCTCGCCGATGACCTGGTCCTCCAGCTGGCGGTAGACCTCCTCGGCGGCCTCGGGAGTCGAGGCGCCGAGCGCCTCCTTGCTGTACGCGTCGTACTCCGCCTCGTTGGTGCAGCTCTTCACGGAGGCGTCGGCGCCCAGCCAGTAGCGGACGTAGGTGTCCGGGTGGGCGTAGGTCGGCGTGATCTCCTGCATGAACAGGTCGTAGGCGTTCTCGTCGCGCTGCTCGCGGTAGGCGCCGTACTCCTCCGCACGCTGGGTGACCGTGAAGCCGGCCTCCTCGAGCGAGCCGGAGACGGCGGCGCCGACGACGGAGTCCTTGGGGAACTTCCCCGAGGTGTAGCCGAAGACGATCTGCGGGTTGCCGGCGGCCGCGACGAGCGCGCTGGCGGCGTCGACGTCACGCTCGACCTTGACCTCGTACTCCTCGGTCAGGATGTCGCCGATCAGCGCGTGCGAGACCTCCGCGCCCGTGCCCTCGAAGAGCGACTTCACGATGCCCTCGCGGTCGACGGTCTTGGCGATGGCCTCGCGGAGCTCGACGTCGCGGAGCGGACCCTTGGTCGTGTTGAGGAAGAGCGTGAGGCCGTACGTCGTCGCGCCCGACGTCTCCTTCAGGTTGTCGGCGCTCTTGATCTTCTCCACGTCCTGCGGGAGCAGGTCGATGGCGAAGTCGACGTCGCCGCTGGCGAGCAGGGCGTAGCGCGAGGAGGCCTCGGCGGACCAGGTGAACTCGATGTCGTCGAGCTTCGGCTCGCCGCGCCAGTAGTCGTCGTACTTCACGACGGTGATCTCGCTGCCGCTGGTGTAGGACTTCAGCTCGTAGGGGCCGGTCCCGACGGGCTTTTTGGCGAAGCCCTCCGCCGTGACCTCCGCGTAGTACTCCGGCGGGAGGGCGTAGGCGTTGGTGAGCAGGGTCGGCATCGCGAGGTAGGGCTCGACGGTGGTGATCTGGAGCTTGCCGTCGACCGCCTGCGCGTCCTCGACGATGGAGTAGTAGCCGCGCAGGATGCTGGCCTGGTTGTCGCGGAGCTCCTTGATCGTGAAGGCCGCGGCGTCGGCGTCGAACGCCTCGCCGTTCTGGAAGGTGACGTCCTCCCGCACGTCGAAGGTCCACTCGGTGGGGCCGGTCTGCTCCCAGCCGGTGAGCAGCCCGTCCTCGTTGGGCTGCAGCGTCTGGCGGTCGAAGCCGACCAGGCTGTCGAAGATCGACCCCCAGGCACGCGAGTCGCTGAACGGGCTGAACGTGGGGTTCAGGCTCGTCGGCTCGGCCTGGAGGACGACGCGGAGCGTGGCGGAGTCGCTCTCGCTCCCGCTCGATCCCATCCCGCATGAGGTCAACGCCAACAGAGTGAGCGCACCCGAGATTGCGGTCACTGCCCTGCCCCGGTTTCGAGGTCGCATAGCACTCCTTCAGTAGATACCAACCGGTTTGAATGTAGGGCGGTCGAGCGGAACGTGTCAACGGTCACATCGAGGGAAACTCGACCGATTCGCCACGGGCCGCGGCGCCCTCCGGGCACGCCTCGGCGTCGCGGCGCCTCAGCGCCGCGACCAGTCTCGTCGCCCGGTGTCGGGGTGCCGGATCAGCCCCTCACGGCCACCGGTTCCAGCGCGGCGAGCCGGTGCTCGATCTCGTCCCGCTTGACCTTGCCGGCCTCGCTGCGGGGCAGCTCGTCGAGCACGTAGACGGCCCGGACGGCCTTGAAGTGCGCGAGCCGCTCCCGGCACCGCTCGATCACCGCCTGCCCGATCGCGGGCGGATCCCCGGCCTCCGGTCGCAGGACCACCGCGGCGGCAGGGACCTCCCCGAGGCGCGCGTCCGGCAGGCCGACCACGGCCGCATCGTCGATCGCCGGGATCGATCGCACCACCTGCTCCAGCTCCGCCGGCCAGACCTGGAACCCGCCGGTCTTGATCAGCTCGCGACGGCGACCCACCAGATAGAGCGTGCGGTCCTCGTCCAGCCGGCCCATGTCACCCGACCGGATCCAGCCGTCGACCATCAGGTCACCCGCCTCGGTGCCGCCGTCCGCGACGTAGCCGCGGGTACGCCGCGACCTCACCCAGAGCTCGCCGACCTCCCCCGGAGGCATCGCGCCACCGGCGTCGTCGCGGATCTCGACCTCGACGCCGTCGTAGACCCGGCCCACGGCGCCCGCCCTCCAGTGGCCCGCCTTCAGGTCGGGTCCGGTCCAGCCCGCGACGTGACCGAGCTCGGTCGACCCGTAGTTTGAGAGCACCATGACCCCGAAGCGGGTCTCGAACTCGGCCTGCAGGACCGGGTCGAGGCGCTGCCCGGCGACCAGCACGCGGCGTACCGAGGCGAGGTCGGGCGGTACGTCGGCGCGCGTCAGGTCGTAGATCATCGTCGGGAGCAGGAAGAGGTTGTCGACGCCGTACTCGGGGACGAGCCGGGCGATCCGGTCGACCGAGAAGCGCTCGAGCAGCAGCACGCTGCGCCCGAGGTGCACCGCCACGAGGAGCGACTGCAGCCCCCCACTGTGGAAGAGCGGCAGCGCCAGCAGGTTCGGCGGCAGCTCGGGCGGGCACGTGGGCAGCGGCCCGGGCCGGCCCTTCTGCGCCCGGACCAGGTTGGCCATCGAGCGGTAGGTCCCCACGTGGGTCAGCGACACCGGCTTCGGCGTCCCGGTGGTGCCGCCCGTGAAGAGCACGACCCCCTCGTCCTCGTCCCCGGGCTCGGGCGAGGGCCGGACGACGTGCGGCGGGTGGCTCTCGCCCTCGTGCGCGGCGAGCACCGCCGTGACCCGGGCGGGCTCGACGAGCACGTGCGCGCCGGGTGCCCGGTGCGCGGGGTCGGCGACCAGCACCGCGGGGGTGACCTGGTCGACGCACTTGGCGAGCTCGGCACGGTTGTAGAGGCCACTCACCGCGACCGGCACCATGCCGGCCTTCCAGCTGCCCAGCATGGCGACGACGAGCTCGGGCGAGTTCGCCAGGTGGACCGCGACCCGGCCGCCGCCCGGGGCGGCGGCACGCAGGAGGTCGGCGACGTCGGCGGCCGCCGCGTCGAGCCCGGCCCACGTCCACGTCCGGCCGTCCTCGTGGACCAGGCCGCGAGCGGTCGGGTCCGACAGTGCTCGGCGCTCGAAGTCCGAGGCGAGATGGGGGTTCATGCTTCCTCCTCCGGTCCCGCGCGGTCGGGTGAGGTCAGGCGGTCGTCCACCGTTCCACGCTCGTCGCGAGGTCCATGGTGCGGTTCAGGGTCTGGTTGCGCTCCAGCCGCACGAGGTGCGCCTGGGTCTCGGTCAGCGCCAGGCGTCGACCGGGCGGCGTGATCGCGGCCAGCGGTCGCGACCAGGTCAGGCGACTCGCGACCTGCCAGGTGGTCAGCCCGGGGTCGCGCTCGACGCAGGCGACGATCTCCTCGAGCCGTCGTCGGTGATGGGTCCGCAGCTCCGCGACCCGGGCCGCCACGTCGGCGAACGGGGTCTCGTGCCCCGGCAGGGCCTGGGCGACGTCGAGGCGCGCGACCTTGTCGAGCGAGGCGAGGAAGTCGGCGAGGGGGTCGCCCGGGTCCGCGGGGTGTACGCCGACCCCCGGGGTGATCCGCGACAGCACGTGGTCGCCGGTGAAGAGCAGCCGGTGCTCCTCGTCGTACAGGCACAGGTGGCCCGGCGAGTGGCCGGGCGTCCAGACCGCGCGGAGGCGCCAGCCGGGGAGGTCGAGCAGCTGGCCGTCGACGACCGGGGTGGTCTCGACATCCCACGACCTCGCCAGGACGCCGGCCCGGGCACCGATCCACTCCTCGAGCTCACCGGGGTCGATGCCCCAGCGGGGAAACGCCTCGCGGGCCGCGGCGACGTAGGTGCGCGGGCCGGCCGCGTTCCGACCGAGCCGGACGTGCTCCTCCTGGTGGAGCAGGACCCGCGCACCGGAGACGTCCCGGACCCGCCGGGCCAGGCCCAGGTGGTCGGGGTGGGCGTGGGTCACCACCGTCACGGAGACGTCCTCGACCCGCCGTCCGAGCTCCGCCAGGCCCGCCGTCAGGCTCCGCCAGGACTCGTCGTCGTCCCACCCGGTGTCGACCAGGCCGAGGGACCCGTCCGCGAGCTCGAGGACGTAGACGTTGACGGCCCGCAGCGCGGGGATGGGGATGGCCACGCGCACCAGGGAGAGTCCGGGGACTCCCGTCGACGAGACCGCCTGGTCAATCGTCATGGTGGACGCCGCCGAGGCGGCGCTGGTGGAAGACCATCGCCGAGCGCCCCGCCCCGTCGGCCAGCGTCAGCACCCGGCCCACCACGACCAGGTGGTCACCGGTCTCGATCTCGGCCTCGACGGAACAGTCGAGGTGGGCCACGCTGCCGCGCACCCACGGCATCCCGCCGTGGCCGAGCTCCCAGTCCACCGTCGCGAACTTGTCCGGCCCCTTGGCGGAGAAGGCGGCGCAGACGTCCTGCTGCTCGGTGGAGAGCACGCTGAGGCTGAAGCGCCGCGTCGGGGCGATCCGCGGCCAGCTCTCGGAGGTCCTCGCCACGCACACGGACACCAGCGCGGGCTCGAGGGAGACGGAGACGAAGGTGCCCACCGTCAACCCGACCGGGTGCGATCCGTCCATCCCCGCGACCACGGCGACGCTGGTGGGCACCTGGGACATCAGCGCGCGGAACTCCGCGGCGTCGATGCGGTCCGCCGGCTGCAGCACCTCGGTCAGGCTCATCCCGTGCCGCCCTGGCGGTAGCGCGGCAGGACTTCCTTGGCGAGCAGGCTGAGCGAGCGGTGCGCCATCTCGGCCGGCATCTTGGTCCAGAACGGCCGGAAGACGATGTGGTTGAAGCCGATCGCCTCGAGGGCGTCCACCTTCGCCGCGATGTGGTCCGGGTCGCCGATCAGGAACACGTTGTCCCACAGGTAGTCGAAGGCCGTGCGCTGCCAGGACAGCTGCGAGTACTCCGAGTAGGCGAAGTAGGAGTCCTGGACGTACTCCTTGACCTGCTCGCGTGCCTCCTCGGTCGTCTCCGCGCAGTAGAGCTGCAGGACGATCGGGTACTCCCGGCCGTCACGCGACCGGCCGTTCGCGGCGAGCTCGGCGTCGTGCCAGCCCATGGCGGTCTGGAGCCAGTTCGGCTTCGGCGAGTTGCCAGGCGCGAACCACGCGTCCCCGATCCGGGCGGCCCGCTGCACGGACTTCTCCGCACCGGCGCCGATCCAGATCGGCGGGCCGCCGTCCTGATAGGGACGGATGCCGATGTGCTCGCCCTCGAGCTGGAAGTGCTTGCCCTGGAAGTTGACCTCCTCGCCGGTCCACAGCCGGCGCATCAGCTCGATGCTCTCCGTGAGCCGGCTCGTCCGCCGCTTCTTGTCGAGCCCGAACGCGCGGTACTCGTTGTCGCGGTAGCCGGCTCCGACGCCGAGGACCAGACGCCCCCGGGAGAGGTGGTCCAGCGTCGCGAACTCCTCCGCGATGTGGACGGGGTGGAAGAGCGGGAGCAGGAGGACGCCCGTCCCGACCGTCATGTCGCCGGAGTGCTGGATCAGCTTCGCGACCATGGAGATGCTCTGCGGCGTCTGCAGGTTCCCCATGAAGTGGCTGATCATGAAGATCGAGTCGTAGTCCAGCTCGGCGGCGTGCTCGGTCAGCTCCCAGAGCTCACCCAGCCGGGTCTGCAGGTCCTCCTCGAACGGGTACTGCGCCGAGGCGAGGATGCCGAACTTCATGCGTCGTCCTCCCCCAGGCGGCCGCCCAGCCGGAAGAACGGCGCCACGGCGGCGTCGCGGTCGCGCAGGGCCTGGGAGAGGCCCTTGTCCCGGCGCTCCTTGACGAAGTTGAACTCGCCCTCCTCCAGGCGGAGGTTCGACGCCCAGCCGTGACCCACCCACGCGGTCATCTCGCCGACGCCCTTGCCGCGGGCCTCCTGGACCATGCGCATCATGGACTTGCCGATCATCAGGCCGTCCATGGGCATGTAGCTGATCGCCTGGCAGTAGTCGCGGACCCAGGAGTCCAGCTCGTCGTGGGGCACGATCTTGTTGACCAGGCCGGCCTGCTCGGCCTCCTCGGCCCCCAGGGGGCGCATGGTCAGCATGATCTCCTTCATCTTCTTGATGCCGAGGTTCTCGATCCAGACGTACATGTCCTGGGGAGCGGCGCCGAGGTAGCGGAAGGCGGGGTGGGTGAACTGGGCGTCGGGGGTCGCGATGACCATGTCGGCGTTCAGCGCGATCTTCACGTGGCCGCCGTAGCAGTATCCCTGGACCGCGCAGATCGTGGCCTTCATGGAGTTGCTGATCGCCTCGGCGAAGGCGCCGGAGAGGAGCTGCTTGTCCGGCAGGATGCGCTGGCGCTGGGAGGGCGCACGCTTCCGCTCGCCCGGCGCCTGCTTCTTGTAGCCGATGTAGTGGCCGAGCTCGGACGCGTCGGCGCCGGTGCCGAACGCCTTGCCGTTGCCCCGGATGACGATGGTCTTGACCTCGTCGTCGTAGTCGGCCTCGCGGACCAGGTCGCCCACCCGCTCCAGGGCGGCGATCGGTACGGCGTTCAGCAGCTCGGGGGCGTTGAAGGTGATGAAGGCGGCCGAGATCGACGGGTCCTTCTCGTAGAGGACGACCTTCTCCATCAGCTCCTGGTCGGTCTTCATCCCCTCGGCGTTCCAGACGTTCGCCAGCAGCTCGACAACGGACTTCTTCATGTGGGCCGACCCTTCAGATCGCGCTGGTGGAGACCAGCGGGGACTCGTCTCGTAGTTGCGGGATGACCTCGGACGCGAACCGCTCCATCGAGTCCCGGGCGATGCCCGGGTCGAGGGCGGGGATCCGGAACCACCCGATGTAGTGCGTGATGCCGAGCTGCTCCCCCAGGGTGCCGATGGTGTCGACGATCTGGTCGGTGGAGCCGAAGTTGCCGCCGTGCGTCAGCGTGCGCTCCAGGTCCAGCAGCTCGATGTTGCGCTGGACGGCCTCGTAGTACTTCCGCTCCGCCTCGACCGCCTCGGCCGAGCCGGGGATGATCTGCCCGACGGACTTGTAGTAGGCCAGGGCGGCCTCGCTGGCCGCGCGCAGCCGGTTCGGGTCGTCGCCGCACCAGATCTGCTGCATGTAGGGCAGGTCGAAGTCCGTGGCCGAGTGACCGGCCTCCACGAGCGCCGAGCGGTAGTTGTCGTAGTTCTTCTGCATCAGGCTCAGCGGGGTGAACTGGGGCGACACGATCACCGGCTCACCGCGCAGGCCGCGCATCCGGAACGAGTCGCGCGACGAGCAGGCGTGCACCAGCGGCGGTCCGCCGGGGGTGAACGGCCGCGGATAGACCGTGATGTTCTCGTACTGGTAGTGCTTGCCCTCGTAGGACCAGTTCTGCTCGTTCCAGGCGAGGTTCAGGATGTCGACCGTCTCCTGGTACAGCTCCTTGTTGTCCTGCGCCTCCTTGCGGAAGCCCTTGAACTCCTGGGGCTGGTAGCCGCGGCCGATGCCGATCCGGACCCGCCCGCCGGTGAGCTGGTCGAGCAGCGCCGCGTCCTCGGCGAGCCGGATCGGGTCGTGGAAGGGCAGCACGAGGACGGCGGTCCCGAGCGTGATGCGCTTCGTCCGCTCGGCGAGCAGCATGCCCAGCATGAGCGGGTTGCCGAGGATGCCGTAGCGGGAGAAATGGTGCTCGGCCAGCCAGGCCGAGTCGAAGCCCAGCTCGTCCGCGAAGGCGATGTCGTCGACGGTCTTGAGCAGGACCTCCCGCTCGTCCCCGTCCGCAGGGAAGAGGTGCATCACACCGAACTTCATCTGACTCATTCCTTCCGACCAGTTGGTATGTCATGGACCCGCCGAGAGCGATCGGCCCATGCCCTTGATGAGGACGGAACTCCGACCAACTTCATTCCGACTGGTATGTATGTTAGTTACGGCGCTAGGCCGTGTCAACGACGGGGCTGACCCGGCCCGGACCGCGGTCAGTCCGTGTGGACCAGGGCCCCGCTCAGCACGAGCATCGACATCTGGTCCGCGACGTCGCGGATCGACAGCTGGCCGCCGGGGCGGAACCAGGACAGCGCCCAGGCCGCCATGCCGAGGATCGAGAAGCTCACGATCCGGGGGTTCAGGTCCGGCGAGAAGACGCCCTCGTCGATGCCCTGCTGGATCACCGACTCGTAGAAGGCGTTGACCTTGTCGCGCTTGGCCTTGATGGGGGCGAAGTCGGGACCGGTCAGGAACCGGCGCTCCGCGTTGAAGATCGAGACCTGGGCGCGGTACTTCTCGATGCCGACCAGCGCCTCGTAGATCAGCTCCCGCAACCGCTCCTGGGGATCGGTCACCGACTCCATGACCTGCTCGCAGTTGCGCAGCCGGCTGTCGATGTAGTCCTCCTGGATCTGCAGGAGGACGTCCTGCTTGCCACCGAAGTGGTGGTAGAACGCACCCTTGGTGACCCCGGCGGCGGAGACGATCGACTCCACCGAGGTCGCGTGGTAGCCGCGCTCCTCGAAGAGCGCGGTCGCCGCTTCGAGCAGAACCCGACGTGTGTGCTCCGGCGCGTAGGCGCCCCCGCGCGACCCGGGTCCTTGGCTCTTGACGGCCATCGCTACTCCTGAACTCGACTTTCGTGCGAAGCGCACACTATCTCTCAGTCCCCGCTCTCATGCGTCAACCGAATCCTTACGCAGGCGCGTCTTGAGCACCTTCCCCGACGGGTTGCGGGGCAGCGAGTCGAGGAACGCGACGTGCTTGGGGGTCTTGAACGACGCCAGCCGGCTGCGGCAGTGGTCGATCAGCTCCTGCTCGGTCAGCGCGGCGCCCGGCTTCGGGACGACGTACGCCTTCGGCACCTCCTGCCACGTGGGGTCCGGTACGCCGATCACCGCGACCTCCTGGACGCCCCCCAGCTCGTAGATCACCCGCTCGATCTCGGAGCTGGCGACGTTCTCGCCGCCGCTGCGGATCATGTCCTTGAGCCGGTCGGTGATGGACAGGAAGCCGTCCTCGTCGACGACGCCGACGTCGCCGGTGTGGAACCAGCCGCCGCGCATCGCCTCCGCGGTCCGCTGGTCGTCGCCCCAGTAGCCGGGCGTGATCTTGGGTCCGCGCAGCAGCACCTCGCCGGCCTGTCCCCGGGGGACCTCCTCGTCCCGCCAGTCCACGACCTTGTACTCGACGTACGGCACGGCCGTTCCGACGGTGCCGTACTTCGACTCCGCCATCGCCTCGGAGATGCAGGCGATCATGCTGCAGGCCTCGGTCATGCCGTAGGACTGGATCAGCCGGGTGGTCGGGAAGCGGCGCCGGATGTCGGCGTACAGCTCCCCCGACGCCGCGCCGAACATCATCCAGCGCACCGACGACAGGTCGCTGCCCTGGTCGGCGTCGCGGATCGCGTGCAGGATCGACTGGACGAAGATGCCGCCGGTCACCCGGTTCTCGACCATCATCTCGATCGCGAGCCGGGCGTCGAACTTGCGCATCAGGACCAGCGTGCCGCCCACGAAGAGCGTGTTCAGCCCGGGCGCGTCCATGGCCGCCACGTGGTAGAGCGGCGAGGTGATCATGATGGTGTCGTCGGCGTGGAGGGCGAGCTCGCTGGCCGAGACCGCGACGTTGAGCAGGCTCATCCCGTGCGTCACCATCACGCCCTTGGGCCGGCTGGTCGTGCCGGAGGTGTACATGATCCGCTGCACGCTGTCGTGCCCGAGCGCGGTCAGGGGCACCGTGCGCCCGGCCTCCTCCTCGACGACGGAGGCGAAGGGACTCCAGCCCTCGGGGCCATCGCCGTCGAGGCAGATCCGGGTCCGGAACGCGCCGGTCGCGGTCGCCGCCTCGAGGTCCCCGACCAGGTCCCGGTCGACGAGGGCGGCGCACGCACCCGAGTCGGCGACCAGGTGCCGCAGCTCGTCGCGCTGCAGCCGGTAGTTGATCGGCACCGCGATCGCGCCGAGCCGGTAGACGGCCAGGAGCGCGGCGACGTACTCCTTGGAGTTGTAGCCGAGGAGCGCCACGCGGTCCCCCTGCCCGACGCCGTCGTCGGCCAGCCGCGCCGCCAGGGCGTGCACGGCCTCGTGCAGCCGACGGTAGGTCCAGGTCCCCTCGCGGGTGACGATCGCCGCCTTCTCGGGGCGCCGCGTGACCTGGACGTCGACCAGGCCGCCGAAGTTGATGCTGCTCACGGTGCGTGACTCACCTTTCCTGGGACTCGCTGCGCAACTGCTCCCGCACGGCGGGGATGACCTCGGTGCCCAGCAGCCGGATGGAGCGGAGCACCTCCTCCTGGGGCATGCCGGTCCACTGCAACCGGAGCACCACGTCGGTGTACCCGAGCCGCGCGTAGTCGACGAGCCGGGCCGTCACGGTCTCGGGGTCGCCGATCACCGCCTGCCCGGACAGGAGGTCGTCGATGGAGGCGCCGTGGTCCCAGCCGCGGTAGGACTCGTACTGCTCGGCCAGGTACGGCGCCGCGCTGTCGACGGCCTGCTGGGTGGTGGGGGCGACACAGCCCTCGCGCAGCAGCGGGTAGTCGCGGGTGAGGTCGCGCCCGTGCGCGACCAGCTGCTCGCGGAAGGCCTCGATCCGCTCCCCGACCTCGGCCAGGGTCCCGTTCGGGGCGACCGCCCACGACGCGTCGAGCCGGGCGACCCGCTTCATGCCGATCGGGCCGAAGGCCCCCAGCCAGACCGGGGGTCCGTCCTTCTGCGCCGGGCGGAGCAGCGTGCGGGCGCCGTCCAGCTCGCCGAAGCGGCCGGAGAGGGTGACCTCCTCGCCGCGCCAGAGAGCGCGCACGACGCCGACGTACTCCTCGAAGCGCTTGAACCGCTCGTCGTACGGGACGCCCATGGCGCGGTACTCGGTCGAGCGGTAGCCGGTCCCGAAGCCCGCGATCAGCCGGCCGCCGGTGAGCACGTCGAGGGTGGCCAGCTCCTCGGCCAGGGCGACCGGGTGGGCGAGCGGCAGCAGGAAGACGCCGAAGCCGAGCCGGATCCGCTCGGTCCGGGCGGCGAGGTTGGCGATCAGCGAGATCGGCTGGAGGAACTGGGAGCGGGTCAGGTAGTGATGGCCGATCAGGATCTCGTCGAGACCGACCTCCTCGGCCAGGTCGACCTGCTCGTAGACGTCGCACAGCCCCGCACTCGGGTCGGCGCCCGGCTCGAAGTGGGCCGAGAGCGACATGCCGATCCGCAGCGTGCGCGGCACCGGGCGCTCGGTCATCGGGTTGCTCCGTTCGGTCGGCAGAAGTGGTCCACGGCCGCGGCCACGCCGCGCGCCCGCCGCTGCGGCAGCGGCATCGCCCGCTGCTCGTGGAGCAGCGCCTTGGTCGTCCGCAGGACCGCGGGCTCGGCCTCGGCGAGGCCCTCGACGATGTCGGTGAGTACGGCGGGCAGCGTGCCGGACGGCGCGATGCGGTGGACCAGCCCGGCAGCGCCGGCCCGGTGTACGTCGTGGCGCGCGCCCGTCAGCGCCCAGGCCCGGACCTCGCGCGCGTCCATCGCCTCGAGGAGCTCGGGCATCACGGTCGCGGGCGCGAAGCCCCGACGGACCTCGGGGAGTCCGAACTGCGCGTCGGCGTCGGCGACCACCAGGTCGGCGTGGGCGAGGAGCGAGCATCCGAACCCGAGCGCGACCCCGCTGACGGCGGCGACGACGGGGACCGGGCAGGCCTCGACCGCACGCAGCAGCTCGCGCCCGGCCTCGAAGTAGCGGGTCACGTCGTCGGGGTCGGAGACGTCGAGCCCGGCGAGGTCGCGCAGGTCCCAGCCGCTGCAGAAGGGCGACTGCTCCCCCGCCAGCACGACGACCCGCACCTGGGGGTCCTCGGCCAGCGCGAGGCGGTCGACGATCCGCCGGGCCGACTCCGACCCGACCGCGTTCCGGCTGGCCTCGTCGGCCCAGCCGACCGACAGGACTCCCTCGAGCGCGGTGTGGACGCTCATCCGACCGCGACCTCGACGGACTCGTCCTGCCGCTCGACCTCGGCGAGCCTGGTGCAGCGCACGACGCGGTCGTCGTGCTCGACGTTCTCGATCCGCCCCGTGCGGCACTCGTCGACGGCGTACCGGCAGCGGGGGGCGAAGCGGCACCCGCTCCACTCGGTGCCCACGATCGGCGGGGCGCCGTCGATCCCGACCAGCTCACGACCGTCCCAGGTGGGGACCGCCCGCAGCAGGGCTCGGGTGTACGGGTGCTTCGGCGAGTTCACGATCTGGTCCGCCGTCCCGACCTCGACGACCTGGCCGGCGTACATGACGGCGATCCGGTCGCAGAGCTCGTGGGCGAGCATCAGGTCGTGGGTCACGAAGAGCATGGCGGAGTCGGAGTCGTTGCTGAGCCGGCGCAGCAGCTGGACGACCTCGGTCTGGGTGGTGACGTCGAGCGCCGACGTGCACTCGTCGGCGATGACCACCCGGGGCTCGGTGATCACGGCGAGCGCGATCGCCACGCGCTGACGCATGCCGCCGGAGAGCTGGTGCGGGTAGGAGCGCAGCACCCGCTCGGTGTCCTCGAACCCCATGGCGCGCAGCGTGCGGTCGAGACGCTCCCTGACCTCGGCCTTGGACAGCGAGGGGACGTGCCGCTTGAGCACCTCGCGCAGCTGCGCCTCGCACTTCATCAGCGGGTTCAGGGAGAGCGACGCGCTCTGGAAGATCATCCCGATCTCCGAGCCGCGTACGCCGTCGAACGCGGACACGCCCGGCGCGGAGACGACCGTGTCCCCGAGCCGGAGCTCTCCCGACGTGACCGCGAGGTTGCCCTCCAGGAGGCCGATCATGGCGCGCGCGGCCGTGGTCTTCCCGCTGCCGGACTCGCCGATCAGACCGAGGACCTCGCCGGCGCGCAGCTCCAGGTCGACGTCCTCGAGGAGGATCAGCGGCCCGACCGAGGTCGTCGCCTCGATGCTCAGGCCGGAGACCGAGAAATTCACCACCATGCTCAGAACCTCTTCTTCTTCGGGTCGAACCGCGAGCGCAGGGCATCCCCGAGCAGGTTGACCAGGAGCACCACGACCGTGATCGCGAGGCCGGGGAAGGCGGCGATCCACCAGGCGGAGGTCAGCTGGTCACGACCCTCGGACAGCATCGCGCCCCAGCTGATGTCGGGTGCCGCCACGCCCAGCCCGAGGAAGCTGAGCGCGGACTCGGCCAGGATGATCGTGCCGAGCTGCAGGGTGGCCAGGACGGTGACGGTGCCCGCGACGTTGGGGAGGATGTGGGCCAGCATGATCCGGCGCGTGGGTGCGCCGGCGAAGCGCAGGCCCAGGATGAACGGCTGCTCGCGCAGCGACATCGCCTCGGCCCGGATCACGCGGGCGTACTGCGCCCAGCCCACCATGGCGAGCACGAGCACCAGGACCGGCAACGACCGGCCGCGCGCGGCGATGATGGCGATGGCCAGGAGGATGAAGGGCAGCGCGAGCTGCGCCTCGACCAGCCGGGAGACGGCGACGTCGACCCAGCCCCGGCGGTAGCCGGCCACCAGGCCGAGCGCGATGCCGGGGATCGCGCCGGCGAGCACGCCGGCGATGGCCAGGACGAAGGTGAGGACGCCGCCGCTGAGCAGCCGGGCGAGCACGTCGCGGCCGAGCTGGTCGGTGCCCAGGGGGTGGGACCAGTCGCCGCCGCTGAGCCAGGCCGGCGGGATCTGGCTGGCGTTGAGGTCCTGCGCCCGAGGGTCGGGCAGGCCGAGCCACGGCGCAAGGAGACAGGCGGCGGCGATCAGCACCAGCGGCAGGCCGAGCGCGATGATCGCGCCGTTGCCGCGGGCCTTGACGGCCTTGGTCCGGGCCGCGGGGGTGGCGGCGGTCGAGGGGGTGACGAGCTCGGTCACGCGCTGGCTCCTTCGCGGATCCGCGGGTCGACCAGGCCGTAGAGCACGTCCACGGCGAGGTTGATCAGGACGAAGATGGTGGCGCCGACGACGACGATGCCCTGGACGAGGGTGAAGTCGCGTGCCTGGACGGCCTGCAGGGCGAGGGTGCCGAGGCCCGGCCAGCCGAAGACGTACTCGACGGTGACGGCTCCCGAGAGCAGCATCCCGGCCTGGAGGCCCACGACCGTGACGACCGGGAGCGAGGCGGAGCGGAAGGCGTGGACCAGGGTGATCCGCCAGCGGGCGATGCCGCGCGCCTCGGCGGCGGTGATGAACCCCGCGCCGAGCACCTCCCCCATGCTGGATCTGGTGAGCCGGGCGATCTGGGCCGTCGGCAGGGTGGAGAGCGTCAGCGCCGGCAGGATCACCGAGCTGGGCGAGTTGAACTGGCCGGCCGGGAGCCAGCCGAGCTCGACGGAGAAGATCAGGATCAGCATCAGCCCCAGCCAGAACAGCGGCATCGACTGGCCGAGCAGCGCGCCGCCCGAGGCGATCCGGTCGATCAGGCCGCCCTCGTGGCGGGCCGCGAGGATGCCGAGCGGGATCCCGACGACGACGGCGATGAGCATGGCGACGAGGGCCAGGGTGAACGACGCGGGCATCCGCGAGGTGATCAGGTCCAGGTTGCTCGCGTGGTAGCGCAGCGAGTCGCCGAGGTCGAAGGTGACAAGGTGGCCGAGGTAGTCGACGTACTGCACCAGCAGCGGGCGGTCGAGGCCGAGGTGGCGTTCGAGGTCGGCGATCTGCTGCGGGGTGGCGCCGTCGCCCAGGATCTGCTCGGCGGGGCTTCCGGTGCCGCGGGCGAGGAAGAACGCGATGGTGATGGCGAGCAGCAGCGTCACCAGGCCGCTGACGGTGCGGCCGAGGACAACTCTGAGCATCGGTCAGACCGCCTCTTCGATCGGGCTGAGCCGTGGCGCGGCGGCCGGGACGGGCTGCGGCTCCCGGGCCGGGGAGCGGCGCTCGGCCGGGGCGGCGGGGTCGTCGCCGGCACCGTCGTCGGCACCGGCGAGGCGGCGGCCCGCACCGGGGACGGCGGCGAGGAGCTTGCGGGTGTAGGGGTGCTGCGGCCGCTCGAGGACCTCGTCGGTCGGCCCCTCCTCGACGACCTTCCCGTCCTTCATCACGAAGACGCGGTCGCAGATCGCGCGGACGACGGCGAGGTCGTGGCTGATGAAGAGGATGGTCAGGGCCTCGTCGTCGCGGATCTGCTTCAGGAGCCGGACGATCTGGGCCTGGATGGACACGTCGAGCCCGGAGGTCGGCTCGTCGGCCAGCAGCAGGGAGGGGCGCAGCAGGATCGCCCGGGCGATCGAGACCCGCTGGGCCTGACCGCCGCTGATCTGGTGCGGCAGACGGGTGAGGATGCCCTCGCCGAGGCCGACCTTCTCGAGCAGGTCCCGGTCCGTGATCCAGTCGGTGCGCTTCGGGTGCAGCTTGCGGAGCTCGCGGAGGCCCTGCCCGATGCTCTGCCGCGGGTCGAACGAGCCGTGCGGGTCCTGGAAGACCATCTGGATCGCGGCGCGCTCGTCGCGCGACATCTTCGGGCCGGGCGTGACCCCGTCGACGTCGATCGTCCCGGAGGTGACCCGACCGAGACCGCCGACCGCCATGGCGAGCGAGGTCTTGCCGGAGCCCGACTCCCCCACGACCCCGACGATCTCGCTGCGCTCGGCGAACACCGAGACGCCGTCGACGGCGGTGTTGGCCGGACGGCGACGCCGCGCCGGATGGACGATGGTCAGGTCCTCGACCGTGAGAACTCGATGGTTCATCCGCCACTCCTTCGTTGATCAGCGATCAACATTCGTTCCGGTCGGTATGTAACCTACGACACAGGTTTCGCTGCTGTCAACGGTCTCGGCGCGAGCCGGGCGGAGGAGGGGACGGGAGCGTCTCGCCATCATGACCGCGCGACACCCCCGGCCGGCAGCCGGGTCCGGGCGGCACGTCCCTACGCACCCAGCCCGGGCGGCGGCGCCTGCATCTCCGGGCCGGCCAGGAACGCGTCGAAGTGCTCCTTGTTGCGCACCAGGAGCGGCCCGAGAGCGAGGTCGCGCTGGTCGGCGACGAGACGCTTCATGGCCCGCAGCGCCCCCGGCTCCAGGGTGGCGAAGTGCTCGGCCATCGCCTGCACGTCGACCTCGAGCCGGTCCGCCTCGCTGACCGCGGAGACCAGACCGGCCTGCAGCATCTCCGCGCCCGTCCGGACCTGCGGCAGGAGGAGGGCGGCCGCGGCCCGCCACGGACCCAGCGCTCCCGTCAGCCGCGCCGCCCCACCCCAGGCGGGGATCCGCCCGTGCTTGAGGTGGAGGTCGCCGAACCGCGCACCGGGTCCCGCGACGACGAGGTCGCAGGCGAGCACGAGCTCCAGCCCGCCGGCGTACGCGACGCCGTCGACCGCGGCGACGACCGGGACCGGCACCCGGCCGAAGGAGGCGAGCAGGGCGTCGACCCGGTCGAAGAAGGCCCGGCGCTCCTCCGGTCGGCCCACCATCGCCTGGGACGCCTTGACGTCGGCGCCGGCACAGAAGGCCGTGCCGGCGGCCCCGAGGACCAGGCAGGACACCCCCGGCTCTCGTGGCGCTTCCTCGACCCAGGCCGCGAGCTCGTCGGCGATCTCGGGACCGAGGGCGTTGCCCCGTTCGGGACGATCGAGGATCGCCCAGGACGCCGGGCCGCGCCGTACGACGCGGACGAAGCTCACCGCGGATCCCCCACCGACACCGCCAGCTTGCCGAACACGTCACCCTCGAGGAGGCGCCGGAACTGCCGGTCGACCCGGTCGAGCGGCTCCACCGAGTCGACGAGCGGCGTCACGTCGTGCTCCGCCACGAACCGGGCCAGGTCGCCAAGCTCCTCGAGCGTGCCCATGGTCGAGCCGAGCAGGTTGAGCTGGCGGGAGAAGAGATGCCCGAGGTTGGTGGCCCCGACGAAGCCGGAGGTGGCACCGCAGGTGACGAGGGTGCCGCCCGGACGCAGCGAGGCGACCGAGGAGCGCCAGGTCGCCTCGCCGACGCTGTCGACGACCACGTCGACGGGGGCCGTCGTACGCTCGCCGAGCCGGATGGCCTCCTGGGCGCCGAGCTCGCGAGCGCGCTCGAGCTTGGCGTTCGACCGCGAGGTGACGACGACCTCCAGCCCGAGGGCGGCACCCAGCATCACGGCCGCGGTCGACACTGCTCCCCCGGCGCCCTGCACCAGCAGCCGCTGACCGGGCCGGACCCGGGCACGGGTGACCAGCATCCGCCAGGCGGTGAGCCACGCGGTGGGCAGGCACGCCGCCTGTTCCCAGCTCAGCGCGGCCGGCTTGGGCACGAGGTTCCTGGCCGGGACCCGGATCTCCTCGGCCAGGGTGCCGTGGCCCGCGTCGGCGAGCACGGTGCGCCGCAGGTCCAGGGTCTCGTCGCCGCCCCCACGATCGGGGTCGGCGAGCACGGCATGGACGATCACCTCGTCGCCGTCGTCGGTGACGCCCGCGGCATCCGTCCCGAGGATCGTCCGCGACGAGGGCCGGGCCAGCGCCCCGCGCATGGTCCACACGTCGTGCTGGTTGACCGTCGCCGCCCGCACCCGCACGCGCACCCACCCCTTCGGCGCCCCGTCCGGGTCCACCTCCCCCACCTGCAGCACGGACAGGGGATCATCGCGGTCGGTTCGTTCGATGTACGCGGCGAGCACAGGCCCTCCTGAAATTTAAGACCGATCGGTATGAACCGGAGGCTACCAGCGGTCCCGGACCGCGGAGCGTGACGCAGGTGACCTTTGACTTCGAGTGCTCGAAGTTCCTAGCGTCGTAGAGGTGAGCGCACGGACCACCCAGCACGAGTACTCGATCAAGGAGGCGGCCGCGCTGACCGGTCTCCCGGCCAGCACGCTGCGCTACTACGAGCAGATCGGGGTCATCACCCCGATCAGTCGTGGCGCCAGCAGCGGACACCGGGTCTACGACGAGGCCGACCTCGACCAGCTGATGTGGATCGCCTGCCTCGCCGCGACCGGGATGTCCGTCGGCGACATGAAGCAGTACGTCGCCAACGGCCGGATCGGCCCGTCCGCGGCGGCCGAGCAGATCGAGCTGCTCGGCGAGCAGCAGCGCCGGCTGGCCCAGGAGGCCGAGCAGATCGCGCTGCGGCGACGCTACGTCGCGATCAAGATCGACTACTGGAACGCCGTCCAGGCGGGCGACGAGGCCCGCGCCGAGCTGCTGTCCGGCGAGGCGAGCGCGCTCGCCGACGACCTCCGGGACACCCGCAAGCCCTGACCTCCGATCCCCGCCACGGCGCGCCGACCCCCGGCCCGCCGCGCGCTCACGCCTGCCCCCACCACCCGAGAAGGAACACACCCATGCGTGTCAACGCCTACGCCGCCCCCTCCGCCGGGGCGCCCCTCGCGCCGACCACCGTCGAGCGCCGCGACGTCGGCAGCAACGACGTCCTCATCGAGATCCGGTACGCCGGCATCTGCCACTCCGACATCCACACCGTCAACGGCGACTGGGGTCCGCAACCGTTCCCCGTCGTACCCGGTCACGAGATCGTGGGCGTCGTCGCGGAGGTCGGCGCCGGCGTCACCCGCCACCGGGTCGGCGACCGTGTCGGCGTCGGCTGCATGGTCAACTCGTGCGGCGAGTGCGTGAACTGCCGGCGCGGCGACGAGCAGTACTGCCTCGACGGCATGGTCGGCACCTACGCCGCCACCGACCGCGACGGCACGACCACCCAGGGCGGCTACTCGACCCACGTGGTCGTCGACGCCGACTACGTGCTCACGGTCCCGGACGGCATCGACGCCGCCGCCGCGGCACCGCTGCTCTGCGCGGGCATCACGACGTACGCCCCGCTGCGGCACTGGAAGGCCGGCCCCGGCACGAAGGTGGCCGTCGTCGGCCTGGGTGGCCTCGGCCACATGGCCGTCAGGATCGCCCACGCCCTCGGCGCCGAGGTCACCGTCCTCTCGCAGTCGCTGAAGAAGCAGGAGGACGGCCTCCGCCTCGGCGCCGACGACTACTTCGCGACCTCCGACCCGGCGACCTTCGAGCAGCTCGCGGACCGCTTCGACCTGATCGTCAACACGGTCAGCGCGAGCATCGACGTCAACGCCTACCTGCGCCTGCTCGCCGTCGACGGCACGCTCGTGAACGTCGGCGCCCCGGCGGAGCCGCTGCCGGTGCACGCGATGTCGCTCATCGGCGGGCGCCGCTCCTTCGCCGGCTCGATGATCGGCGGCATCGCCCTGACCCAGGAGATGCTCGACTTCTGCGCCGAGCACGGCATCGGCGCCGAGGTGGAGGTCATCGCGGCCGAGCAGGTCAACGAGGCCTACGAGCGGGTGCTCGCCTCCGACGTGCGCTACCGGTTCGTGATCGAAACGAGCACCCTCGCCTGAGCCACGCGGGTCGCGCCGTCAGCTCCGCGCCGCCACCGGCTGGCGCAGGATCGTCCGGAGCCTCGACGGCGCGACCCGACGGGCGTCGCTCAGATAGATCTCGTGGTGCTTCCCCGTCATCCGCAGTCCGGACCCGGGGATGAAGCGCTCGTGCAGCTCCGCGAGGACGCCCGCCTCGTCGTCGTACGACCCGACGTGGAGGGTCTGCACGCAGCGGCCCTCGTCGAGCGTCTCGATCCGGACCCGGTCGAGACTCGCGGGGCCGCTCTTCGCGGCGACCCGGGCGACGGCGTCGGCGTACAGCTCGTCGGTGATCCAGTCGGGGACCATGATCATCGCCGTCCAGCACCACTGCGACTTGTCGCGAGCCGAGGTGAACACGTCCATGTCGGGCGCCCACCACAGCGCCTCCAGCGGCGGTACGACGTAGTCGCGCTCGAGCTCGCGCTTGCTCGCGAACTTCACGGCGTACGCCACCGGGTAGAGCGCCTCGATCGCGGCGGCGTACTCCGGGGCGGTGTTGGGATCACCCTCGCCGTCGACCATGAGGTACCGCCGCGGCGGGACGTCGAGGACGCGGAACTCGCCGCGGCGCGCGCGGTAGCAGTCCAGTGAGTTCTTGAAGTCCGTCTTCACGTCTCTCCTCGATCGGGTCGGCGCATCCGATCCCCCAGGACGGCCGCAACCAGCCCCGGCACCTCGCCGGGAGCAACCGGGAGCCCGGTCATCAGGCGACGGTAGAAGACCGCGCCGGATAGGGCGTCCGCCATCGTCTCCGGATCTCCGGATCTGAACTCGCCCCGCGCGATCCCGTCGGCGATGACGGACACTAGGGCCTGGCGGCGCCGGAGCGAGTAGCCCTGCAGGAACTCGCGGACGCCGGCGTCCTGCTCGGCCGCGTGCACGAGAGCGGGCAGGCACCGGGAGACCGCGGAGTCGGTCAGCGCCCGCGCGAGGTGCCGGAGCAGCTTCTCCACGTGGCCCCACTCGGGCTCTTGGGCGGGTGCGTCGTCCGGAGGTCCGGGCTGGACGTTGAGCGTCTCCAACGCATCGGCGATCAGCTGCAGACGGTCGTTCCAGTGCCGGTAGAGCGTGCTGCGCCCCACGCCGGCCCGCGCCGCGACCGACTCCATCGAGAACGCGGCGTACCCGGCCGCGGCGAGCTCGTCGAGCGCAGCCTCGAGCAGAGCACCTCGAGAGCGAAGCACTCGCGGATCCGTCATCGCCGACCTCCTCAACTGTGGGACACACGTGTACCATAAATGCTCTCGACACTCTCCGGGAGACACCCATGAACGAGGTCAGAGTCCGCTACATCGTCGACGACGTCGACACCGCCGCCGCGTTCTACCGCGACGTCCTGCAGTTCGAGCTCGTGATGAGACCCGCGCCCGGCTTCGCCATGCTGCGGCACGGATCGCTGCAGCTGCTCCTCAACGCCCCGGGCGCCGGCGGCGCCGGCCAGACGCTGAGCGACGGCGCTGCCCCGTGCCCCGGCGGCTGGAACCGCTTCCAGCTCGTGGTCGAGGACCTCGACGCCACGCTCCGCGAGGTGACCCGGTCCGGCGCGACGACCCGGGACGCGGTCATCGAGGGCCGCGGCGGCCGGCAGACGCTCCTGGTCGATCCGTCCGGCAACCTGATCGAGCTGTTCGAGCCCTACGGGTCCTGAGGGCAGGGCAGCAGGCGGTCACCCACCGAGGGATATCGACCTCAGACCGAGATCACGCCGACCGAAGCGGCTGGATCGCGTCGATGGCAGCCTGGTTCCGACGCTCCATCCGGAGGTCGTAGTGGGCCTGCAGGTTCATCCAGAACTCGGGCGTCGTGCCGAAGTACCTGGCGAGCCGGAGGGCGGTGTCGGCCGTGACCCGCCGCTTGCCGTGCACGATCTCGTTGATCCGACGCGGCGGCACGCCGATGGCGACCGCCAGCTTGTTCTGGGTGATCCCGAAACCCGCGATGAAGTCCTCCATCAGGACCTCCCCGGGATGGATGGGATCAAGCAGGTCAGTGGTAGTCGGCGAGCTCGACATCGTCCGCACCTCCGTCCTTCCAAACGAAGCAGATCCGCCACTGGTCGTTGACCCGAATGCTGTGCTGACCGCGCCGATCACCCTTCAGAGCCTCCAGCCGATTGCCTGGCGGGATCCTCAGGTCATCGAGGGTCTGGGCGGCGTGGAGCTGTGCCATCTTCCGGAGCGCCGTGCGCAGGATCCGAGGGTCGAACGACCGCACGCGCTCCTCGTTCCAGAGACGCTCGGTGTCACGGTCCCCGAACGACCTGATCACGGAGGCATCGTATAACGCAACGCGCTATTAACGCTACACGTTAAACCTGAACTCCACCACGTCGCCGTCCGCCATCACGTAGTCCTTGCCCTCCATGCGGACCTTGCCGAGGTCCTTCGCCTTCGCCATGGAGCCGGCGGCCATCAGGTCGTCGAAGGAGACGATCTCGGCCTTGATGAAGCCCTTCTGGAAGTCGGTGTGGATGACACCGGCGGCCTCCGGGGCGGTCGCGCCCTTCCGGATCGTCCAGGCCCGGGTCTCCTTGGGGCCGGCGGTCAGGTACGTCTGCAGGCCGAGGGTCGCGAAGCCGACCCGGGCGAGCACCTCGAGACCGGGCTCGGTGACGCCGGCCTCGGCGAGGAACTCCGCGGCCTCCTCCTCGTCGAGCTCGATCAGCTCGGACTCGAACTTGGCGTCGAGGAAGATCGCCTCGGCGGGCGCGACCAGCTCGCGCATCTTCGCCTTCAGGTCCTCGTCCTGCAGCTCGTCGGAGTCGCAGTTGAAGACGTAGATGAACGGCTTGGCGGTGAGCAGGGACAGCTCGCGCAGCAGGTCGCGGTCGATCGAGGTGGCGATGATCGGCGTACCGGCCTCGAGGGCCTCCTTCGCCTCCTTCGCGGCCTCCAGGTTCGCGACCAGGTCCTTGACCTTGCGCGACTCCTTCTCCAGTCGGGTGATCGACTTCTCCACCGTCTCCAGGTCGGCCAGGATCAGCTCGGTCTGGATCGTGGAGATGTCGTTGCCGGGGTTGACCTCGCCGTCGACGTGGGTGACGTCGTCGTCGCGGAAGACGCGCGTCACCTGGCAGATCGCCGAGGACTCGCGGATGTGGGCGAGGAACTTGTTGCCCAGCCCCTCCCCCTGCGACGCGCCGCGGACGATGCCCGCGATGTCGACGAACTCCACCGTCGCGGGCAGGATCCGCGCGCTGCCGAACACCTCGGCGAGCCGCGGCAGCCGCTCGTCGGGCACCCCCACGACCCCGACGTTCGGCTCGATCGTGGCGAACGGGTAGTTCGCCGCGAGCACGTCGTTCTTGGTCAGGGCGTTGAAGAGGGTGGACTTGCCGGCGTTGGGCAGTCCGACGATGCCGATGGTGAGAGCCACGGGCGGCGAGTCTACGGAGCCGCCCGCCCCGCCGACCAATCCCGCCGTCGCCCTAGACCGAGGCCACCACCTCGCGCCGCGCCGACGGACGTGCCCGGAAGGTCAGCCACAGACTGACGACGACGTAGTAGGCGACGTACGCCAGCGAGAGCACCGTGAGCCAGTCGGGCGCGTCGGGCAGCAGCGCGGTGATGACGCCGAAGGCGACCAGCCACAGGGTCGCCGCGGTCATGTTGAGGTACCAGAGGTCGGCGGTCCGGGACGGGTAGACGTACTTCACCGGCACGAACACCAGCACCGCGAAGACCATCAGGAGTACGACGGTCGGCGCCGTACCGATCCCGAACACGATGACGTAGAACGCCACGACGTTCCAGTACGACGGGAAGCCCAGGAAGAAGTGGTCCTCGGTCTTCGCGTCGCTGCGGCAGAACTGGTAGCAGGACGCCACCAGCGGGATGCACGCGACGACGCCGCCGGCCGGTCCGTCGGGCAGGTAGCCGTTCGCCCAGAGCAGCACCATCGGCGCGAACGCGTAGGTGAGGTAGTCGACGATGTTGTCCAGCAGGGCGCCGTCGAACTCGGGGACGACGTCCTTCACGCGGAAGTGCCGGGCGAGGAAGCCGTCGGTCCCGTCGACGAGCATCGCGACCAGGAACAGCCAGAGGACGGTCTCGATCTCGCCCCGGTAGGAGAAGTGCACCATCAGCAGCGCGAGGACCGACCCCACGGCGGTGTAGGCGTGGACCGACCACGCGGCGGCGGCGACCCTCCCGGTGGGCTTCCGGGTGAGCGGTGCCTCCATGCTCCGGACCTCCTGGGTCGTGGCTCGAGTGGTCCGAGGACTGGCAGGACAGGCTAGCGGCATAGGCTTCCGCGGTGCGCCTCGCGACCTGGAACGTCAACTCCCTCCGCTCCCGCATCGACCGCGTCGAGGCGTTCCTCGAGCGCCATCAGGTCGACGTGCTCGCCCTCCAGGAGACCAAGGCCCGCGAGGACCAGCTCCCGCTGATGGGCCTGCAGTCGATGGGGTACGACGTCGCCGCGGCCGGCGTGAGCCAGTGGAACGGCGTCGCGATCGTCAGCCGGGTCGGGCTCGACGACGTCCACGTCGGCTTCCCCGAGATGCCCGGGTACGGCGACCCGGTCGCTCCCGAGGCGCGCGCCATCGGCGCGACCTGCGGCGGCGTACGGATCTGGAGCCTGTACGTCCCCAACGGCCGCAAGCCCGACGACCCGCACTACGTCTACAAGCTCGACTGGCTGGGCCGGCTCCGCGACGCCGCCCAGGAGTGGCTCGGCGGCGACACCGCCCTCGTGGGCGACTGGAACGTCGCCCCGCTCGACGAGGACGTCTTCGACATGAAGCAGTTCGCGAAGTCGACCCACGTGACGCCGCCCGAGCGCGCGGCCTTCCAGCGCTTCCTCGACGACGGGTACGTCGACGTCGTCCGCCCGCACGCGCCCGGCCCGGACGTCTACACCTACTGGGACTACTACCGGCAGCGGTTCGAGCGGAACCGCGGCCTGCGGATCGACTTCGTCCTCGGCTCCCCCTCACTCGCCGGACGGGTCACCGGCGCCTTCATCGACACCGACGAGCGCGACCCCGCCCAGGGCTCCGGCTCCCCCTCCGACCACGCCCCCGTGATCGTCGACCTGGCCGACTGACTCCGGTCTCTCCACCCCGTCCCCATGCCGCAATTGCAGCCATAGGACAGACCGGAGGCTCGCCACCCTGTCCAACGGCTGCAATTGCGCCAGTACGACAGCCCGCCCACCGTGACCACTCCGTATGACGTTCGCCTGCGGGTCCGCCGCGGAGGTGCTGGGATGACGGCATGCGCAAGGACCACCGCCGTGAGCTGTACAGCCCGACGTCCCCCGAGGCCGGCGAACTGCCGGACGCGATCGGCCCGGACGGGGTCCGCGTGACGCTGCGGGTCGAGCCGGCGATCGACCGCCTCCGGCGCTGGCGCTTCCTGTTCTTCACGCCGCCGGTGCTGACCGACCCGGCCCGGGCGTACGCCGGCTACCGCCTCGTCCCCGGCTTCGTGCAGCGGCGCCTGCTCGGCGACCGGTGGGCGGTCGACATCGAGGCCGACTCCGGCGAGCGCTGCCGGATCTCCGCGAAGGACCGGGACGAGGCTGTCGACCGCGCGCGCCAGGTGCACGAGGGCGTCGAGCAGCAGGGCGTCGCGTTCCTGCGGACCGTCGCGGAGTAGCCGGCCGACGCCGGGACGTCATACGTCCTGGCGCCCCGGGCGGCCGGCTCGTATGACGTCCCGCGCGCCCGTGGACCGACTGTCGGTGCCCGCCGCCATGCTGGCGCCATGGAGACCCTCACCGCCCTCCTCACCCTGCTGGTCGGGCTCGCCCTCGGCGCGCTCGTGGGGGTGCTGTGGGCGCGCTCGCGGCCGCAGCACGTGCAGGCGGTCGGCCAGGGCATGGTCGACCAGGCCGAGGTGATGCAGGGCCTCGACCGGCTCAGCGACCAGCTCGCCGACCTCGACCACCAGCGCATGACCTGGCAGGGCCAGCTCCACCAGCAGGTGCAGGACATGCGGCTGTCGACCGAGACGCTGCGGCGCGAGACCCACGCGCTCAGCACCGCCCTGCGCAAGCCGCAGGTGCGCGGGCGCTGGGGTGAGCTGCACCTGCGCCGGGCGGTCGAGCTCGCGGGCCTCGTCGACCGGTGCGACTTCGACGAGCAGGTCCGGCTCGAGGACGGCGCGCTCCGCCCCGACCTCGTCGTCCGGCTGGTCGGCGGGCGTAGCGTGGTGGTCGACGCCAAGGTCCCCCTCGACGCCTACCTCGACGCGACCTCGGCCGACGACGACGAGCGACCCGTCCACCTCGCGCGGCACGCCCGCCAGCTCCGCACCCACGTCGAGCAGCTCTCCGCGAAGACCTACTGGCGCTCCCTGCCCGAGACCCCCGAGTTCGTGGTCCTCTTCGTCCCCGCCGAGTCGTTCCTCGCCGCCGCGCTGGAGACCGACGGCTCCCTGATCGAGTACGCCGCGGCCCGCCAGGTCGTGCTGGCGACGCCGACCACCCTGATCGCGCTGCTGCGCACCGTCGCCCACGGCTGGACGCACGAGGCGCTGGCCGACCAGGCCCGCGAGATCCACCGCCTGGGCCGCGACCTGCACACCCGGCTCGGGACACTGTCCGGTCACCTCGACCTGGTCGGCCGGTCCCTCAACGCGGCGGTCGGCCACTACAACTCCGCGGTCGGCTCCCTGGAGTCTCGGGTGCTCGTCGCGGCCCGCCGGTTCGGCGATCTCGCGGTCACCGACGCCCCGCTCCCCTCCCCGCGAGCTGTGGAGCTGCGGGCGGTCGACCGGCGCGCCGCCCCCGACGAGCCCGGCGCCGGGCCTACCGTGGGCTGGGAGAAGGAGGCGCGGTGAGCGGCAAGACCCTCTGGGAGCAGGGCCACGAGCCCGGCCGGCAGCTGGTGACGCTCGGACTCGCCGCCACCCTCACCATCGTCGCGGTCGACCTGCTGATCACCGGTCGGGTCAGTGTGCTGTTCGACATCGCGTTCGTCGCGCTCTCAGTCGCACTGGCTCTGCTGGTCCGCCCCCGCGACTTCTTCACGGTCGGCGTGCTGCCGCCGCTGCTGATGGTGGCGGTCTTCACGCTGCTCGCGGCCACCCGGCCGGGTGCGGTCGCGCACCCCGACGACGGCGTCGTCCAGGCCCTGATCTCTGGTCTGTCGAGCCACTCCCTCGCCCTGGTGCTCGGCTACGCCCTGTGCCTGCTCTGCCTCGCGCTGCGCCAGCGCGCGCACGACCAGGACGGTCGCCTGGTCAGGCCTCGAAGCGCTCCGGGTCACCTGCACCCCGGCGGATGATCTCCGGGGCGCCCTCCGACCAGTCCACGACGGTGGTCGGCTCGGCCGGCGTCTCCCCCGCCTCGACGACCAGGTCGACCTGGTGGTCCAGCTCCTCCTTGACGTCCCAGCCGAGGGTGCGCGGCTCGTCCTCGCCCGGCAGGATCAGCGTGCTGCTGAGCAGCGGCTCGCCCAGCAGCTCCAGCAGCGCCTGCACGACGGCGTGATCCGGGATCCGCACCCCGACCGTCTTCTTCTTGGGGTGCAGCAGCCGACGCGGCACCTCGGGCATCCCCGGAAGGATGAAGGTGTACGGCCCCGGCGTCGCTGCCCGGATCGCCCGGAAGGCGGCGTTGTCGACGTGCACCAGCTGACCGAGCTGGGAGAAGTCCTTGCACATCAGCGTGAAGTGGTGGCGCTCGTCGAGGCCGCGGATCCGCAGGATCCGGTCCCGGCCGTCGCGGTTGCCCACCCGGCAGCCCAGGGCGTAGCCCGAGTCGGTCGGGTAGGCGATCAGCTGGTCGTCGTTGAGCGCGTCCACGATCTGGCCCAGCAGCCGGGGCTGCGGGTTGTCCGGGTGGACGTCGAGGTACCTGGCCACGCCGGTCAGGCCCGCGCCGCCGCCGCGGCGGCCTTCAGGTCGCGGCGCAGCTCCTTGGGCAGCGAGAAGATCAGCGACTCCTCGGCGCTGTGCACGGCCTTCGCGTCGGGGTAGCCCCGCTCGGCGAGGAACGCCAGCACCCCGTCGACGAGCGCCTCCGGGACGCTCGCCCCCGAGGTCACGCTGACGGTGCGCACGCCGTCGAGCCAAGCCTCGTCGATCTCGCTCGCGTCGTCCACGCGGTACGACGCCTTGGCGCCGGCCTCGAGGGCGACCTCGACCAGCCGCACGGAGTTCGAGGAGTTGCCCGAGCCGACGACGATCACCAGGTCGGCCTCCGGGGAGATCTCCTTGACCGCCAGCTGCCGGTTCTGGGTGGCGTAGCAGATGTCGTCGCTGGGCGGGTCGAGCAGCTCGGGGAAGCGCGCGCGGATCGCGGCGACGGTCTCCAGGGTCTCGTCGACCGAGAGCGTGGTCTGCGAGAGCCAGGCGACCCGCGAGGGGTCGCGCACGATGATGTTCGCGACGTCGGCCGGGCTCTCCACGAGCTGGATGTGGTCAGGCGCCTCACCGGCCGTGCCCTCGACCTCCTCGTGGCCCGCATGACCGATGAGCAGGATGTCGTAGTCGTCGTCGGCGAACCGCCGAGCCTCGTGGTGGACCTTGGTCACCAGCGGGCAGGTCGCGTCGATCGTCTTCAGGTCCCGCTCGGCGGCCTGACGGTGCACCTCGGGCGAGACACCGTGGGCGGAGAAGACGACCGTCTCCCCGGCCGGCACCTCGTCGAGCTCCTCGACGAAGATGGCGCCCCGCGACTCCAGGTCGGAGACGACGTGCTTGTTGTGGACGATCTGCTTGCGCACGTAGACGGGCGAGCCGTACAGCTCCAGCGCCTGCTCGACCGTCACGACGGCCCGGTCGACGCCGGCGCAGTAGCCCCGCGGCGCCGCCAGCAGGACGGCCTTCGCGGCGTCGTCCGGCGACAGGATCGGCGGCATACCCATGTCGGTCGTCATGGCGTCCAGTCTAGGTGTGTCCCCACGATCCCCTAATCTCCCCGCATGGCCCTGGAGACCTCCGCGCAGGCGCCGGCCCCGGTCCGGCAGATCGCCAACGCGATCGCCGGCTGGGTCGACCGGCTGGGTGCCGTGTGGGTCGAGGGCCAGGTCGCCCAGATCAACCGCCGCCCCGGCGTCGGCACGGTCTTCCTGACCCTGCGCGACACCGTCGCCGACATCTCGGTACCGCTCACCTGCTCGCGCACCTACTTCGACGGCCTCAACCCGCCGCTGGTCGAAGGGGCGAGCGTGGTCGTGCACGCGAAGCCGTCGTACTACGCCAACCGCGGGACGATGTCGCTCTACGCCCGCGAGATCCGGATGGTCGGCCTGGGCGAGCTGCTCGCCCAACTGGAGCGCCGCCGACAGCTGCTGGCCGCCGAGGGGCTGTTCGCGGCCGAGCTGAAGCGGCCGCTGCCGTTCCTGCCCCGGAGCATCGGCCTGGTCACCGCGCCCAACTCGGCGGCCGAGCGCGACGTCCTGGAGAACACCCGTCGCCGCTGGCCCGCCGTCACCTTCGAGGTGGCGTACGCCGCGATGCAGGGCACCCGCTCGGCGGCCGAGGTGATGGAGGCACTCGAGCGGCTGGACCGCCACCTTGAGGTCGACGTGATCGTGGTCGCCCGCGGCGGCGGTTCCGTCGAGGACCTGCTGCCGTTCTCCGACGAGGCGCTCATCCGCGCGGTCGCCCGCACCCGCACCCCCGTGGTCTCGGCGATCGGCCACGAGCCCGACAGCCCCCTGCTCGACCTGGTCGCCGACGTACGCGCCTCGACTCCCACCGACGCGGCGAAGCTGATCGTCCCCGACGTGCAGGAGGAGCTCCGCGGCGTGGCGTGGGCGCGCGACCAGGTCCGCGCCGGGCTGAGCCGGCTGCTCGACCGCGAGCAGGCCGGCCTCGACGCGCTGCGATCCCGCCCGGCGCTGGCGGACCCGCGCAACCTCCTCGACGTCCGGCTCGACGAGGTGCAGGCCCTACGTGCGCGTGCCCGCCGCACGCTGGGGCACGCGCTCGACCGGGCCGCCGACGACGTCGGTCACCAGCGCGCCCGGGCCCGTGCCCTGTCGCCGCTCGCCACCCTGCAGCGCGGGTACGCCGTCCTGCAGGACGCCGACGGCCACGTGCTCACCTCCGTCGCCGACGTGGCGGCGGGCGACGCGGTGAGCGTCCGGGTCGCCGACGGCCGCGTGCACGCCACGACCACCACCACCGAGCAGCTGGAGGACCCCCGTGCCTGATTCCGCAGCGTCCGAGCAGAAGCCGTCGTACGAGGACGCGCGCGAGGAGCTCGTCGAGGTGGTCCGCCGGCTCGAGGCGGGAGGCATCACCCTCGAGGAGTCCCTCGCCCTGTGGGAGCGCGGCGAGAAGCTCTCCACCTGGTGCCAGGAGTGGCTCGACGGCGCCCGCCAGCGGCTCGACGACGCGATCGCGAAGGACGACGCGTAACACTTGGGCCGTTCGCGCCCTCTAGAAGGACGTGAACACCGATCTGGCGGAACACCTCGTGACGACGCCGCCGCCGACCGCGTCCTTCGAGGACCTCGTCGCCGCGACCGGCCACCGGATGCTGCGCACCGCAGTGCTGCTCATCGGCGACCGGCACGCGGCCGAGGACCTCGTGCAGAACGCATACGCCCAGACGTTCGCGCGGTGGCGGCTGGTCGAGCGCGCGGAGAACCCGGCGGCGTACGTGCGGACGATCCTCGTCCGGCAGTTCGTCAGCGGCCGGCGGCGCCAGCGCGTCGCCGAGCTCCCGCTCCTCCCCAGCGCCGACCGTTCGGCGCCCACCGTCGACCCTGCGCTGCGCCTCTCGCTGCTCGAGGCCCTCGGCACCTTGGCCCCGATCGACCGCGCGGTCCTCGTGCTGCGGTACTTCCACGACCTGCCGGTGGCCGAGACCGCCGAGCAGGTCGGCCTCAGCCAGGCGGCCTGCCGGACCCGCGCGTCCCGCGCTCTCGCCCGGCTCCGCACCCACTTCCCCGACCTGGCCGACTGACGGCCCATCCGAAGGACACCGACATGCTACTGCGCGACTCCCTGGCCGATTCCGTCGCGGAGGTCACCGCGGACCTGCCTGCCCTCACCCGTGACGCACGTCGGCGCGGCACCACCCTGCGGCGCCGGCGCCGCGCGTACGTCGGCGTCGGATCGGTCGCCGCGGCCGCCGTGCTGGGGGCCGGCGTCTGGGCCGTGCTTCCCGGCGCCGACCCGGTGGTGGTCGAGGCCGGCACGGCGGCACCGTCCGTCGGCCCCCTGGGCGGCGAGACGGCCACCGCCACCTCGCGCGGGGTCGCCGCGGCCCTGGCCGCCGCGGTCGACGACGTCGCCGACGGCTCGTTCGGCCGGTTCCGGGGAGCGGCGTACGACCTCACGGGCTACGACCACGAGGCGTTCGCCTCGCTCCTCTTCGAGCCCGACCAGGGCACCGGCCCGGCTGGCGAGGTCTTCCTCAACCTCCAACCGATCGGCATGGCCGGCAAACGGCCCTACACGTGCCATCCCTCCTTCGCCGACTGCGCGGTCCAGCAGCTCCCGAACGGCGACACCCTGCGCACCTACCGCGAGGACGACGACACGGAGATCGGCCAGGGCTCCCGGCGTCTGGTGTCCGAGGTGATCAGCCCGGCCCGGCGCCTACGGGTGATCGTGTTCGCCATGAACACCAACCCCTGGGCCGGCGGGGAGCTCCGCGACCGTCCTGTGCTGTCCACGGCGCAGCTCACCGAGATCGCCCGGGAGCCGTGGTGGAACCGCACCGAGCTACCCGTCGAGTACATCGCCGCGGGCGCGGGTCTGTCGGACTACTCCGACGCCACCGACAGCGAGAGCTGATCAGCGCGAGGCCGGCACGGGGTCGAGCGTCAGCAGCCCGATCAGCGCCTCGAGATCCTCGGTGGGCGCGGAGCCGTAGACGAGCAGCGACTCCTCGCCGACGTCGGTGGTGATCGTGGTGGCGAACCCGTGGTCGCCGCCGTCGTCGGAGTACGTCGTCCACTCCGACGCGATCGGGCTGTCCAGCCGGACCGGGTCGCCCTCGGTCGCGTTCTCGTCGATGTGCTCCTCGACGAGGCGGTCGACGTCCTCGTCACGCTGGTGGATGCCGACGTACTTGTCGTCGTCGGTGAGCAGCGACAGGCTCCAGGCGGGGCGCTGGCCCGGCTCGACGTCGAGGCCGGTCACCATCCAGCCGTCGGGCAGCTCGGGCGGGTAGGCGACCTGGCGACCCTCGCCCTGGAGGGCGGCGACGGCGGGCAGGTAGTCGACCGACTCCGGCTCGAACTCGGGGGTGTCGCGGAACGTCTCGCGGAACACCACGACGCCCAGGACCACCACCACCGCCACGATCATCGACCCGATCAGGCCGCCGGTGGTCCGCTGGTAGCGGCCCGGCTTCTCCTGGGACTCGCTCACCGGGCCATCCTCACAGGTGCCGACGGCGGCCCCGGCGCCGGGCTGGACCGAAACCGCAGTTGCGGTGATTTCCTTTGAAATATTCCGCAGATGCGGCACGCTGACCCCGTGACGACGTACCGGATCGCCGAGGCCGCCGAGCTGCTGGGCGTCAGCGACGACACCATGCGGCGCTGGACCGAGGCCGGCCGGGTCGCGTCGACCACGGAGGCGGGGCGCACGGTCATCCCCGGAGCCGACCTCGCGGCACTCGCCGAGTCGCTCGCCGACCACCCCGACCGCGACGCCACCCGCGCGGCGGCGGTCAGCGCCCGCAACCGGCTCGCCGGCATCGTCACCAAGGTCACCAAGGACACCGTCATGGCACAGGTCGACATGATCTGCGGCCCCTACCGGATGGTCTCCCTGATGAGCACCGAGGCCGCCGAGGAACTCGGACTGGCCCCCGGCGTACGCGCCATCGCGTCCGTCAAGTCCACCAACGTCGTCGTGGAGCGTCCCTGATGAACCGTGTCCTGCTGCCCACCCTGCTCGCCCTGGCGCTGCCCGTCGTCGCCACCGCCTGCGGGGGCGACGACGACAGCGGCAGCGCCGCGGACGGCGGCACCACCACGCTCACCGTGTACGCCGCCGCCTCGCTCACCTCGACCTTCGAGCAGATCGCCGAGGACTTCGAGGCCGCGCACGACGGCGTCGAGGTGGAACTCAGCTTCGGCGGCTCCGCCGACCTGGTGACCCAGATCAGCGAGGGCGCGCAGGCGGACGTCTTCGCCTCGGCCGCCACCGCCAACATGGACGACCTGGTCGCGGAGGACCTCACCGCGGCCGAGCCGCAGGACTTCGCCACCAACGTCCTCGAGATCGCGGTGCCGCCGGGCAACCCGGCCGAGGTCACGTCCTTCCAGGACCTCGCCGGCGACCTCAACCTCGTGGTGTGCGCGCCCGAGGTGCCGTGCGGTGCGGCGGCCCAGAAGGTCGCGGAGGCCGCCGGCGTCACGCTCTCCCCGGTGAGCGAGGAGCAGTCGGTGACCGACGTGCTGGCCAAGGTCACCTCGGGCGAGGCCGACGCCGGCCTCGTCTACGTGACCGACGTCGCTGCCGCCGGCGACGACGTCGAGGGGATCGAGTTCCCCGAGTCCACCGACGCGGTCAACACCTACCCGATCGCCCCGGTGGCGGGGAGCGACGAGGCCGACCTGGCCCAGGAGTTCGTCGAGTTCGTGCTCGGCGAGTCGGGCCAGTCGGTCCTGCAGGCCGCCGGTTTCGGGCAGCCTTAAGGGGTGACGAACCAGCGGCAGGTCGGCGTACCCGCCTGGATCTACCTGCCGGCACTGCTGGGCGCCGTCCTGGTCCTGCTGCCGCTCCTCGGGATGATCAGCCGGGTCGACTGGCCGAGCTTCGTCGACCTCGTCACCTCCGACTCCGCGCTGACGGCCCTCGGGCTCAGCCTGCGCACCTCGGCGGTGAGCACCCTGTTGTGCGTCCTGCTCGGGGTTCCGATGGCCGTCGTCCTGGCCCGCACCTCGTTCCCCGGTCAGGGTGTCGCCCGGTCCCTCGTGCTGCTGCCGATGGTGCTGCCGCCGGTGGTCGGCGGGATCGCACTCCTCTACACCTTCGGCCGCCGCGGCCTGCTGGGCCAGGAGCTCGACGCCCTGGGGATCCAGGTCGCCTTCTCGACCATCGCCGTGGTGCTGGCCCAGACCTTCGTGTCGCTGCCGTTCCTGGTCGTCAGCCTGGAGGGCGCGCTGCGCAGCGCGGGCCAGCGGTACGAGGTCGTGGCCGCCACGCTGGGGGCCTCCCCCACGACGGTCTTCCGCCGGGTCACCCTGCCGCTGGTGCTGCCCGGCCTGGTCTCGGGCGCGACCCTGGCCTTCGCCCGCTCGCTGGGCGAGTTCGGCGCGACCATCACCTTCGCCGGCAGCCTCGAGGGCACCACCCGCACCCTGCCGCTGTACGTCTACCAGCTCCGGGTCACCGACGCCGACGCCGCGGTCGCCATGTCCCTGGTGCTGGTCGTCGTCGCGATCCTGGTGATCGGCGTGGCCCGCCCGGGACGGGTCGCCTCGTGAGTCTCCGGCTGGACGCCACCGTCGAGGAGCGGGGGTACGCCGTCGCGCTCGACGTCGCCGACGGTGAGACGGTCGCGATCCTCGGCCCCAACGGCGCCGGCAAGTCCACGACCCTCGACCTCGTCGCGGGGCTGCTGCGCCCCGACCGCGGCGCGGTCCACCTCGACGACCGCGAGCTCACCGGGCGCGACGCCTGGATCGCGCCGCACGAGCGCCGGGTCGCCCTGCTGGCCCAGGAACCGCTGCTCTTCCCCCACCTCGACGTGCTCGACAACGTCGCCTTCGGACCGCGCAGCACCGGCACCGCCCGGTCCGACGCCCGCGAGTCGGCGCGGCACTGGCTCGCCGAGGTCGGGGCCGAGGACCTCGCCGAGCGCACCCCGGCCCAGCTCTCGGGTGGCCAGGCCCAGCGGGTCGCGGTGGCCCGCGCGCTGGCCGCCCGTCCACGCCTGCTCCTGCTCGACGAGCCGATGGCCGCGCTCGACGTCGCCGTCGCTCCCGCGCTGCGGCAGACCCTGCGCCGGGTGCTCGCGGACCGGTCGGCGCTGATCGTCACCCACGACGCCATGGACGCCCTGATCCTGGCCGACCGGGTCGTCGTCCTCGAGGACGGCCGGGTCGCCGAGGAGGGCCCGGCCACCGAGGTGCTGACCCGGCCACGCAGCGGCTTCGCCGCCCGGATCGCCGGCCTCGACCTGCTCCGCGGCACCTGGGACGACGCCGTACGCACCGCCGACGGCACCGCGGTCCACGGCCTGGTGAGCGGTCCCGAGCCCGCGACCGGCGACCCCGTCGTCGCCGTGTTCCGTCCCGCGGCGGTCTCGGTGTTCCGCGAGCCGCCGGGCGGCAGCCCGCGCAACGCGTTCGCCGTCGAGATCACCGACCTGGAGCCGCACGGCGACCAGATCCGGGTCCGGGCGGGCGAGCTCGCGGCCGACGTGACGGCGTACGCCGCCGCCGAGCTCGACCTCGCACCCGGGATGTCGGTGACCTTCAGCGTCAAGGCCAGCGAGGTCGCGGTCTACCGCACCTGAACACGCGTCGGGAGCACCCGCCCGGACCGATAGGGTTCGGGCCATGACGGAGCCCGAAAGCCTGAGCGTCGCCCCCGAGTCCCCCGACCGCAACCTCGCGCTGGAGCTGGTCCGCGTGACCGAGGCCGCGGCCATGGCCGCCGGCCGCTGGGTCGGCAAGGGCGACAAGAACGGCGCCGACGGCGTGGCGGTCAACGCGATGCGCGTGATGATCTCGACCATCGGCATGCGCGGCACCGTCGTCATCGGCGAGGGCGAGAAGGACAACGCGCCCATGCTCTACAACGGCGAGCAGGTCGGCGACGGCACCGGCCCCGAATGCGACGTCGCGGTCGACCCGATCGACGGCACCACCCTGACCGCCAAGGGCATGAGCAACGCGGTCTCCGTGCTCGCGGTCGCGCCCCGCGGCTCGATGTACGACCCGTCCGCCGTGTTCTACATGGACAAGCTGGCCGCCGGCCCCGAGGCCGCCGACGTCGTCGACATCCGCCTGCCCGCCGCCGAGAACGTCCGCCTGATCGCCAAGGCCAAGGGCGGCAGCCCCGAGGACGTCACCGTCGTCCTGCTGGACCGCCCGCGCCACCAGAAGCTCGCCGACGAGATCCGCGCCACCGGTGCCCGCATCAAGTTCATCGCCGACGGCGACGTCGCGGGCGCCATCTCGGCGGCCCGCCCCGACAGCGGCGTCGACCTGCTGCTCGGCATCGGCGGCACGCCCGAGGCGATCATCACCGCCTGCGCCATGAAGTGCCTGGGTGGCGTCATCCAGGGCCAGCTGTGGCCCCAGGACGACGAGGAGCGCCAGCGCGCCCTGGACGCCGGCCACAACCTGGACCCCGACTTCGTGCTCGCCACCGACGACCTGGTCACCGGCGACGACTGCTTCTTCGTCGCCACGGGCATCACGGACGGCGACCTGATGCGCGGCGTCCGGTACGCCGCCGGCGGCGCGACCACCCACTCGCTGGTGATGCGCTCGCGCAGCGGCACGATCCGCTCGATCACCTCCGAGCACCGGCTCCAGAAGCTACGCGCTTACTCCTCGATCGACTTCGACCACTGACACGGGCGTCGCCTGCTCGGCGAGCGTCGCGCAGACCAGGTCGATGACCCGCGGGTCGACGGCCATGCCGACGTGGCTCGCGGTCACCTCGACAGGGACCGCGAGCGGGTCGATGCAGGCGCGCCAGTCGACGATGCCGTCGCGGCGGCTGTAGATCGCGGTGAACGCGACATCGTCGGGGAGCGGCTCGCGACACTCGGCGAAGCTCTGCCGGGCGCAGCCCCCGCCCACGCAGTCCTCCGCCATCAGGCCCGGCCAGCCGGCCCGGCTGAGCCGGACCAGGACGTCGACGCTCGCACTCAGCGCCAGGTGGTGCGCGCCGGGCGCCAGCATCGGGCTGCCCAGGGTGACGATGCCCGAGACGAGGTCGGGACGGCGTACGGCGACGCCGCGGGCGAGCATCCCGCCGAGGCTGTGGCCGACGACCTGGACCCGGCTCCCCCTGCGGAGCGCCACCGACTCGAGGCGGGCCTCCAGCTCGGCGGCGGCGTCGAGGGTGCAGCCCACGTTGGCGCGGATGTGCGAGCGGTAGGTGCGGAAGCCGCGCCGGCGCAGGGCCCTCGACATCGGGCTCAGCGACAGGTCCCCGGCGAGGAACCCGGGCACGAGGACGACGGGGTCGGCCTCCGGGTCGAAGCCGCGGACCCGGCGCTCGCCGACGCGGCGTACGACGTGGCGGCCGGCCTCCCCCACGACGCTCACCTCGCGCAGCACCGCGCCGACGCAGGGCCGGGCATAGCCCTCCGGCAACAGGAACGAGGCAGGTGTGTCGGCGCTCACATCCTCAGGCTACGGTCGCCTCATGGCGAATCCTAGGAAATCCAGGCATCTGGGTGTTTCCCGCCGCCACCCGGTTCAGCAAGACTCTTAGCCATGGCGACCGCTTCCGACGTCCCCCCGGTCTCGGCCGAGCTCTTCGCCCCCGTCGGCGGCGGGGTCGAGCTGTGCTACCAGACCTTCGGCAGCCCCGACGGCGACCCGCTGCTGCTCGTGATGGGCCTCGGCGGCCCGATGACCTGGTGGCCCGTCGACCTGTGCCGGCAGCTCGCCGAGCGCGGGTTCTTCGTGATCCGCTACGACAACCGCGACACCGGCCGCTCCACCCGGATGGAGGGCCGGGTCAGCCGCGGGACCCTGGTCCGGGCGTTCGCCGGCCTGCCGGTGCGGGCGCCGTACACGATCGCCGACCTCGCACACGACGCCGTCGGCCTACTCGACCACCTCGGCATCCCGTCCGCCCACGTCGTCGGCGTCTCGATGGGCGGCATGATCGCGCAGACCGTCGCCCTCGACTCCCCCGGGCGGGTCCGCTCGCTGACGAGCATCATGTCGACGACGGGCAAGCGCACCGTCGGCTGGCAGCACCCCTCGCTCCTCCCCTCGCTGCTCGGCCGCCGCGGCCTCGGCCGGGAGGAGTACGTCGCCGCCAGCGTGACCATGTCCCGCCTGATCGGGTCGCCGGGCTATCCCGAGCTGGAGGAGAGCCTCCGACAGCGCGGCTACGAGACCTTCGACCGCGGGCTCAACCCCGCCGGCGTCCTGCGGCAGATGGTCGCCGTACTGACCCAGCCCGACCGCGGCGGCCGGCTGCGCGGGCTGGCCGTGCCGACCCTGGTCGTGCACGGCCTCGCCGACAAGATGGTGCACGTCTCCGGCGGCCGGGCCACGTCCGCGGCGGTGCCCGGCAGCGAGCTGCTCCTCATCGACGGCATGGGCCACGACCTGCCCGTGGAGCTGTTCGAGACCCTGACCGCGGCGATCCGCCGGAACGCCGACCGGGCCTGACCCGCGCCCTCCCGCCGCCTCCCCCGGTTTCGGCGAGGTTTCCCGCATGACCTCCCGGGTTAGTGGACAAACCACATGAACAGGGACTAGACCGTGTGACCAAGGCCACACGATCCGGGGAGGGGCTGTATGTCGTCATCCGCATCGCCACCGCGACGGAGCGAGTCCCGGCCAGCGCGCCGCGGCCTCGCTGCCGCAGCCGCACTCATGACCGCCAGCGCCCTGCTCGCGGCCTGCTCGTCCGACGACGGGGACACCCCCGAGCTCGTCTGGTACACGAACCCCGACGCCGGCGGCCAGGCCAAGGTCGCCGAGAACTGCACCAAGGCCGCCGACGGCGCCTACACGATCACCACCCAGGTCCTTCCGCAGGACGCCAACCAGCAGCGGATCCAGCTGGCCCGGCGTCTCGCGGCCGAGGACCCGGACATCGACATCATGAGCATCGACCCGCCGTTCACGGCGGAGTTCGCCAACGCGGGCTACCTCGCCGAGATCCCGAGCGACCTGCAGGACTCCCTGCGCGAGCAGTCCTTCGAGGGGGCCACCGAGGCGGCCACCTGGAACGACCAGCTGGTCGTGGCGCCGTTCTGGTCCAACACCCAGGTGCTGTGGTACCGCAAGTCGTTCGCCGAGAAGGCCGGGCTCGACATGACGAAGCCGGTGACCTGGGACCAGATCATCGACGCGGCCTCCGACAACGGCGGCACCGTCGCCGTCCAGTCCAACAAGTACGAGGGCTACGTCGTCTGGATCAACGCCCTCATCGCGGGCGCGGGCGGCGACCTGGTCTCCGAGACCGAGAAGGGCGTCGACGCCAGCATCGACATCGACTCCCCGGCCGGCGAGCAGGCGGCGGCGATCATCGAGAAGCTCGCCTCCTCCCCCGCCGCGCCGGCCGACATGTCGGTCGCGCAGGAGGGGCAGGCCGGCGCCACCTTCGGCTCCGACGCCGGCGCGTTCCTCGTCAACTGGACCTACATCTGGACGAACTACGACCAGGCCCAGCCGGAGGTCAAGGAGGACCTGGGCTTCGCCCGTTACCCGCAGACGGTCGAGGGCGAGGAGTCGCGGCCGCCGTACGGCGGGATCGGGGTGGGCGTCTCGGCGTACTCCGACAACATCGACGAGTCCATGGACGCGATCGAGTGCATCACCAACGCCGAGAACCAGGGCGTGAACGCCGAGCTCACCGGCAACATGCCGGCCAGCTCGGCCGGCTACGACTACCCCCCGCTCGCCGAGATCTATCCGCAGGAGCTGCTGGACCTGTTCCAGGAGTCCCTCGACGCGGCCGCGCCCCGCAGCGTGACGCCGTACTGGTCGGACATCTCGGGCGGGATCCAGAGCGTCTGGCACCCGCCGGCGAGCGTGAACAGCGACACCCCCGCCGACTCGAAGTCCTTCATCGGCGACGTGCTGCAGGGAAGGAGCCTGCTGTGAGCACCACCGTGGCCACGCCCGCGGCCAAGGAGCCGCAGACCCGACGCCGCCGCGGCGGCCGGGCCGACATG
Source organism: Nocardioides sp. (assembly GCF_035503875.1). Classification (GTDB taxonomy): domain Bacteria; phylum Actinomycetota; class Actinomycetes; order Propionibacteriales; family Nocardioidaceae; genus Nocardioides. The sequence continues at coordinate 109,715 of NZ_DATJTA010000050.1, forward strand.
AGCGACCGGGCCAGCGCGGAGAACCGGCTCGGCATGAAGCTGGTGGCTCCGGCCGCCATCCTGATGCTGCTGGTGACCGCCTGGCCGATGATCCAGGCGCTCTACCTCTCGCTGTTCCGCTACCGGCTGACCAACCCCGACGACCGCGAGTTCATCGGGCTGAGCAACTACGCCACCGTGCTCACCGACAGCCTGTTCTGGCAGGTCACCTGGAACACCGTGCTGATCATGGTGGTCACCGTCGCCGTGGAGCTGGTCATCGGCTTCGCGTTCGCGATGGTGATGCACCGGATCATCTTCGCCCGGGGGCTGATGCGGACCTCGATCCTGATCCCCTACGGCATCATCACCGTGGTCTCCGCCTTCGCCTGGCAGTTCACCTTCAGCGTCAACAACGGCTGGGTGAACAGCTGGTTCGACTGGCTGCCCTGGATCGGCCCCGACACCAACTGGTTCGGCGACCACTGGCCGGCGATGTTCGCGATCATGGTCAGCGAGATCTGGAAGACCACGCCGTTCATGTCGCTGCTGCTGCTCGCCGGCCTCTCCCAGGTCTCCGAGGACATGATCGAGGCGGCCAAGGTCGACGGCGCCACCTGGTGGCAGCGGCTGTGGAAGGTGATCCTGCCGAACATGCGGGCCGCGATCATGGTCGCGGTCCTGTTCCGGGCACTGGACGCGTTCCGGATCTTCGACAACATCTTCGTGATGACCCGCGGCGCCCAGGACACCGAGTCGTCGTCGTTCCTCACCTATCGACAAGTGATCGAACAGATGCAGCTGGGCCTCGGGTCCGCGCTCTCGGTGCTGCTCTTCCTGACCGTGCTGCTGCTGGCGTTCGGGATCGTGAGGCTGTTCCGGGTCGACCTGGCCCAGGCGAGGGGTGAGGGCTGATGAAGGGCAAGAACGCGATCGGCACCTGGGTCGGCTTCGTGCTGATCCTGGTCTGGTGCCTGCTCCCGGTGGCGTGGATCATCTCGCTGTCGTTCAAGTCCCCCGACGAGACCGCCGTGGGCAGCCCGCAGTTCCTGCCCAAGGACGCGACGCTGCAGAACTACCGCGACATCCTCGACAACCCGGACTTCCTCGACGCGCTGCGGAACTCGTTCGGGATCGCGCTGATCTCCACCCTGCTCGCGGTCATCTTCGCGACGCTGGCGGCGTACGCCATCGCCCGCCTGGAGTTCCGCGGCAAGCGCGCGGTGCTCTCGCTGGCGCTGGCGATCGCGATGTTCCCGGTGGTCTCGCTGGTCGGCCCGCTGTTCGACCTGTGGAGGACCGTCGGGCTGTTCAACACCTGGCCCGGGCTGATCCTGCCGTACATGTCGTTCACGCTCCCGCTGGCGATCTGGACGCTCTCGGCGTTCTTCCGGGAGATCCCCTGGGAGATGGAGCAGGCGGCGCAGGTCGACGGCGCGACGTCGTGGCAGGCCTTCCGCAAGGTGATCGTCCCGCTCGCGGCGCCCGGTGTCTTCACGGCCGCGATCCTGACGTTCTTCTTCGCGTGGAACGAGTTCGTGCTCGCGATCTCGCTGACCTCGACGACCCAGGCCCGCACCGTGCCGGCCCAGCTGTCGTACTTCGTCGGTCCCGACCCGTTCAACCCGCCGTACGGACAGCTGGCGACCGCCTCGGTCGTCGTCACCGTGCCGGTCATCGTCATCGTCCTGCTTTTCCAGCGCAAGATCGTCGCCGGCCTGACCTCCGGCGCAGTGAAGGGATGAGCCCATGGCTGCCATCGAGATGAAGAACATCGTCAAGAAGTACGGCGATGGCTTCCCCGCAGTGAACGACGTCAGCATCGACGTGGCGGACGGGGAGTTCGTGATCCTCGTCGGCCCGTCCGGCTGCGGGAAGTCCACGCTGCTGCGGATGATCGTCGGACTGGAGGACATCACCTCGGGAGACATGGTGATCGGGGGGAAGAAGGTCAACGACCTCGCCCCGCGCGACCGCAACCTGGCGATGGTCTTCCAGAACTACGCCCTCTACCCCCACCTGACGGTCTACGAGAACATCGCCTTCCCGCTGCGGCTGGCGGGCAAGATCTCGGAGCAGGAGATCGACCGCAAGGTCCGCGAGGCGTCCGCGACCCTGGAGCTCGACGAGCACCTCGACCGCAAGCCGGGCAACCTGTCGGGTGGCCAGCGACAGCGGGTCGCGATGGGCCGGGCGATCGTCCGCGAGGCCGACGCCTTCCTCTTCGACGAGCCGCTGTCCAACCTCGACGCCAAGCTGCGCGGCCAGATGCGCACCGAGATCTCGCGGCTGCAGAAGCGGCTCGGCATCACCACCGTCTACGTCACCCACGACCAGATCGAGGCGATGACCATGGCCGACAAGATCGTCGTCATGCATGACGGCATCGTCGAGCAGATCGGCAAGCCGCTCGAGCTCTACGACAAGCCGGACAATCAGTTCGTCGCCGGCTTCATCGGCTCGCCCGCGATGAATTTCCTCAAGGGCAAGGTGAAGGTGAACGGCGCCGCGACCTTCGAGGGGCCGAACGGAGTCAAGCTGCCGCTGAAATCCGCTCCGTCCAATTCCGACGGCAAGCCGGTGGTGTATGGCGTGCGCCCCGAGCACTTCACCATCGCTGACGACGGCGCGGAGGCCGAGATCGTCGTGGTCGAGCCGACCGGCT
>NZ_DATJTA010000051.1:0-5134 GCF_035503875.1 Nocardioides sp.
CGAGTCGGCAGTAGTTACTGCCGACTCGACGCGCAACTTCTGCCGACTCGGCGGTGTTGACGGTGCGTGGTGGCTCAGCCGTCCTCGGCGAGCATGTCGGGGGTGAGGGACGCCTCGGTGTCGGGGATGCCGAGCTCCTCGGCGCGCTTGTCGGCCATGGCCAGCAGGCGGCGGATCCGGCCGGCGATGGCGTCCTTGGTGAGCACCGGCTCGTGCAGCTGGCCGAGCTCCTCGAGCGAGGCCTGCTTGTGCTCCAGTCGCAGCGACCCGGCGAGCTTGAGGTGGTCGGGGATCTCGTCGCCGAGGATCTCGATCGCGCGCTCGACCCGGGCTCCCGCGGCGACCGCGGCACGGGCCGAGCGGCGCAGGTTGGCGTCGTCGAAGTTGGCGAGCCGGTTGGCGGTGGCTCGGACCTCGCGGCGCATCCGCCGCTCCTCCCAGGCCATCAGCGACTCGTGGGCGCCGAGCCGGGTCAGCAGCTGGCCGATCGCGTCGCCGTCGCGGATGACGACCCGGTCCACGCCACGCACCTCGCGGGCCTTGGCCTGGATGCCGAGCCGGCGTGCGACGCCGACCAGCGCGAGGGCCGCCTCCGGCCCGGGGCAGGTGACCTCGAGCGAGGAGGAGCGCCCCGGCTCGGTGAGCGAGCCGTGGGCGAGGAACGCGCCGCGCCAGGCGGCCACCGCGTCGCAGCCGCCACCCGACACCACGGCCGGCGGCAGGCCCCGGACGGGGCGTCCGCGCGGGTCGAGGAGCCCGGTCTGGCGGGCTAGCGACTCGCCGTCACGCGCGATCCGGACGAGGTACCGGCTGCCTCGGCGGATGCCGTTGCCCTGCACCACCACGACGTCCGCATGATGCCCGTAGACCTCCAGGACGTCCGTGCGCAGCCGCCGCGCGGCCGCGCCGGTGTCGAGCTCGGCCTCCACCACGATCCGACCGCTCACGATGTGCAGCCCGCCGGCGAAGCGCAGCATCGAGGCGACCTCGGACTTCCGGCAGCACGTCTTGGTGGTCTGGATGCTGGCGAGTTCCGCCTTCACCTGTGCCGTCATCGCCATACGGCCGATCCTGCCACGCGCGTCAATCACCCTGGAGGGCCAGGGGGACGGACCCGTGAGCGGAGTCTCAGCTCAGCGCTGCTCCAGGATGCGGGCGTACGCCGAGGCCAGCAACGCCGGGTCGTGCCGCGCCGAGCCGGGCTCCTCGGCGACGTCGTCGATCACGAGCACGGCGCCGGTGGCCGCCGCCATCTGCTGGAGCTCGTCGAGGTCGTCGCCGACGCTGCCCCGGTCGGCCAGCACGGTGTGCAGCTGGAGCTCCGGCGCGTGCTCGGCCAGCACGGCCAGGTGGTCGGCCGGGCCGAACCCGGGGGTCTCCCCCGCCTGCTCCTCGAGGTTGAGCACCACGATCACCCGGGCCTCGGTGCGCACCAAAGCGTCACGCATCGCGGGCACCATCAGGTGCGGGATGACGGACGTGAACCAGGAGCCCGGCCCGAGGACGACCCAGTCGGCCTCCTCGACCGCGCTCACGGCCTCCGGGCACGGCTCCGGGTCGGACGGGTCGAGGGCGATCTCGGCGATCACCCCGTCGGTGGTGGCGACCTCGACCTGGCCGCGGACCAGCGTGAGCGCGTCGGGGTCGTCGGCGACGAGACCACGGACGTCGGCGGTGATGTCCATCGGGGTCAGTGCCATCGGCAGCACCCGGCCCTTGGCGCCCAGCAGCCGGCCGACCCGGTCGAGGGCGTCGACGTGGTCACCGAGGAGCTCCCAGAGGCCGACGATCAAGAGGTTGCCGACCACGTGGCCGTTCATGTCGCCGTCGCCGGCGAAGCGGTGCTGCAGGACGTTGGACCAGGTCGTGCCCCACTCGTCGTCGCCGCACAGGGCGGCGAGCGCCATCCGCAGGTCACCGGGCGGGAGCACCCCGAACTGCCCGCGCAGCCGCCCCGACGAGCCGCCGTTGTCGGCCACGGTGACGACGGCGGTGAGCTCGTCGACCGTCAGGTCGTCGACGAGCCGGCGGAGTGCCCGCAGCGAGGTGTGCAGACCGTGCCCGCCACCGAACGCGACGACCGACTGGGCGCGCAGGCCGCTCACTCGCGTCCCAGGTCGCGGTGGATGGCGCGGGCGACGTACCCCTGCTCGTCGAGGCGGCGGGCGATCTCCTCGGTCATGGCGACACTGCGGTGCTTGCCGCCCGTGCAGCCGATGGCGACCCGCATGAACCGCTTGCCCTCGCGCAGGTAGCCCTCCGCCACCCCGGTGAGGACCGGGACGTAGGCGTCGAGGAACTCCTCGGCACCCGGCCTGCTGCGGACGTACGCCGCCACCTCGGCGTCCTGGCCGGTGCGCGGTCGCAGCTCGGGGATCCAGTGCGGGTTGGGCAGGAAGCGCATGTCGGCGATGAAGTCGGCGTCGACCGGGATGCCGTACTTGAAGCCGAAGCTCAGCACGGTGACCCGCAGCCGGGTGGTGTCCGGGGTGCCGAACGACTCGGAGATGCGGTCGGTGAGCTGGTGGACGTTGAGGGCGCTCGTGTCGATGACCAGGTCGGCGGTGCTGCGCAGGTCGGCGAGGACCTTGCGCTCGCGCTCCAGCCCGTCGAGCAGCCGACCGGTGCCCTGCAGCGGGTGCGGACGGCGGGCCGCCTCCTGGCGCCGGACGAGCACCTCGTCGGTGGCGTCCAGGAAGACCAGGGTGGCGTGGCGGCCGCTGGCGCCGTGGGCGAGGTTGGCCTGGAGCGAGCCGAAGAACGACCCAGACCGGACGTCGACGACCACGGCGATCGGCTGGCTCGGCCCACGGTTCTCGTCCACCAGCCGGACCACGTCGCTCAGCAGGCTGGGTGGCAGGTTGTCGACGACGTAGAAGCCGAGGTCCTCCAGCTCCTTCGCGGCCGTGCTGCGACCGGCTCCGGTCATGCCGGTGACGACCACCAGCTCGCCGGTCGAGGCACCGTGCTCCATCCCTCAGCCCTCCTCGATCTCGCCGGTCGCGGTGTTCACGGAGACAGTCTTGCGGGTCTCGGCCGCTGCCGTGACCGAGTCCTTGATCGCGGTCGCGGTGCGGGTGCCGATGCCCGGGACCTGCGCGATCTCCTCGACCGTCGCGGCGCGGAGCTTCTTCAGCGAACCGAAGTGCTTGAGCAGCGTCTTGCGGCGCACCTCCCCCAGACCCGGGATGTCGTCCAGCACGCTCTCGACCATCGTCTTGGAGCGGCGCGAGCGGTGGTGGGAGATGGCGAACCGGTGCGCCTCGTCACGCAGCCGCTGGAGCAGGTAGAGCCCCTCCGACGAGCGCGCCAGGATGACCGGGTCCTCCTGGCCCGGGAGCCAGACCTCCTCCAGCCGCTTGGCCAGGCCGCACACGGGGATGTCGTCGATGCCGAGCTCGTCGAGCGCGCGCTGCGCCGCCGCGACCTGCGGCGGGCCGCCGTCCACGACGACGAGGCCGGGTGCGTACGCGAACTTGCGCGGTCGTCCGGTCTCCGGGTCGACCAGCATCGGACCGGAGGTCTCGTCGCCCGGCTTGAGCTCGGAGCGGGCCTGCTCGTCGAGCAGTCGCCGGAACCGCCGGGTGATGACCTCGTGCATCGAGGCCACGTCGTTCTGACCGTCGACGCCCTTGATCACGAAGCGGCGGTACTCGCTCTTGCGGGCCAGGCCGTCCTCGAAGACCACCATCGATGCGACGACCTCGGTGCCCTGGAGGTTGGAGATGTCGTAGCACTCCATCCGCAGCGGGACCTCGTCGAGCTCCAGCGCCTCCTGGATCTCCTCCAGGGCGCGGTTGCGGGTCGTGAGGTCGCTGGCCCGCTTGGTCTTGTGCAGCACCAGGGCCTGCCCGGCGTTGCGGGCCACGGTCTCCTGCAGCGTCTTCTTGTCCCCGCGCTGCGGCACCCGGATCTCGACCTTGGCGCCGCGCAGGTCGCCGAGGAGCTGCTCGAAGGTGACCGGGTCGGGCGGCATCGCCGGCACCAGGATCTCGCGCGGGATGGACTCGGGGTCGCCGGCGTACAGCTGGAGCAGGAAGTCCTCGACGAGCTTGTCCGTCCCGCCCTCGTCGACGCGGTCGGCGACCCAGCCGCGCTGACCGCGGATCCGGCCGCCCCGGACGTAGAAGATCTGGACGGCGACCTCGAGGGGGTCCTCGGCGAGCGCGATCACGTCGACGTCCGCGCCGTCGCCGAGCACCACGGCCTGCTTCTCCAGCGCTCGCTCCATCGCCCCGAGGTCGTCGCGCAGCCGCGCGGCCTTCTCGAAGTCGAGGGCGTCGGACGCGGCGTACATCTCCTGCTCGATGCGGCGCGTGAACGGCCGGGTCCGGCCGGCCATGAACTCGCAGAAGTCGTCGACGATCTCGCGGTGCTCCTCGGCACTGACGTTGCCGACGCACGGCGCCGAGCACTTGTCGATGTAGCCGAGCAGGCAGGGCCGGCCGATCTGCGCCGACCGCTTGAAGACGCCGTTGCTGCACGAGCGCATCGGGAAGACGCGCAGCAGGATGTCGACGGTCTCGCGGATCGCCCAAGCGTGGCTGTACGGACCGAAGTAGCGGGTGCCCTTGCGCTTGGCGCCGCGCCCGACCATGACCCGCGGGAACTCCTCGCCGACGGTCACGGCCAGCCAGGGGTAGGACTTGTCGTCGCGGTACTTCACGTTGAAGCGCGGGTCGTACTCCTTGATCCAGGAGTACTCCAGCTGGAGGGCCTCGACCTCGGTCGCGACGACCGTCCACTCGACCGACGCGGCCGTGGTCACCATGGTCGCGGTGCGGGCGTGCAGGCCGGCCACGTCCTGGAAGTACGACGACAGCCGCGACCGCAGGTTGACCGCCTTGCCGACGTAGACGACGCGGCCGTCCTTGTCGCGGAACCGGTAGACGCCGGGCTGGGTAGGGATCGACCCGGGCTTGGGGCGGTAGGTCGACGGGTCAGCCACGCCCCAACCCTACGAGCCGGGTCCGACACCAGCCCGACCGCGGCGCACCGGGAGGGACCGACATTCCGGTCACCCCTTGCACGACCTTCCCGCGGGGCACTAGACCTGAGGTGATGACTCGGGACTCTCGGAGGTCGGCCCGTCGCCACGGTGTGGCGACGTGGGCCCGGCGCGTGACCGCGGCGA
>NZ_DATJTA010000052.1:0-29702 GCF_035503875.1 Nocardioides sp.
CTCGGTCGCCGGCCGGGAGCGGGGGTCTCGACGGTCGCTCAGGACTCCGTCCTTCGCTGCTCGACCAACGGGGTCAGGTGAGCTCGCGCTTGAGGATCTTGCCGGTGGCGGTCATGGGGAGCTCGGGGACGATCTGGACCAGGCGGGGGTACTTGTACGCCGCCATCTGCTCCTTCCCCCACGCGACCAGCTCCGCGGGGGCGATGGAGGCGCCGTCGGCGAGGATGACGTACGCCTTGATCTCCTCGCCGTGGCTCTCGTGGGGTACGCCGACCACGGCGGCCAGCGAGACCGCGGGGTGGGTGAGCAGGACCTCCTCGATCTCGCGCGGGTACACGTTGTAGCCGCCGCGGATGATCATGTCCTTCGAGCGATCGACGATGTAGTACCAGCCGTCCTCGTCGCGGCGACCCAGGTCGCCGGAGCGGAACCAGCCGTCGCGGATCACCTCGGCGGTCGCCTCGGGCCGGCCGTAGTAGCCCTTCATGATGTTGTGGCCGCGGATCGCGATCTCGCCGATCGCGTCGGGGCTCCACTCGACCTCCTCCCAGCCGTCCTGCTGGAGCAGGGCCATCTCGACCCCGGGGATCGGGAGCCCGATCGAGCCGACGCGCACCGGCTCGCCGTACACGGAGAACGACGCGACGGGTGAGGTCTCGGAGAGGCCGTACCCCTCCAGGATCGTGACGCCGAAGCGGCGCTCGAAGTCGTGGTGCACCTCCACCGGCAGCGCGGCACCGCCGGAGACCGCGACCCGGAGGTTGCGCGCGATGGTCTCGACGTCGACCTCGGGGGTGAGCGCGCCGAGCAGGCCCCAGTACATGGTCGGCACGCCCGCGAAGAACGTCACGCGCTCCTTCAGCATCAGCTCCAGCGCCGGCCGGGCCTCGAAGCGCGGCAGCATCACGACGGTGCCGCCGAAGGCGAACGCGCCGTTCTGGATGACCGTCTGGCCGAAGGAGTGGAAGAGCGGGAGCACGCACAGGTAGGTGTCCGGCGACTCCGGGTCCGCACCGAAGAGCTCCTTGCTGGCCAGCGCGTTGTCGCGCATGTTGCGGTGCCGCAGCTCGGCGCCCTTGGGCTGGCCGGTGGTGCCGGAGGTGTAGAGGACCACGGCGGTGTCGTCCTCGTCGGTGGCCACGCTCTCGAAGGTCCCCGGCTGACCGGCCGCGGCCTGCATCAGCGTCTCGGTGCCCTCGATCGGGGACGGCGCCGCCGGGTCCGCGGTGATCACGAAGAAGTGCTCGCAGCCGGGGGCGTCGCGGAAGCCGGCGTACCCCTCCTCGCCGATGGGCAGCTCGGGGGTGCCCTGGAAGCAGACGTAGGCCTTCGCGTCCGAGTCGCCGAGGTGGTAGGCCACCTCGCGGCCCTTCAGCAGCACGTTCAGCGGTACGACGGCCGCCCCGGCCTTCAGGATGCCGAAGTAGACGATGGAGAAGTACGGCAGGTTCGGGCAGCTCAGCGCGACCTTGTCCCCGCGGCCGATGCCACGGGAGGTCAGCAGGTTGGCCACCAGGTTGGCGGCACCGTCGACCTGCGCGTAGGTGAGCCGGGTGTCGCCGAAGACGATCGCCTCGCGCTCGGGGTACCGCGCGGCGCTCCCTTCCAGCAGGCTCGAGAGGTTGAAGCTCACGGGTGACCTCCATCACGATCGGGTATGGCCAAACCTACGCGCTCCCCCGATGGGGTCTCGGGGTGCGACCCGGGGCGTCTCGGGGTCGGTCCGGATGCGCCCGGGCGCGCGTCCGGCCACGGTGTCGGTATGGCCTGGTCGACCGTCCTCCCCCGCTCCCGCCCCGTACCCGCCGCGGTGGTCGAGCTCGCGTCGGTGCTGGTCCTGATGGGCGCCTACAACCTCGGCCGGTTGCTGGCGACCGGCCGGGTCTCCTCGGCCGACGACAACGCGCACCGCATCCTCGACCTCCAGCACGCTCTGCGGCTGCCCTCCGAGGCCGTCCTGCAGGGGGCCGCGCTCGACGTGCACCACCTGGTCGGCCTCGCGGACCGCTACTACCTGCTGCACTTCCCGGTGACGATCGGCGTGCTGCTGTGGCTGTGGCGCCGCGACCGGGCGGCGTACCGCTGGACCAAGTGGGCGCTGGTGCTCGCGACCGGCGCCGCCATGGTCATCCACCTGCTGGTGCCCGTCACCCCGCCCCGGCTGCTCGCGGCGTCCGGCACCATCGACACCGGGCAGCAGGCCGGCGCGAGCGTGTACGACGGCTCCCCGGTCGCCGCCATCGCCAACGAGTACGCCGCCCTGCCGAGCCTGCACGTCGGCTGGGCGCTGCTGGTCGCGATCGTGCTCGTCGCGACGCTGCGCAGCCGGTGGCGCTGGCTGTGGCTGCTGCACCCCGTGCTGACGACGGTCACCGTGGTGGTGACCGGCAACCACTACCTGGTCGACGCGGTCGCCGGCGCCGCCCTCGTGGTCCTCGCCCTGGTGCTCACCCGGCGGGTGCGGTCAGGAGCGTCCCTCGAGGAGTCGGGCGGCGCGGCGCAGGTCGGCGCGGACGGCGTACGGCGCGAGGACGGAGAGCAGGAGCGCGAGCGGGCGGGCCGGGCCGGCGGCGCGCAGGGTCATCGTGGGCTCGACCACGCAACCGCCGGGAGCCGGCGCGAGCTCGAGCGTGAGCTCGGCCGAGAATCCCCGCCAGGTGCCGCGCTCGGTCCAGCGGTGCGGACGGTCGAGCTCGGTGGTCCGCATCTGCGGCCGCAGGCCCGGGACGGTGACGTCGACCCAGGTCTGACCCACGGCCGGTCCGGGCGCGACGTCCTCGACCCGCGTCAGGCTGGACTGCCACGCGGGCCGGTTCCGCGGCTCGACCAGGTAGTCGAAGACCACCTCGGCCGGCGCCGCGACGTACGTCATCAGAACGACAGGCCGGTGAGCAGCTCGTAGGCCTCGACGTAGCGGGCGCGGGTGCGCTCGACGACCTCGGCGGGCAGGACCGGCGGCGCCTCGCCCGAGGTGCGGTCCCAGCCGGACTCCGGCGAGGTCAGCCAGCCGCGCACGACGTCCTTGTCGAAGGACGGCTGCGGAGCGCCGGGCGCCCACCGGTCGAGCGGCCAGAAGCGCGAGGAGTCGGGGGTCAGCACCTCGTCGGCGAGCACGGTGGTGCCGTCGGCGCGACGCCCGAACTCGAACTTCGTGTCGGCGAGGATGATGCCGCGCTCGCGCGCGAGGTCCTCGGCGCGGGAGTAGACGGTGAGGGTCAGGTCGCGCAGCCGCTCGGCCGCGTCCGCGCCGACCTCCGCGACGACGGCGTCGAAGGAGACGTTCTCGTCGTGGTCGCCGACCGCGGCCTTGGTGGCGGGCGTGAAGATCGCCTCCGGGAGCCGGCTCCCGTCGACCAGGCCGCCGGGCAGCGCGATGCCGCAGACCTCGCCGGACTCGTCGTACTCGCGCAGGCCGGAGCCGGTGAGGTAGCCGCGGGCCACGCACTCGACCGGGAACATCTCCAGCCGCTCGCAGACCACCGCCCGGCCGCGCACGGCGTCGGGGACGTCGGTGGAGACCACGTGGTTGTCGACGACGTCGCGCAGCTGGTCGAACCACCACAGCGACATCCGGGTCAGGATCTCGCCCTTGTCGGGGATCGTCGTGTCGAGGACGAAGTCGTACGCGGAGATCCGGTCGCTGGCGACCATCAGCAGGTCACCGGAGTCGAGCACGTAGAGGTCGCGCACCTTGCCGGAGTGCAGGTGCTGCGCTCCGGGGATCGCGGGGGCGGCGGGGATGTTCAGGTCGGCCACGGCGTCAGCCTAGATCGGCGCTCCGACAGGAATCCTCCCGGGCACACGGGACGCCGCGCCCTGATCCTCAGGACGCCGGGCGCACCAGCCTCCGGTGCATGCTCAGCCGTCGTACGTGGTCCTCGCTCCTCGCCCTCGCCGCCCTCCTCCTCGGCCTGATCCTGGGCGGGCCGCCCGGTCCCGCCGGGGCGGCCCCGGCAGCGGCGGCCGCGCCCGACTGCGGCTGCGCCGAGACCGGCCCGTACGAGGAGCCCGGCGGGCTGAGGCAGCCGTACGTCGGCGGCGACGGGTCGTCGGCCTCCTCCGAGGCCAAGTACCGGATCGAGGCCGGTGGCACGTTCCCGTCGGTCAGCCTCGCCGTCCGCCGGACGACCGGCGGCACGGTGACGACGGTCCACACCTCGCACACCAACTGGGGCTTCAGCCCGGACCAGGACCGCCTGGTGACCTGGCGCGTGAACGCGCCGAACCTGGAGGTCGCGATGTACGACCTCGCGAGCTCGCGGCCCGGCACCCCGGTGCTGACGCGGACCGTCACGACCGGTGACGCCCGGATCGCGTTCTCCTCGGGCGGTCGCTGGCTGAGCCTGACCTCGATGGTCACCAACACCACGAACCAGGCGCGCATCGAGATCGTCGGCGCGACCAGCGGCGACGCGGCGTACACGACGACGTTCTCCTTCTTCGTGGCGCCGGCGGGCCAGCGGTTCGGCGAGGCGGGCTGGGGCTTCTCGCCGGACGAGGGACGGTTCTTCCACGCCCACACCAGCGCGGCCCAGCAGGCCCAGCTCACCCTCGTCGACCTCGACGCCGAGGAGCGCACCTGGTCGGCGACGATGTCCGGCACCGGGCACTGGCACTTCAGCCCCTGCGGCACCAAGCTCGCGGTCGTCGAGCAGACCGGCGCCGGCCAGATGCGCACCCGCCTGGTCGACACGGCCAGCGGCGACGTCGACGCCACCCGGACCGACCCGGTCTCCGGGATCGCCTTCTCGGCCGCGCCGAACGGCCACCTCGCGACCATCGGCGGCACCTCGCACGTGCTGGCCCCCAACCCGCCGAACGACTGCCCCGACGAGGAGGCACCGACCTGGCCGTCGAGCACGACCCTGACGGCCGACCAGGTCGGACGACGCTCGCTCACCCTGAACTGGTCCGCCGCTTCCGACGACCGGGCCGTCACGGGCTACCGGGTCTACCGCGGGGCGACCCTCGTCGACACGGTCACCGAGCGGACACTGAAGGTCACCGGGCTGGCCGCGGACACGGCGTACACGTTCCGGGTCGAGGCGGGCGACGCGGCGGGCAACTGGAGCACCGGCGGCCCCACCGTGCAGACGCGCACCGCCGCCGGCCTGCCGACCTGGCCGGACCGGTGGGTCGGGGCCGACCGGATCACCAACTCGACGGCGCGGCTGCGCTGGGCGGCGGCGGACGACGAGGACGGCATCGCCCAGTACCGGATCCTGGTCGACGGCACCCAGGTCGCCACCACCGACGGGGAGACCCGGACCCACCGGCTGACCGGGCTGGACGCCGATACGTCGTACGACGTGCGCGTCGAGGCGCGCAACGGGATCGGGGGCGTGAGCACCACGGGCCCGACCCGGACCTTCGTCACCGCGGACACCACGGTCCTGGACGTGCCCGAGGTCAGCGGGACCGTCTACCTCGACGCGAACGACAACGGCCGGCGCGACGAGGGCGAGGGTCCGGCGGTCGTCACCACGGGCTGGGGCTACTCGGTGACCCTGATCCGGGTCGACGGCGAGACCGAGAAGTTCGAGTGGTCCGACGACGCCACCGGCGCGTGGGACGCGCACGACGTCCCGGACGGGACCTACTGGGCCTCGTTCGCCGTGGTCGACGAGGAGATCCAGCGGACCGTCCAGAGCGCGCCGCGCGACAACCAGCCGTACCTGGTCGAGGTCGTCGACGGCCGGGGCGTCGGCCGGGTGGACTTCGGGGTCAGACCGGGGCAGCTGGGGCAGACCGGGAGCGCCAGCGTGTACGGGACCGTCTTCGTCGACGGCGACCTCGACGGCGTGCGCGACGAGGGCGAGCCCGGCTACGGCCACACCGCCATCCAGTGCTGGGCCCGTCCCCACATGTCGCGCGCCTGCACCCTGGCGGCGGCCTGGTCCGACCAGGACGGGCGCTACGAGCTCGGCGACCGCGCCCCCGGGCACTACGAGATCGCCACCTCCATGATGCCGAGCGACTGGCACCTGACGTCGGTGACGCGACCCGTGGTCCTCGCCTCCCGCGAGAGGGTCCGGTACGACATCGGCGTCGTGCAGGGCACGAGCACCCTGAACGGCGTCCTGTTCCGCGACGACGACGCCGACGGCGCGCGCGACGCCGGGGAGCCGACCCACCGCGGCACGATCTGCCTGCAGTACGGCTTCGGCTACCGGTCCGAGCGCTGCGCCTACCCGGAGGACGACGGGATCTGGAGCTTCGAGAAGGTGCCCCCGGGCCGGCACACGCTGCGGCCCATCGGCCCGGGTCCGGGCTGGCAGGTGACCGCCGGCACCTCCACCACCGTCGACGTCGCGGCCGACTCCACGTACGACGTGCTGTTCGGTGTCGACGGACCCGACGGCCTCGCGACCGGGACGGTCTTCGTCGACCGTGACCGCGACGGCACGCGGGACGCGGGCGAGCCCGGCCTGCCGCGCATCGTCTACTGCATGCAGGGACCCGCCGGGGAGTCCTGCGGAGGCACCTCGCGCGACCTGCCCGAGACCCCCGAGGTGGACGAGCGCGGGAGCTACGACCGGCCGTACCTCGCTCCCGGCGAGCACACGGTGACGCTGCCCGACGGCCTCGAGGCCAGCGTTCCGGAGACCCTCGAGTTCACGATCGGCGAGGACGAGCACCTGCACCACGACATCGCGGTGGCGCCCGGACCGCCGGCGGTCCCCCGCTCGGTGGACTCCGCGCCCGCTCCCGGCGCGAGCGTCCGGCTGACGTGGACGGCGCCCGAGCACGACGGCGGCGCCGCGCTGACCGACTACGTCGTCGAGCACGCCCTCGTCACGGACGACGAGGCCGGCCCGTGGACGACGGCCACCGAACCCGTGGCGTCGACGACCGGCGCCGTCATCAGCGACCTCACGGTCGGGCGGCGGTACGCCTTCCGGGTCGCCGCCGTCAACGAGCACGGCCGGGGGCCGTGGACGGAGCCGGTCGAGGAGGTCGTGATCGGCGTGCCGTCCGCGCCGACCGGTCTGACGGCCGAGCCGGACGGACCGGGCAGCGTCGGGCTGGGCTGGTCCGAGCCGGACGACCTCGCCGGCGGGCGGGTCGCGGCCTACCTGGTCCAGCACCGCGTGGACGGCGGCGAGTGGACCACGTCCGACGACGAGGACGACGAGACGAGTCGGACGGTCGCGGGCCTGCCGGGCGCCACCACCCAGGAGTTCCGGGTGGCCGCGCTGACCCAGGGCGGGCAGGGACCGTGGAGCGAGCCCGCGAGCGCGGTGGTGCCGGACAGCGCCCCGACCGCACCGCGGACCCCGACCGCCACGGCGACCGCCGACGGCACCGTGGCCCTCGCGTGGACCGCACCCGAGCACCCGGGCGGCCCGGCCGTGACCGACTACGTCGTCGAGCGCGCCGACGCGACCACGGGGCCGTGGGAGCCGGTCGCCGACGAGGAGGGCGACGCGCTCACCCACACCCTGACCGGCCTGGACGCGGGCAGCACCCACCACTACCGCGTCGCGGCCGTGAACGAGATCGGCCAGGGACCGTGGAGCCCGGTCGCGAGCGCCACGGTGCCCGAGCCGGTCGTCGCCCCCTCGGCACCCCTCGGCCTCACCGCCGGGGCCGGGGTCGGGAAGGCGTCCCTGACGTGGCGCGCCCCCGCCGAGGCCGGCAGCGCGCCGCTCACCGGGTACGTCGTCCAGCAGTCCCGCGAGGGCGGACCGTGGACGGCCGTCGGCCGGGTGACGGCACCGCAGCTGGTCGTCAGCGGACTCACGGGCGGGGCGGCGTACCGCTTCCGGGTGGCGGCGGTGAGCGACGCCGGCACCGGTGCCTGGAGCGCCGAGGTCCGCGTCGTGCCGGACTCCCCCGTCAAGCCGGTCACCCGGCCGAGCGCGCCGCGCGGGCTGCGGGCCGACGCGTCCCGCGGTCATGGCCAGGTCCGGCTCGCCTGGAAGGTCCCGGCCGCGACCGGAGGCGCGCGGGTGACCGACTACGTCGTCCAACGGCGGGTCGGCAACCGGTGGCGTACCGTCGCGGACGGCCGGGGCGCCAGGCTCACCGCCACCGTCCGGAAGCTCGCCGTGGGACGGGCGACGCTCCGCGTGGCCGCGGTGAACCTGGCCGGGCAGGGTCCCTGGGCGACCGTGCGCGTGCGGGTGCGCCGGTGAGGACCACCGGCTGCTCGTTGGCCGGCGGCTGCCGACCTGCGACCCTGGCCTCGTGGCTGAGTCAGCGGAAGAGGTCTACGCCCGGGTCGTCGCCGCGGTCGGGGAGGGCGGACGTCTGCCGCTGCCCTCCCTGGGCGAGTGGGACGTGTTCCCCTGGGAGGCGGTGAGCGACCGGGTCGTGCCGAAGGTCCTCCAGGAGCCGGCGGACGAGCCGCCGCGCTGGGGCGAGTCGGACGAGAAGCCGTGCGGGAGCTGCCGGGGCTTCGACCCCGACCGGGTGGTGTGGGAGGACGAGCGCTGGGTGCTGACCCACCAGGGCGCCCCGTCCGGGCTGCCGCTGGTCGTCGTGCTGCACACGCGTGAGCACCTCGACATGTCCGACCTCGGGGACGACCTCGCCTCCGAGCTGGGCCGGATCACCGTCCGGCTGACCCGGATCGTCGGCAGCCTCCCGAACATCGGCCGCGTGCACGTCGACCGCTGGGGCGACGGCAGCGCGCACTTCCACCTCTGGTTCTTCGCCCGGACCGCCCGGCTCGGCCAGGTGCTCGGTTCGTACGCCGTGGAGTGGGACGCCGTGCTCCCGCCCGGACCCGAGGACGTCTGGCGCGCCGACCTGCACACCGTGGGGACCAAGCTCGCCAACTGGGGCGGGCACGCGCGGGCCTAGTCCTCGCTGCATCTAGCGCGGCCGGCGCCACGGGGCCGGGCGGCCGTGCAGCCACCACTCCATCCGCCGGGTGATCCACGGCAGCGCGGCGTACGTCATCACCGGCGTCATCACCGCGATCGTCACGAAGACGCGCAGCGGCAGCGGCCAGTCGGGGATCAGCCGGCTGGTGAGCACGTTGACCACCAGGCTGAGCGGGAAGAAGACCAGGAAGATCACGCTCGCCTGCTTCCAGCGCGGCGGCGCGGGCGGGACCGGGCGGAGGTCCTCGACGTCGCGGGTGGCCGGCGGGTCGAACCAGCCCTCGATGCCGGTCCGCCGCTCGACCCGGGACTCGACGATCCCCAGGCCGGTCGCCGAGGAGCGCCACCACTGCCGTTCGTGCGACTGCTCCCAGGCGAGCAGGGAGTCGTGGTCGGCGAACCGGTAGAGCATGTGCCACTCGGTCGACCCGGCCTCGGGGCGCACCCAGCCGGAGCCGAGGAACCCGGGGAACTGCTGGGCGAGCGTGGTCCCCGCCTGCAGCCAGCTGAGCATCTCGGGATCGTGTCCCGGCTCGAGGTGGCGGGTGATCGCGACGGTCACGGGCTCGCCCATCAGCGCACCTCGAACCGGGGCGCGCCGGTCACGTCGCCGGCCCGGACGTCGACGCCGCTCACCCGGGCGTACGACGGCCCGCTGCGGCACCACGCGACCAGTTCGCGCACGGCGTCCTCGTCACCCTCGAAGTGGCCCGCGACCGAGCCGTCCGGCTCGTTGCGGACCCACCCGGTCACGCCGAGCCGGCGGGCCTCGGCCTCGGTGTACATCCGGAACGAGACGCCCTGCACCCGGCCGGTCACGAGGACGTCGACGGCGGTGGTCATGTCCCCATCATCACGCGGCCGGCCCGCTGCTTTCGAGACGGCCGTCCGATGCGTCCCGGGGATCGGGGTACAACGGTCGGGTGAGCGAGCACGTCGTCGACGACCGACCCCGGCAGTCGTCGGACCCGGCGTACCGGCCCCATCCACGACGGTGGCGGATCCTCTGCGTCTCGCTCGTCGTCGGCTTCATGTCCCTGCTCGACGTCTCGATCGTCAACGTGGCGATCCCGTCGATGCGCGAGGGTCTGCACACCTCGGCCGCGACGATCCAGTGGGTGGTCTCGGGCTACACGTTGGCCTTCGGGCTGACGCTGGTCGCGGGCGGCCGGCTCGGGGACGCCTACGGCCGCCGCCGGATGATGCTGATCGGCCTGGCCGGCTTCACGCTGGCCAGCGCGGCGGTCGGCCTGGCTCCGAACGCCGCCCTCGTGGTCCTCGCACGGCTGCTGCAGGGGGCCTTCGCCGGCCTGCTCACCCCGCAGAACTCCGGCCTGATCCAGCAGCTCTTCCGGGGCCGGGAGCGCGCGCGTGCGTTCGGGCTCTTCGGGCTCACCGTCTCGGTGGCGTCGGCGACCGGTCCGGTGATCGGCGGGCTGATCATCGCGCTCGCGGGCGAGGAGGACGGCTGGCGCTGGCTGTTCCTCATCAACGTGCCGATCGGGCTGGTGGCGGCCCTCGCCGTGCTGCGGATGGTCCCGAAGCGGCGGCCCGACCCGGAGCCGGCCGACCACCGGATCGACGTACCCGGCGCGGTGCTGCTGGGGCTGTGCGTGCTCTGCCTGCTCTACCCCGTCGTCTCGGTCGAGGGTGGGGAGCGGCTGCCGCTGCTGCTGCTCGTCGGCGTCCCGCTGTTCGGCTGGGCGTTCGTCGCGTGGGAGCGTCGTACGACGAGCCGCGGCCACCCGCCGCTGCTGGACCTCCGGCTGCTGCGGACGCTGCCCGGCTACCTCAACGGGCTGGCGATCGGCGCGCTGTACTTCACCGGCTTCACCGGGTTGCTGCTGGTGATCTCGATCCACCTGCAGGAGTCGCTCGGGCTCACGGCGCTGCAGGCAGGCCTGGCGATCATGCCGTTCGCGGTCGGATCGGCGATCAGCGCGCCGCTGGCCGGCCGGTTCGTCTCGGACGCGGGCCGCCGGCTGACCGTCGGCGCGCTCGCGGTGATGATCATCGGCGTCGTCCTGGTCGCCCTGCTCGCGCCCGGACGCGACCCCATCTGGCCCTGGCTGCTGCCGACCCTGCTGCTCACCGGACTCGGCGCCGGCGCGGTGGTCTCCCCGAACCTGACGCTCACCCTCGCCGAGGTCCCGCCCCGGATGGGCGGCGCCGCCGGCGGCGCCCTGCAGACCGGTCAGCGGATCGGCGCCTCGATCGGGGCCGCCCTGCTCGTCACCGTCTACCAGGTCACCGCCGACTCGATGTCCACCGACACCGCCCTCCGCGCCGCCCTGCTCACCGGCGCCGGGCTGGTGCTGCTGGCGCTGGCGATGGCGGTGCGGGCGATGCGTCAGTCCACCCGCGCTGCGACCTAGGAACCTAGAGGATCTCGCCCGGGGAGTACGCCGCCGCCTCGGGGTAGCGAGCGGTCACGTCCGCGACCCGCCGTACGACGGCCTGCACCTGGTCGACGGCCGCGCCGGTGAAGGTGATCGGCTCGGAGACGAGCGAGGCCAGCTGGTCGGCGGTCAGGCCGAGCCGGTCGTCGGCGGCGAGGCGGGCGAAGACGTCGTTCTCCGCCTGCCCCTGGCGCATGTCGAGGGCCGTGCCGACGGCGGCCTCCTTGATCGCCTCGTGGGCGGACTCGCGGCCGACGCCGTTGCGGACCGCGGCCATCAGCACCTTGGTGGTGGCCAGGAACGGCAGGTAGCGGTCCAGCTCGCGCTGGATCACCGCGGGGAAGGCACCGAACTCGTCGAGCACGGTCAGGAAGGTCTGGAACAGCCCGTCGGTGGCGAAGAACGCGTCGGGCAGCGCGACCCGGCGTACGACCGAGTCGGAGACGTCGCCCTCGTTCCACTGGTCGCCGGCGAGCTCGCCGACCATGGAGACGTAGCCGCGGACGACCACCGCGAGGCCGTTGACCCGCTCGCAGGAGCGGCTGTTCATCTTGTGCGGCATCGCCGAGGAGCCGACCTGGCCCTCCTTGAAGCCCTCGGTGACGACCTCGTTGCCGGCCATCAGCCGGACCGTCGTGGCCAGGTTGGACGGACCGGCGACCAGCTGCGCGAGCGCGGTGACGACGTCGTAGTCGAGCGAGCGGGGGTAGACCTGGCCGACGCTGGTCAGCACCCGGTCGAAGCCGAGGTGGGCGGCGACCCGCTGCTCCAGCTCGGCCAGCTTCGTGCCGTCGCCCTCGAGCAGGTCGAGCATGTCCTGGGCGGTGCCCATCGGGCCCTTGATGCCGCGCAGCGGGTAGCGGCCGAGCAGGTCCTCGATCCGTTCCAGCGCGATCAGCATCTCGTCGGCGACGGTCGCGAAGCGCTTGCCGAGGGTCGTCGCCTGCGCGGCGACGTTGTGGCTGCGGCCGGCCATCACGGTGGTCTCGTGCTCGGCGGCGAGCCGCGCCAGGCGGGCCAGGGTGGCGACGGCGCGGTCCCGGAGCAGCGCGAGGGACTGCTTGATCTGCAGCTGCTCGACGTTCTCGGTGAGGTCGCGCGAGGTCATCCCCTTGTGGATGTGCTCGTGGCCGGCCAGGTCCGCGAACTCCTCGATCCGGGCCTTCACGTCGTGCCGGGTGATCCGCTCGCGCGCCGCGATGCTGGCCAGGTCGACCTGGTCGACGACCTTCTCGTACGCCTCGACGACCCCGTCCGGCACCTCGATCCCGAGGTCGCGCTGGGCCTTCAGCACCGCGATCCAGAGCTGCCGCTCCAGGACGATCTTGTGCTCGGGCGACCAGATGGCCGCGAGGTCGGCTCCGGCGTACCGGGTGGCGAGGACGTTGGGAACGGTCACGATCGTCGATTCTCCCATGACGGCACACCCGGTCCGCGCCGTGCGGGCTGGCGTGGGCGGGCTGCGCCACGGCCGCAATTGCGGCCTTGGGGCAGACTGACGGCGCTCCGGCCTGTCCAACGGCTGCAATTGCGGCGGTTGGGCGACGGTCGCCGGTCCCTCAGACGTTCGCGGCGATGTCCGTCCGGTGCTGCTCCCCGGGGAACTCGATCCGCGCGACCCCGGCGTACGCCGACTCGCGGGCGGCGGCGACGTCCGTGCCCCGGCCGACGACGGCGAGGACGCGGCCGCCGGCGGTGACGAGGTGGCCGTCCGAGAGCGCCGTGCCGGCCTGGATCACGTGGACGCCGGAGAGGGCCTCGGCGGCGTCGACGCCGGTGATGACGTCGCCCTTGCTGGCGGTCTCCGGGTAGCCCTTGCTGGCGAGGACGACGCCGACGGCCGCGCCCGGCTTCCACGCGGGCGGCGGGACCTCGGCGAGGGTGCCGGTCGCAGCGCCGAGCAGCAGCGGGCTGAGCGGGCTGTCGAGCAGCGCGAGCAGCGGCTGGGTCTCGGGGTCGCCGAAGCGGGCGTTGAACTCCACCACCCGCACGCCCTGCGAGGTGAGCGCGAGGCCGGCGTACAGCAGGCCCGCGAACGGGGCGCCGCGGCGGGCCATCTCGTCGACGGTCGGCTGCAGGACCGTCGCGAGGACCTCCTCGACGAGACCGTCGGGCGCCCACGGGAGCGGCGTGTAGGCGCCCATGCCGCCGGTGTTCGGGCCGGCGTCGCCGTCGAAGATCCGCTTGAAGTCCTGGGCCGGCTGCAGCGGGTAGACCGTGCGGCCGTCGGTGATCGCGAAGAGCGAGACCTCGGGACCGTCGAGGTACTCCTCGACCAGCACCCGCTCGCACTGCGCCGCGTGGTCGAGCGCCGCCTGCCGGTCGTCGGTGACGACGACGCCCTTGCCGGCGGCCAGGCCGTCGTCCTTCACGACGTACGGCGCGCCGTACTCGTCCAGGGCGGCCGCCACCTGCTCGGGGGTGGTGCAGGTGCGCGCGGCGGCGGTGGGTACGCCGGCCGCGGCCATCACGTCCTTCGCGAACGCCTTGGAGCCCTCCAGCCGGGCCGCCGACGCGGTCGGACCGAAGACCGGGATCCCGCGAGTGGTCACGGCGTCCGCGACGCCGGCGACCAGGGGCGCCTCGGGACCCACGACCACCAGGTCGACGCCGAGGTCGAGGGCCAGCGCCGCGACCGCCTCGCCGTCCATCGGGTCGACGTCGTGCAGGGTCGCCACGGCGGCGATGCCGGGGTTGCCGGGTGCGGCGTGCACCTCGCTCACCCCCGGGTCGCGGGAGAGGGCACGGGCGAGGGCGTGTTCGCGGCCACCGGTGCCGATCACGAGCGTCTTCACGGGCTGAGAGCCTAGAGGACCCGGTTCAGACCAGCTCGTGGCGCACGATGGTCGCCGCCCGCGAGGGGCCGACACCGACGACCGAGATCCGGGCGCCCGACATCTTCTCGACGGCCAGGACGTAGTCCTGCGCGTTCTTCGGGAGCTCCTCGAAGGTGCGCGCCTCGCTGATGTCCTCCCACCAGCCGGGGAAGTACTCGTAGATCGGCGTCGCGTGGTGGAAGTCGCTCTGGTTGACCGGCATCTCGTCGTGACGCACGCCGTTGACGTCGTACGCCACGCAGACCGGGACCTGCTCCAGGCCGGTCAGCACGTCGAGCTTGGTGAGCACGTAGTCGGTGACGCCGTTGACGCGGGCGGCGTACCGGGCGATCACGGCGTCGAACCAGCCGCAACGGCGCGGCCGGCCGGTGGTGGTGCCGTACTCGGCGCCGACCTTCGCGAGGTGCGCGCCGAAGTCGTCGAACAGCTCGGTCGGGAAGGGACCCTCGCCGACGCGGGTGGTGTACGCCTTCACGATGCCGATCACCCGGTCCAGGCGCGCCGGCGGGATGCCGGAGCCGGTGCAGGCGCCGCCGGAGGTGGCCGACGAGGAGGTCACGAAGGGGTACGTGCCGTGGTCGACGTCGAGCAGCGTCGCCTGGCCGCCCTCGAGGAGGACGACTTCGTCGCGGTCGAGGGCCTGGTTGAGGAACAGCCCGGTGTCGCAGACCATCGGACGGAGGCGGTCGGCGTACTCGAGGAGCTCCTCGACGACCGCCTCGACGGTGGCGGCACGGCGGTTGTAGATCTTGGAGAGCACCTGGTTCTTCAGCTCCAGGACGCCCTCGACCTTCTGGGTGAGGATCTTCTCGTCGAAGATGTCCTGGACCCGGATGCCGACCCGGTTCATCTTGTCGGCGTACGTCGGGCCGATGCCACGGCCGGTCGTCCCGAGGCGGCGGCTGCCGAGGAAGCGCTCGGTGACCTTGTCGAGCGCCCGGTTGTAGCTGGCGATGACGTGGGCGTTCGCGCTGACCTTGAGGCGGCTGGTGTCGACCCCGCGGGCCTCCAGCGCGTCGAGCTCCTGGAACAGCACCTCGATGTCGATCACCACGCCGTTGCCGATCACGGGCACGACGTTGGGGCTCAGGATGCCGCTCGGCAGCAGGTGCAGGGCGTACTTCTCCCGCTTGCCGTCGGGGGTGTCGATGACCACCGTGTGGCCGGCGTTGTTGCCGCCGTTGAACTTCACGACGTGGTCGACGCGGCTGCCGAGCAGGTCGGTCGCCTTGCCCTTCCCCTCGTCACCCCACTGGGCTCCGATGATGGCGATGGCGGGCATGAGCACTCCTCATTCACGCGGTAGTCACGCTGTGTTCGTCTCGGACAAACAAAAAAACCCCGGCAACAGCGCACCGGGGCTCTTGCGACGTCACGCTACCAAACGAAGGACCTGCGGCCTCACGGGCCGCGGGATATGGTCCGCCGCGTGGACCCCCTCCTCGTCATCACCAACAGCGACGCCGGGACCTCCGACGAGGAGACGCTCGGGCGCGCACTCTCCGTGCTGCGCGAGCGGGTCTCGGTCGAGGTGGTCGGTACGTCGAACCCCGGCGAGCTCGACGGCGCGCTGACCCGGGCCGGATCGCGGCGGATCGTGGTCGCCGGCGGCGACGGGAGCTTCCACGCCGTGGTGTCGGCGCTGCACCGGCGCAACGACCTGGCCGGCACGGTGCTGGGCCTGCTGCCCCTCGGCACCGGCAACGACTTCGCCCGGGGCAACGGCATCCCGCTCGACGTCGAGGACGCCGCGCGGGTCGTGCTCGAGGGGAAGGTCGCGCCGATGGACCTGATCGTCGACGAGGTCGGCGAGGTGGTCGTCAACAGCGTGCACGCCGGCGCCGGCGCCCAGGCCAGCCGCCGCGGTGCGCGTTGGAAGACGCGGCTGCACGCCGTCGGCTTCGGCAAGGCCAACCTCGGCAAGCTGGGCTACCCCATCGGGGCGGCGCTGGCCGCCGTCAAGCCGCCGTTCGTGCGGGTCCGGGTCGAGGTCGACGGCGAGGTCGTCTCCGACTTCGACCGCCCGGTGCTGATGGTCGCCGTCGGCAACGGCTCCTCCGTCGGCGGCGGCACCGAGCTCACCCCCGACGCCGACCCCGGCGACGGCAAGGTCGACGTGATGGTCTCCCGGGCCATCGGCCCGCTGGCGCGGTTCGGGTACGTCGCCCAGCTCGTCCGCGGGACGCACACCGAGCGCGACGACGTGATCGAGCGCCGCGGCTCCACGGTCTCGGTCCGGGGCGAGGAGTTCTGGTGCAGCGCCGACGGCGAGATCTACGGCCCCGAGCGCTCCCGCACCTGGCGCGTCGAGCCCGCGGCGTACTCCCTGATCCGCCCCTGACCGTCCCGCTGGTCGAGCCGGTGGTCGACCCGGTGGTCGACCCGGCGGTCGAGCAGCGAAGGACGAAGTCCTGAGCGCCCGTCGAGACCCCGCAAACCCGAAAAGCAGCAGTGGCCGAGGCCGACTGTCGGCTCACCGGGTTTCGAGACGGTTGCTGCGCAACCTCCTCAACCACCGCCCAGGCCGCCCCACCCGGCGGTCGAGCAGCGAAGGACGAAGTCCTGAGCGCCCGTCGAGACCCCGCAAACCCGAGAAGCAGCAGTGGCCGAGGCCGACTGCCGGCTCACCGGGTTTCGAGACGGTTGCTGCGCAACCTCCTCAACCACCGTTGGGGCCGCTGCGCAACCTCCTCAACCACCGCCGGGGCAGCCCCCCACCCGGTGGTCGAGCAGCGAAGGACGAAGTCCTGAGCGCCCGTCGAGACCCCGTGAGCCGAGCAGCAGCCGCGACCCGGGCCGCTGTCACAGCCAGCCGCGGCGGGCGGCCTCGACGCCAGCCTGGAAGCGGCTGTCCGCGCCGAGCTCGCTGAGCAGGTCGGCGACCCGGCGGCGGACGGTGCGCAGGCTGACCCCGAGCCGGCGGGCGATCTGCTCGTCCTGGGCACCGCTGGCGAGCTGCTGCAGCAGGAAGCGCCGCAGGTCGGGCCGGGCGACCGGGTCGCCGAGCCCCACGACCGGCGTGGCCCGGTCCCACATCGACTCGAACCACAGCGTCAGCGCCTCGACCAGGCCCCGCTGGCGGG
The DNA here is from genome assembly GCF_035503875.1 of Nocardioides sp. Taxonomy (GTDB): domain Bacteria; phylum Actinomycetota; class Actinomycetes; order Propionibacteriales; family Nocardioidaceae; genus Nocardioides. The sequence goes on from NZ_DATJTA010000052.1 coordinate 17,151, forward strand.
TCAGGGAGCGCGGCTCGTCGGCGAAGCCGAGCGGCTCCGGGAGGATGACGTGCGTCGTACCGATGATGAACATCCGCGTCGGCAGCTCCGCCAGGACCCGCAGCTCCTCCCCCGCCTCGGCGCGGTGCACGAGCGTCTCGCGGGCGTCGGTCAGCGCACGGACCGGGTAGATGGCCCGGGAGCGGCGCCCCTGCTCGACCGCACGTCGTACGACGTCGGCCATCGCGTCCTCGCGGGGCTTCTGGAACTGGTCGGGCCGCAGCCACAGCAGGTCGCCCTTGCTCGCCTCGACCAGGCGGCTCAACAGCTCGACCGGCCGCCCGCCCGAGCTGATCTCGCCGTCGATCGGCAGCACCTCGGTGACCTCGCCCGGTCTCGGCTTGGCGGCGGGGGCGGTCAGGAACGGGATCGAGGCGGCCACCGCGTCGAGCTGGGCGTGCGCCCGTGCGGCGGACGCGGCCGTCTCCGAGAGCATCCGGCCGACCGCCTCGACCGGGTTCGCCACGAACAGCCGTGACTCCTCGATCCGCGCGATGTCGTGCTCCAGCAGGGGCGCCAGCTGGGTCTCCAGCTCCTCGGGGGTCATCAGCAGCGAGGTCGCCACCGAGACGAGCTCACGACCCGACTGGGCGAGCACCCGGTGGTAGAGCCGGTCGACGCTGCGCGGGAACCCGAGCGCGGTCATCAGGGTGCTGGCCGGACGGGACATGGGGGCAAGGTACGCCGGTTCCGGTCCCCTGACCCCCCTTCTCCGGCGCGCTGCCTAGTAGCGTGATCCGCTCAGCCGACCAGCACGACCCAGGAGACGAAGCGGACATGGCACGAGGCAGCAACCAGGGCGAGCCCACCGACTGGGTGACCCGCGCCGCCGACGACGCCGTCCGCCACGCCGGCGAGACCGGCGGTGGCGACCGGGTCATCACCTGCGCCTCCGGCGCCAGCCCGTCGGGGCCGATCCACCTCGGCAACCTGCGCGAGTTCCTGACCCCGCACCTGGTCGCGGAGGAGATCCGCCGCCGCGGGATCGCCGTACGACACCTGCACAGCTGGGACGACTACGACCGGTTCCGCAAGGTTCCGGCCGGCGTGGACCCGTCGTGGAGCGAGCACATCGGTCGCCCGCTGTCCGCCGTACCCGACCCGTGGGCGTGCCACGAGTCGTGGGCCGAGCACTTCAAGGCTCCGCTGCGCGAGGCCCTCGCCGAGCTCGGCGTGGAGATGGTCGAGATCTCGCAGACCGAGCAGTACCGCGCCGGCGCCTACACCGAGCAGGTCCTGCACGCGATCCGCAACCGCGGCCTCATCGAGGAGGTGCTGGCCAAGCACCGCACGAAGAAGCCCGAGGCGGAGTCCGAGCAGGAGGCCGCCGCGCTCGAGGACTCGGTGGCCGATGCCGACGAGACCCCGGCGGGCGCGGGCGATCTGGCTCGGTTCCCCTACAAGCCCTACTGCCGCGAGTGCGGCCGCGACACCGTCGAGGTCACCGCCTGGGACGACGAGACCACCGACCTGTCCTACACCTGCTCCTCCTGCGGGTTCGCCGGCGTCATCAACGTCGCGACCCAGCACGAGGGCAAGCTCGTGTGGAAGGTCGACTGGCCGATGCGCTGGGCCTACGAGGGCGTCGACTTCGAGCCCGGCGGGCTCGACCACTCGACGCCCGGGTCGTCGTACACGGTCGGCAAGGAGCTGGTGAAGCGCGTCTTCGGCTTCCGGGCTCCGTCGTACGTCGCGTACGCCTTCGTGGGCTTCGCCGGCATGCAGAAGATGTCGTCCTCGTCGGGCGGCGTCCCGACCGCCTCCGACGCGCTGAAGATCCTGGAGGCGCCGATCCTGCGGTGGCTCTACGCGCGCCGCCAGCCCAAGCAAGCCTTCGACATCGACTTCGGTGCCGAGGTCGTGCGCCTGTACGACGAGTGGGACGCCCTGGGCCGCAAGGCGGCGAACCCGGACAAGCGGGACGCGCAGGTGCTCGCCTTCGAGCGCGCGTCGTCGACCGCCGCCGCGGGCGTGCTGCCGACGCCGCGCGTGGTCCAGCCGTTCCGGCTGCTCTCGTCGGTCGCCGACGTCACCGCCGGCAACCTCGACCAGGTCAGCCGGATCGTCGGCGCGTCCATCGACGACCTGGAGCCGCGGCTGGTGAAGGCCGCGACCTGGGCGACGGAGTTCGTGCCGGAGGAGGAGCGCACGATCGTGCGTACCGCACCGGACACCGAGCGGCTGGCGGCGCTCGACGAGGACGAGAAGCGGTGGCTGGACCAGCTCCTCGACCGGCTCGCCGACGACCCGTCCGCCGACGAGCTGACGGCGCTGATCTACGGCGTCCCGAAGCTGACCCGGGGGCTCGGCCTCGACGACGCGCCCACCGACGAGGTGAAGGCGGACCAGAAGCGCTTCTTCAGGCTGCTCTACCAGCTGCTGGTCTCAGCGGAGCGCGGTCCGCGGCTGCCCACGCTGTTCCAGGCGCTGGGCACGTCGCGGGTGCGCTCCCTCCTCCGCCCCTGACGCTGGTTGGGGTGCGAGCGAAGCGATCCTCGCTCGCGCTCGTCGCACCTCAACCAGCGTGCGTGTCAGGCGCCGCCCAGCAGCTCGTCGTACGCCGTGGGGCTGGAGTCGCGCAGGAACTCCGAGCAGCGCTCCCACTCGGCGGTCTCGCCGATCGCCCTGGCGGACAGGGCGAGCAGGGCCAGCGCGCTGAGGAAGCCACGGTTGGGCTCGTGCTCCCACGGCACCGGACCGTGGCCCTTCCAGCCGTTGCGGCGCAGCAGGTCCAGGCTGCGGTGGTAGCCGACCCGGGCGTAGGCGTAGACGGTCACCGGGTCCAGCCCCTCGTCGGCGGCCTTCGCGGCCAGGGTGGCCCAGGCGAGCGGCGACTCGGGGTGGCGGCGTACGACGTCGACGGGCTCGACCGAGCCGGTCAGCTCGGCGCTCGCGGGGTCGACGGGGAGGTGGGTGGGCGGCGGTCCGGCCATCAGATCGACGTGGCTCATGGGTCAAGTGTCCACGGTGTGGTGTTCAGTGGAACCGTGACCCGTCCCGCCACCCCGACCACCGCACCCGCCACGGAGGAGAAGGACCCCTGGCCGGCGCTGTTCGCGCTCTGCCTCGGCTTCTTCATGATCCTGGTCGACTCGACCATCGTGTCGGTCGCGACGCCGGCGATCATCGCCGACCTCGACGCCGACGTGAACTCGGTCGTCTGGGTGACCAGCGCCTACCTGCTGGCGTACGCCGTGCCCGTGCTGATCACCGGCCGTCTCGGCGACCGCTTCGGGCCGAAGCGGCTCTACCTCACCGGGCTGACCGTGTTCACGCTCGCGTCGCTGTGGTGCGGGCTGACCGACTCCATCGAGGGGCTGGTCCTCGCCCGCGTCGTGCAGGGCCTGGGCGCCGCGATGATCACACCGCAGACGATGGCCATCATCACCCGCATCTTCCCGGCGCAGCGCCGGGGCAAGGCGATGTCGCTGTGGGGAGCGACGGCCGGGGTCGCGACCCTGGTCGGCCCGATCCTCGGCGGCGTGCTCGTGGACGGCCTCGGCTGGGAGTGGATCTTCTTCATCAACATCCCGGTCGGGATCGTCGGCTTCGTCCTCGCCTGGCGGCTGGTGCCTACCCTGCCGACCAACCAGCACCGCTTCGACTGGCTCGGCGTGGTGCTGAGCGGGGTCGGCATGTTCCTGCTCGTCTTCGGCATCCAGGAGGGCCACGAGCTCGACTGGAGCAGCACGGTCATCGCCATGATCGTCGGCGGCGTGGTGGTGCTGGGCGCCTTCGTGGTCTGGCAGGCGCGCAACACCCGCGAGCCGCTGGTCCCCCTCGAGCTGTTCCGCGACCGCAACTTCTCGCTGGCCAACGTCGCCATCTCGGTGATGGGCTTCGCGATCACCAGCATGGCGATCCCGCTGATGCTCTGGGCGCAGGTGGTGCGGGGGCTCAACCCCACCCGGGCCGCCCTACTGCTGGTGCCGATGGCCGTGATGACGATCGCGCTCGCCAAGCCTGTCGGGATCCTGACCGACCGGGTCCACCCGCGGGCGATCACCGGCGTCGGCTTCACGCTGCTCGTGGGCGCCACCGTCGGGATCGCCGCGGTGATGGCCTCGGGCGCCGCCACCTGGTGGCTGGTGCCACCGATGATCGTGTTCGGCATCGGCAACGCGACGGTCTGGGCGCCGAACTCCGCCACCGCCACCCGCAACCTCCCCCTGCACCAGGCCGGAGCGGGCGCGGGGGTCTACAACGCGACCCGGCAGGTCGGCGCCGTCATCGGCTCCGCCGCGATCGCGGTGCTCATCGACGCCCGACTGGCGGCCGAGGGCCTGCCGTCGTTCTCCGGAGCGTCCGAGGGCGGCTCCGGAGGCGGCCTGCCTGCGGCAGCGCTGGCGCCGTTCGCCGACGCGATGGCCGCGTCCGTGCTGCTGCCGGCCGCAGTGCTGGTGATCGGACTGGTCGCGGTGCTGTTCTTCGAGCGACCCGACCACGCCGGGTTCGAGGCTGCGCGCCCCGCCCCGGCGGCGGCCGAGTAGTCAGCCCGGGTTCAGCCCAGGGTCCTGCCGGCGGAGCGCAGGTTCTCGCACGCCTCGACGACGCGCGCGGCCATCCCGGCCTCGGCGGCCTTGCCCCAAGCGCGCGGGTCGTACTGCTTCTTGTTGCCGACCTCGCCGTCGACCTTCAGGACGCCGTCGTAGTTCTGGAACATGTGCGCCGCGACCGGGCGGGAGAAGGCGTACTGCGTGTCGGTGTCGACGTTCATCTTCACCACGCCGTAGTCGACCGCCGCGGCGATCTCCTCCGGCGTCGAGCCCGAGCCGCCGTGGAAGACGAGGTGGAACGGCTTGCTGCCGGCCTCGAGCCCGAACTCGCCGACGACGGCCTCCTGGGCCTCCTTCAGCACCTCCGGGCGGAGCTTGACGTTGCCCGGCTTGTAGACGCCGTGCACGTTGCCGAAGGTCAGCGCGGTCATGTAGTAGCCGCGGTCGCCGTACCCCAGCGCCTTGGCGGTCGCGATGGCGTCCTCGGGGGTGGAGTAGAGCTTGTCGTTGATCGCGTTCTCGACGCCGTCCTCCTCGCCGCCGACCACGCCGACCTCGATCTCGAGGATGACCTTGGCCTTGATGCAGCGCTCGAGGAGGTCCTCAGCGATGACGAGGTTCTCCTCCAGCGGCACGGCCGAGCCGTCCCACATGTGCGACTGGAACAGCGGAGCCTCGCCGCGCCCGACCCGCTCCTCGGAGATGGCGAGCAGCGGCCGGACGAAGCCGTCCAGCTTGTCCTTGGGGCAGTGGTCGGTGTGCAGCGCGATGTTGACCGGGTAGTTCTTCGCGACCTCGGCGGCGTACGCCGCGAAGGCGACCGAGCCGGCGACCATGTCCTTGACCGAGGGGCCGGAGAGGTACTCCGCGCCACCGGTCGAGACCTGGATGATGCCGTCGGAGCCCGCGTCCGCGAAGCCCTTCAGCGCCGCGTTCAGGGTCTGCGAGGACGAGACGTTGATCGCGGGGAACGCGTAGGCGTTGCCCTTCGCGGCGTCGAGCATCTCGGCGTACTTCTCGGGGGTGGCGATGGGCATCTCTGGCTCCTCGGGCGGCGACGACGATCGCCCGCCACCCTAGTCCTACGCCGGGTCCGCCCACCGCCGCGGTCCCGGCCCTGCCCAACCGCCGCAATTGCGGCCGTCGGGCAGCGCGGCGGCCGCGACCTTCGTCAAGGAAGTTTTTACGTTCGGCCTCCGGCGACGTCGCTCCGGCCATACGGTGTCGCAGCCCCACCGTTCTCGACCTCCGGAGTACCCATGCGATCTGCCCCGTCCATCACCCGCCTGCTCGGCCTGGTCCTCGCCGCCGTGCTGGCGGTCGCCGGCCTCGTCGCGGCGTCCGCGCCGACGGCCCAGGCCGCCGATCCCCTCGCCGGAGCCCCGGCGGTCGGGACCTGTCACGACGTGGGGATCAAGCAGGCCATGAAGGACTCGCTCGCGGCGGCTCCGGTCGCCTGCTCGGCGGACCACACGCTGCTGACCACGGGGGTCGTGCAGGTGACCACCGAGGGCGACCTCGCGGGCCCGAAGATCTACCGCGAGGCGTCAGCGGCCTGCCGCGAATACGACGAGCGGTGGATCGGCTCGAATGTGCTCCGTCGCGCCCTCACGCTCTACCACGGCTTCGTCTTCATTCCGAACTCCGCTCAGCAGCAGGCGGGCGCCCGCTGGGTCAGCTGCCACCTCGCGGTGTGGGACACCAAGGGACTCAACGACCTCCCCGAGACCCTGCCCAAGCTGAGCAAGAAGCCGGCAGTGTCCGTTGCGCGTTGCGGAACCCGCACCACCTACGTCACCTGCGCCGAGCGGCACACTTACCGCGCGACCGTCGCAGCCTTCGTCAAGGCCAAGGGCAAGGACCGTGCGGTCATCAAGACTATGCGCGACCGGGGACCCAAGGTCTGCTCGCGTAGGGCGGGCGGCGCCGGCCGGTTCACCTACTGGCGCTACACCCCGACCAAGGTCGTGCTCGTCTGCCTCAAGAAGACCCGCAGGTAGCGGCTATCCGCGCCACGCCGACCCGTCACCCAGGTCGGCGTGGGCGCGGACCCAGGCGTGCATGGCGATCGCGGCCGCGGCCGAGGCGTTGATCGAGCGGGTCGAGCCGAACTGCGCGATCGAGAACGTGCCGTCGCAGAGCTCGCGAGCACCGGCCGAGAGGCCGGGACCCTCCTGGCCGAACAGGAAGCACACCCGCTCGGGCAGCGCCATCGTCTCCAGGTGCTCCGAGCCCGGCAGGTTGTCGATGCCCAGCAGCGGCATCGGGCCACCCGGCAGGTCGCGGAGGTACGCCGCGAGCGCCGCGACGTCCGGATGGTGCCGGACGTGCTGGTAGCGGTCGGTGACCATCGCCCCCCGGCGGTTCCACCGGCGGTTGCCGACGATGTGCACCTCGGCCGCCAGGAAGGCGTTCGCCGAGCGCACGATCGTGCCGATGTTGAAGTCGTGCTGCCAGTTCTCGATGGCCACGTGGAACCCGTGCCGCCTCGTGTCGAGGTCGGCCACGATCGCCTCGAGGCTCCAATAGCGGTACCGGTCCACCACGTTGCGCCGGTCGCCCTCGGCCAGCAGCAGCTCGTCGTACACCTCGCTGCCGGGTCCGGTCGGCCAGGCGCCCTCCCACGGCCCCACCCCGACCTCGGCCGGCCCGTGCGGCATCGGGTCGTACGGCGCCCGCCGTTCGTCGTCCGTCTCGTGACCCACGTCGCAGAGACTAAAGACGGGTCCGGTACGACAGGAGGGGCAGGTACCGTAAGCGGGTGATCTCCGGCCTGATCCTGACTCCGCTGCTCTTCGGGATCAAGTGGCTGGACCCGGAATGGCTGCAGCACGAGTACGGCGCCTACTTCATCTGGATCAGCCTCGCCATCGTCTTCGTCGAGTGCGGGCTGTTCTTCCCGTTCCTGCCCGGTGACACGCTGCTGTTCGCCCTCGGTCTGTTCATCGCCGGCGGACAGATCCACCTGTTCGGCATCGAGAACGAGGTCGTCGAGCTGGTGCTCGCGATCGGCCTGCTGACCCTGATGGCGTTCCTCGGCAACGTCGCGGGCTACGAGATCGGCCGCAAGATCGGCCCGCCGCTCTACGAGCGCGACGGCCGGATCATGAAGAAGAAGTACTTCGACCAGACCGCCGCCTTCTTCGACAAGCACGGCAGCAAGGCGCTGGTCGGCGGCCGGTTCGTGCCGTTCGTGCGCACCTACATCACCGTCGTCGCGGGCATCACGCTGATGGACCGGCGCCGGTTCTTCGTGTGGAGCGCCATCGGCGCGGTCCTGTGGGTCGTCAGCATCACGCTGCTGGGCTTCTTCCTCGGCGCGGCCTTCCCGGCCCTCGGCGAGAACATCGACTACGTGACGATCGCGATCCTCGCGTTCACGATCGTGCCGTTCGGCTACGAGTGGTTCCGGCACCGTCGTACGGCGGGCCCGCGCGGCGACGACAACGACGGCGACGGCCGTCCGGACGTGGACATCGCCGGCTTCGACAACACCGGCGCGCACTGAGCCCGAGCCGGCCGGCTCAGGCGGTACGCCGGTGCCGCACCCGCCGGACGATCCAGCGGCCGGCCCACAGCACGACCACGGCCACCACCACCCACTGCAGCCAGCCGACCACCGGCTCGACGCGGTGCCACTCGTGGCCGAGCAGGTAGCCGGCGAGCACGAAGGTGGTGTTCCAGATCGCGGACCCGATGGTCGTCAGCACCAGGAACTGCCAGATCGGCATCCGGTCGACGCCGGCCGGGACCGAGATCAGGCTGCGGAAAAGCGGCAGCATCCGGCCGAAGAAGACCGCCTTGCGGCCGTGCCGGCCGAACCACTGCTCGGTGCGCTCGAAGTCGTGCTCCTCCACCAGCGGCAGCCGCAACCAGATCGCGAGCACCCGCTCCCGGCCCAGCGAGCGCCCGAGCAGGTAGAGCACGAGCGCGCCGATGACCGACCCGGCCGTCGTCCACACGATCGCGCCGGTCAGCGAGAAGCTGCCCCGGCTGGCCGCGAACCCCGCGAGCGGCAGGATGATCTCGCTCGGCAGCGGCGGGAAGAGGTTCTCCAGGGCGATCAGCAGGCCCGCCCCGGGGCCGCCGAGCCGCTCCATCACGTCGACCGCCCAGCCCGCCACCCCCGTGAGGTCGTCGGAGTCCGTGGCGGTCATCGCGGCGGCGTGCATGCCCCAGACCGTAGGGGTTGCCCTCAACTCAGGCCGAGGCGGCGTCCCGCGCGACGTCGAGCTGCGCCTTCGTGAGCACCGGGCGAACCTCGAGACCGACGTCGGCGAGCGGGTTCTCGCCCGCGGGACTACGGTCGATCGCGCAGACGACGACCTCCACGATCGCGCCCGCCTCACGGAGCGCCCGCGTGGCATCGCGTACGGCGCCGCCCGTGGTGATCACGTCCTCGACCAGGGTGACCCGCTTGCCGGCCACGTCCGGCCCCTCGGCGAGCTTGCAGGTGCCGTACTCCTTGGCCTTTTTGCGCACGAACAGCGCCGGGTGGCCGGTCAGGTAGCTGACCATCGTCGCGATCGGCACGCCCCCCAGCTCCAGCCCGCCGAGCAGCTCGGTGTCCGCCGGCAGCAGCTGCACCATCTCCCGCGCGACCCGCGACAGCAGGGCCGGGTCGGCCTCGAAGAGGTACTTGTCGAAGTACTCCGACGCCACCTGCCCCGAGCGGAGCGTGAAGGTGCCGGTCAGGCGGCAGCAGGCGTCGATGTCGGCAGCGAGGTCGGTGTCCACGGTCGTCACCGCCCCATCATCTCGCACGGCGACGACCGACCCGACGCTGGTTGAGGTGCGAGGAGCGCTAGCGACGAGCCTCGAAACCCCGCACGACGACAGACGCCCCCATCGAGGCTGCCGCTCGACTCACCGGGTTTCGAGGCTCCTGCGCTCGTACCTCGCTCCGGAGCACCTCAACCAGCGCCCCGCCCGAGGTGAACCAACGTCCGTCGTACGCTCGCCCGCATGGCGACGCAGCGACTGGCCCAGCGGCTGCACGGGATCGCGCCGACGATCTTCTCGGAGATGTCGGCGCTGGCGGTGCGGACGCAGTCGGTCAACCTCGGGCAGGGGTTCCCGGACGTGGACGGGCCGCCGGAGGTGATCGCGCGGGCGGTGGCGGCGCTGGAGGGCGGGCAGAACCAGTACGCGCCGGGTCCCGGCGTACCGGCGCTGCGCCAGGCGATCGCGCGGCACCAGCAGCGGCACTACGGCATCGACCTCGATCCCGACGGCGAGGTGGTGGTGACGACCGGCGCGACGGAGGGGATCGCGGCCGCGCTGCTGGGGCTGGTCGACCCCGGCGACGAGATCGTGGTGCTGGAGCCGTACTACGACTCCTACGTCGCGATGATCCAGATGGCCGGCGGGGTACGGCGACCGGTCACCCTGCGCGCGCCCGACTTCCGGCTCGACCCGGACGAGCTGCGGGCCGCCGTCACCGACCGCACCCGCTTCGTCCTCCTCAACAGCCCGCACAACCCCACCGGCACCGTGCTGACCCGCGCCGAGCTGCAGGCGGTCGCCGACCTGGCGGTCGAGCGGGATCTCGTGGTCATCACCGACGAGGTCTACGAGCACCTGACGTACGACGTCGAGCACGTCCCGATCTCGACCCTGCCCGGCATGGCCGAGCGGACGCTGACCCTGTCGAGCGCGGGCAAGTCGTACTCCTTCACCGGCTGGAAGGTCGGCTGGGCCACCGGCCCGCGCGAGCTGGTGCAGGCGGTGCTGGCCGCCAAGCAGTGGCTGACCTTCACCTCGGGCTCGCCGCTGCAGCCGGCGGTCGCGCACGCGCTCGACGACGAGCCCGACTACCCCGCCCGGCTGGCCGCGGAGCTCCGTGAGCGGCGCGACCTGCTCTGCGCCGGGCTGGCGGACGTCGGGCTGGAGGTCCGGGTGCCGGAGGGCACCTACTTCGCCACCACCGACGTCACCGCCCTCGGCTGGCCGGACGGCATGTCCTTCTGCCTCGCGCTGCCGGAGCGGGCCGGGGTGGTCGCGATCCCGAGCCAGGTCTTCCACGACGACGCCGAGGCGGGTCGTCAGCTGGTGCGCTGGGCGTTCTGCAAGCAGCCCGAGGTCATCGAGGAGGGGCTGCGCCGCCTCGCGGCGGCGCAGCTCCACGCCTGAGCCGGTCGGCCCTCAGCCCCAGGGCTGGGTGGTGCCGAGGGGGAGCTCCGGCTGCTGCCGGCGCCGCGAGTACCACTCGTTCGCACCGCCGGTGAACAGCAGCACGATGACGGCGACCCCGCCGATCAGGGTCACGGCGCTCACCCCCGAGGCGATGCCGAGCAGGCTGACGAGCGCGGTCACGGCGGACGAGACCACGAGCAGGATCCGCGCGACGTTGGAGCGCCGCATCGCGAAGATCGCCAGCACCAGCGCGATCAGGCACCAGACGGCGAAGACCACCACGATCGCGGTGATGAACGTCGCGAGGTCGTCGCCGCTGAACGCGTCGCGCTGGTCGGCGGTGAGCTCGTCCTCGATCGCGTCGATCATGTCGTCGCGGGCCACGAGGGTGAGCAGCGCGACGACGGCGTACAGCAGGAAGCTCAGGCCGGAGAGCACGATCGTCACGATCCCGGCGGCCGTGACCGTGCCGGGCCGCCGCTCGGGGTCGCGCGCGGGCTGGCCGTACGGCGCGCCCGGCTGGCCGTAGGGATTCGCCGGCGGCTGCTGGCCGTAGGGGTTCGCGGGCGGCTGCTGGCCGTCCGGGTTCTCCGGAGGCGGCGGCCCCCAGGGCGGTTGCTGGTCGCTCATGACTCAGATCGTTCCACGGGCGGCGTACCAGGCGCGCACCTCGGGGCGCAGCAGCAGCGAGACCGTGACCGCGCACGCCGCCAGCGGCACCAGCAGCGGGAAGCTGCCGACCGCCGCGCCGAGCAGGCAGCAGGCCGCGGCGACCCCTGCCGAGATCATCAGGGCCACCCGCCCCCAGGACGCGCGGCGGAAGGCGAACCACGCGAAGACCGTGGCGGCGGCGCACCACAGCACCACGATGGCGGCCATCGCGATCATCGTGCCGAGGAGCATGTCCTCGGTGATGTCGTCGGCCATGGTCGGCTCGCGCCGCCTCACCTCGTCCATGACGAGCTCGGGCGAGAGCCCGATGACGACGGTCGCCATCACCATCCCGCCGGCCATCAGTCCGGACATCACCCAGGTCAGCACCGCGGCCCAGAGCACGGCGCCGGGTCGCCGTCCGGGTGTGCTCGGGCGTACGGCGCCGTACGGCGGCTGCGGTGCGGGCGCCCCCTGCACCGGACCGGCCTGGGGCTGCGGAGCGTCGCCGAACCCGGTGTACGGCCGCGGCTGGGTCGTCGTCGGGGCCGTGCCCTGCGACGACGGCGGCGGGCCCCACGGCGACGGGGGCTCGCGGTCCGGGGTCGGCGCGGGATCCGGGCGCCGCTCGGGCGCGGGACTCGGCGTGACGCCGTCGAACCAGTCGCGGGACGGCTGCAGCCAGAGCATCACGACCGCGACCGCGACCGCCGACGACAGCAGGCCGCCGAGGACCAGCCCGGTGGTCGCCACGACCGGCGCGAGGACGGAGAGCGCCACCCGCGCCGAGCGCGAGCGCTGCAGTGCGTAGAAGCCTAGGATGGCCGCCGCGACGGCGCTGGACGCGGCCACCATGGTGAGCACCCGCATGATCGTCAGGACATCCGGGACGCTCAGGCCCATGCCGTCACCCGGCGGACCGGAGAGGAACTCCTCGACCGCCTCGCGGGTCTCCAGGGACCGCAGGCCCGAGATGCTCTGGAAGGCGAACAGCACGAGCAGGATCGAGCCGCCGATGACGAGGCCCGCCGCGAAGGTGGTCTGCGGGGGACGAGGCGGGCTGCTCATGCCGCTCATTCCATCAGAGAGCCGGTGGCGGCCGGGGTGACCTGCAGCGTCAGCCGCCGGCTGGCCAGCCGCCGCGCCAGCCTGTCCACCTGCAGCTGGACGATGTCCGTGAGCTCGTCGGTGGTCAGCGCGTCGAACAGGATCACGTCGTCCAGCCGGTTGA
>NZ_DATJTA010000053.1:0-53308 GCF_035503875.1 Nocardioides sp.
CTTGCAGACAACCCGTCAGCAAGTTCTGCCGACTCGGCGCTCTCGCGTTGCCAACGAGGACGAGGCGAATTAGCATCACGGACAGTCGTTCCGAATAACAGAACGACGTTCCACAATTCTGGAGGTTGCGGCCACATGGGACAGACCACGCTGGACAGGGAGACCGACAGCCGACGCTCGGTCCTGGGGCGGGCCTTCGACATCCTCGAGTGCTTCACCGACGGGGAACCCGAGCAGACGATCGGCTCGCTGTGCGCGAAGACCGACCTGCCGCCCGCGACCGTGCACCGGATGCTCGCCAACCTGGCCGAGTGGGGCGCCGTCGAGCGCGCCGCCCGTGGCCGCTACCGGCTGGGCATGCGCCTGTGGCGGCTGGGCTGGGGCGTCCCCGGCGCCCGCACGCTGAAGGACATCGCCCGCCCGTACCTCGTCGACCTGCACGCGGCCTGCGGTGAGCTGACCCTGCTGGCCTCGCGCGACCGCGACCAGGTGCTGGTCACCGACATCATCGCCGGCAATGCCGAGGCCCGACTGCAGCGGCTGCCGCGCCAGCTCCCGATGGTGGGCTCCGCGCCCGGTGCGGTGTTCCTGGCGAACATCGACCCCGAGGAGGCCACCCGGCTCGTCGGCTCGCGCGGCACCGTCGGGTTCCAGTTCTGGCAGCAGATGGCCGAGATCCGGCGCAACGGCGTGGCCGTGTCGCGCGGCGGCAAGCCCGGCTCCGCGGCGTGGGTCGCGGCCCCCGTCTTCGACGGCGCCGGTGCGATCCGCTCCACGATCTGCGTCGTGGTCCCCACCGAGCGGCTGAACGCCGTCGGCCTCTCCCGCGCCGTGAACCGGGCGGCCCGGGCGGTCAGCCAGGGGCTCTCCGTCGCGATGCCGTCGGCGAGCTGATCGGTGTCCGTCCTCGACAAGACCGTCCAGGTCATCGACGTCCTCGGCCGGGCCTCCGGCCCCATGCGGCTGGGCTCGGTCGCCGAGCACCTGGCGATGCCCAAGTCCTCGGCCCACCGCCTCCTGACGGAGCTCGCCCACCACGGCCTGGTACGCCGCGCCGGCGAGGGGGAGTACGCCCTCGGCTACCGGCTCGTGCAGTGGGGCCACCTCGCTGACCGCTCGGTCGGCCTGCGCCCGCTGGCCGAGCCCGTGATGACCGAGTTGCGCGACGAGATCCGCGAGAGCGTCCACCTCTACGTGCGCCAGGACCTCCACCGGGTCTGCGTGCTCTCGGTGGAGGGACCGCACACCCTGCGGCCCGTCGCCGTGCTCGGCAGCCCCATGCCGCTGGGGTACGGCGCCGCCGGCAAGCTGCTGCTCGCCCATGCGGACGAGCGGGTGCTCGAGGCGGTGGAGCGCGACCTGCCCGAGCACCGCGACCGGACCCTGCCCACGCGCGAGGATCTCGCCGCCATCCGCGACAGCGGCGTCGCGGTGTCGGTCGGCGAGATGGAGGACGGCCTGACCGCGTTGGCCACCCCCGTGCGGGCGCCCGGCGGTGGTGTCTTCGCCGCGTTGGCGATCGCCGGGGTGACCACCCGGATGCCGGCGGAACGGCACCCCGAGGTCGTCCGTCCGCTGACCGACGCGGCCGCGCGGATCAGCGCCGCGATCGGCGGCTGAGACGGCGCCAGCGGGCGTTCCGCAGGGTGCGAGAAGGGCCTGCGTGACCACCGTCGCCGAGCGAGGCTGGTCACAGCCGCCGCGACCTGCTCGTCGCGGCCCATGTCTGGAGGAAGGGGCGAGGATGCCATCCCTGTCGAGGAGCGAGACCAGCACGTTCGTGCAGACCCCGAGCGGGCGGATCCACCTGCACGAGGCGGGTGAGGGCCACCCCGTGGTCATGCTGCACGGCAGCGGTCCGGGCGCGACCGGGTGGAGCAACTTCAGCCCCAACATGGCCCACCTCGCCGAGCACTTCCGGGTGATCGCCCCGGACATGCCCGGCTGGGGCGAGTCGGACCCGGTCTCGTACGAGGACCGCGACCACGTCACCGCCGCGATCCAGCTGCTCGACGCGCTCGGCATCGAGAAGGCCGCCTTCGTCGGCAACTCCATGGGCGGCGCGACCTCGATCAAGGTGGCCGGCCGCCACCCCGAGCGGGTGAGCCACCTGGTGACCATGGGCTCGGGCGCGCCCGGCCCGCGGGTCTTCAGCCCGGGCGGCGGACCGACGGAGGGGCTGAAGGTCCTGCACCGCGGCTACCGCGACCCGTCGCTGGAGAACATGCGTGCGCTGTGCCGGATCATGGCCTTCGACCAGTCCTTCGCCTCCGACGAGCTGGTGCAGCAGCGCTTCGACAGCTGCGCCGCCCACCCCGAGCACATCGCCAACTTCGCCGCCGGGCTCGGCCGGCCGCGCCTGGGCGAGTCCACGCTGGCGGACGTCGCCTCGATCACGGCCCCGGCCATGATCATCCACGGCCGCGACGACCGGGTCGTCCACTTCGAGGCGGGTTTGCGCCTGGTGTCGACGATCGAGAACTCGCGCCTGGTCCTGCTCAACCGCTGCGGCCACTGGGCGCAGCTCGAGCACGCGGACGAGTTCAACCACCTCGTGCGCGACTTCATCGACCACGCAGTGCCCGCCGGGCGCTGAGACCCGCTGAGACCCGGAGGGACACACCACCATGAGTGAGCTGGTTGACCGGATCGAGGAGCTCGCCGAGTTCCTCGTCGACCAGGCCGAGGAGGCCGACTCCCTCGGCCACCTGCCGGACCGCACCCACAAGGCGCTGCGCGAGGTCGGCATCGTCAAGGCGCTGCAGCCACGGGACTTCGGCGGCGCCGAGACCCACCCCCGCGAGTTCTTCGAGGGCATCCTGGCCATCGGGTCCCGCTCCGCCTCGGCGGGCTGGGTCTCCTCGGTGGTCGGCGTGCACTCCTTCGAGCTGGCGCAGGGCACCCGGGCCGTCCAGGAGGAGATCTGGGGCGAGGACCCCGACACCTGGGTCGCCTCGCCGTACGCCCCGATCGGCCGCGCGAAGCGCACCGACGGCGGCTGGATCTTCAGCGGCCGCTGGCCCTTCTCCTCCGGCACCGACCTGTGCGACTGGGTGGTGCTCGGCGGCATGCTCACCGACGACGAGGGAGCGGTGCGCCCCGACGGGCTGCGCCACTTCATCCTGCCGCGCTCGGACTACACGATCCTCCAGGACTCCTGGAACGTCGTCGGCCTGAAGGGCACCGGCAGCAAGGACGTCGTCATCGACGGCGCCTTCGTCCCCGACCACCGGCTCATCGACCCCGAGGACCTCGGGTCGGGGGCCGCCGCGGAGCAGGCCGGCCGGGGCGACGTACCGCTCTACCGGATGCCGTTCCACTCCATGTTCAGCGGCGCGATCACCGCGGGCACGCTCGCCGCGGCCGAGGGCGCGCTGGCCGCCTGGGTGGCCTACACCAGGACCCGGGTCTCGGCCCGCGGCGTCACCGCTGCCACCGACCCGCGCCAGCTGCACGCGCTGGGCGAGGCGGCCTCGGACCTGCAGGCCAGCCGGATGCAGTTCCTCGCCGACATCGACCGGCTGTACGAGGTCGCGGCGTCGGGCCGGCCGATCGCCCTCGAGCTGCGCGCCGAGGTACGGCGCAACCAGGTCCGCGTCTCGCGCCGGGTCGGCGACGCGGTCGATCGCCTCGTCGCCCACGCCGGCGGCTCGGCGATGCGGCTCGACAACCCGATCCAGCGCTTCTGGCGCGACCTGCACATCGCACTCGGCCACGGCGCCAACGTGGCGGAGCCGGTCTACCAGGCCGCCGGAACGGTCGCCTTCGGGGGCGAGCCACCCGCCAACGTCCGGATGTGAGAGCCCCTGCACCCGGCCTCTGACGAGTCGTCGACCCGCGGATTCTGTGACTGCCCTCACTGGGCGGAATTGCGCTTCCCGGGGGTCTGAGCGGCTGACAGATTCGCCGATGTCCGAGCCCTTCCCGAGACGGACGACACTGTCTGTGGAGGTCGCTCAACACCGGGCCAGCAACTGGCCAAGACCTCTCGTGCCAAGGAGCACCATGAACACCACCAAGCACTCGATCCGCATCCCGGCCCTCGTCGTCGCGGCGGTCGCCGCGGTGACGCTCACCGCCTGCGGCGGCGACGACGACAGCGCGAGCGCGTCCGGGACCGACTCGGTGAAGGTCGCCGTCTTCCCCAGTTTCAACGCCCTCGGCGCCCACGCCGCGGAGATCGAGGGGACCTTCGAGAAGCAGGGACTCGACGTCGAGTTCGTCACCGTGGCCACGCCGGCCGAGGCGACGCCGCAGCTGCTCGGCGGCAAGGTCGACTTCGCCCTGATGGACGTCACCACCCCGGTGATCGCCCGCAGCGAGGGCGTCCCGATCGTCATGGTCGCCCCCGGCGCGACCGGCACCGCCCTGAACGCCGAGGGCATGGGCACCGGCAACTTCTGGGTCGCCAAGGACAGCGACATCACGTCGATCGAGGACATCCAGAACGCGACCTTCGGCATCCCGCAGACCAAGAGCCAGATCTGGGTCGACGTCCGCACGGTCGTGGACGCCGAGGGAGGCGACTCCTCGAAGATCGAGTTCGTCGAGGTGCCCAACACCATCGCCGCGCTGAAGTCGGGCAGCGTCGACGTGGTCACCACGGCCGAGCCCGCCGGCACGGCCGCCCTGGCCGACCCGGACCTCCAGCACCTCGCCGGCTTCGTGGCCGGTGGCGAGGGCGAGCTCGCCTACACCTACGTGACGAGCGAGAAGTTCGCGCAGTCCAACGGCGACACGGTCGAGAAGTTCGCGACCGCGATCCTGGACGCCAACAAGCTGCTCAACGCGGACCCGGCGCTGCCCGCCCAGATCGCCGAGACGTACGTCGACGCGCCGGCCGAGCTGCTGCAGAAGGCCGTCTACCAGCAGTTCGGCGAGGAGGCGATCGACGAGGAGATCGTCGAGGCCGGCATCGACCGGGTGCTCCGCTACGACCTGATCGCCGAGGAGGACGCGCCCGCCGCGGACGACCTCCTCGCGAACGACTGACATGGGCGCAGTGATCGATCGCACGTCCGCCGACGCGGGGGCCACCCCCGCGTCGGCGGACGCCGTGCCCGTGGCACCGACGAGGCGGCGCCCGAGGGCCGCCCGCCGCGCCCGGGCGGTGTCGCTGGTGCAGAAGGTCGTGGCACTGCTGGTCGCCCTCCTCATCTGGCACGTGTTCGCCAGGACGGGTGGCTCGGCGGCCGGCGTGCCGACGCCGGCCGAGCTGGTCGAGACCGGCTCGGACATGGTCACCACCGGCGACTACTGGTCGGCGGTCGGCAACACGCTCTCCTCGGCGCTCATCGGGTTCGCGCTGTCGGTGCTGATCGGCGTGCCGATCGGCCTGCTCAACGGGTCGTTCCCCGCGATGGAGCGCAGCACCCGCTTCGTGATCGACTTCGGGCGCACCATCCCGGGCGTCGCGATCCTCCCGGTCGTGCTGCTGCTCTTCGGGTCGAACCGCTCGATGGTCCTGATCCTGGTGATGTTCAGCGCCGTGTGGCCGATCCTGGTGCAGGCGACGTACGCCGCCCAGCAGCTGTCGCCGCAGATGCGCCAGGTCGCCACGTCGTTCCGGCTCAGCCGCACCAGCCGGATCCGCGACATCTACTTCCCCTCGGCGCTGCCGTTCCTGATGACCGGGCTGCGGATCTCCGCGACCATCAGCCTGCTGATCACGATCTCCTCGGAGTTCCTCGGTGGCGCCCCGGGCCTCGGCCAGCGGCTCTACAGCACGCTGACCGTCAACGACAACGACCGGATGTTCGTCTACGTCGTCACCGCGGCCCTGCTGGGCGTCGCCCTGAACTGGGTGCTCGTGGCCGCCCAGCGGCGCGTCCTGTGGTGGCACCCCTCCGAGAGGGAGAAGAACCGATGAGCACCTCGATGAGCATGGTCCGTCGCGTCCTGTGGGAGCTGTGGCTCCCCGTGCTGCTCGTGGCGATCTGGTGGTTCGCCAGCGCCAACAGCACCAACTTCTACTTCCCGCCGCTCGCCGACATCATGGACGAGTTCGTGGACATCTGGTTCTTCGAGGGGATCCGGACCGAGATCTGGCCCAGCGTCCAGCGGCTCGCCCTGGGCTTCGGCATCGCGGTCGTCGCGGGCGTCGTCCTGGGCATGCTCCTCGGCGTCGTGGACTGGCTCGACAACGCCGTACGCCCGATCGTGGAGTTCCTGCGCGCCACCCCGGGTGTCGCCATCCTTCCCGTCATGGTGCTGCTGCTCGGCCTCGGCACGAGCATGAAGGTCGGCATCATCGCGCTGGTCGCGACCTGGCCGATCCTGCTCAACACCATCGACGGCGTCCGATCCGTCGAGCCCGTGCTGCGCCAGGTGGCCGCCAGCCACCGGCTCAAGCTGAGCCACCGGATCCGCTTCATCATCCTGCCCAACGCGGCGCCGCAGATCTTCGCGGGCGCCCGTACGGCGCTGGCGATCTCGGTCGTCGCCATGGTGATCTCCGAGATGGTCGGCACCCCGGGCGGCATCGGGTACTTCATCCTCGACGCCCAGCGCAGCTTCAACACGGTGGCCATGTGGACCGGGATCATCGCGCTCGGCATCCTCGGCTACCTGCTCAACAAGCTCTTCGCCCTCGTCGAGGGCCGGGCCCTGTCGTGGCACCGCGGCATGACCGCCCACAACAACGGAGGAAAGTGATGACCGTGACCACCGAGAACACCGCGGGGCAGCCCGCAGCCACCTCGGACACCCCGGTGATCCAGGTCCAGGGGCTGGGCCACGCGTACGGCCCGCGCCAGATCTTCGAGGGTCTGGAGTTCTCGGTCGGCCAGGGCGAGTTCGTCTGCATCGTCGGCCCGTCCGGTGTCGGCAAGACCACCCTGCTGCAGAGCCTGACCGGACTGCTCCAGCCCAGCCAGGGCGCGGTGGTCTTCGAGGGCACGACCGTGAAGTCGCCGCCGGAGGGCCTGGCGATCGTCTTCCAGGACTACAGCCGCTCGCTGATGCCGTGGCTCTCCGTGCTCGACAACGTGGCGCTCCCGCTGCGGTCGATGGGGATCAAGAAGGCCGAGCGGGTCCGGATGGCGACCGAGGCGCTGACCGAGGTCGGCCTGCGCGACGTGACCGACGCCTACCCGTGGCAGCTCTCGGGGGGCATGCAGCAGCGCGTCGCCATCGCCCGCGCGCTGGCCTGCCAGCCCCGCGCCATCGTCATGGACGAGCCGTTCGCCTCGGTCGACGCGCAGACGCGCGCCGAGCTGGAGGACCTGGTGCTGCGGGTGCGCGACCACCTCGGCATCACCGTCATGCTGGTGACCCACGACATCGACGAGGCCGTCTACCTGGCCGACACGGTGCTCGTGCTGTCCGGCAAGCCCGCGACCGTCTCCGCCATGATCCCCGTCGAGCTGCCGGTGCCCCGGCACCAGCTGGACACCAAGGCGCTGCCGAAGTTCGCCGAGCTGCGCACCGAGGTCTACCGACTCATCAAGAACTCGGGCGCTCCCTCGGCGTCCGCCTGATCGTCGCCGTCGTCCGGGACAGGAGCACGACCATGGAGACCCACTCGTTCGACCCGGCGCTGTTCCGGGAGACGCTCGGCCACTACCCGACGGGGGTCGCGGTCGTCACCGCGATCGACGACACGGGCCGGCCGGTGGGCATGGTCGTGGGGTCCTTCACCTCGGTGTCGCTCGACCCGCCGCTGGTGGCGTACCTCCCCACCCGGACGTCGAGCAGCTACGCGCGGCTGCGCACCAGCCGGTACTTCTGCGTCAACGTCCTCGCGGCGGACCAGCAGGACCTCTGCGGACGCTTCGCCTCGCGGGCCGAGGACAAGTTCGAGGGCGTCGGCTGGGAGCCGGCGGCTCAGGGGTCGCCGGTCCTGGCCGGTGCCGTCGGGTGGATCGAGTGCGAGGTCGCCGAGGAGCTCGACGGCGGCGACCACGCGATCGTCGTCGGCCGGGTCCTCGACCTCGCCGTCCAGCGCCCGACGCTGCCGCTGCTCTTCTTCCAGGGCGGCTACGGCCGCTTCGCCCTGCCGTCGCCGGTCGCGAGCTCCGACCCCGAGCTGATCGAGAGCGCCCAGATGGCCGAGGTGGTCCGCGGCCCGCTCGAGGAGCTCGCCCGTGAGCTCGGCGCCGACTGCAGCGTGATGGCCCGGGTCGGCGACGAGGCGGTCTTCGTGGCCGCCTCCAGCCGCGGTGGCCAGGAGCCCGGCAGCCTCGCGGTGGGTCACCGGATCCCGCTGATCCCCCCGGTCGGCACCGTCTTCTGCGCCCAGGCGCCGGACGAGGAGGTCGGGCGCTGGCTGAGCCGCGCCAAGGCCTCCGAGGAGGACCGGGCCAGCTTCCGCGCGAACCTCGCCGCCGTACGGCGCCACGGCTACTCGCTCTCCCTCGTGCCCCAGGCCCCGGCCGACCGGGTCGCGCTGATGAGCGACTACTCCGGGGTCGACGTGATGCCCGTGCACGAGCGTCGGATCCGCCAGATGATCTCCGAGAGCGCGTCGCTCTACGAGCCCGTGCTCGACCCGGACGCGACCCACGACCTGCACTCCGTGATCGTCCCGATGCCGACCGACGAGGACCAGACCCGGCTCGCGCTGCGGCTCTCGGGACTGCCCCAGGGCGCCACCGTCGCCCGGATCGAGGAGTGGATCGCCGCCCTGTCCCGGGTGGCCGAGCAGGGTGCGGCCCTGCTGCGCGAGCGCGCCGAACGCTTGGCCGGCTCCTAGGCGCTTTTCCGCTCCGTGCCACGAGCACTGGGAGCGTCCCGCGCGGGAGCGCAGGATCGCCTCAGGACTTCTAGACGAGGAGAACGACATGCAGGCGAAGGTCAAGGCCCTGGGGTACGCGGTGGTCTCCGCGACCGACCTGGACGAGTGGGTGAAGTTCGGCTCCGGCCTGCTCGGCCTCCAGGTGGCGCACCGCGACGACGACCGGCTGCTGCTCCGGATGGACCACTACGCGTACCGTTTCGACGTCCGCCGCGCCGACGAGGGCGGCGCCCTCGCGCTGGGCTGGGACGTCGGCGGCCCGGAGGCGCTGGCCGAGCTGACCGCCCGCCTCACCGAGGCCGGGTACGCCGTCGAGCAGGGCTCCGCGGAGCTGATCGCCGAGCGCAAGGTCGTCGACGTGGTCCGCTTCCGCGACCCCGAGGACATCATCGACCACGAGCTGTTCTGGGGCCTGAAGAGCGCCACCGAGAAGTTCGTCTCGCCGATCGGTGCCAGCTTCGTCGCGGGCGACCTCGGCTTCGGCCACGCCTTCCAGGCCCTCCACCACGGCAACGACGCGTACAACAAGCTGTTCCGCGAGATCCTCGGGTTCCGGCTCAGCGACCACATCGAGATGCCGGGCGACCTCGGCACCTTCGTGCACTGCAACCCGCGCCACCACTCGTTCGCCTTCGCCAACGCGCCGCACCGCCCCGCCGGCATCGGCCACTTCATGTTCGAGATCGACGACCTCGACCTGCTCGGCCGGCAGTGGGACGCCGTCCAGGACGCCGGCGTCACGGTCCTCTCGACGCTGGGCAAGCACACCAACGACGAGATGATCTCCTTCTACGTCCGCAGCCCCTCCGGCTTCGGCATCGAGTACGGCGTCGGCGGCATCCTCATCGACGACGAGACCTGGCTGCCGGTGCGCTACGACTCCGCGCACTACTGGGGACACCGGCGTCCCGAGGGCGTCTGACCCTCCGCGCCTCTCGAGCCCAGCCCGGCGGGGTAGTCCGTCACACAGGGGGTGGATTCCGCACCGCGGACCCCCCTCCTGTGACGGACTATCCCGCCGACGGCGACATCACCCCGACCCTCAGACCTGCCCGGCGCGGTACGCCGCCAGCACCTCGTCGACCCGGTCCTCGTTCCGCTCGGACAGCGGGATGAGCAGCTCGGTCACCACGTCGGTGAGCTCGGCGATGCGGCGGTTGAGCTGGCGGTTCTCCTGCGCCTCGGCCTCGAGCGCGGCCAGGCGCGCGCGGACGGAGAGCGGGCGCCGGCGCAGCTGCTCGAGGCGGTCGCGGGCGCTGCGGACACGGGACTGGACGGCGCTCATGCGACGCTCCTCTGCTTCTCTCGCCGGGGGTGCTGCCGGACGCGTGTAGCGGGCTGGGTGGGGGCCGACGACCCGGGGCGGGGCCAGCCGACCCGGAGCCGGGCGACGGCAGGGTCGGGTTGGCCTGCCAGGTCGGTGCCGGGACCGACCTCCTGGAGCTCGACGACCCCGCCCGCCGCCTCGATCTCGGCGACCAGCTCGGCCAGGTCGACGCGCCGGGCGGGTCCCACGGGTTCGGGGAGCCCGCTCCCGGCGACGGCCACTTCGAGGAACGAGCTGCGCCCGGTCATCCGGCACAGCCGCCACAGGTTGGCCCGCTCGGCGTCGTCGAGGGCACCGACCAGGTGGCGCGCGTGCACGTGGTGGGGGGATCGGGCGAGGGTGGCGCCGAGGGTCAGGACGGCGCGGAGGTCCCCGAGGGCGACGATCTCGAAGGGCACCTCGACGCCGAGGCGCCGCGCCCGCTGCTGGAGCACCCCGCGGGCGGCCCGGGCGAAGTCGACCGCGAGGACCGGGCGGCCGGTGCGGGCGTACCAGAGCGCGTCGCGGCCGGTGCCGCAGCCGAGGTCGACGACCGGGGCGTGGCGCGGCAGCTGCCGGTGCACCCAGGCGGCGAGGTCCGAGCGCCGGATCGGCGCGGCGGGACCGCGGCGGTGCAGCTCCGTCCAGGTCCCGACCTGGGTGCGGAAGCCGCGCAGCCACCCGTCCAGGCGCCGGATGCCGGCGGGCGGGTCGGCGTACTTGAACGACGGGTCGGGGACCCGCCAGCTGGGTCCGTAGACGAACGCCAGCATCGCCTCGGGGTCGGCCGGGGCCGGGAACTGGACGCCGTGCAGGGTGATCGTCGAGACCGGCAGGATCGCGGAGGCGGGCAGCGTCCCGCTGCGGTTGCCGAGCTGGAAGAACGTGTCGCCGACGTGGAAGGCGACGAAGATGTCGATGTGGCACTCGCGGCCGTCGGAGAGCGGCAGCAGCAGCTTCACGTCGCCGCCGGACATCCGGATGCAGCGCCAGCCGCGGCCCCGCATCACCCGCTCGACGTGGAACGACTCCAGGATCACGTCGGCCGGCGAGGTGTGCCGCGAGAGGTAGCAGACGTCGGTGTCGGAGTCGTGGGCGATCATGGCGCCGTCCCGGACGGCGCCGAGCAGGGCGCCGTAGTTCAGGTACGCCTCGACGCCGGCGTGCTCGCGCAGGTCGTCGAGCGCGCGACGGGTGCCGTGCAGGATCTCCGCGCGGATCGACTCGTCGGTGGCGTCGAAGGCCCGGCACAGGTGGCCGACCTTGTCGATGGCCAGCGGGTTGCCCTGCCGGTCCTCGACCCGCACCCGGGCGAGCTCGTCGGCCGGCGTACCGAGCACGACCTCGTCGTCGAAGAGGACCCGCTCGCCGTCGACGTCGGCGACCCGGACCGCGCTGCGCCCGTGGAGGTACGACGTGAGCGCCGCCGGCCACTCGACGAGGACGCCGGAGCCGGACGGACGCCCGTCGCGCTGCGGGGTGAACGACCAGACGTAACGGCCGTCCAGCGTGACGACCAGGGGAGTGGCGGGCGGGGAGGTGAGCCGGATGCCGTCGTCGGTGACGCTGACGCTCATCCCGCGAGGGCGCTGCCGATGGCCGAGCGCAGGGCCGTGCTCGAGGTCTGCAGCGTGTAGGGGAACCAGACGATCTCGACGCCCAGCCCCTGCATCCGAGTCACCAGGGCGTCGCCCTTGGCCGTGCCCTGCCAGTCGTCGCCCTTGAAGAGCCGGTGGAAGCCGACCTCGCGCCAGGCGTCGGCCTTGTCGGTCGTCACCTCGGCGTACACCGCGTCGACGATGCCGATCGCCTCGACGATCTCCAGCCGCTCGGCGAGGGGGACGAACGGGCGCACGCCCTTCTTCTCCTCGCACACCTCGTCGGCGACCACCCCTGCGACCAGGACGTCGCACATCGCGCGGGCCTGCCGCAGGGCGTTGAGGTGGCCCACGTGGAAGAGGTCGTAGACACCCGGCACGTAGCCGATGACCGGTCCCATGGGCACTCCTTGCTCGTCTAAGTAGTACTAAGTTACTTGACTTTATCCGAACAATGGAAAAAATCGTCAATTGGACTGGACCGGTGTTGCGGGCGACCGCCACGCATGACGGCACGACGCTCTGGCTACGGTGACGCGGTGCCCCTTCCCCAGTGCCGCATCGAGTCCGACGGGCCCGACCGGCTCCGCGTCGAGGGCGACCTCGACGAGCTCGGGGTCCCGGCCCTGCGCAGCGCGCTCGAGATCCACGGCGTCGCGCACGAGCTGACCGTCGACCTCAGTGACGCGTCGTACGTCTGCTCGCAGGCCGTCTCCGTCCTGGTCGGTGCCATGCGCGGCGCCGAGGCCGGGGGACGCCGACTCGTGGTCGCCGCCCGGTCCGGGTCGATCGCCCAGCGGGTCCTGCAGGTCCTGGTCATCCCACACGAGTCCACCTGATCCGGCCCAGCATGGAGAATGGGCGGGTGATCACGGAGGCGAGCCCCGCGCTGCGGCTGGTGCGCGCCGTCGCACTGGCTGGGGTCGCGACCATGCTCGGTACCGTCGCGCACACCCTCGCGGGCGGCCGGCTGCCCGGTACGACGGGCTTCACGGTCCTGGTCCTCCTGCTCGTCGCGGGCGCCTGTCCGCTGCTGCGCAGCGCCGCTTCCACCGGCCGGGTCGTCGCCCTGGTGGCCGGCGGCCAGACCCTCGTGCACACCGTGCTCACCGCGACCGCCGGTCACGCCGGCGACGGCGTGACGGCGCAGCCCGCGCCTCCCGTGGTCCCGGTCCCCTCGGAGTCGGTCCTGGCGAGCACCCGTCGCGTCGGCAACCTCGCCGACCAGCTGCATCCCCAGCTCGCCACCGGCCACGCCGACGGCCCCGTCGTGCCCGACTGGGTGCTGCACCTGCTCGCGGACCTCCAGCCGTCCCAGCTGCCCATGGCGCTGACGCACCTCCTGGCCGCGGTCGGGGTCGGGCTCTGGCTGGCGTCGGGCGAGCGCGCCCTGTTCACGCTGCTCACCCTGGCGGCGGCGCCGGTGCTGCGGCTGATCGCGCCGATCGCGGCGCCTGTCCGGCGCGCACCGGCCCCCGCGTTGCGCACCCGCTTCCTGCTCCGCGCCGTACGGCGGGAGCTGCTGCTCGGCTCCTGCGTGGCCCGTCGCGGACCGCCCGCCCTGGTGCTCGCCGCCTGACCCGCTCCCGGTCCGAGGGGGCGGTCGTCGTACCCACCCTCTTTCATCCGAGATCAGGAGCACCACCATGTCCGTCCGTACCTTCGCGCGCGTCGGCGCGCCCACCGCCGCCGTCGCGCTCGCCCTCGGCGTCGCCGGCCCGGCCGCCGCCCACGTCACCATCACCCCGACCGAGACCGCGGCCGGCGCCTACACCGTGCTGACTTTCAGCGTCGGGCACGGCTGCGAGGGCTCGCCCACCACGCGCGTCGCCATCGCGCTGCCGGAGGAGATCAACGCCGCCACGCCGACCCGCAACCCGTACTACGACGTCGAGAAGGTGACCGAGAAGCTCGACGAGCCCGTCCAGGACGCGCACGGCAACGAGATCACCGAGCGGGTCGCGCAGATCGTCTACACGGCGACGACGCCCCTGCCCGACGACCAGCGGGACGCCTTCGAGCTCTCCCTGCAGCTGCCCGAGGCGGCCGGCGAGACCCTGGCCTTCCCGACGATCCAGACCTGCGAGGAGGGCGAGACGGCCTGGACCGAGGTCGTCGAGCCGGATGCCGCCGAGCCGGAGCACCCTGCGCCGGTCGTCACGATCACCGACGCCGCCGGCGACGCCCACGGCGCGCACGGAGCCGGCTCCGAGGAGGGCGACGGCTCGACCATGCCCGTGGACGTGCCCGCCGACGACGCCGACGCGGACGCCGCGAGCGACGACGACAGCGGCACCGGCACCGCGCTCGGAGTCGCGGGCCTGGTCGCGGGTCTGCTCGGGCTCGCGGCGGGCGCGCTCGCGCTGGTCCGCACCCGCCGTCCGTGACCCGGGTCCTCCGGCTCGCGCTCGTCATCGGTCTCGCTCTGCTTGCGACGGCGGCCGGCATCTCGCCGGCCGCCGCCCATGCGCAGCTGATCTCGAGCGACCCCGCCGACGGCAGCGTCGTCGAGGCGGCACCGGCGGAGATCGTGCTGACCTTCAACGAGCCGGTGCGCCTCCAGCGCGCCCGGATCTTCGCCGCCGACGGAGCCGAGCTCGACGTCGAGGCGCGATCCAGTGACTCGGTCGTGACGATCGTGCCCGAGCAGGACCTGGGCGAGGGCACGATCGTGGTCAGCTGGGAGCTGGCCTCGGCCGACACGCACGTGGTGTCGGGCGCCATCTCGTTCTCGGTCGGCACCCCGTCGGCGGGTACGACGACCGCCGCGGCCGCGGAGGCCGGCCCGGCCGCGACCGTCGTGGGCGTGCTCGGTCTGCTCGCGACCGCCGTCGCGATCGGTGGGGTCGTGCTGCGCCGTACCGCTGTGCGGCAGAGTGCCTGGCTGGTCGCGGTGGCCGCGGCCGTGCTCTGGCTGCCGTTGTCGACCGGCGGTCGGCTGCGGGACTGGGCCACCTGGCTGGACGGGGCGCTCTCGTGGCGCGGCCTGCTCCTGCTCGGGGCGCTCGCGGGTCTCGCCGGGGTGGTCTCGGCCGGGCGTCGCGCGACGCTCGCCCTGGGGGCGGCCGTCCTGGTCGCGGCCGGCGGTGGGCTGATCGCGGTCCCCGGACCCACGGCTGCGGTGCCACCGGCCGGTGTCGCCGCGGGTGCCGGCCCGCAGGAACTGTCCGGCGAGCTCGGCGACGGACGGATCGACGCCGTCGTGGACCGGGCCGCCGACGGCCGGACGACCCTGGAGATCCAGGCCGTCGACGAGGCGGGCGAGCCCGTCACGCCGGTCGACGTACCGGTGGTCCGGCTCCGCTCGGACGGGCTCGACCTCGGGCCGCTCGTGCTCGAGGAGGTCGGCGCCGGGAGCTGGACGGGCACGACCACGGTCCCGACCACCGGAGCCTGGACGCTGGAGGTCAGCGTGCGGCTCAGCGAGTTCGAGAACCCGGTGGCGAGCCTGCCCTTCGACGTCGCGGGCTGAGAGACGAGGACGTCATGCGAGCCGGTCGCTCGGACGACCGGCTCGGATGACGTCCGCCCATTTCCGGACGGGTCTTGTCCCAAAAGGCGCGCGGGTCTAGGTTCCGCGCATGGCACCCCAGCGTCCGATCCGCGTCTTCCAGGTCGCCACCGGCAATGTCGGCACCGAGATGGTCAAGCGCCTGCAGCGCCATCGCGAGCTGGAGCTGGTGGGCCTGCACTGCTACTCGCCCGAGAAGGTCGGCCGCGACGCGGGCGAGATCGCCGGCATCGACCCCATCGGCGTCCTGGCCACCGGGACGGTCGCGGAGATCCTGGCGGCGGAGCCGGACGTCCTCACCTTCCACGGCGTGTGGCCCGACGTCGACCTGTACGTCGAGGTCCTCGAGGCCGGCATCGACATCGTGACGACCGCCGACTGGATCACCGGCCACCACCGCGCCGCCAACCACCGCCGAGCCGACGGCACCACCGAGACCGAGCTGATCGCGGCCGCCTGCGAGCGCGGCGGCTCGACCTTCTACGGCACCGGCATGAACCCCGGGCTGGCCCAGATCCTGACGACGGTGCACTCCGCGGACGTCGCGGAGATCGAGAACGTCACCTGCATCGAGTCCGTCGACGTCTCGTGCCACCACTCCTCCGACACCTGGGCCAACTGCGGCTTCGGTCGTCCCGTCGACGACCCGGAGGTGCCCCGGCTGCTGGAGATCGGGACCCGCGTCTTCGGCGACGGCGTGCACCTGATGGCCGACTGCTTCGGCATCGAGCTCGACGAGGTCACCTTCGACTACCAGCTGGGCGCGTGCACCAAGGACGTCGACCTGGGCTGGTACCAGCTGCCGCAGGGCTCGGTCGGCGGCGCCGCGTTCCAGTACGTCGGCCGGGTCGCCGGCGTACCCCGCGTCGAGCTGCACCTGGAGTGGCAGATGACGCCGCTCACCGAGCCCAAGTGGGACGTCCAGGGCTGCTACATCACCAAGATCCAGGGCGACCCGGTGATCTACAGCAAGCACCTGATCCTGCCGAAGCCCGGCACCGACTTCTCCTCGGTCGAGTCCTTCGCCGCGATCGGCATGACCGTGACCGGGATGCCCGCGCTGAACGCGATCCCGGCTGTGGTCGCAGCTCCGCCGGGCATCGTCACCAGCGCCGACCTGCCGTTGCGGGCCTTCGGCGGGCGGTTCGTCGAGGCGGCGTACGCCGACCGCTGACCCGCCTCGTGAACGCGTTCCCGCACCTGCTGCGACCGGGTCGGATCGGGTCGATGACGACCCGCAACCGGATCGTCATGTCCCCGATGGAGACGATGTACGGCACTCCGGACGGGCTGCCGTCGGACCGCACGGTCGCCTACTTCGCCGAGCGTGCCGCGGGCGGCGTCGGGCTGGTCACGCTCGGGGCGACGGGCATCGACCACCGGCACCCGGAGACGCCCGGCGGGCTCCACATCGGCACGGAGGAGGCGGTGGCCGCGCACCGGCGGCTGGTCGAGGCGGTGCATGAGCACGGCGCCCGGATCCAGCCGCAGATCGTGCACGCCGGGCCGGACGGGCTCGGCCCGGAGATGCACGGCGTGACGTCGCTGGGTCCGAGCGTGATCCCGTCGTACCTCACCGGCCGACCCTCGGAGGAGCTGACCAAGGACCAGATCGGCGAGCTGCTCGACCTCTACCGGGCGGCGGTGCACCGCGTCGCCGAGGCGGGGTACGACGGCCTCGAGCTGCACGCCGCGCACGGCTACATGATGATCGGCTCGTTCCTCGCGCCGCAGCGCAACCGCCGCACCGACCGCTACCGCGGGTCGAGCCCCGAGGGCCGGCTGCGGCTGCTGCTGGAGGTGCTCGCGGCGATCCGGGCCGAGGTCGACCTGCCGGTCACGCTGCGGATCTCCGGCTACGAGCGGGTTGCCGGCGGCCGGCCGGTCTGGGAGACCGCAGGTGCCGCGCCGATGCTCGTGGAGGCGGGGGTCGCGGCCTTCCATGTCAGCGGCGGCGTGATCGACCGCCTGGTCACGCGGATGGTCAACGGCGCCGACGACGGCGACGGGCTCAACGTCGGGGCGGCGGCCGCCGTGCGCCAGGTCGTCGACGTGCCGGTGATCGCCGTCGGGCGCCTGCACGACCCGGCGCTCGCCGAGCGGGTCCTGGCCGAGGGTCGGGCCGACTTCGTCGCGATGGCGCGGCCGCTGCTCGCCGACCCGGACCTGCCGCGCAAGCTGGCCACGGGCCAGGGCCACCGGGTGCGGCGCTGCATCTCCTGCGAGAACTGCATCGACTCGCTCGAGCAGCGCTTCTCGGTCGACTGCGCCGTCAATGCCCGGACCGGCCGGGAGCTGGAGCTGCTGCCCGTGCCCGCTCCTCGGACGCGGCACGTGGTGGTCGTCGGCGGCGGCCCCGGCGGACTGGAGGCGGCCCGCGTCGCGGCCGGCCGCGGCCACCGGGTGACGCTGCTCGAGCGCGGCCGCCGGCTCGGTGGCGCGCTGGTCTGGGCGTCGGTCGTGCACCCCGAGAACGAGCCGTTCCTCGGCTGGCTGCTCGGCGAGGTCGCGCGGGCGGGGGTCGACGTACGCCTCGGCGCGGACGCGACGCCCGACCTGGTGGCCGGACTCCGTCCGGACGCGGTCGTCGTCGCCACCGGCGCCCGGATCGAGGTGCCGGCCCTTCCCGGCGCCCACCTGCCCCACGTACGGCGCGGGGTCGAGCTCCGCGAGCGGCTCGCCGGCCTGCCGGGTCAGCGCCTGCTCCGTCCCGGTCTGCTGCGCACGGCCAGCCGCGCCTGGCTGCCGGTCGGGCGCCGGGTCGCGATCGTGGGTGGCGACCTGGTCGCCGTCGAGCTGGCGGAGTTCCTGGCCCGCCGCGGACGGCTGGTCACGCTGCTGGAGGAGGGTCCCGAGCTCGCGCCGGAGATCGGCTGGAAGCGCCGTACCGAGCACATGGACCGCCTCGACCGGCTCGGCGTCACCGCTCATGCCGGCGCGGTCGTCGAGCGGATCACCCTGTCCGGGCTCGCCTTCCGCCCCGCGGGCGGTGCCACGCGCGACCTCGCCGCGGACACGGTCGTGCTCGCCGGCGCCGCCCACCCGGACCTGGCCCTGCACGACGCCCTGGTCGCCCGCCTCCCCGGCGTCCCGGTCCACCCGGTCGGGGACTGCACCGGCCTCGCCCTGATCCGCGGCGCCGTCGAGACCGCCTCCCGCGCCGCCCACGCCCTCTGACCCACGCCCACCCGGCGTGAATGTGGTGCCGACCCGGCGCGAACTCGCGCCGGGTCGGCGGGGTCAGCGGGGCTCGTGCGACTCCAGGTCGTTGTTGAAGTCCGAGTCCTTGCGCGACAGGTGCTCGCGCCGCTCCTCCGGCGTCAGCGCCTCGAGCTGCGCGCGTACGTCGGAGGGGAAGCCGGTCAGCTCGGGGGCCTCGGCCAGCGGGACGGTCGTCTGGACGACGCGGTCGTCGTACACGTGCATCATCGAGAACGACTGGTGCCCGTCGACCCCCGACACGAAGCGCTCCATCGGCGCCGGGTCCGAGGTGTAGCAGGTCGCGGAGGCCACCGAGACCGGGATGCCGGCGAAGGTGGAGTACGTCGAGAAGTGCAGGTGCCCGCCGAGGATCGTGCGTACGTCGGTCCCGCGCACCACCTCGGCGAGGAGGTGCTGGTCGGCGAGCTCGATGACCTCCGCGGCGGGCAGCATCGGTGTCGGCACGGGCGGGTGGTGCATCGCCAGGATGGTGCCGTACGGCGCGGGCGTGGCCAGTACGCCGGCCAGCCAGTGCAGCTGGTCCTCGGTCAGCTCCCCGTGGTGGTAGCCGACGACGCTGGTGTCGAGCGCGACGATCCGCAGGCCGGCCACGTCGTGCACCCGGTCCTGCGTGGCCTCGGGGGAGTCGGGCTCGACGCCGAACAGCCCGCGTGAGTACGCCGCCCGCTCGTCGTGGTTGCCCATCGTCCAGATCACCTCGGCGCCGAGGTCCGCGGCGGCGGGCTCGACGATCTCGCGCAGCCGCGTGTAGGCCTCCGGCTCGGCCTTGTCGGCGAGGTCGCCGGTGAAGACCAGGGCCTGCGGAGTGAGCGCGACGTGCGCCAGTCTCTCGAGCGCGCGGCGCAGGCCGACCTCGGTGTCGACGACGCCGTACTGCCGCACGCCGCCGGCGAGCAGGTGCGGGTCGCTCAGGTGCGCGATCGTGTGGGTGGGTGCGGGGTGTTGGCCGAGTTGCACGGAGGGCACGCTACGTCCTCCGCGCCAGCTCGAAGACGGGAATCACCCGGGTGGTGCGCTTCTCGTACGTCGCGAAGTTCGGCCAGGTCCGCAGCATCACCTGCCACACCTCGGCCCGCTCGTCGCCGGTGACCTCCCGGGCCGTCACGTCGTACGACGTCCCCCGGACGCGGACGGTCGCCTCGCCGGCCGCGCGCAGGTTGTGCACCCAGGCGGGCATCTCCGGTCCGCCGAAGTAGGAGCCGGCGACCAGCCAGTGGCCCCGGTGCGGGACGCACAGCAGCGGCGTCGAGCGGGGCAGCCCGGAGCGCCGGCCGACGACGGTCAGCACCAGGTTCGGCAGGCCGGCGAGGTCGAGGACGCCGTAGCGCCCGCGGGTCAGGGCGTGCAGCCGGCGGTCGGTCCACACCACCTGCGGCAGCAGCCGCGGCATCCACGGCAGGGCGCCGATCCGGACCGCGAGCGGGGTGAGGAGTCCCATGCGTTCAGCTCGCCCGGGCCGGCTCGACCCGCCCCCGCACCTCGCCCAGCGACAGCAGCGCGCCGCCCGTCGAGGGCGCGGTGTAGCGCAGCACGACCTCCGCGCCGTCGTCGAGGAACCGCTCGCCCCACCACAGCTCCAGGAACGAGCCGCGCTGACCGGGCTCGGGTCCGCTGATCGTCCCGGACGCGAACAGGTCGCCGGTGCGAAGCGAGGCGCCGTTGGACGTCAGGTGGGCGAGCATCTGACCTGGGCTCCAGTACGTCGTCCGGTACGGCGGGCGGCTGACCACCTCGCCGTCCAGCTCGACCTCGACCGCGATGTCGAGACCGCGCGGCTGCTCGGCCGGGTCGCTCGGCAGCAGGTGCGGCAGGGGTTGCGGGTCCTGCCCGGGCACGTCGCACCACGCGGCGTCCAGGGCGGCGAGCGGGGTGACCCAAGCGCTGATGCTGGTCGCGAAGGACTTGCCGAGGAAGGGCCCGAGCGGCACGTACTCCCACGCCTGCACGTCGCGCGCCGACCAGTCGTTGAGGCCGACCACGCCGAACACGTGCCGGTCGAGGTCGTCGTACGGCACCGGCGCGCCGAGCGGGCTGGGCGCGCCCACGACGAAGCCCAGCTCGGCCTCGATGTCGAGCCGCTTCGTGGGGCCGAACGTCGGACCGTCGTCGGTCCTGCGCTGGCCCTGGGGCCGCACGATCGGCGTACCACTCACCACGACGGTGCCGGCCCGGCCGTGGTAGCCGACGGGCAGGTGCTTCCAGTTCGGCAGCAGCGGCTCCTGGTCGGGCCGCAGGATCCGTCCCACGTTCGAGGCGTGGTGCTCGGAGGCGTAGAAGTCCACGTAGTCGGCGACCTCGAACGGCAGGTGCAGCACCACGTCGTCGAGCGGGATCCCGGGCGCGTGGTGGGCGAGCTCGCCCAGCTCCTCGCGGGTCTGCCGCCAGACCTCCGGGCCGAGGGCCAGGAAGGCGTTCAGCGACGGCTGCGCGAACTCGGGACGACCGGTCACCGCGTGCAGGTCGACGACGGTGTCGTGCAGGCGTACGCCGACCCGGCGCTCGCCGCCGTCGACCGAGAAGACGCCGTACGGCAGGTGGTCGAGTCCGAAGCCGCCGCTCACGGGTGCAGCCCCAGGGCGCGCAGGTCGGCCAGCGGCTCGTCGATGCTGCACGAGCCGAACGAGGTGAACCAGCGCCGGCCGCGGGCCAGCTCGTCCGGGTCGAGCGCCGGCTCCCGGTCCTCCAGGGTCGCGACCACCTCGTCGGCGGAAGCGCCGTCGAAGGCCCGGACCGTCGCGAGCAGCACGTTGAGGAAGCCATGGCCCTCGTCGTGGCGCAGCGCCCGGTGCAGCCCGGCGGTGCACTTGAACGGCGCCTCCCGGTCGAGCGCGGCGTCGATCCAGGCCGCGAGGGTCGGGGAGTCGACCTCGTTGGTGCGGTACTTCAGCCGCAGCTCGGCGCCCGCCACCTCGTCGGCCGCCGCGAGCCAGCCGTACGACGGCGGCCCGGGCAGCTCGACGTACACGGGCACCTCCTCGTCGAGCGAGCCGTCCGCCCGGGCCGCGTCGACGGCGGCGACGACGCGGCGGGCGTTGCCCGCCAGGTCGTCGAGGTCGCGCAGGGCGACCTCGAGCCCGGCGAGCCGCAGCCCGGTGCGGGAGCAGTACGCCGCCGGCCCGGCCACCTGGCCGGCGCCGCCCGTGAGCACCACCGAGACCGCGAGGTCCGCGTCGCCGGCGTGCTCCCGGAGCGCCGGCACGTCGGTGTCGCGGAGCACGAAGCTCCCGACGAGCGGCTCGTCGCGCGCCACGTGTGCCGCGACGGCCGGGCCGAACTCGGCGTCGCCCGGCGGGAAGATCGCGGCGTCGTCGACGAGAGCCGCCCAGAAGGGTTTCGTGGAGAGGGGCACCTGCGTACCCTACCGGCACATATCGATACAGAACGTCCGATAAACGGACATCTCGGAGCGGCGGAGGGATCATCGTGGCGTACTACCGATCGGTCGGCGAGGTCCCGCGGCAGCGGCACACCCAGCACCGTGACCCAGACGGGCGCCTCTACCGTGAGGAGCTGATGGGGGAGGAGGGCTTCTCCTCCGACTCCTCGCTGCTCTACCACCGCGGCGTGCCCTCCGCGATCCTGGCCAGCGAGGTCTGGGAGTTGCCCGAGCAGCGCACCGTGCCCAACCACCCGCTGAAGCCGCGACACCTGCGCCTGCACGACCTGGAGACCGGCCGTGACGCGGTCACCGACCGGCGCCTCGTCCTCGGCAACCACGACGTCCGGATCGCGTACGTCGTCACGGGGACCGCGCCGTCAGCGTACTACCGCAACGCGATCGGCGACGAGTGCGTCTTCGTCGAGATCGGCAGTGGCGTGGTGGAGACGGTGTTCGGGGTGGTGCCGTACCGCTCCGGCGACTACGTCGTCGTCCCGCGCGCGACCACCCATCGCTGGGTGCCGGCCGAGGCGTCGCGGCTGTACGCGATCGAGGCGAACAGCCACGTCGCTCCGCCGAAGCGCTACCTCTCCCGCTACGGCCAGCTGCTGGAGCACGCGCCGTACTGTGAGCGCGACCTGCACGGACCTTCCGACCCGCTGCTGGTCGAGGGGACGGAGGTGCCGGTCCTGGTCAAGCACCGCACGAGCGCCGGGATCGTCGGGACCGCGATGACGTACGCGACCCACCCGTTCGACGTCGTCGGCTGGGACGGCTGCCTCTACCCCTACACGCTGAACATCGACGACTACATGCCGATCACCGGCAAGGTGCACCAGCCACCGCCGGTGCACCAGGTCTTCGAGGGCCACAACTTCGTGGTCTGCAACTTCCTGCCGCGCAAGGTCGACTACCACCCGCTCGCGATCCCCGTGCCGTACTTCCACTCCAACGTCGACAGCGACGAGGTGATGTTCTACGTCGCCGGCGACTACGAGGCGCGCAAGGGCTCCGGGATCGAGCTCGGCTCGATCTCCCTGCACCCGGGCGGCCACGCCCACGGCCCCCAGCCCTCCGCGATCGAGGCCTCCCTCGGCGCCGAGGCCTTCGAGGAGTCGGCCGTCATGGTCGACACCTTCGCCCCGCTGGAGCTCGGCGAGGGCGGTCTCGCGGTGGAGGACGAGGGGTACGCCTGGACGTGGGCCGCGGACGACTCGGATCGGTAGATTCCCCGGTTCACCGGGGAACCTGGACGTTCTGCGTCGAAACTTCGCCGGAGAACGTCAGGTGCTCCCCGAGAACCCCGGGCCCGTCGCTCAGGCGGCGACCTCCTGGCCGGTGAGCTTCTTGTAGGTGTACGCCGTGCCGATGAGCACCAGCGGAATCGCGGCGATCAGACCCACGCCGCACAGCAGCGCGCCGACGAACCACGTGGCGAGGCTCAGCAGGAACCACACGATGACGTTGCCCGCGTTCTTCGTGGTGAACTCGAAGCTCGCCTTGATGGCGTCGATCGCGCCCAGCTCCTCGCGATCCATCAGGAAGTAGAGCGTGAACGAGGTGAAGAACATGACCGCGAGGCCGGGCAGCACGCAGAGGATGAGGCCGATGAACGTGGCGATGCCGGTCAGCAGCGACACGACGATGACGTCGCCCAGCTTGTGCGGGGTCAGGATCTTGGCGGCGTCCACGCTCCGGCCCGCGGTGATGTCGAGGGCGGCACGGACCAGGCCGGCGCCGATGATCATGGACAGCACCCACGACGCCAGGCTGAACAGCCAGCTGATCACCAGCGAGTCGCTGACGATGTAGGTGAGGACCTGCACGGCGACCTGGATGCCCACCAGCAGCAGGACCGCCACCAGGATCTGTCCGAGGTTGGCGGTGAACTTCGTCCAGCCGTAGCTCCAGGCGGTCCCGACGCTGTAGTCGCCGGGACCGGTCGGGGGAGCGCCGTACCCGCCGGCCGGGGGCGGGGCGCCGTACCCGCCGGAGTACGGCGCGCCGTAGCCCCCCGCGGGCGGCGGGGGTGCGCCGTACCCGCCCGGGGGCGGCGGCGGAGCGGCGTAGCCACCGGGCTCCCCGCTCGAGGGCGGGACGGGAGGCTCGGGACTCGACGCGGGCGGGTCGACGGGCGGCTCGTTGGTGGACATGCGACTCCTCGGGTTTCGGCCGCTGGATCGGAGGGCGGCCAGATGGGAGGACCGTAGTGCGCGACGGGGGTCGCCCGAAATGATGATTTCGGGTGGTCTGGCCAGGCACGTCGATCCGAGCGCGGCGACCGGGTACACATGAGGGATGGGCCGACGAGCACGCGCGCACGAGATCGACGAGGCCGACGTCGAGGTCGGTGACCCCGCGAAGGCGGCGGCGGGTCCCCACGCGGTCGCCGTCGCGCTGAAGCGTGCGGTCGACCAGATGGGGGTGACCCGCTCGGCGCGGACGCTGCGGCGTCTCAACCAGACCGACGGGTTCGACTGCCAGGGCTGCGCCTGGCCCGACCCGAGCCCGGGTCACCGGCATCCGGCCGAGTTCTGCGAGAACGGCGTCAAGGCCGTCGCCGACGAGGCCACCCGCGACCTGATCGGGCGGGAGTTCTTCGCCGAGCACCCGGTCGCCGAGCTGGCCGAGCACACCGACTACTGGCTCAACCAGCAGGGCCGGGTGACCGAGCCGATGGTGCTGCACGAGGGCGGCACCCACTACGAGCCGATCGGCTGGGACGACGCGTACTCGCTGATGGCCCGCCACCTCAACGCGATCGACCCCGACCAGGCGATCTTCTACACCTCCGGCAAGGTGTCGAACGAGGCGGCGTTCCTCTACCAGCTCTTCGTGCGCGCCTACGGCACCAACAACCTGCCGGACTGCTCCAACATGTGCCACGAGTCGACCTCGGTGGCCCTCGCCGAGACCATCGGCATCGGCAAGGGCTCGGTCAGCCTCGACGACGTCCACCACGCCGAGCTGATCGTGATCCTGGGCCAGAACCCCGGCACCAACCACCCGCGGATGCTCACCGCGCTGGAGGAGGCCAAGCAGAACGGCGCCAAGATCGTCGCAGTGAACCCGCTGAAGGAGACCGGCCTGGTCCGCTTCAAGAATCCCCAGACGGCCCGCGGGGTCGTCGGTCCCGGCACCGGCCTGGCCGACCTCTACCTGCAGATCCGCGGCAACGGCGACCTGGCGCTGCTCCAGGCGCTCGGCTCGATCCTCCTCGAGCGTGGCGCGGTCGACCGCGACTTCGTCGAGCAGTACACCACCGGCTTCGAGGAGTACGCCGCCGCGCTGGCCGACCTCGACTGGGACAAGGTGCTCCGCTCGACCGGCCTCACCCGGGACCAGATCGTCGAGACGGCGGACCTGCTCGAGGCCTCCTCGCGGACGGTGTTCTGCTGGGCGATGGGCATCACCCAGCACCACAACGCCGTGGCGACGGTCAAGGAGATCGCCAACCTGGCCTTCCTCCAGGGCAACATCGGCAAGCCGGGTGCCGGCCTGTGCCCGGTGCGCGGTCACTCGAACGTGCAGGGCGATCGCACCATGGGCATCTGGGAGCGCGCGCCGCAGCACTTCCTGGACGCGCTGCAGCGCGAGTTCGGCTTCGACCCGCCGCGCGAGCACGGCCGCGACTCGGTGGCCTCGATCAAGGCGCTGCGCGACGGCGACGCGAAGGTCTTCGTGGGCCTCGGCGGCAACTTCGTCTCGGCGGCTCCGGACACCTCGGTCACCGAGGACGCGCTGCGCTCGGCCGCGCTCACCGTGCAGGTCTCGACCAAGCTCAACCGCTCCCACGTCGTCCACGGCCGCGAGGCGCTGATCC
Source organism: Nocardioides sp. (assembly GCF_035503875.1). Classification (GTDB taxonomy): domain Bacteria; phylum Actinomycetota; class Actinomycetes; order Propionibacteriales; family Nocardioidaceae; genus Nocardioides. The sequence continues at coordinate 25,574 of NZ_DATJTA010000053.1, forward strand.
TGCCCGCCATGGGCCGCAGCGAGCGGGACATGACGGGCGGACAGCTGCAGAAGGTCAGCGTCGAGGACTCGATGTCCGCGGTGCACACGTCCCACGGCCCGCTCAAGCCCGCCTCGAAGCACCTGCGCTCCGAGGTCGACATCATCTGCTCGCTGGCCGAGGCGACGCTGGGCGACCGCCACGGCATCCCGTGGGCGGCGTACCGCTCCGACTACTCCGAGATCCGCCGCTCCATCGCCCGGGTGGTCCCGGGATGCGCGGCGTACGACGAGAAGGCGTCGCAGCCGGGCGGCTTCGTGCTCCCGCACCCGCCGCGCGACACCCGGACCTTCCCGACCGAGGTCGGGAAGGCGGTGTTCAGCACCAGCCCGCTGGAGGTGCTGGAGGTGCCGCCCGGGCGGCTGCTGCTCCAGACGATCCGCTCCCACGACCAGTTCAACACCACGATCTACGGGCTGTCCGACCGGTACCGCGGCATCGAGAACGGCCGTCGCGTCGTCTTCCTCCACCGCGACGACATCGCCACCCTCGGGTTCGAGGAGGGCGACCTCGTCGACCTCGTCAGCGAGTGGGAGGACGGCTCGGTCCGCCAGGTCCCGACCTTCCGCATCGTGGCCTACGACCAGCCGCGCGGCTGCGCGGCGGCGTACTACCCCGAGACCAACCCGCTGGTCGCCCTCGACCACACCGCGGAGGGCAGCAACCAGCCGGCGTACAAGTCGATCATCGTGCGCCTGGTCCCCTCCGACGGCGGCCGGACCGGGGTGATCTCCACCCTGGCGAGCACCTACACCCCCGGCGAGGGCCGCGGCGACGAGTCCAAGCACTACGTCGAGCCGCCCCAGCTCTCCTGAGCGACGCTGGTTTCGAGGCTCTCAACCAGCGTCGTCGGGTGCCGCTGGTTGAGGTGCGAACGGACGAAGTCCTGAGACTCGGAACCCCCGCAGCGCAGAGTCGGCGTCGATGGAGACCGCCGGTGCGAGAATGAGCGGATGCTGGAGCTGCGACCCAACTGCGAGTGCTGCGACAAGGACCTGCCGCCGGACGCGCCGGACGCGATGATCTGCACCTACGAGTGCACCTGGTGCCGCGACTGCGTCGACACCGTCCTCCTCGGCAGCTGCCCCAACTGCGGCGGCAACCTGACCCCGCGGCCGGTGCGGCCGGCGGACCGGCTCCTCCGGGACCCCGCCTCGACGGTGCGGGTCGTGACTCAGGACTGCGCGGCCCGGGCATGACGAACCCCGAGCGCGACCCCGCCCTGCTCACCTGCGAGACCCACGTGACGCCGGCGGTCGAGATCATGACGCCGCGCGACGTACCTCTCGGCGGTCCCCGCGCCATGGGCGTACGACGCACGCTGCCCCAGCGCGGTCGCTCGCTGATCGGGGCGTGGTGCTTCCTCGACCACTACGGACCCGACGACGTGGCGCAGACCGGCGGCATGAAGGTCGCCCCGCACCCGCACACCGGCCTGCAGACCGTCAGCTGGCTCTTCACCGGTGAGATCGAGCACCGCGACAGCGCCGGGCACCACGCGATGGTGCGCCCGGGCGAGGTCAACCTGATGACCGCCGGCCACGGCATCAGCCACTCCGAGGTCTCCACGGCGGCGACGACCACGCTCCACGGCGCTCAGCTGTGGGTCGCGCTGCCCGACGACGCGCGCGACACGGCGCCGACCTTCGCCCACCACGAGCCCACCCCGGTCCGCGGCGACGGCTTCGAGGCGCGGGTCTTCCTGGGCTCGCTGATCGGCGAGACCTCTCCGGTCGCCACGTTCACGCCGCTGCTGGGGGCCGAGCTGCTGCTCGACCCGGGGGCCTCGATCACGCTCGACGTCGACGCGTCGTACGAGCACGGCGTCCTGGTCGACACGGGCGCACTGGTCGTCGCGGGGGTCGACGTGGCGAAGGACGAGCTCGCCTACGTCCCGCCGGGCTCGGACCGCCTGGAGCTGCGCGCCGGCGCCGACGCCGTACGCCTGCTGCTGCTCGGCGGGCCGCCGTTCGGCGAGGCGATGATCGTGATGTGGTGGAACTTCGTCGGGCGCAGCCACGACGAGATCGTCGCCTTCCGCGAGCAGTGGCAGGGGCAGCTGACGCCCGGCGGGCTGGTCGACGGCCGTTTCGGCATCCCGGTCGACGACCCGCTGCCGCCCATCCCCGCCCCCGAGCTCCCCAACGCCCGGCTGCGCGAGCGTCGCTGACTGTCGGCGCCGTACGACAGGATGCCCGGCATGGGACCTGTGACCGGCGACGACGGCCTCGCCCGCTGCCCCTGGGCCGGCGGACCCGGGGTGATGCGCGACTACCACGACACCGAGTGGGGCAACCGCGTCCACGGCGAGTCGGCCTACCTGGAGCGCCTGACCCTGGAGGCGTTCCAGTCCGGGCTGTCGTGGTCGACGATCCTCAACAAGCGCGAGAGCTTCCGCGCCGCGTTCGCGGGCTTCGACGCCGACGTCGTCGCGGCGTACGACGACGCGGACCGCGCCCGGCTGATGGCCGACGCCGGGATCGTCCGCAACCGGCTGAAGGTCGACGCCGCGATCACCAACGCCGCCGCCACCGTCGCGCTCCGGGAGCGGGAGGGGCTGGAGGCCTTCGTGCTCTCCTTCGCGCCCGACGACCCGCCCGCCTGGGGCGACACCGACGAGATGACCACCACCTCGCCCGAGTCGACGGCGCTGTCGAAGGGGCTGAAGAAGGTCGGCTTCGCCTTCGTCGGTCCCACCACGATGTTCGCCCTGATGGAGGCGATCGGCGTCTTCGACCCGCACCTCGTCGGCTGCCACCGCCGGGGCGCCTCCGCCTGAGCCGAGGCCGCTCCGCGCGCCCCACCGCCCGCACCGCGACCCCTGCGGCGAGGATGGGGCGGTGATCGCCGGACTGACGTGGCTGCTGGGATGCCAGCTCGTGGGGGAGGTGGTGGTCCGGACGACCGGGATGCCGGTGCCGGGTCCCGTGGTGGGGATGGTGCTGCTCTTCGTCGTCCTCCTGGTACGCCGCCCCGGCGACGACGCAGGTGTCGTGCGGACCAGTGACGCGCTGCTCCGGCACCTGCAACTGCTGTTCGTGCCGGCCGGCGCGGGCGTGGTCGGCTACCTGTCGCTGATCCGCGACGACGCGCTCCCGATCTCCGTGGCGCTGGTCGGCTCCTGGGTGCTGGGCCTGGCCGTCGTCGGCTGGACCGTCACCCTGCTGAGCCGGGTGCCGGCGGGCCGGGAGCGCCGATGAGCTGGCTGCTGGAGTCGCCGCTCTTCTTCCTGGTGCTGACCCTGCTGGCCTACCAGGCCGGCCGGGCCGTCCACGCCCGCACGGGCGGCCATGCGGTCGCGCAGCCCGTGCTGGTGGCGGTCGTGCTGGTGGGCGCCACGCTGCTGATCCTCGACGTGGACGTCGCCGACTACCTCGACGGCACCGAGCTGCTGACCTTCTGGCTCGGCCCGGCGACCGTCGCGCTCGCGGTCCCGCTCTACCGGCAGGCGAGCCGGCTGCGGTCGCTGGTCGTGCCGCTGCTGGTCGCCGTACCCCTCGGCGCGGTGGTCAGCGTCGGCTCCGCCGTGCTGCTGGCCCGCGTCCTCGGCGGCGACGAGCTCCTCGAACGCACCCTCGCCCCCAAGGCCGCGACCACCCCGGTCTCGATCGCGCTGTCCGAGACCAACGGCGGACTGCCGGAGCTGACCGCGGCGCTCACCATCGTCGCCGGGATCCTCGGCGCCGTCGCCGGCCCCGCCGTCCTCACCCTGCTGCGGATCCGCGTCCGGACCGCCCGCGGCATCGCGCTGGGCTCGGTCTCGCACGGCATCGGTACCTCACGCGCGCTGGCCGAGGACCGCACCGAGGGGGCGTTCTCCGGCCTCGCGATGGGCCTGACCGCCCTCGCGACCAGCCTCGTGCTGCCGCTGGTCCTCGCCCTCCTCCTGTAGCCACCGCCGGATCCGCGCGACGATCCGTCGCCGCGCCTCCTCGCCCTCCGGTACCGGGAGCAGGGGTACGACGTGCAGCCCGCCCGGCAGCTCGTGGAAGTCCACCGGCACCACGCCGGCCAGCCGGTCCCGCAGCAGCCGGCAGTCCGGCAGCGTGATGTCGCGGGTGCCGACCCAGACGTCCACGGGCGGCAGACCCGCGACCGGACCGAACAGCGGGCTCACCCGCGGGTCGTCCGGCGACAGTCCGCCCGCCCACGCGTCCGCGATCGGCCTCAGCGCCGCGCGCGCCAGCCACGGGTCGTGCGGCTCCAGCGCGTCGACCTCGGGGTTGCGCATGCCGAGGTCGAGCCACGGGGCGACCAGCGTGAGCCCGCGCACCGTCGAGCGCCCGCGCGCGACGGCCTCCTGGGTCGCCGCGAGGGCCAGGCCGCCGCCGGCCGAGTCGCCGGCCAGCCAGCAGGCCCGCCCGCCGACGTACAGCGCCTCCAGCAGGGCGCCGACCAGCTCGTGCGCCTCGGTCGCGTCGTGGTCGGGCGCGAGGCCGTAGACGGGCACCCAGACCTCGACGTCGAGCTCGCGCGCCAGCCGTCCGACCAGCGACCAGTGCTGCGACACGATCTCGCTCACGTAGGCGCCGCCGTGCAGGTAGACGACGACCGGCAGGTCCGGGCGGGCGCCCGGCCGGCTGATCCGGTGCACGTCGAAGCCGGCGACCGTCCGGGTCGACACGGACGCCGAGCGCCGCAACGCGGCCGGGGGATCGGAGGGTCCCTTGGCGCGGGCGAGCATCGCGTGCCCGCCCTCGGCCGTCAGGAACCGTCGTTTGCGGGTCGCGCGCATCAGCGCCGCCACGCCCGTCAGCTGCCAGGACACCACGCGGGGAGCGTAGTTGGATGGCGGGCATGCCTCGTGTGCACGCCTTCCGCGACGACGCCCTGGGCGACCTCGACGCCGTCGGCCTGGTCGCCGCCCTCCACGCCGGCCGGGTCTCCGTCCGGGAGGCGGTGGACGCCGCCATCGCCCGCGTCGAGGACGTCGACCCCGCGCTGGGGGCGGTCGCGTACGTCGCCTTCGACCGTGCCCGCGCGGCGGCTCGCGACCCCCGGGGCGGGTTCTTCTCCGGGGTGCCGACGTTCGTGAAGGACAACGTCGACGTCCATCACCTGCCGACCCAGTTCGGCACCGACGCGTTCGAGGCCCGGCCGCGCCAGCGCGACGGCGACCTGGCCCGGATGTTCCTCGCGACCGGCCTGCTGCCGCTCGGGAAGACCCGGCTCTCGGAGTACGGCTTCAGCGCGGCGGCCGAGCACCCGCGGCTCGGTCCGGTCCGCTCCCCGTGGTCGACCGAGCACACCGCCGGCGCGTCCTCGGCCGGGTCGGCCGCGCTCGTCGCCGCGGGCGCGGTGCCGATCGCGCACGCCAACGACGGCGGCGGCTCGATCCGGATCCCGGCCGCCGTCAACGGCCTGGTCGGGCTGAAGCCGACCCGGGACCGGTTGCCCCAGGAGGCGCTGACCCGGCAGATGCCGATCCGTCTCGTGTCCGACGGGGTGCTGACCCGTTCGGTGCGGGACACGGGCGCGTTCCTGCGCGAGTCCGAGAAGGTCTATCGAGCGCTGCATCTCCCGCCCGTGGGTGACATCACCCGGCCGGGCCGCGGTCGGCTCCGGATCGCGGTGAACACCCGCGGCGTCGGCACCGGAGCGAGCCCCGAGGTAACCAATCTCACCCTGCAGGTCGCCGGGCAGCTCGAGGAGCTCGGCCACACGGTGGAGGAGGTCGAGGCTCCCGCGGACCCGCGGTTCCCCGACGACTTCCTGCTCTATTGGTCGCTGCTGGCGCTGGCCATCGTGCGCACCGGGCGTCGTACGAACGGCCGCACCTGGGACCCCGAGCGGCTCGACAACCTCACCCGCGGACTCGCCCGCCACGGGCAGCGCAACCTGCACCGCGCGCCGGGAGCGGTCCGCCGGCTGCGCCGTGCCAGGCACGACGGCGCGGCCTTCCACGAGCGCTGGGACGTCGTCCTGACGCCTACGGTGGCCACCGAGACGCCCCGGGTGGGGCATCTCGACCCGAGCCGGGAGTACGACGTCGTGCTGGGCCGCCTGCTGGACTGGGTGGCCTTCACCCCGTGGCAGAACGTCACCGGGGAGCCGGCGATCTCGCTGCCCCTCGCGACCACCGCCGCGGGGCTTCCGCTGGGGATGATGTTCGGCGCCGCGGCCGGTCGGGAGGCGACCCTCCTGGAGCTCGCGTACGAGCTGGAAGCGGCCTTCCCGTTCGCCCGGATCGCGGCTCCGGAGCCCGTCGACTGAGCCGATTTCACGTTCCCGTCGGTGCTGTGTATCGTTCTCCGTCGTTGCCCCTTTAGCTCAGTCGGCAGAGCGTCTCCATGGTAAGGAGAAGGTCTACGGTTCGATTCCGTAAAGGGGCTCTGGGTGAGGGTTGTGCAGCCGGATAATCTGGCTGCACGACCGCGCCCTGTGGCGGGGTAGCTCAGGTGGTTAGAGCACACGGCTCATAATCGTGGTGTCGCGGGTTCGAGTCCCGCCCCCGCTACCAACCACCGAGTAGCACCGCACCATCGACCCTGAGGACTTCCCGTGGCCAGCAAGAGCTCCGACGTTCGCCCCAAGATCACTCTCGCCTGCGTGGAGTGCAAGGAGCGCAACTACATCACCAAGAAGAACCGGCGCAACGACCCCGACCGGCTCGAGATGAAGAAGTTCTGCCCGCGCGACCGCCGGCACACGCTGCACCGCGAGACCCGCTGACCTCTGCGCTTCCCGACGGCCCGTCCGAGCACCCGCTCGGACGGGCCGTCGACGTTTCGGGCGCGACGCCGCCCCGTCGATAGGCTGAGCCGCATGCCAGTCGATGCCTCCCTCGTCGGGCGGGTCTTCCCCCCGACCAGTCCGTACGCCGTCTCCGAGGAGCGGGTGCGCGACTTCGCCGCCGCCACCGGTTCGTCGTACGACGGCGGCGCCGCGCCGGCGACCTTCCCCATCGTGCTGGCCTTCGACGCCATGAACGCGTTCCTGGAGGCGGAGGCGATCGACCTGTTCCGCATCGTGCACGGCGAGCAGAGGTTCGCCTACGAGCGCCCCGTGGTGCCCGGTGACGTGCTGACCGCGACCCTGACGGTCGCGACGCTGCGCCAGATCGGCGGCAACGACATCATCGGCACCACCTCCGAGATCACCGACTCCGACGGCGCCCTGGTCTGCTCGACCAGCGCGACCCTCGTCCACCGGGGGGCCGACGCATGAGCACCCCGACCCTCGAGACCCAGACGTACGCCGTCACCCGTGCCGACCTGGTCGCCTACGCCCAGGCGAGCGGCGACCACAACCCGATCCACCAGGACGAGGAGGTGGCCCTCAGCGTGGGGCTGCCCGGCGTCATCGCGCACGGCATGTACACGATGGCGCTGACCGCCCGGGCGGTCGCGACCTGGTTCCCCGGTGCGGAGGTCGTCAGCCTGGGCTGCAAGTTCACCAACCCCGTCGTCGTGCCCGCCGACGGCTCGGTCGAGATCGAGGTCGCCGGCGAGGTGAAGGGAAGCGAGGACGGCCTGACCACGGTGGCGCTGACGGTCACCTGCGGCGGCCAGAAGGTGCTCGGCATGCCCAAGGCCGTCGTCCGCGCCGATGGCTGAGCGGCTCGCCGACCACACGACCCTGCGCGTCGGCGGTCCGGCCGGCACCTGGGTCCGCGCCACCACCGAGGACGAGCTGACCGACGCCGTCACGGCCGCCGAGATGGCCGGCGAGCCGGTGCTGGTGCTCGGCGGCGGCAGCAACCTGCTGGTCGCCGACGAGGGCTTCGCCGGCACCGTCGTCGAGATCGCCACCGCGGGCCTCACCCTCGACCACGAGGGCGACGACCCCACCTGCGGCGGTGTCCTCGCCACGGTCGCGGCGGGCGAGACCTGGGACGACCTCGTGGCGCTCGCCGTCGAGCGCGGCTGGGTCGGCATCGAGGCGCTCTCCGGCATCCCCGGGTCGGTCGGGGCCACCCCGATCCAGAACGTCGGCGCCTACGGGCAGGAGGTCGCCCAGACGATCGCCTCGGTACGGGTCTGGGACCGGAAGCTGCGCGGCATCCGCACCTTCGCGCACGCCGACTGCGGCTTCGGCTACCGCCACAGCCGCTTCAAGGCCGACCCGGGCCGACACGTCGTGCTGAGCGTGACCTTCCAGTTCCGCCAGGGCACCCTCGGAGCGCCCGTGGCGTACGCCGAGCTCGCCCGCGCCCTGGGCGTCGAGACGGGCGCCCGCGCGCCGCTCGCCGACGTCCGTGAGGCCGTGCTCGGGCTGCGGCGCGGCAAGGGGATGGTCCTCGACGACACCGACCACGACACCTGGAGCGCGGGGTCGTTCTTCACCAACCCGGTGGTCGCACCCGACGACGTACCCGACGGCGCGCCCGCCTGGCCGCAGCCCGACGGACGGGTCAAGACCAGCGCGGCGTGGCTGATCGAGCACGCCGGCTTCGCCAAGGGGTACGGCGCCGGCCCGGCCCGGCTCTCCACCAAGCACACCCTCGCCCTCACCAACCGGGGCGACGCCGCCGCCGACGACCTGCTCGCCCTGGCGCGGGAGGTCCGCGACGGCGTGGAGGCGCGCTTCGGCATCCGGCTCGTCAACGAGCCGGTGCTGGTCGGCTGCGAGCTCTGAGGCGGTCGGCCCCTCAGCCGAGCAGACGGTGCAGGATCCGCAGCTCGCGCGCGAGGGCGGCGTACCGCTCGGAGCCGAGACCCGCGGCGAGCTCCTCCTCGACCTCGCGCTCGAAGGAGCGCAGCCGCAGCGCGAGATCGCGGCCCATCGGCGAGAGTGCGGTGACGGCGCGACGCTTGTCCTGCGGGTCGATGCGGCGTACGACGAGAGACCGCTCGACCAGCCGGTCGACGTGCCGGGTCAGGCTGGCGCTCGGCAGCACCGCGGCCTCCGCGAGGGCGGACATCGGCAGTCCGGGACGCTCGACGAGGACCGACATGATGCGCCAGTGCTCGACGGTGAGCCCCTCCGCGAGGAGGGCCGGGGTCAGCCGGCTCCGGAGCGCGTGCTCGACCCGCGCGACCAGCAGCGCGAGGCCGTCGAGATCGGACGGGGCCGCCACGGTGGGCTCGACCGCGAGCAGCGGTCCGGGCCCCTCGCTCATGCCGCCTCCGTGGAGAGTGGAGTTCGCCTCATCCGGGCGATCCGGAGCACGCCGACGGCGTGCGCCCCTAGTGTAGGCCCACGTCCGGTCGACCACCGCCGCTCGATCGGGTCCGTCGAGAGACCCCGAGTCCGCCGTCACCGGGAGGCCCCGTGCGTGTGGGTGCCGTGCCGCAGGTCGCCGACCGTGAGGTGCTGCGGGTCGCCTTCGTGGTGCCGCTCCAGGGACCCACGGGCATCTACGGGCCGTCCTGCCTGGCGTGTGGGCAGCTCGCCGTCGAGGAGCTGAACCGGGCCGACGGCATCGCCGGGAGGGCGGTCGAGCTGGTGGTCGTCGACGCCGGGCGCGATCCCGAGGTCGTCGCCGACGAGGTCGGGGACCTGGTCGACTCCGGCCGCGTCGAGGCCGTCGCCGGGTGGCACATCTCCGCCGTGCGGGTGGCCGTGACCCGCCGGATCGGCGGCCGGGTGGTCTACGCGTACGCCGCGATGCACGAGGGCCGCGACGACACCCCGGGCGTCTTCATGCTGGGCGAGCGCCCCGTCAACCAGCTGCTGCCGGCCGCGCACTGGATGCGCGAGCAGCTCGGCGTGGGCCGCTGGGCCGTGGTCGGCAACGACTACGTCTTCCCGCGCGTGACCGCGGCGACCGCCCGGGCGGCGCTGCGCGGGACCCCCTCGACGATCGTCAGCGAGAGCTACGTGCCCCTCGGCACCACCAACTTCCGCGGGGTCCTCGACGAGCTCGACCCCCTGCGGGTCGACGGCGTGATCATGCTGCTGATGGGCCAGGACGCCGTGCACTTCAACCGGCAGTTCGCGCGCCTCGGGCTCAGCGGGACCATCCACCGGCTCAGTCCGGCCGTCGAGGAGAACACCCTGCTGGGCGGCGGAGCCGGTGCGCACGACGGCCTGTACGCCGCGGCGGCGTACTTCGACGGCCTCGGGACGGTCGAGAGCGCCGAGCTCGGCACCGCCTACCAGCAGCGCTTCGGGCCGTGGGCGCCGGCGCTGAACGCGGTCGGCGAGTCGTGCTACGAGGCGATCAGGTTCCTCGCGCGGATGGGCCAGGCCTGCGGGAGCATCGACGTCACCGCGGTCCGGGCGATGGCGCCCGGGCACTTCTACGACAGCCCGCGCGGGCTCCTGCGCCTCGACGGCAACCTGGTCAACCAGGACGTCTACCTCGCCGCCGCCGATGGCCTGGAGTTCGTGGTGCAGGAGCAGATCGCCCGCACCACCTGAGCGCTCAGCCACCGACGGCGGCGCTCGCCCGCGCCCAGGCAGCCCCCAGCACGGCATGGTGCGCCTCGCCCGCGAGCGAGCGGACCAGGGTCCCTCCGCATGCCAGGCCCAGGCGCTCCGGGGCGGGCGGCTCGTCCGGGTCGGCGCCCAGGGTGAGGACGGTGGCCAGGACGCGGTGGCCGCCGAGCAGCATGCCCGTGGTCTCGGGCGCGAGGTCGATCTCCTCGACGAGCAGCGGGGTGTCGTCGTCGGCCGTCGCCTCCAGGCGGTGGCGCACCCGGCCGGGCCACTCGCCGTACCTGCCCAGGACGAGCTGTTCGCGCATCGCGAGCCGGGAGCCCTCGCCCATCCGGATGCGCGTGCGCCGGCGTACGTCGGAGCCGGCCGCCGCGACGAACGGCTCGCCGTGCCAGAGCAGCCGCGCACCGGGGTCGAGACGGAGGTCGACGTCCCAGGTGGCGCTGTCCCCACGCATGTCGTACGCGACCGTGCCGGCCGGCTCGAGCAGCTCCAGTCCGGCGCCGGGGCCGACCCTGACCTCGACCGACAGTGCGTCGCCGGCGAGGAGCAGCGCGCCCTCGGCCACCAGGGCCACGCGCGCGGTCCCGGCGTCCGCGGACACGAGGACCGGCCGGAGCAGCGGCCGGTCCTGGCTGGTGGCCGCGGTCAGTCCCACGCGCACCCGTCCGGTGTCCGAGCGGTCGACGGTGATCCGGGTACGGCTGACGGTCTCGGACCGCAGGTCCGGCTCAGGCGTGGACGTGGTCATGGTCGTGGTCGGCGGAGTCGGCGTGCCAATGGGGCGCCATCGGGCCGGGGTCGACGGGGACGAGCGCGCCGCTGCGGTGCCGGGCGAGCTGGTCGCGCACCCACGCGGTGAGCTCGGCGACCGAGGCGGGGTCGCTGCGCGAGAGGGCGACCACGGGGCGGTCGTCGCGAGCCGCCCGGGCGTCGGAGACCATCCGGTCGCGGTCGACGCCGACGTACGGCGCCAGGTCGGTCTTGTTGACGACCAGGAGGTCGGCCCGCTCGATGCCCGGGCCGCCCTTGCGGGCGACGTCGCCGCCGCCGGCGATGTCCAGCACGAAGACCTGGACGTCGACGAGGGCCGGCGAGAACGTCGCGGTCAGGTTGTCGCCGCCGGACTCGAGCAGCACCAGGTCCAGGGGCGCGAAGTCCGCCTCGAGCTCCTCGACGGCCATCAGGTTGGCGGTGATGTCGTCGCGGATCGCGGTGTGCGGGCAGGCGCCGGTCTCGACGGCCCGGATCCGCTCGGGGTCGAGGACGCCGGCGGAGCGCAGGAAGCGGGCGTCCTCGTCGGTGTAGATGTCGTTGGTGACGACCCCGAGCCGGAGCTCACCCGCGAGCTCGCGGCACAGCAGGGCGATCAGTGAGCTCTTGCCGGTGCCGACGGGGCCGCAGATGCCCAGGCGGAGCGCGCGGTCCGGGACGGGACGGGACGGATCAGGCACTGAACAACCTCCTGCTCGAGACGGCGTGGGCCTCGGCCCACGCCTCGACTTGGGGCATCGCGGCGGCCGGCACGGCCGTCGGACAGGTGAGGGTGGCGACGTCGTCGGCCAGCCGGTCGATGTCGCCGAGGGCGGCGTGCACCCAGCCGGTCGCGGTCGCCGGGTCCAGGGGCAGCAGCTTCAGCGCCGCGGACGCGACGGTCTGCGCGTCGTCGTACCCGATCACGCGGGCCAGGGACGCCGCGTCGAGCCCGGCGGCGACCGCCATCGCACCGAGGGCCACCGGCCTGGAGACGGCGGGCAGCGTGCGGACCGCCGCGACGGCGGGGTGCTCGGGCCACAGGCGTACGACGAGCCGCAGCAGGGCCTGGGCCTGGGCGCGCGACGTGGCCCGCATGGCGGCGCTGGGGGTGCGGGCCTCCCACGCCGTCTCGAGCGGCTCCAGCGGCAGGTCCGCCAGCAGGCGGTGCCGCGCGACCACGGCCGTCCCCGCCTCGACCCGGGTCACCGTCCGCAGCCGGGTCCGCACGTACACCGGCACGTGGGCGGCGGTGAGGCCGGCCCGCACGGCCGGCTCGAGCGAGCCGCTCTGGGTGTGCCCGGCCACCGGCAGCCGCGCGTCGGCCATCAGCATCATCATCAGCTCGGGGGAGGGGGTCATGCTGCTCAGAACAGCGAGTAGAGCTGGGCCAGCGGCAGCTCGACGGCCGGGGACGGTCGGACCGTCTCGCCGTCGATGGCGATCGCGAACGTCTCGGGGTCGACCTCGATCTCGGGCAGCGCGCTGTTGTGGACCATGTCGGCCTTGCCGACGTCCCGGGTGGGGGTGACGGGCAGGAGCCGGCGCCGGAGACCGAGCTCGCCGGCGAGCCCGGCGTCGAGCGCGGACGGGGCGACGAACGTGACCGCGTGGTCGGCGCCGCTGCCGTCGGCCGGATCGACGAGGGTGGGCCGCATCAGCACGGGCTGGGGGGTCGGGATCGAGGCGTTCGGGTCGCCGAGCGCGCCCCAGACGAGGACGCCGCCCTTGATGACCGCCTGGGGCCGGATCCCGAAGAAGCGCGGGTCCCACAGCACGAGGTCGGCCAGCTTGCCCGGCTCGACCGAGCCGACCTCGTGGTCGATCCCGTGGGCGATCGCGGGGTTGATCGTGTACTTCGCGACGTACCGGCGGGCGCGGGCGTTGTCGGCCGGGCCGCTCGGCAGGTGCGCGTCGCCGAGGCGGTGCTTCGTCACGTGGGCGACCTGCCAGGTGCGGCAGACGACCTCGCCGATCCGGCCCATCGCCTGCGCGTCGGAGGAGGTGATCGAGAGCGCGCCCAGGTCGTGCAGGACGTCCTCGGCGGCGATCGTGGTGGCCCGGATCCGCGACTCGGCGAAGGCGAGGTCCTCGGGCACCTGGGGGTTGAGGTGGTGGCAGACCATCAGCATGTCCAGGTGCTCGGCCACGGTGTTGACGGTGTGCGGGAGCGTCGGGTTCGTCGACCCGGGGATGACGTGCGGCAGCGACGCCACCTCCAGGATGTCCGGCGCGTGGCCGCCGCCGGCGCCCTCGGTGTGGAAGGCGTGGATCGACCGGCCGCCGATCGCCCGCACCGTCGACTCCAGGTAGCCCGCCTCGTTGAGGCTGTCCGAGTGCAGCGCCACCTGGAGACCGTGCTCGTCGGCCGCCCGCAGTGCCGCGTCGATCGCCGCCGGTGTGGCGCCCCAGTCCTCGTGCACCTTGTACGCCGCCGCGCCGCCGAGGGCCTGCTCGGCGAGGCCCGCGGCGCTCACCGTGTTGCCCTTGCCGAAGAGCAGCAGGTTGACCGGCAGCGAGTCGAGGGCGCGGTGCACCGTGCGCAGGTGCCACGCGCCGGGGGTCACGGTCGTCGCCTTCGACCCCTCCGACGGCCCCGTGCCGCCGCCGCCGACCGTGGTGGTACCGGTCGCCAGCGCCTCGAGGATCTGCGAACGCGAGATCAGGTGGACGTGGAGGTCGATGGCGCCGGCGGTGAGGATCCGGCCCTCGCCCGAGATCACGTCGGTCGAGGGGCCGATCTCCAACTGCGGATGCACGCCGTCGGCGACGTCGGGGTTGCCGGCGCGTCCGAGCGCGACGATCCGGCCGTCGCGGATGCCGACGTCGGCGCGGACGATGCCTCCGTGGTCCAGGACGACGACGTTGGTGACGACCGTGTCGAGCGCGCCGTCGGCCCGGGTCGCGGTGCCCTGGGCCATCGACTCGCGGATGGACTTCCCGCCACCGAAGACCGCCTCCTCGCCGCCGAAGGTGAGGTCCTGCTCGACCTCGATCCACAGATCGGTGTCGCCGAGCCGCACCTGGTCGCCGACCGTCGGTCCGTAGAGGGCGGCGTACGCCGCGCGGGTGAGCTCAGCCACGGGTCGCGCCCTCGCCCTCGACCCGGATCCCCGGCACCAGCCGTCGCCCGCGCAGGGCGACGATCTCGACCTCGAGCGACGCACCGGGCTCGAAGCGACGCGAGGTGCCCGACGCGATGTCGAGCCGGAAGCCGGTCGCGAGCGCCCGGTCGAAGGACAGGGCGTCGTTGACGTCGGCGAGGTGGAAGTGCGAGCCGACCTGGACGGGGCGGTCGCCGGTGTTGACGACGACGACGGTCCGGCGCTCGTCCGGGCCGCGGTCGGCGTTGATCTCGACGGTGCCGGGGGCGACGCGGATCGCTCCGGGGCCGGTGCTCTGGCTGCTCATCGTGGAGTCCTTCGTGCGCTCAGGCGATCGGGTGGTGGAGGGTCACGAGCTTGCGGCCGTCGGGGAAGGTCGCCTCGACCTGCACGTCGGTGAGCATCTCGGTGACGTCGGGCATGACCTGGTCGCGGGAGAGCACCTCCCGGCCGGTGGTCATCAGCTCGGCGACCGGGACGCCGTCGCGTGCCCGCTCGATCACCCAGGTGCTGAGCAGGGCGACCGTCTCCGGGTAGTTCAGGCGTACGCCGCGTGCCAGCCGGTCGCGGGCGACCATGCCGGCCACGGCCAGCAGCAGCTTCTCGGTGTCGCTCGGGGTCAGGTGCATCTCCCGGCCCCTCAGACGGCCATCGCCGCGCGGACGGCGTCCACGGCGTCCGCGCCGCCCCGGCCCCGGGAGGTGACCCGTCCGGACTCCAGCACGTAGTAGTGGTCGGTGACCCGCAGCGCGAAGCCGACGTGCTGCTCGACGAGCAGCACCGACAGGTCGCCGCGCTCGGTCAGCGCGGCGATCACGCGCTCGATCTCCGCGACCACGTTGGGCTGGATGCCCTCGGTCGGCTCGTCGAGGATCAGCATCCGCGGCTGGGTGAGGAGGGTGCGGGCGATGGCGAGCTGCTGGCGCTGCCCGCCGGACAGCAGCCCGGCCTTCCGCGTCAGCAGCCCCGCCAGCGCCGGGAAGGTGTCCAGCACCTCGTCGACGAGGCGCGCCCCGTGCGCGCGCCCGTCGGCGACGAGCTGGAGGTTCTCCAGCGTGGTGAGCTGGGGGAAGGACAGCTGTCCCTGGGGGACGTAGCCCAGGCCCCGCCGTACCCGCTGGTGCGGACGCATCCGCGTGACGTCCTCGCCGTCGAGGCGGATCGTCCCGCCCGCGACGGGGAGCAGGCCGACCGCCGCCCGCAGCAGGGTGGTCTTGCCGGCCCCGTTGTGGCCCATGACCGCGGCGGCGCCGCCGGCCGGGACGACCAGGTCGACGTCGTGGACGACGGCGGTCCGGCCGTAGCCCACGCTCACTCCGGTGAGCTCGAGCATCAGCCCTCCTCTCCTACGGCCTCGGCGGCGACCGCCGCGGGGTCCGCGTTGACGGCGTCGGCGGTGCGGCCCAGGTAGACCTCCTGGACCCGCTCGTCGGCCTGGATCTCCGCGACCGTGCCGGCGGTCAGCACCTTGCCGGCGTGCATGACGGTCACCTTGTCGGCGAAGCTGCGCACGAACTCCATGTCGTGCTCGATGACGACGATGGTCCGCTCGCGGCCGATGCGCTGGAGCAGCTCGCCGGTCTCGTCGCGCTCCTCGGCGCTCATGCCCGCGACCGGCTCGTCGAGGAGCATCACCTTCGCGTCCTGGACCAGGAGCATGCCGATCTCCAGCCACTGCTTCTGTCCGTGGGCGAGGATGCCCGCCGGACGGTCGCGCAGCGCGCTGAGGCCGATCGTCTCCAGCACGGTCTCCACCTCGGCCGGTACGCCGCGGCGTGGCAGCCCGAGCCGCCAGGTGCGCCGGTGCAGCCCGCCCGCGATGTCGAGGTTCTGCAGCACGCTCAGCTCGTCGAAGACGGTCGCGGTCTGGAAGGTCCGGCCGATGCCGGCACGGACGATCTGGTGCGCCTTGAGCGCGAACAGGTCCTGGTTGCCGTAGCGGGCCAGCCCGGTGCCCTTGACGAGGCCGGTCAGGGCGTCGACCAGGGTGGTCTTGCCGGCCCCGTTCGGGCCGATCAGGAAGTGCAGCTCGCCCTGCAGCAGCGTGAGGTCGACGCCGTCGATCGCCTTGAAGCCGTCGAAGTCGACGCTCAGTCCCTGGACCTCCAGGTAGTCCATGCCCCGGGCGCTCATGCGGGCTCCGCCTCGGCCGTCATCGGCGCGCGGGCCGCGGTGGGACGCCGTACGGCGGACCAGAGCTTCGGCCCGAGCGACGCGAGTCCGGCGGGGATCAGCAGGATCACCACGATGAAGAGCGCCCCCTGGAAGTAGGTCCACTGGTTCGGGAACGACTCGGACAGCGCGGACTGGCCGTAGCCGACGACCAGCGCGCCGAGCGCCGGTCCGAGCAGCGACGCCCGGCCGCCGAGGGCGACCCCCGCGATCAGCAGGATCGAGGCGGTCGCGTTGACGTCGGACGGCGAGATGATCCCGGCGATCGGCGCGAACATCGCGCCGCCGAGGCTCGCCATCACGGCGGCGATCACGAACGCCGTGAGCTTGATGTTCGCCGGGTCGTAGCCGAGGAAGCGGACCCGCTCCTCGGCGTCGCGGGTGGCGACGAGCAGCTCGCCGAACCGGCTGCGGTTGAGCTGCCACACCACGAGGAGGCAGCCGACCAGCAGACCGACGACGATGAAGTAGAGCATCCGCTTGTTCACCGGGTCGTAGAGGTTGTAGCCGAAGAACGTCGAGAAGCTGTTGAGGCCGTTGAAGCCGCCGGTCTGCGTGATGGTCGCGACCAGCAGGGTCGCGAAGGCGACGGCCATCGCCTGGGTGAGGATCGCGAAGTAGGCACCGCGGACGCGGCGCTTGAAGATGGCGTAGCCGAGGATCCCGGACACGATCGCCGGGAGCACCACGATGGCGACGAGCGTGAACGCGCCGCTGCGGAACGGCTCCCACCAGCCGGGCATGGTGCCGTCGCCGTACAGGACCATGAAGTCCGGGACGCCGCCCGGTCCCGCCGCCTCGAGCTTCAGGTGCATCGCCATCGCGTAGCCGCCGATGCCGAAGAAGACGCCCTGGCCCATGACGAGCATGCCGCCGCGGCCCCAGGCCAGGCCGATGCCGACGGCCGCGATCGCCCAGCAGCAGTACTTCGCGAGGTTGCCGAGCCGGAAGTCGCTGAGGACGGCCGGTGCGACCAGGAGGAGCGCGAGGGCCAGCGCGACGATGCCCAGCAGGCCGCCCCAGGTGCGCAGATCGATCCGGGCCCTCATGCCAGGCCCCGGGTGCGCACGGTGAACAGGCCCTGCGGACGGACCTGCAGGAAGATGACGACGAGGGCGAAGGTGACCACCTGTGCCGTACTGCCGCTGAAGCGGTCGGTGAGGAACGCGGTCGAGACGCCGACCAGCCAGGCCGCGATCACCGTGCCCTTGAGCTGGCCCAGGCCGCCCGCGACGACCACCAGGAACGCCGGGATGATGTAGCTCGTGCCGAGCGTGGGGTTCGTGCCGGAGGCGAGGCTGAGCGCGACGCCGCCGATGCCCGCCAGGCCGGAGCCGACGAAGAAGGTGATCCGGTCGACCCGTCGGGTCGAGACACCCATGGTCTCGGCGAGGTCCCGGTTCTGCACCGTGGCACGGATCTGGCGGCCGAAGCGGCTGTAGCGCAGCAGCGCGCTCAACCCGGCGAGGGCGGCCGCGGCGAGCACGATCGTGAAGATGCGGGTGTAGGGCCAGTTGTAGCCGGCGATCGCGACGCTGCCGTCGAGCCAGCCCGGCTCGTGGACCGGGTCGCCCTGCGCGCCGAAGAGGTCCTTGGCGAGCTGCTGGAGGATCATCGAGACCCCGACGGTGACCAGCAGGGTGTCGAGCGGCCGGGCGTACATCCAGCGGATGATCCCCGCCTCGAGCGCGAGACCGAGGAGCCCCGTCACGAGGAACGCGACCGGGATCGCGACGAGCAGCGAGAGGTCGGCGCTGGTGACGACCTGCTGGGTGAGGTACGTCGTGTACGCGCCGGCCATGAGGAACTCGCCGTGCGCCATGTTGATGACGCCCATCTGACCGAAGGTGAGGGCCAGACCGAGCGCGGCGAGGAGCAGGATGGCCGCCGTCGAGGTGCCGGTGAGCAGCGGCGTGGTGAAGGACTCCATGGGTGTCCCTTCCGGATCGGGCGGACGCGACGGAGCTACGCGTCCGAGGAGTGGTGCGGACCAGGCCGGCGGCGGCCGCTCGTGCGACCGCCGCCGGGTCGGGGGTCACTCCCCGTTGGGGTCCCACCAGTCGTAGCCCTCGAGGAAGGGGTCGGGCTCGATCGGGGTCTCGGAGCTCCAGACCACGTCGAACTGGTTGTCGGCGTTGATCTGCCCGATCAGGCCGGTCTTGGCGATGTGGTGGTTGTCGCCGTCGATCGTGACGGTGCCCTCGGGGGCGTCGAAGCTGACCCCGTCGGAGGCGGCGTTCACGTCGTCGACGGCGAAGGACTCGGCCTTCTCGACGATGTTCTTGTAGAGGTAGAGCGAGGTGTAGGCGGCCTCCATGGGGTCGGAGGTGGGCCGGTCGGCGCCGAACTCCGCCTGGAACGCCTCGATGAAGGCGGCGTTGGCGGGGGACTCGACGGACTGGAAGTAGTTCCAGGCGGCGAACTGCCCGGTGACGTCCTTGCCCATCGCGGGCGCCTCCTCCTCGGCGATGGACACCGAGATGATCGGGGAGGTGTCCGGGCCGAGGCCCTGCTCGTAGTAGGCCTTGATGAAGCCGACGTTGGACGAGCCGTTGATCGTGTTGAAGACGAAGTCCGGCTTGGCCTTGACGATCTTCGCGACCTGGGTCGACCAGTCGTCGCTGTCGAGCGGGACGTACTCCTCGCCGACGATCTCGATGCCGAGCTCCGCGGCGTACTGCTTGATGATCTTGTTGGCCGTCCGCGGGAAGACGTAGTCGGATCCGGCGAGGAAGAGCGTCTTGACGTCCTTGCTGGCCAGGAAGTCCATCGCCGGGATGATCTGCTGGTTGGTCGTCGCGCCGGTGTAGTAGATGTTCTCCGACGCCTCCAGCCCCTCGTACTGGACCGGGTAGAAGAGCAGGCCGTTCGCACCCTCGACCACCGGCAGCATCGCCTTGCGCGACGCGGAGGTCCAGCCTCCGAAGACCGCGGCGACGCAGTCGCTGGTGAGCAGCTTCTCGATCTTCTCGGCGAAGACGGCCGGGTCGCTCGCGCCGTCCTCCTCGACCGGCTCGATCTGCTTGCCCAGGATCCCGCCGGCGGCGTTGATCTCCTCGGCGGCGAGGAGCAGGGAGTCGCGCACGGTCTGCTCGCTGATGGCCATGGCCCCCGACGTCGAGTTCAGGAAGCCCAGCTTGATGGTGTCGCCCGAGGTGTCGACACAGCTGTCGGCGGCGGAGGTGGCCCCGGCGCCGTCCTCGGACTTGCTGCCGCAGCTGCTCAGGATCAGGGTCGCGGCCAGCGCCGCGGCGGTACTCGCGCTCAGGCGAGTGCGAAATGTGAACACGGGTGGGACCTCTCGGGACGACGACCGCCGGAGCACCGCGCTGTGCTCCCTGTTGCCGGAGGACGCTAGAAATGCCGAGTTTCCGATTACTACCAATCGGAATTAATTCCGTGTTACGCGATCCGCACGGGGACTCTCAGACGTTCGTGCCGAGGCCCGGGTCGGGCACCGAGTAGGCCAGCAGGCCGAAGAACAGCACGACCGCGGCGAGAGCCAGCACGCCCAGGACCGTGCCGATGATGCCCATGACGACGCCCGCCTCCGCGGAGCCGCGGTTGGTGTAGCGCCCCGGCTGGGCGTCGATCTCGCGCTTGGCCCGCGCGCCGATCACCCAGGCGAACGGGGCGGTGAGCATCCCGGGCAGCGTGATGCCGCAGCACATGAACGCGAGCGGCAGGCAGGCCAGGGCGATGATGCCGAGCACCATCGAGGTGGTCGCGCCGCCGTGCGTCTCGCGCGGGTAGCCGTAGCCGTAGCCGGGTGGGGGCACGGGTGGGGACGACGGCTGCTGCCAGGGTGCCTCGGGCTGGTACGGCTGCTGCGGCTGGTACTGCGGCCAGCCCTGCTGCTCGGGCTCGTCGGGACGGCCGGTCATGGCGCCACCGGGTCCGCGTCGGCGGCCATCCACGCGTCGATCTCCCGCAGCACGCCGGTGCGGACGTCCTCGGGGGCACGGGAGGCGCGCACCGACATGCGGGCCAGCTCGGCGAGTGTGGCGTCGGAGAGGTCGTGGGCGGCGCGCATCGTGGCGTACTGGCCCGCGAGCCGAGAGCCGAACAGGAGCGGGTCGTCGGCGCCGAGGGCGACCGTCGCGCCGGCGGCCAGCAGCGTCGGCAGCGGGACCGAGGTCAGGTCGGAGTAGACGCCGAGCGCGACGTTGGAGACCGGGCAGACCTCGAGCACGACGCCCGCGGCGACGATCCGGTCCAGCAGCGCCGGGTCCTCGGCGGAGCGGACCCCGTGCCCGAGCCGGTCGGCGTGCAGCGCGTCCAGGCAGGTGCCGATGTGCT
Organism: Nocardioides sp.; assembly: GCF_035503875.1. Classification (GTDB taxonomy): domain Bacteria; phylum Actinomycetota; class Actinomycetes; order Propionibacteriales; family Nocardioidaceae; genus Nocardioides. Next base: position 46,264 of record NZ_DATJTA010000053.1, read on the forward strand.
CCGGCCCGCGCAGCTCCCCGCCGTGCGGGACCAGCGCGAGACCGGCCCGCTCGGCGATCGAGAAGGCGCCCGCGAAGTCGACCGTGCTGCCGCGCCGCTCGTCGTTGGAGAGCCCGAAGCCGACCACCCCGCGGCCGGCGTACTGGGCGGCCAGCCGGGCCAGCGTCCGGGCGTCGAGCGGGTGCCGGGTGCGGTTGGCGGCGATCACGACCGCCATGCCGAGTCCGGTGGCCTGCGAGGCCTCCCGGACGGCGTCGAGGACCAGGTCGGTGAAGGCGGTGATCCCGCCGAAGCGGGCGCCGTACCCGCTCGGGTCGACCTGGATCTCCAGCCAGCGGCCGCCGTCGCGGACGTCGTCCTCGGCCGCCTCCCGCACGAGCCGGCGTACGTCGCCCTCCGTGCGCAGCACCGAGCGCGCGACGTCGTAGAGGCGCTGGAACCGGAACCAGCCCTTCTCGTCGGCCGCCGACAGCCGCGGCGGCCACTCCGAGACGAGCTGGTCCGGCAGCGAGATCCCGTCGCGCTCGGCGAGCTCGAGCAGGGTCTCGTGGCGCATCGACCCGGTGAAGTGCAGGTGCAGATGCGCCTTCGGCAGCGCGAGCAGATCTCTCAAGCGAAGAGCTTCTGCAGGCGGGTGATCCCCTCGACCAGGTCGTCGTCCCCGAGCGCGTACGAGAGTCGCAGGTAGCCCGGCGAGCCGAACGCCTCACCCGGCACGACGGCGACCTCGGCCTCGTCGAGGATGTACTCGGCGAGCTCGGCGGAGGTGCTGATCGTGCGGCCGCCGTACTCCTTGCCGAGCAGGCCCTTCACCGACGGGTAGGCGTAGAAGGCACCACCTGGAGTCGGGCAGAGGACGCCGTCGATCTCGTTGAGCATCGTCACGATGGTGCGGCGGCGCCGGTCGAAGGCGGCCTTCATCTCGTCGACGGCCGACAGGTCGCCCTCCAGCGCGGCGATGGCGGCGCGCTGGGAGACGTTGGCGACGTTGGAGGTCGCGTGCGACTGCAGGTTGGTGGCGGCCTTGATGATGTCCTTCGGGCCGATCACCCAGCCGACGCGCCAGCCGGTCATCGCGTAGGTCTTCGCGACGCCGTTCACCACGACGCAGTGGTCGGCGAGCTCGGGGCACAGCACCGGCAGGGAACCCGTGCCGCCCTCGGCCAGGTCGTCGTAGACGAGGTGCTCGTAGATCTCGTCGGTGAGCACCCACAGCTGGTGCTCCTCGACCCAGGCGCCGATGGCCCGGATCTCGTCGGCGGTGTAGACGGCGCCGGTGGGGTTCGACGGCGAGACGAACAGCAGCACCTTGGTCTTCTCGGTGCGGGCCGCCTCGAGCTGCTCGACGGTGACCTTGTAGTCCTGGGTCTCGTCGGCGAGCACCTCGACGGCCACGCCGCCGGCGAGCTGGATCGACTCCGGGTAGGTGGTCCAGTACGGCGCGGGCACGATCACCTCGTCGCCCGGGTCGAGCATCGCGGCGAAGGCCTCGTAGATGGCCTGCTTGCCGCCGTTGGTCACCAGCACCTGGGCCGGCTCGACGACCAGGCCGCTGTCGCGGGCGGTCTTCTCGACGATCGCCTTCTTCAGCTCGGGCAGGCCGCCGGCCGGGGTGTAGCGGTGGTTCTTCGGGTCGCGGCTGGCCTCGACGGCCGCGTCGACGATGTAGCCCGGCGTCGGGAAGTCGGGCTCGCCGGCGCCGAAGCCGACCACCGGACGGCCCTCGGCCTTCAGCGCCTTCGCCTTCGCATCCACCTTCAGCGTCGCGGACTCGGCGATGGCGCCGATCCGCTGGGAGACGCGACGGTCACGAGGGCTTCCGGGAGAGGTCATGGGGCCATCGTAGAGGCCGCTGGATCTATCTCCGCATGACCTTCCGCGCCAGGCTGTTGCCGCCGAACTGCGCGATCTGGACGAGCGCGACGATGATCAGGACGGTGGTCCAGGTGACGACCGTGTCGAACTGGCGCCAGCCGTACTGCAGGGCGAACGCACCGAGCCCGCCGGCCCCGATCGCGCCCGCGATCGCGGACATGTCGATGATCGCCACCAGGACGAACGTGTAGCCCAGGATCAGCGGCCCCAGCGCCTCGGGGATCAGCACGGTCAGCACGATGCGCAGCCGTCCCGCACCCATCGAGCGGGCCGCCTCGATCACGCCCGGGTCGACGCCGACGAGGTTCTGCTCGACGATCCGGCTGATGCCGAAGGTCGCCGCCAGGGTCATCGCGAAGATGATCGCCTTCTCGCCGATGCCGGTGCCGACGACCGCCCGGGAGAAGGGCTGGACGGCGCCGATGAAGATCACGAACGGGATCGGCCGGAAGAAGTTCACCCCGACGTTGAGCACCACGAAGACCGGCCGGTTGGCGAGCAGCCCGCCGCGCCGGGTCGTCGAGAGCGCCAGGCCCAGCACCAGGCCGAACAGTCCGCCGATCAGCAGGGTCAGCCCGACGATGTAGAGGGTCGCGAACGTCTCCTCCCACAGCAGGTCGGTGAGCTCGGGGAGCCGCGTGTCGCCCAGGATGCCGGCGTACATCACGCCACCTCCCGCACGTCGACCCGCTCGCGTACGGCGGCGAGGGCGGCCTCGATCTGCGCCGGGTCGCCGGTGAGCGAGAGCGTCAGGTTGCCGAACGTCTGGCCCTGGATGTCCTCGATGCCGCCGTAGACGAGCTCGAAGGCCACCTCGCGCGCGATCAGCTCGGCGAAGACCTGGGACTGGCGCACCGCCGGGTCGCGGAAGGCGAGGGTGACGAAGCGCCCGTCGTGCCGCTCCTGCAGCACCTCCAGGGCGCGTGCCGACGGCTCGTCGTCGATCAGGGTCGAGACGAACCGCCGGGTCGCGGGGTGCTGCGGACGGGAGAACAGGTCGAAGACCGGCCCCTGCTCGATCACCCGGCCCTGCTCCATCACCGCCACCCGGTCGGCGATCGTCTTGATGACCTCCATCTCGTGGGTGATCAGGACGATGGTGATGCCGAGCTCGGTGTTGACCTGCTTCAGCAGGGCCAGCACCTCCTGGGTGGTCTCCGGGTCCAGGGCGCTGGTCGCCTCGTCGGCGAGCAGCAGGCTGGGCGAGGTGGCCAGGGCGCGGGCGATGCCGACCCGCTGCTTCTGGCCCCCGGAGAGCTGGTCGGGGTAGGCCAGCGCCTTGTCGGCCAGGCCGACGAAGTGCAGCAGCTCCGAGATCCGCGCCCGGTGCTCGGACTTCGGCACGCCCGCCACCTGCAGCGGGAACGCGAGGTTGCCGTAGACGGTCCGGGAGTTCATCAGGTTGAACTGCTGGAAGACCATCCCGATGCCCCGGCGTACCTCCTGCAGCTGCCGCTCGCCGAGCCCGACGATCTCGGTGCCCGCCACCTTGATGGAGCCGGAGGTGGCGGGCTCGAGGGCGTTGACCAGGCGGATCAGCGTCGACTTCCCGGCGCCGGAGTAGCCGACGATGCCGAAGATCTCGCCCGCCTCGACGTCGAGGTCGACGCCGTCGACGGCGACGGTCGGGCTGCCGCCGCGGGAGCGGGCGGGGAACTCCTTGCGGACGTCTCGGATCTCGAGCAGGGCCATGCTGCGGGTCCTCCGGGGGCGTGGTGGGTGGGGGAGTCGCAGGTCACCGCTGGGCGCGGGTGTCCTCCTCGACGTCGGCCAGCGACGTCTCCAGGTCCGCGACCGGGATCTTCACCAGCTCGGCGGTGTCGCCGGAGACCTCCTGGACGCCGTCCTGCACGGCCTGGGTGTCCTGGAAGATCTCGACGAGCTTCTGCAGGGTCTCGTCGTCCTTGTCCTCGGCGCGGGCGGCGAAGATGTTGACGTACGGCAGCGCGTTGGGGTCCTCGGGGTCGTCCTGGGCGATCGCGTCCGCGAACGACAGGCCGGCGTCCTCGACGAAGTCGTTGTTGATGACCGCGGCTGCGACGTCGGGCAGCGAGGTGGGCGTCAGGTCGGCCTTCAGTGCGGTGACCTGCACCCGGGAGGCCGACTCGTCGACGTCGTCGAGGGTCGAGTAGATCGAGCCGCCGTCCGCGAGCTCGATCAGGCCGGCCGACTGCAGGATGAGCAGGGCGCGCGCCAGGTTGCTCTCGTCGTCGGGCACGGCGACCGTCGAGCCGGCCGGGATGTCCTCGACCGAGTCGTGCTTCGTCGAGTACAGGCCGAGCGGGTAGATCGCCGTCGAGCCGACCGGGACCAGGTCCTCGCCCGAGTCCACGTTGTAGCCGGCCAGGTAGACCATGTGCTGGAACTGGTTGAGGTCGAGGTCGCCCTCGGTGAGCGCCGGGTTGGGCTGCGCGTAGTCGGCGAAGTCGATGATCTCGACGTCGATGCCCTCGTCCGCGGCGGCCTCGCGGTAGGTCTCCCAGTACGGGTCGCTGGCGCCGACGACGCCGATCTTGATCGTGTCCTCGTCGCCGTCGCGCAGGACGAAGAACGCCCCGGCGGCGATCACGGCGAGTACGACGACCGCGACGACGGCGTACAGGCCGGTGCGGGACTGGGGGGCATCGACGAGCTGGTCGGACATGGGTTCCTCTCCGTTCCGGCTGGTGGCCGGGTCTCACGGGATCTCTCGGGCGGGGGCGGTGGCTCCCGGGCCGACGGTAATACTCAATGTCGATAGACAAAAAATTGTTTGGATCCACGAGGCCGGTACGCCGCGCGGACACGGGCGTCAACGACGGCCGGAACGACCCGATTCCCGCTGGGCGACGTGGCGGTCGACACGGTGGATCGGTGATCCATTTGGACGGCGTCGAGGTCGTACCCGTAGGATCCACTCTGCTGGATTCCCCGCATGCTTCGGCGTGCCCGGATTCCGACGGAGGGCACTAGCTCAACTGGCAGAGCATCGGTCTCCAAAACCGAAGGTTGGGGGTTCAAGTCCCTCGTGCCCTGCAGGACACTGGTCACCTGACCAGACGAACGAACGAGGAGAGGTTGGCGTCGTGTCGGACAGCAAGGCGATGCGCGGGCCGCGCGACGGCAAGGCCGACAAGCGTACGAGCCTCCCCACGTTCTACCGCCAGGTCGTCGCCGAGCTGCGCAAGGTCGTCTACCCGACCCAGGAGCAGCTGGTCACGTACTTCTTCGTGGTCATGGTGTTCGTGCTCGTGATGATCGCCCTGGTCTCCGCCCTCGACCTGGCCTTCGGCAAGCTCGTGTTCGCGATCTTCACGGGGCCCGACCAGACGTGACCGGGTCGCTCGCGGGCTGACCGCGAGCCTTCGGTCCACCGGTCCCGGCGACCAGCCGGGACAGACGAGCACAGCGAAGTGATGGAGCAGCACGTGTCGGAGCAGCAGGATCCGTTCGAGGTCGACGCGACCGCCGAGACCGAGCCTGAGGCCAGCCTCGAGGACCAGTACGGCGAGCCGAACGACGGTCCGGAGATCGAGGAGGACCCGCGTCTCGACGCCGAGGTCACCGACGAGGACACCGACGAGGACATGGGCCTCGACGACACCGACGCCGACGGCGTGACCAGCCACGACCTCAGCGAGGCCGAGGGTGACGAGGCGCCCGAGGATGCCGACGACGCCGCCGCCGACGAGGACCCGCTCGAGGCCTTCCGCCGCGAGCTGTGGGCCAAGCCGGGCGACTGGTTCGTCGTGCACACCTACTCCGGCATGGAGAACCGGGTGAAGTCGAACCTGGAGAACCGCATCATCTCCCTCAACATGGAGGACTACATCCACGAGATCGTGGTCCCCACCGAGGAGGTCGCGGAGATCAAGAACGGTCAGCGCAAGATGGTCAAGCGCACCGTCCTCCCCGGCTACGTCCTGGTCCGCATGGACCTCACCGACGAGTCCTGGTCGGCCGTGCGACACACGCCGTCGGTCACCGGCTTCGTCGGCCACAGCCACCAGCCGGTGCCGCTGAGCATGAGCGAGGTCGAGAGCATGCTCGCCCCCGCCGTGGTCGCGCAGGCCGAGGCCGAGGCCGCCGCCGCGGCGTCCGCCGCCGGCACCCCGGCCCCCGCCGGCACCACCGCCAAGCGCCCCGTCGAGGTCGCCGACTTCGACGTCTCCGACTCGGTCATGGTCGTCGACGGCCCGTTCGCCACGCTGCACGCGACGATCACCGAGATCAACGCCGAGTCGCAGCGGGTCAAGGCCCTCGTCGAGATCTTCGGTCGCGAGACCCCCGTCGAACTCAGCTTCAGCCAGATTCAGCGAGTCTGAGGTCCGAGGCCCCGTCCCGAGCCTGCGAGGGACGGGACAGCCGAGGAGGTTGAGGGTGTCGGCGCAGACCCGAACGGAGTGAGGGACTGCGCGACACGTCTCGAAACCCTGATTCGGCTCTCGCGAGCACATCAGCCCGATTCGCCAGCAGACGACTCGAGCCGCACAATAGATCGGTTGCTCAGCAACAAGCAGGTGGCAGAGGCCGTCGTACGACGACCTCGTCATGACCACGGAACAGAAAGAGAAGCAACATGCCTCCCAAGAAGAAGATCGCCGCACTGGTCAAGGTGCAGCTGCAGGCCGGTGCCGCGACCCCGGCCCCGCCGGTCGGTACCGCCCTCGGTCCGCACGGCGTCAACATCATGGACTTCTGCAAGGCCTACAACGCGCAGACCGAGTCCATGCGCGGCAACGTGATCCCGGTCGAGATCACCATCTACGAGGACCGGTCCTTCACCTTCATCACGAAGACCCCGCCGGCCGCCGAGCTGATCAAGAAGGCCGCCGGCCTCCAGAAGGGCTCGGGCGTCCCGCACAAGGAGAAGGTCGGCAAGCTGACCAAGGACCAGATCCGCGAGATCGCGCAGACCAAGCTGCCCGACCTCAACGCCAACGACATCGACGCGGCCATGAAGATCGTCGAGGGCACCGCGCGCTCGATGGGCGTCGAGACCCCGTAAGAAGCTCCAGCAGCACCGTGGCAGGGCCGCGCTGGCCCGCTCACCACATCCTTCGAGAGAGAAGAGAAAGCCTCATGCAGCGCAGCAAGACCTACCGCGCAGCGGCCGAGACGTTCGACAAGGACGAGCTCTACGCCCCGCTGGCCGCGATCAAGATCGCCAAGGGCGCGTCGAAGAAGAAGT
>NZ_DATJTA010000054.1:0-304357 GCF_035503875.1 Nocardioides sp.
GCGGGAAGGCCCCCCTGTTGTGACGGACTACCCCGGCCGGCACAGCCCTCAGGCGGCCTTGGTCAGCTTCCGCGCCTGCTGCTGCAGCCGGGCCTGGGCGGCGCGGCGGACCTTGGGACCCTTGGTCGTCATCGCCCACAGCAGCTTGGTCTGCGCGGGGAGGTTCTTGGCGTTGGTCGTGGCCAGCCAGCCGTTGGGCAGGGAGAGCCGGACGACCTTGTGCCAGGCCGAGTAGACCTGCTGCGGCAGCGGGGCCGAGTGGTAGTTCAGGTCGTACTTCTCGAACAGCGCCTGCACCCTCGGCGCGACCTCGGCGTACCGGTTGGACGGCAGGTCCGGGAACAGGTGGTGCTCGATCTGGTGGCTGAGGTTGCCGGTCATCAGGTGCATGGCCTTGGAGCCGGAGATGTTGGCCGAGCCGAGCATCTGGCGGACGTACCACTCGCCCCGGGTCTCCTTGTCCGGGATCGCCTTCTTCTCGAAGGTCTCGACGCCCTCGGGGAAGTGGCCGCACATGATCACCGAGTGCGACCACACGTTGCGCACCAGGTTGGCGGTGAAGTTCGCGGCCAGGGTCGGGAGCGCGGCGCCGAACGGCAGCGCGAGCGCCGGATGCACGAGGTAGTCCTTGGTGGCCTGCTTGCGGATCTTGCGCAGGGTGTTCTTCGCGTTGCGCTTGAACTCCGCGCTGCGCTTCTCCTTCGGCACCCGGAGGTTCTTGCCGAGCTCGAGGTCGTACGCCGCGATGCCGTACTCGAAGAAGCAGGCGTTGATGAAGTTCCACAGCGGCTGCGCGAGGTAGAGCGGCACCCAGCGCTGGTCCTCGTCGACGCGCATGATGCCGTAGCCGAGGTCGTTGTCCTTGCCGACGATGTTCGTGTACGTGTGGTGGATCTCGTTGTGGCTGTGCTTCCAGCCCTCCGCCGTCGACGCGTTGTCCCACTCCCAGGTGGTCGAGTGGATCTTCGGGTCGCGCATCCAGTCCCACTGGCCGTGCATGACGTTGTGTCCGATCTCCATGTTCTCGAGGATCTTGGCCACCGACAGACCGACGGTGCCGAGCACCCACGCCGGCGGGAACGCCGAGCCGAGGAGCACGGCGCGGGAGCCGAGCTCGAGGTTGCGCTGCACCTTCACGATCTTGCGGATGTACGCCGCGTCGCTCTCGCCGCGGGCGTCCAGGATCTCTTGCCGGATCGCGTCGAGCTCGATGCCGATCTGCTCGATGTCCTCGGGGGTGAGGTGCGCGGTCGGGTTGACGGGCTGCTTCGTGATGACGGTCATGGCTGTCTCGCTTCCGTGAGTCAGTGGTCGATCGTGCACGCGCCGGCAGCAGCGCTGATGCAGGTCTGGATCGGGACGCCCTGAGGGCCGGTCTCGCCGGGGACGGCGGTGGTGATGGCGCCGTTGCGCAGGTCGCGTACGGCGCCGGAGCGCATCGGGAGGACGCAGCCCATGCAGATGCCCATCCGGCACCCGCTGGGCATGAGTACGCCGGCGTCCTCGGCGGCGTCGAGGATCGGGGTCGCTCCGTCGGCGTCGAGCGTGACGCCGTTGGTGAAGGTGACGGTGCCGCCCTCGCCGGGCTCGACCAGCCGCGGCCGGAACCGCTCCGTGGTCAGCGCCAGCCCCCGCTCGGCGTGGTGCGCCTCGAGGGCGTCGAGCAGGCCGGCCGGCCCGCAGGCGTAGGTCAGCCGCTCGTCGAGGTCGGGAACGAAGTCGGCCAGGTCGCTCACGTCCAGCAGGCCGTGCTGGTCGTCATACCGCTCGACCAGGGTGATCCGGCCGGCCGCGCCCAGCGAGCGGAGCTCCTCGCGGAAGATCGAGGCGGACTCGCTGGGGTTCACGTGGACGAGGGTGATGTCGGTGGCCGGCGGCGTCGACCGCGAGAACAGGTTGCGCAGCATCCCGATCACCGGCGTGATGCCGGAGCCGGCGGTGACCAGCAGCAGCTTGGGCGGCAGCGGCTGGGGCAGCACGAACTCGCCCTCGGCCTGCGCGAGCTGGATCATCTCGCCGACCTGCGCGCGGTGCACCAGGTAGTTCGAGACGACACCGTCGGGGATCGCCTTGACGGTGACGCTGATGCAGCGGTCGCGGCGCGGGCCGTGGGTCAGGGAGTACGTGCGCCACAGGCGCACCCCGTCGACGTCGACCCCGACCCGGACGTACTGACCCGGCTCGTGCCCGGCCCAGTCGCGGCCCGGCTTGATCACCAGGGTCGCGGAGTGCGCGGTCTCCGGGACGATCCCGACGATCCGACCGCGCAGCTCGGTGCCGCGGCGCAGCGGGTGGAAGTGGTCGAGGACGTCGTCGAGCACCAGCGGGGTGACCGCGGCGTCGGCGACGCGGCGCAGCATTCCGCGCAGCGAGGGTCTCTCGGCAGCGGGACGAGGCATGGCGGAGGCCGTCATGCTCCTACTGTCCCGTCTCACCCCGAGTAAAGTCCTGTCCAGGCGACGTGAACCCGTCCCACTTTATTGTTCACTGAGAACAAAGGAGTACGCCGTGGCCGGACCGCCCACCCGTCGTACCGCCGGGCACGGCCTGCGGCTGCCCGCCCGCGCGGTGACCGAGATGCGCGCCGAGCTGCCGGAGGTGGCCGAGCACGCGGTGACCGCGATCATCGAGGAGGTGCCGAGCTACACCGACGCCTTCAGCGGCCCGATGGGCGAGCGGATCCGCACCGCCGTGCAGCTCGCGCTGGCCGGATTCCTGTCGCTGGCCAGCGGGCGTCGCGGCGCCGACCTGCGCACCCCGGCGGCACCGGCGGTCGAGGGCGCCTACCAGCTCGGACGCGGCGAGGCGCGCAGCGGGCGCTCGACCGACGCCATCCTGGCGGCCTACCGGATCGGGGCGCGGGTCTGCTGGCGGGAGATGTCGACGACGGCGGTCGAGGCGGGCATCGACGGCGAGACGCTGGCGGCGTTCGCGGAGCTGGTCTTCGCCTACATCGACGAGCTGTCGGCGGCGAGCGTCGCGGGCCACGACGACGAGTCCGCGATGACCGGCCGGGTACGCCGGGAGCTGCTCGACCGGCTGGCCCAGCGGCTGCTGGACGGGTCGCCGGCCGAGGCCGTGCTCGAGGCCGCCGAGCGGGCGGACTGGGCGCTGCCCACCACGCTGACCGCCGTACTGGCGCCGGCCGCGCAGGTACGCCCCGTGCTGGGCGCCGTCAGCCCGGACACGCTGCGCGCCGCGGACCTGCCGGGCGACGAGGACGTGCTGCTGCTGGTCCCCGACGCGCACGGCCGCCGTCGCCCCGCGCTGCTCCGAGCGCTGCGCGACCGGGGCGCGGTGGCGGGTCCGGCCCGGCCGTGGGGCCAGGTGCGGGCGTCGTACGACCGGGCGCGCCGCGCGCGTCAGCTCGGCCTCGGCGTCGACACCGAGACGCACCTGCCGGAACTGGTCCTCACCGCCGACCCCGACGCGCTCGCCGACCTCCGGGCCCGCGCCCTGGCTCCGCTCGCCGACCTGCGGCCGGCAGCGGCCGAGAAACTCACCGAGACGCTGCGCGCCTGGCTCCTCCACCTCGGTCGCCGCGACGACGTCGCCGCCGCGCTGTTCGTGCACCCGCAGACCGTGCGCTACCGGATGGGGCAGCTCCGCGAGCTGTACGGCGACCGCCTCGACGACCCGGAGGCCGTGCTGGCGCTGACGCTGGCGCTGGGGGCGCCGGAGAACAGGGCCGAGTAGCACCCATCCGTTCGCGGCACCGGCTCCGAACCCCCTCAGCCAGGCACACACAACGGAGGGATGAGTTCGATGAAGCACGTCATCACCGGTATCGCCGTCGCCGCGACCACCGCGCTCGCGCTCGGCGCCGTCACGCCCGCCCCCGCGGCGAACGCCGACAGCGCCGACCGCCGCGCGGGCACCAAGAGCCTCGCCCGGGTGCTCGCCGCCGACGGCAACCGCTTCGACAGGAACTGGCAGGACTTCGACATCCTCGAGCGCGGGGTCCTGACCGTCCTGAAGGCCAAGCCGGACAGCCCCGTCGCCCTGCTCACCCAGGGCCGCAAGCGCGCGACGGCGTTCCTGCCGACGGACGCGGCGTTCCGCGCGCTGGTCAAGGACATCTCCGGCACCGCCCCGCGCACCGAGCGCGCGACGTTCCGGGCGCTCGCGTCGGTCGCGGACGTCGACACGCTCGAGAGCGTGCTGCTCTACCACGTGGTCGCCGGGAAGACGCTGACCGCGAAGAAGGTCGTCAAGGCCGACGGCAAGCGGATCCGCACGGCCAACGGCGCGAAGATCGGCATCCGGGTGAAGGGCAAGCGGGTCGTCATCACCGACCTCGACCGCAACGACCGCAACGCCCGGGTGGTCGTCACCGACATCAACAAGGGCAACCGCCAGGTCGGGCACGCCATCAACCGCGTGCTGCGCCCGATCGACCTCCCCTGACCCCTCCCGGGCAGACATGACTGCCGACCCGGCGCGAGTTCGCGCCGGGTCGGCACCACATTCACGCCGGGTCGGCGGGGTGGGGGGTCAGGTGGGGGTCAGGTGCGGGTTCGGGGGAGGAGGGCGGGCTCGTCGGGTGGGGCGAGGGTGAGGACGGCGTCCTCGATCATCGGGTCGCGCTCGACGTCCGCCTCGACCTTGCGGAACCGGAGCGCGAGGTGCGGCTCGGTGTCGTCGCCGACCAGGTCGACGGCCGCGACGACGAAGAGCTTCTGCGGGCCGACGTACTCGACGTGCAGGTAGGTGATCCGGTCGATCTCGGGGTGCTCCAGCAGCCGGGTGAGTACGCCGTCGCGCAGCGCCGGGGAGAGCCCCTCCCCCAGCAGGTAGTCCATGTTGCGCCGCATCAGGAAGATCGCGACGACGGCCAGCAGCAGCCCGACGGCGATCGAGCCGAGCGCGTCGAAGATGGGGTCGCCGGTGAGCTGGTGCAGGGCGATCCCGCCGCCTGCGAGCAGGATGCCGATGAGGGCCGCGGAGTCCTCGAAGAAGACGGCGCGCAGGGTGGGGTTCGACGTACGGCTGACGTAGCGCAGCGGGGGCATCCCCCAGCGGCGGGCCGCGCCGCCGACCTGCCGCGAGGCCTGGAGGAACGAGGAGCCCTCCAGCACGAAGGCGACGCCGAGCACCACGTAGTTGACCAGGTAGCTCTCGGCGCCGGCCTCCTCGTCCATCAGCTCGGTGACGCCGTGCCAGATCGACACGACCGCCCCGGCCGAGAACAGGCCGAACGCCGCCACCAGGGACCAGATGTACGTCGAGCGCCCGTAGCCGCGCGGGTGCTCCTCGTCCCGCGGGCGCCGCCCGGTCCGCTCGGCCACCAGCAGGAAGACCTCGTTGCCGGTGTCCGCCCACGAGTGCGCGGCCTCCGCGACCATCGCGGCGGAACCGGTCAGCACCGCCGCGACCGACTTGGCCACGGCCAGCAGGCCGTTCGCCGTCAGCGCCACCAGCACGGTCAGCAGCGACTCCTGCTGGGTCTGCTCCTCCGGGGTGCTCACCCCAGCAGTGGTACCCGATCCGTCAGGCGGCCCGCCGCAGCGCCCGGACCGACTGGACCGAGCCCGCCAGCGCGGCGAGCAGGGCCAGCCCGCCGCACGTCACCGCGATGGCCAGCAGCGGCAGCCACGGCAGGGTGAACGTCACGTCGCCGACGTCGCGCGCGATCGAGACCCGCACCACCGAGCCCACGAACGCGACCACCGCCCCGCCGACCAGGAGCGCGGCGGCGCCCACGACCCCCGCCTCCCACAGCGCCGCCCGGCGCAGCTGCCGGACCGTCGCGCCCAGCAGCGAGGCCGCGCGGAGCTGGGCGCGCCGCTGGGAGCCGGCGATCAGCACCGAGTTCACGATCGCGATGCCGGCGTACAGCCCCGACGGGCCGAGCAGCACCCACAGCCCGACGGTGTTGCCCGCCCGGGTCTGCTCGTCGGTGCGCTCGATCCAGGCCGGCGCGGAGAGCACCTCGGCGTCGGTGCCCGCGAGCGCCGCGGCCACGTCGACGTCGCCGGGGACCACGAACACCGTCTCCACGGTGCCGGCCCCGGGACCGACCAGGGCGCGCGGGAGCAGCACCTCGCCGTACAGGTCCGGCGCATCGCGTACGACGGCCCCCACCCGCGGTCGCAGCACCCGCTCGCCGATCTGCACGCGGATCCGGTCGCCGATCCTGCGGCCCTGGTCCGTCGCGTAGGTCTCGCTGATCGCGAGGTGCCCGCGGTCGAGCCGCGCCAGGCTGCCGCGTACGGCGACCAGCCCGCGGGCCTGCTCCGCCGACCCGACGTCGACGACGTCCACGCTCTCGCGGGAGGCGTCCGCGCCGAGGAGCACGGGGAGCGTCGTCCGCTCGTCGGCCACGTCGACGCCGGCGGCGCGCAGGCGGTCGACCGCCGCGGGATCCCCGCCCGTCTCGACCACGACCGGCGCGTGCAGCTGCTCGCGGTTGAGGGCGGTGGTCCAGTCGGCGGTGAAGCTGAGCGTGACGATCAGCGACCCGGCGATCGCCGAGATCGCCAGGATGGGGGCGGCCAGCGCCGCCGGCGCCCGGGACGCGGTCCGCACGTGGTCGCGGGCGAGCCGGGCCGAGACGTCGCGGCGCGCGAACGGTGCGGCGAGCAGGCCGCCGAGCCAGGGGAAGAGCACCCGGCCGAAGCAGACCAGCCCGATGACGACCACCTCGGGCAGCAGCACCGCGGCGACCAGCGCGAAGAGCGGGCTGACCCGCCCCGCGAGCGGCAGCACCGCGAGGGAACCCAGCAGGAAGGTGGTCCCGACCAGGATCTGCACCACGCTCGGACGGCGGCGTTCGAGCGAAGCCTCCCGCAGGGCCGCGGACGGGGCGACGCGGGCGGCCCGCTTGGAGGCCCGCCAGCTGCCGGCCAGGGCGACCGCCGCGCCGCACGGTACGGCGATCGACCAGGCCAGCCACGGCGCGGGAAGCTCCAGGTCGAGCGTGGTGACGCCGCGCGCCCGGAGCAGCGCGAGGAACGCCGGAGCGAGCAGGGTCGAGAGCAGCGCCCCGGCCGCGGACGCGAGCAGGGCGACGACGGCAGACTCGCCGAGAACCATCCGCCGGACCTGCCGCGGCGTCGCTCCGACGAGCCGGAGCAGGCCGAGCTCGCGCTGCCGGGTGGCGACCACGAACCCGAAGGTGCTGGCCACCACGAAGAGCGCCATGAACAGCGCGACCGCCGACATGATGCCGATCAGCGCGGACAGGTCCTCCAATTCGATCCGCTCGGCCGCGGTCACGCCGGGCGCACTCAGGGTCTCCTCGACGGCGCCGGCGATCGTCACCGCCATCCCGATCAGCACGACCCCGCAGGCGAGGGCGACGAAGGCGCCGACGTACGCCGGCCAGGACCGGCGGACCGTCCGCCGGCTGATCGCGAGCATCATCACCGCTCCAGCTCGCTCATCGCGGCGGCGATCCGGGTCGCGTCGGCGCGGTCGAGCCGGCCGACGACCCGGCCGTCGGCGAGGAACAGCGTGCTGTGGGCGTACGACGCCGCCAGCGGGTCGTGCGTCACCATCACCACCGTCTGCCCGTGCTCGTCGCTGGCCGAGCGGAGGAGCTCCAGCACCTGGCGTCCCGAGGCCCGGTCGAGCGCGCCGGTGGGCTCGTCGGCGAACAGCACCTCCGGCCGCGCGTGCAACGCCCGGGCGATCGCGATCCGCTGCTGCTGGCCGCCCGAGAGCTCGGGCGGCCGACGCCCAGCCTTCTCCTCCAGCCCGACCTGGCGCAGCGCGGACAGGACCGCCGCGCGGTCGACCCGGCCGCCGGCGAGCCGCACCGGCAGGGCGACGTTCTCGTACGCCGTCAGCGCGTCGAGCAGGTTGTAGGCCTGGAACACGAACGCCATCGAGGTACGGCGCAGCCGGGTCAGCTCGGTCTCGTCCAGGCGCCCGAGGGGGCGGCCCGCGAGCAGCACCTCGCCCCGGGTCGGCCGGTCGAGCCCGGCCGCGATCTGCAGCAGCGTGGACTTGCCGGAGCCGGACGGACCCATCACGGCGGTGAAGCTGCCGCGGGCGAAGGCGTGCGTGACCCCGGCGAGGGCGGGCACGTCGCCGGCGCGGGAGCGGTAGGTGCGGGTGACGCCGTCGAGCGCGACGGCGACGTCGGTGGCGATGGCGGCCTGGGTGCTGGTCATGGGTCCATCCCACGCGGATCGAGCCCCCGGGTCGCTGGCCCGCACGCGACATCGGAGGTAGCGCGTGCGCTACCCCGCGGGCGGCTCACGGCCCCTAGGGTCGAGGCGTGAGCAGCCTCCCCGACGCCTGGACCGCGGTGCGGTCGGGGCCGTGGCGACTGCTCGGCTCCCGCTGGCCGTGGGGTGCGCTGGGCTACCTCGCCTCGTCGGTGCCGGTCGGCCTGGTCGCGCTGGTCGTGCTCTCGACGACGGTGCTGCTCGGCGTGCTGACCGCGGTGCTCGTCGTGGGCCTCCTGGTGCTCGCCTCGGTGCCGATGCTCGCCGGACTGGTCGCCGCGGTGGAGCGGCACCGGCTGCGCCTGGTGCAGGGCCGGTCGGTCACCGGCCCGAGCCTGCGCGAGCGGCTGCGCGCCGGCCGCCGGCTGCCGGTGTCCTGGGCCGAGATCGGGTACGCCGCCCTGCTGGCGCTCGTGCTGTGGCCGATCGACCTGCTGGTGCTGCTGTTCGGTGCGGCCGTGCCGGTGCTGCTGCTCCTCGCCCCGTGGCTGGCAAGCGTCGACACGTTCGAGGTCCTCGGCTGGCGGGTGGACCCCGGCGCCGAGGCCTGGGTGGCGGCGCTGGCCGTCGGGCTGCCGGCGACCGTGCTGGCGGCGTACCTGCTGACCGTGCTGGCCGTCGCCCAGGCCGCCCTGGCCCGGCTGCTGCTGGACCCGCGGGAGGCCGAGCTGACCCGCGCGGTGGCCGACCTCCGGCGCTCGCGGGTCGACCTCGTCGACGCGTTCGAGACCGAGCGCCGGCGGATCGAGCGCGACCTGCACGACGGCGTGCAGCAGCGGCTGGTGGCGCTGACGATGACGCTGGGCCGGGCCGAGCTCGACGTGCCGGACGGGCCGGGGCTGGGCGCCGTACGGCAGGCGCACCGGCAGGCCGAGCAGGCGCTGGAGGACCTGCGCGGCACGGTGCGCGGCATCCACCCGCGGGTGCTGGTCGACCACGGGCTGGCCGCCGCCGTGCACGAGGTGGCCGACCGCTCGCCCGTCCCGGTGAGCGTCGACGTCCGTCTCGACGGGAGGCTGCCGGGGCCGGTGGAGGCGGCGGCGTACTTCGTGGTGAGCGAGGCGCTGACCAATGTCGCCCGGCACTCGGGCGCCCGTCAGGCGCAGGTGCACGCCTGGCGGCGCTCGGGCTCGCTGGTGCTCAGCGTCGTGGACGACGGGGTCGGCGGGGCTGTCGTGGACGGCGCCGGCAGCGGCCTCCGAGGGCTGGCCCTGCGGCTCGAGGCGCTCGGCGGCGACCTGCAGGTGACCAGCCCGCCCGGCGGGCCGACCCAGGTGCGGATGGAGTGCCCGTGCGACGGCTGAGGATCGTGCTCGCCGAGGACGCCGCCCTGCTGCGCGAGGGGCTGGTCGGCATCCTCGAGCGGGCCGGGCACGAGGTGGTCGCGGCCGTGGGCGACGCCGACGCGCTGCTGGCCTTCACCGCCCGCGAGCGCCCGGACGCGGTCGTCACCGACATCCGGATGCCCCCGACCCACACCGACGAGGGGCTGCGGGCCGCCGCGCGGATCCGCGCCGAGCAGCCCGAGGTCGCGGTGATGGTGCTCTCGGCGTACGTCGCGGAGGCGTACGTGCCCGAGCTCCTGGACAGCGCGCCCGGCGGCGGCGTCGGCTACCTGCTGAAGGACCGGGTCGGTCACGTCCGGGAGTTCCTCGACAGCCTGGACCGGGTGGCCGCGGGCGAGACCGTCGTCGACCCGCAGGTCGTGCGCCAGCTGCTCGGCCGCCGCCGCGACGACGGTCCGCTCGCGACCCTGACCGAGCGTGAGCGGGAGGTGCTCGGCCTGATGGCCGAGGGCCGTACCAACGGCTCGATCGCCGGCGTCCTGGTGGTCAGCGAGGCGGCGGTCCGCAAGCACGTCGGGAGCATCTTCGCCAAGCTCCGGCTCGACCCCGCCTCCGACCGCCGGGTCTCCGCGGTGCTGGCCTACCTCCGCGGTTCCTGAGCGGTCCGTAGGTTGGGCGCATGCTGCGTCGACCGGCCCTGGCCGCCCTCTCGCTGGCCTTCGCCCTCACCCTGGCCGGCTGCGGCGGCGACCCCGAGCCCTCCGCCGACGTACCCGACCCCGTCCGGGTCCCGCCGTCGAGCGCGGCGCCGGAGCGGTCGTACGTCGCCCTCGGCGACTCCTACACCGCCGCCCCGCTGATCAGCTCCGACCCGGTCACCGACGGATGCCTGCGCTCGTCGGTGAACTATCCCGCGCTGGTCGCGGAGGAGCTGGGCTACGCCCTGACCGACGTCAGCTGCAGCGGCGCGACGACGGCGAACCTGCGCACCCCGCAGGCCACGACCACCGGCGACGTGCCGCCGCAGCTCGACGCCCTCGAGGAGGACACCGCGCTCGTCACCATCGGGCTGGGCGGGAACGACGACTCGGTGTTCGCGCGGCTGATCGGGTGCGCGACGGACCAGACCTCGTGCCGCGACCGGGCCGGCCTCGAGGCGGCGGTCGACGGCCTCGGCGACCACCTCACCGACGCCATCGCCGCGGTCCGCGAGCGGGCGCCCCAGGCGGAGGTCGTGGTGGTCGGCTACCCGCAGATCATCGACGCCGACGCGAGCTGCGCCGACCGGTTCCCGCTCCCCGACGCCGTACGCCCCTTCCTCGCCGGGCTGAACGAGCGCCTCCACACCGTCCAGCAGCGCGCGGCCCGCGCCGCGGAGGCGTCGTACGTCGACCTGTACGACGCCAGCGCCGACCACGGCGTCTGCGCGGACGAGCCATGGGTCAACGGCCTCGAGACGAAGCCCGGCGTGGGCCTGGCCGTCCACCCGCTCGCCGCCGGTCAGGCCGCGGCGGCCGAGCTGGTGCTGGCTGCGGTGGGGTAGTCCGTCACATGAGGGGGGTCCGCCGGCAGAATTCTCCCCCTGGTGTGACGGACTATCCCGCCAGCGCGTCGTACACGACCCGGCCGGCGACGACCGTCAACGACACCGACATCCCGCGCAGTACGGCGGCCGCCTCCGCCGCCGAGTCGGCAGGACCTGCCGGGTCGGCGTCGAGCAGGACGAGGTCGCCGCGGGAGCCGACGCCGACCGTGGGCTGACCGTCGACGGAGGCGGCGAGTGCCTCGCGCGGGGTCAGCGCCTGCTCCCCGTGCCACGCCTCGCGCTCGTCGGCGCTGCGGTGCACGGCGGCGGCCATCGCGAGCCACGGGTCGAGCGGCGAGACCGGCGCGTCGGAACCCAGCGCCAGGTCGACCCCGTCATCGAGCATCCAGCGGAAGGCGAAGCACCGCGCGGCCCGGTCCGGCCACACCTTCTCGGTCAGGTCCCGGTCGTCGAGCAGGTGGGCGGGCTGCACGCTGGCCCGGATGCCCAGCTCCGCCATCCGTCGTACGTCGTCCCGCCCGACCAGCTGTGCGTGCTCGATCGACCCGCGCGCCCCGGTCTCGGCGTACGCCGCCAGCGCATCGGCCACCGCCGCGTCGCCGATCGCGTGGGTGGCGACCTCCAGGCCGGCGCCGTGGGCGCGGGCCAGCAGCCGGCGCAGCTCGTCGGGCGGCTGGTTGGGCTGGCCGGCGGGGTACTCCAGCCGGTGCGCGTCGGCGTACGGCTCGCAGCACCAGGCGGTGCGGGTGTTGAGCGAGCCGTCGCTGATGATCTTCAGCGGCCCCATGGTGAGCCGGTCATCACCGAGCAGCGGGTCGCCGGTCCGCAGCCCGGCCGCGATGACGTCCTCGAGGGTGTCGGCGTACGTCGCCCACCGGACCCGGAGCGTGTCGCAGCCCCGCGACCACCGCTCCAGCCAGTCGGCGCGACTGGCCCCGAACTCGAAGTCGGTGAAGCCCACGATCCCCAGCGACGCCGCGTGGGCGAGGGTGCGCCGGTAGGCCTCCGGCGAGGTGCCGTCGTTGCCGACCAGCGTGGCCAGGCGGGGGTACGCCGCGAACCACTCCGTCTCGCGGACGACGGAGTCGCGCACCGGCATCGCCAGGTGCATCAGCGCGGTCGTGTTGAGCCAGGCGTGGTGACCGTCGCCGCTGATCAGCACCACCGCGGTGTCGCCGGAGACCGCGTCGAGCTCGGAGACGGTGACGTCGCGCTCCCAGCTGCCGGCGCGGTGACCCCAGCCGATCACGGGAAGACCGGGGTGCTCGGCGATCCGCTCCGCGACCCGCGCGACGACCGCCTCGGGAGAGCGCTCGGGAGCCAGGTCGAGGCGCTGCGAGGCCAGCGTCCACTGCGCCATGTGCACGTGCTGGTCCCACAACCCCGGCACCAGCCACCGCCCGCCGGCCTCGACGACCTCGGTCCCGGCCGGCCGCTCAAGCCGCGGGCCGACCGCCGTGACGGTGCCGTGCTCGACCAGGACGTCGAGGGGCGCGTCGGACACCCGGTCGCCCGCCGCGACCGGCACCAGGCGCGCGTCGCGCAGCAGGAGGCTCGTCATGGGCGAGACGCTAGGCGGAGACCGGGCTCGTGCCGAAACCGGCGCCCCTCGGCGACGAGCGAGGGCGGCACGACCCTCTCGGGTCGCACCGCCCTCACCTCAGCCGGTCCGGGTCGACGTCACCGCCGAGGCCGGACCACCTTCACCACCACGCGCTTCGACGCGGACGGCTTCAGCGCGGTCGTGCCCAGGAACTCGGCCCGGATGCGGTGCCGACCGACGCGCAGCGCGGGCAGCTTCACCCGCGCGCGGCCCCGGGTCACGCTGACCGTGCGGACGGCCTTGCCGTCCACCCGGATGCGGACCTTGCCGGTCGCCCGCGACGAGACCCGCACCACTGCCACCGCCCGCTTGCCCGCGGCGAGCCGCTTCGGCGTGACCTTCAGCGTGGTCGTGGTCGCCTGCTTCGGCTGGACCGGCGGGACCGGGGGCGTGGTGGACACCGGGATCGCCGTGTCGCGGTACGTCGACAGCACCACCGGCCCGCGCAGGCCCGCCTCCTGCCAGGCCGGCATCTGGTAGTTGCTGTCCCCGGACTTCCGCACGGCGTTGAACATCGTGGTCGCCACCCGGACGACGATCGTGTTCGCGCCGGGACGCAGGCTCTTCCCGAGGTCGATGCGGTCCCGGGCGCCCTGGTTGACCGGCACCGCGGTGCCGTTGACCGTCACCGACGCGGAGTCGAGCACCGCGCCGAGGGACAGGTAGGCGCCGTCCGTGGCCGGCTTCCAGGTCCCCGGCAGGTCGAGGGTCGTGGTGTAGGTGCCGATGCCCGAGGACTGGCTGAGGTCGACCGGCGCGGTGACCTCCCGCCACGAGGGCAGCGTGCCGTCCTCGCGGGCGGTCAGGCTCACCGCGGGCTGGTCGGTCTTGACCGTCGTCCACTGCTGGTCGCCCGGCGTCCAGGTCTGCGCCTCGAGCGACCAGGCGTCCAGCGCCCGACCCGCGGCCAGTCCGCTCACCGCGGTGGTGCGGGACGCGCCGTTGCTGAGCCGGGTGACGTACTGCCCGTCCGCACCGGCCCGCAGGGTGAGCGCCTGACCGTCGGCGCGGACGTCACCGGTGCTGCTGACGGCGTGCACCGAGGGCGCGGGTGCCGGGGCGGCCGCCGTACCCGCGAGGGCGACGACGACCTTGTCGTACGGCGCGATCTCGACCGGGACGGTGACCGTCCCGGCGCCGGTGGTGTACTCGCCGATCGGGGTGATCTCGCCCGTCCAGGTGTCGAGCAGGTACGGCTTCCCCGACCCCGCGAGGGTCAGGTCCTGCGCGAAGGTCTCGCCCGACCGGTTGTGGACGAAGTCGTAGCTGACCCCGTCGGCCTCGCGGCGGACCAGGCCGAGGGCCGCGGTCGGCTCCTCGGGCGTGACGGTCGGCCGGATGCCGGCCGCTTCCAGGGCCGCCGGCAGGTCGGCCTCGTCGGCGACGTGCGCCACGCTCGGCTCGGCCAGCAGCTGCTCGACGACCCCGGCGAGCGCGGCGCCCCCCGGCTTCGCGCCGGTGGTCGCGGTCGGCAGTCCACCCACGACGAAGATCCGCAGGCCCTCGCGGGCGAGGTCGCGCAGGCGCTCGGCGGTGGCGACCGACAGCGTCCTCTGGTCGTTCAGCAGCAGCGCGGCGTGGTCGGACCGGTCGCCGAACAGTCCGCCGTCCTCCTCGACCTCCAGGTCGGGGTCGGTGAGGAAGCTCGGGGCGACGTACTCGTAGGTGTAGCCGGCCTTCGAGGTCGCCGAGCCGGTGCCGAGCAGGTGCTGGACGGGCTGCTGGGTGCCGGCGCTGGCGCCGGCGAGGCCCAGGTCCTCGTAGTAGACGCCGAGGTCGACCGTCGCCCGGCCCTGGCGCAGGACCAGCTGGTCGCGGGCCAGGGAGTCGTTGACCGGGGCGTAGTCGGGCCAGCTGGCCTGCCGCGGACCGAACTCGTCGTTGACGCTGATCGCGCCGAAGATGTCCCACGGGTGGTAGCCGGGCCACGAGCCGTCGCGGCCGCTGGTCCCGACGCCGACCGGGGCGTCGCGGTAGGCGTAGCCGTGCCAGACGAGCTGGTTCACGCCACCGGCGTACGACGTGTAGATGCTGTCGAGCAGGCCCTGGGAGTACTTCCCCCCGGTCTGGGTGCCGTCGCCGCCCTGGCCGAACTGGCCGCCGACGTACGGACCGGCGAGGCTGGAGCGGTAGCCGCCCTGGAAGACCGCGCAGCACTCGACCGACACGATGTTGCGGCCGGAGAGGTGCGCGCCGGAGGAGACGTTGCGGAAGTTCTGCTCGGCGCCGAGCGGGTCCCAGAAGTTGAGCGACTCGCCCTCGGGGATGCCGGTCACCGCGGACGCGGCACTGGTGGAGATGGGGACCCCGTACGCCTGGGCGCGGTAGTTCAGCCCGTGGCCCTCGGCCCACTCCTGCATCGGCGCGACGTAGCGCTCGACGTACAGGTCGCTCAGCGTCTGGCGGTAGTCCTCGCGCACCTGGGCGCCGACGCCGGCGAGCTCGAACGCCGGCGTGCCGCTGCCCTGGATCCCGGCGCCGGCGAGGGCCGGCAGCAGGGTGGTCGGGTCGTACCCGCGACGCTTCTCGAACTGCTGCAGGAAGCCCCAGGTCCACTTCTGGGTCTCACCGAGCTCGAGGGAGTCCTCGAAGACGGCGCCGCTGCCGATCTTCTTGAGGTTGGCGCGGACCTTCGGGGTCAGGATGTGCTCGTCCCAGAAGTTGGTCTGGATCTGCACCCCGCCCCGGCTCCAGTGGTCGGGCACGTAGTTGGGCTGGGTCGCGGTGTAGCCGTTGCGCTGCGCGACCAGGCCGGAGGCCGTCTGGGTGAGGTCGATGACCACCCACGGGTGGCCGTTGCCGGTCGGGAACGTCTGCTCCAGCCGGCCGCCGCTCACCTGGTCGGTGACGTCCGTGACCGACGACGGGACGAGCGGCACCGGGGCCGGGGTGGTCGCGTCGCACGCGGCCGCGCACTGCGCGACGAGGGTCTTGATCCGCGTGCTGCGGGCCACGGTGACGACGGACTCCGCGACGGCGTGCGCGCCGCGCACCGGTGAGACCGACAGGTCGCCGCAGGTCGCGGTTCGGTCGCCGAGGGCACTGACCACGACCTTCTCCGCGGTGCCGCCGGTGCCGACGGTGACGGTGTCGCCGGGCGCGTAGCCGCCGAGGCTGGCGACCTTCAGCACCTCGTCACCCGCGGCCGCGGGAGCGCAGAGCTGGGTGGTGACGTTCGGCGGGGCCACGGTGGGCGCCGGCAGCGCGCCCGTGCGCGTGGACCCGGGGGCGTTGAACTCCCGGCCGAAGATCAGCTTCTGCTCGGCCTCGCGCTGGTTGAAGCTGTTGAGGGTCGGCACGGTGGGCGGGTACTGCGGCCCGAGGTTCTGGTCGACGACCAGGCCGAGCTCGGCCGCCTCGGTCGTGATGACCTCCATCTTGTGCGCCCAGGCGGGCGTCCCCCAGCCGTACTGCTCGAGGAAGGCGTTGGTCTGGTTGCCCGCGCCCGGCACGATGAACGGCGCGATCTCGACGCCACCCGCGCCCGACGCGGCCATGTCCCGCAGCTCCTGACGGAGCACGTCGTCGTCGGTGTAGGCGAGCGGCATCCAGTAGCGGTACATCGGCCGGACGCTCTGCGGCGGGTCCGCGAAGGTGGCCGCGGTCAGCAGCGGCGAGGCAGGGTCGGCCGCGGCGGCCACCGGTGCGGCCGCCGCGTCCTCGGCGGTCGTCACGGGGATCGCCACCGCGGCCGAGGCCGCGAGGGCGAGAGCGGTCGCGGCGACCGCCGGGAGGCGGCCGAGCCGCCGTCGACGCCGTGGATCAAGAGTTCGTGTCATCGGTCCCCCGCATGAATGAAAGGTTTCAAGTGTGTGGCGACCGTCACCGTAGGTCCGCGCTCGACCCGTCGTCAATAGAACACTCTCGGTATCTTGTGCGGTCTGGACCGAGTGCTCGCCGATCGGGCACGGTGCGGGAGGATGGCGGCGTGGAACAGGTCCGGACCCGACGCCGCGGCGCCGTCCTGGAGCAGGCGATCCTCGACGCCGCCTGGGCCGAGCTCCGCGAGGGCGGCTGGTCGGGCTTCTCCATCACCCGCGTCGCCGACCGCTGCGGTACGGCGAAGAACGTGGTCTACCGCCGCTGGGACAACCGGGTCGAGCTGGCCCAGGCCGTGCTCGTGCGCGCCCTGCGCGCCGGGGACGCCCTCGTCGAGAGCTCCGGCGACCTGCGGGCCGACCTGCTGCAGTTCCTCCGCGGCCTGGAGGCCTTCTACTCCGGCCCGTTCGGCGAGGTCGTCCGCGGCGTGCTGCTGGAGCGGCAGGAACGCACCAGCTCGCTCGCCGGACCCGAGGTGCCGCGCCCGATCGCCGCCCTCGTCGACGCGGCGGTCGCCCGTGGCGAGCTCGCCGGGTCACCGTCGGCGTTCGTCCAGAACATCGGCCACGCCCTGATGACCTCCGAGCTGATCCACACGGCGGAGCCGCTGCGCGGGGACGCGGTCGAGGTGCTCGTCGACCAGGTGTGGCTGCCCGCGCTCCGGCAGGAGAGCACCACCCACTAGGTTGGTCCGCCATGACGGCACGCACCCTCGGCATCGCGCTGGTGCTCGCCGTCGCCGGAGCCGCCGGAGGGTACGCCGTCGGAGCGGTCAACGCCGACGAGCCGCGGACCATCTCCATGGCGATGCCGGTCCCCGCCGCGTCGCCGTCGTACCCCGTGAACGAGTACGACGTGCAGCCCGACCCGGACGACCCCGCGCTGGAGCCGGGGCTGCCGCTGGTGGCGGCGAGGTTCCGTGCCTCCGCCGGCTACGCGCTGCGCGCCTCCGTCCCGGAGGGCTGGGCGAAGGGCGGCGACGGCTCCATGCGCACCTTCGCGATCCCCGGGGCGAACTCGAACACCTACCGGCTGCGGATCGGCATCTTCACCGACCGGCAGTCCGTCGGCGTCAAGCGAAGCGCCCGGATCGGCGCCCTGGAGAGCGCCGAGGACGACGACGAGATGCAGAACGTCGTCGTCGAGGACGAGGCCGACGACGGCTTCGTCGCGACGTACCTGCAGAACGGCTACCGCCGCGTGACGATGGAGCGCTTCGTCGACCTCGGCCGCACCTCGGCGTACGCCACCGTCGCGGTCGTGGGCCGCGAGACCGACCGGGCCGGCATGGCGGACCTGCTGGAGCGGGTCAGCGCGTCGTTGCGGGTGCCGTAGGTCGGGGTACGGCGGGGGCGGGTCGCCTCAGGTTCATCACGGGATGCAGACGAGTTGTCGCTTCCCACGGCGTACCCACCGTGGGAGGTGCCAGTCCGGCTGCATACCGTGATGAGCCTGCGACGCCCGAGCAGCCCTCACATCCCGTACACCGCCACCGAGTCGAGCACCCGGTTCGCGGTGGCCCGGTCGCGGCTGCGGACCTGGATCCAGACCAGCCGGTCGGCGGTCACCTGGACGGCGCGCTCGACGGTCAGGCCGCCGGGGCAGTCCTCGTAGCGGACGGTGCGCATCTCGTCGCCGTCGTGG
The DNA here is from genome assembly GCF_035503875.1 of Nocardioides sp. Taxonomy (GTDB): domain Bacteria; phylum Actinomycetota; class Actinomycetes; order Propionibacteriales; family Nocardioidaceae; genus Nocardioides. The sequence goes on from NZ_DATJTA010000054.1 coordinate 18,073, forward strand.
ACGTCGTCGCTGCGCGGCCCGGCGACGGCGCACTCGGGATGCTGCGGCAGCTGCTCCGGGAGCTCGGTGCCGCCGAGCACCCCCACGAAGACCCCCTCGCCCGTGCCCTCGGGGTCGTGCCAGTCGCGGTCGGTGCCGACCGAGAGGGCGGACTCCTCGCCGTCGCCGGTGGGCGGCGTCCACGACCCGGTCGCGACGGCGCGGTGCCACGACGCCGGCACCGTCACCTCGAACGTGCCGTCGTCGTCGGAGACCGTGACGTCGGGGTCCGGGCGCGACTGCTCCCAGGCGAACCCCCCGAGTGCGCCCGCGACCAGCGCGCCGACCCCGAGCAGGACGGCCGGCCAGCGGCGCGCGGCCGGTGACCTGGGGTCCTGCTCCGCTGGCTGCGCCGCCTCGGGGTACGCCGCGGGGCCACCGCCCGGCTGGGTCAGCTCGGGGTCGATCGGCAGCCACGGGGCCGGCGGACCGGCCGCGGTGCCGTCGAGCGCGGCGGCCAGCGCGTCGACGTACGCCTCGACGTCGGGCCAGCGCTCCTCGCGGTCGGCGGCCAGCGCCCGGCGCAGGACGGCGTCGACCGCGTCGTCGTACGGACGCTCCGGCGTCGACAACGGCGGCGGGGGCACCGGGCGGGCGGCCGCGGCCAGCGAGGCGTGGGAGTACGGCGCGCGCCCGGCGAGCAGCAGGTAGCTCAGCGCGCCGAGGGAGTACTGGTCCGCGCGGGCGTCGAGCGGCTCGCCCTGCGCCTGCTCGGGGGCGACGAAGGACGGGGTGCCGGCGACCGCGGTCAGCCGCGACGACACGTCGAGCGCCTTGCCGAGCCCGAGGTCGGCGACCATCGCCCGCACCGACCCCTCGTCGCTGCGGAACAGCACGTTGGCGGGCTTCACGTCGCGGTGCAGGATGTCGCGGCGGTGCAGCGCGGTCAGTCCGGCTCCGACCTGGCGGACCACCTCCAGCGCCTGCCCGGCGGTCAGCCCGTCGATCTCCAGCCCGTCGGCGAGGGTGCCCTGGTCGGCGTACGACATCACGAGGTAGGGGCGGCCGTCGTCGAGCTCGCCGGCGTCGAAGACCTGGACGACGTGCGGGGACTCGACCCGCCGTAGGTAGCGCCCCTCCTCGAGGAACCGCCGCCGCGCCTGGTGGTCGTCGGTCCAGTTGTCGGCGAGCACCTTCACCGCGACGGGGGCGTCGAGCTGCTCGTCGTAGGCCAGCCACACGGTCGCGAACGCACCGGAGCCGATCCGGCGCCGGACGGCGTACCGACCGAGGCGGCTGGGCATGGGCACGCAGTCATTATGTGGTCTGGACCCCGAGTCCGACCCTGAGACGGCTCAGGGGTGCGACCGGGGTCGGCTCAGCGTTGCGCCCCGATGTGGGGAGGGTGCCCCCGGCACCAGGCTCGTCCCCATGATCACGGTCGACTCACTGAGCAAGAGGTACGGCGCCTTCAACGCCGTCGACGACGTCTCCTTCACGGCGCGGCCCGGCCGCGTCACCGGATTCCTCGGCCCCAACGGCGCCGGGAAGTCCACGACCATGCGGATCATGGTGGGCCTCACGCCCCCGGACGCCGGCAGTGCGACGGTCGCCGGCCGACGCTTCGCCGACCTGCCGAACCCGGGCCTGGAGGTCGGGGTGCTCCTCGACGCCTCCGCCCAGCACGCGGGCCGGACCGGCCGGGAGATCCTCACCATCGCCCAGCGCACCATGGGCCTGCCCAAGAGCCGGGTCGACGAGATGCTCGACACGGTCAGCCTCACCCCCCAGGAGGCCGGCCGCCGGGTGCGCAACTACTCCCTCGGCATGCGGCAGCGGCTCGGCATCGCGACCGCGCTGCTCGGCGAGCCCGACGTACTCATCCTCGACGAGCCCGCCAACGGGCTCGACCCCGCCGGCATCCGCTGGATGCGCGACCTGCTGCGGGGGTACGCCGACCGCGGCGGCACGGTCCTGCTCTCGTCGCACCTGCTGCACGAGATCGAGGTGATCGCCGACGACCTCGTGGTGATCGGCCAGGGGCGGATCGTCGCCCAGGGCACCAAGGCCGAGCTGCTCGCGGGGGCCGGCACGCTGGTCCGCACCCGCGCGATCCCCGAGCTCACCCGGGCGCTCGCCGCGTCCGGGCTCACCCCCGTCCCCAGCGGCGCCACCGGGGGCGACGACGCGCTCCGCGTCGACGCCGACACCGAGGTCGTCGGCAAGATCGCGCTCGAGGCGGGCATCGCCCTCGTCGAGCTGCGCGGAGCCGACGGCGCCGGGCTCGAGGAGATGTTCCTCGAGCTCACCGCCGACACCCAGCGAGAAGAGGTCGCAGCATGAGCACCGCCACCAGCGTCACCGTCGACGCACCCGCCGTCCGGGCGCCGCGTCGTACCCCCGCTCCGATCCCCATGTCCCGGCTGCTCGCCGTCGAGCTGCGCAAGTCGTTCGACACCCGCTCCGGGTTCTGGCTGATGTCCAGCGTCGGGATCCTCGCGCTGATCGCCACCGCCGCGACCATCGCCTTCGCCCCCGACAGCGCCCTCGACTACGAGTCCTTCGCGACCGCGATCGGCTTCCCGATGGCCGTGCTGCTGCCGATCATCGCCGCACTCTCGGTGACCGGCGAGTGGAGCCAGCGCACCGGCCTCACCAGCTTCACCCTGGTGCCGCACCGAGGCCGGGTCATCACCGCGAAGTTCATCGTCACCCTCGGCGTCGGCGTCGTCTCGATGCTGCTCGCCGCGGTCATCGGCGCCGCCGGCAACGTCGTCGGCACCGCCATCGCCGGGACCGAGACCGTCTGGAACGTCAGCGTCACCGAGCTGTCGTACATCATCCTCGCCAACGTGCTGGGCATGCTGGTCGGCTTCATGTTCGGTGTGCTGCTGCGCAACTCGGCCGCCGCGATCGTGGGCTACTTCGTCTACGGCTTCGCCCTGCCGCCGCTGACCATGCTGCTCGCGACGTCCCAGGACTGGTTCGAGGACGCCCAGCCGTGGGTCGACTTCAACTACGCCCAGGGCAACCTGTTCAACGGCTCGATGACCGGCGAGCAGTGGGGCCAGCTCGGCGTCACCGGCCTGATCTGGCTGATCATCCCGCTGTCGATCGGCCTGTGGTCGGTGCTCCGCTCCGAGGTGAAGTAACAGCCGTCGGGGAGGATGACCCCCATGACGGACACCGCGCTCGGGCCCGACGAGATCGACGACCTCGCCCGTCGGGCCCGAGCCGGTGACCGCGACGCCCTCGAGGCGCTGCTGACGGCCGTCCGGCCGCGGACGCTGAACGTCTGCCGCGGGGTGCTGCCGTTCAGCTCCGACGCGGAGGACGCCTGCCAGGAGGCGCTGCTCAACGTCGCCACCAAGATCGGCGGCTGGCACGGCGAGGGCCGGTTCACCACCTGGCTGCACGTGGTGGCGCTCAACAGTGCGCGGTCGACGTACCGCAGGCTGAAGAACCAGGCGGTCGCCGCCGACCCGCACGACCACGGGCCGCTCGAGCGGCCCGACCCCCGCACCACCAGCGTCATCGCCGGCACCCGTCTCGACCTCCTCGAGGCGATGGAGACCATCGAGCGCGACCACCCGCAGTTCGTGGAGCCGCTGCTGCTCCGCGACGTCTACGGCCTGCCGTACGACGAGATCGCCCGCCTGGTCGGCGCCCCGCTCGGCACCGTCAAGGCGCAGATCCACCATGGCCGCAAACTGGCCCGCCCGCTGCTGCGGGGCGAGGAGTGAGGCGGACCCTCGCCGCCGTCCTGGCCGCCGCGCTCCTCGCCGGCGGCTGCACCTCCGAGGACGACGAGCCGTCCGCCGACCCCACTCCGGCACCGGGAGCCTCCCCCGCGGGCGCGCCGGACCTGGACCTCGCGGTCAGCGAGCCCGTCGAGGACTCGCTCTACCCGGAGGTCGGCGACCCCGGCGTCGACGCCCTGCACTACGACCTCACCCTCGACTGGGACCCGCGGGCGTCGGTGCTCACCGGCACCGAGGTGCTCACCTTCCGGGCCACCGCGACGGCCGGGCAGTTCCAGCTCGACCTGGGCGAACCGCTCGAGGTCTCCGAGGCCCTGCTGGACGGCGAGCCGGTCGACCTCGAGCACCGCGGCAAGGACCTCGTCGTCCGGGCGCCGGTCGAGGAGGACGAGCGCTACGAGCTCACGCTGTCGTACGCCGGGACGCCCGAGCCCGCCGCGGCACCCACCACGCGCAGCGACTTCAGCACCATCGGCTGGACGATCACCGACGACGGCGAGACCTGGACGATGCAGGAGCCGTACGGCGCCTACACCTGGTACGCCGTCAACGACCAGCCGTCCGACAAGGCGCTCTACGACTTCACCCTGACGGTGCCCGCGCCGTGGACGGGCGTCGCGAACGGCGAGCTCCGCTCGCGCACCGAGGCCGGCGGCGTGACGACCACCCGGTGGCACCTCGCCGAGCCGGCGGCGTCGTACCTCGTGACGGTGGCGACGGGCGACTTCACGATGACCGAGGACGAGTCGGCCTCCGGCGTACCCATCACCTACTGGACGCCGGCCGAGGAGCCGAAGTACCTCGAGCGGCTGCGCCGTACGCCGGAGGCCATCGCCTGGCTGGAGGAGCGGCTCGGGCCGTACCCGTTCGACACCGCCGGCGTCGTGGTCGTCGACTCGGACAGCGGCATGGAGACGCAGACGATGATCACGCTCGGCGAGACGGAGTACGCCACCTCGCCCGAGGTGCTCGTGCACGAGCTGGCGCACCACTGGTACGGCAACCAGGTCACCCCGAGCGAGTGGCGCGACCTGTGGATGAACGAGGGCATGGCGATGTACCTCCAGGGCGCGTGGGAGGCCGACGACGAGGGCGTGCCGGTCGACACGGTGATGGACGACTGGGCCGGGTCCGAGTCGGACTACCGCGCGGAGTCGGGACCGCCGGGCGACTACGACCCGGCCTCGTTCGGCGAGTCGAACGTGTACTACGGCCCGGCGCTGATGTGGCACGAGCTGCGCGAGGAGCTCGGCGACGACGCCTTCTGGTCGATGGTGCGCGCCTGGCCCGCCGCCCGCGACAACGACAACTCCGACCGCGACGCCTACCTCGCCTGGATCGAGGAGGAGACCGGCCGGGAGCTCACCGCCTTCTTCGACGCCTGGCTCCTCTCCCCCACCACCCCACCCCGCTCCTGAGCCACCCACCGCCGAGTCGGCAGAACTTGCCGACAGGTTGTGCGCAAGTTCTGCCGACTCGACGCGCAACTTCTGCCGACTCGGCGTTCTGTCGAGAGCAGAAGGCGGTTGCCGGGGACGGACCGGGTCGGAGAGGGTCGCGGGCATGCGGATCCTGGTGTTGGGCGGCACGGTGTTCCTCTCGCGCGCGGTCGCGGCCGAGGCGGTACGGCGGGGGCACGAGGTCGTGTGCGCGTGCCGGGGCCGGTCCGGCTCGGTGCCGGACGGCGCGCGGCACGTGGAGACCGACCGCACGCAGCCGCTGCCCGCGGAGCTGACCGGCTTCGACGCGGTCGTCGACGTGGGGCGCCATCCGTCCTGGGTGCGCGCGGCGGTCGAGCGGCTGCCCGACGCGCACTGGGTGTTCGTCTCGACGATCAACGTCTACGAGGACGAGTCCACCCCGGGCGGCACCCCCGCGACGCTGCCCCTGCGCGCGCCGGTGTGGGAGGACGTCGACCTCGCGGTCGACCCGGAGGCCTACGGTCCGATGAAGGTCGCGTGCGAGGAGATCGTGCGGACGGGGACGGCGTCCTCGACGATCGTCCGGCCCGGGCTGATCGTCGGTCCCGGCGACCCGACCGGCCGCTTCACCTACTGGCCGGAGCGCCTCGCCGAGGGCGGCGAGACGCTCGCCGGCGGCAGCCCGGAGGCCGTCGTCCAGGTGGTCGACGCCCGCGACCTCGCGGACTGGATCGTGAGCCTGGCCGAGCAGCGCACGACCGGCGACTACGACGGCGTCGGCGACCCGCTCCCCGCCGCCGAGCTGCTGTCCCGCGTGGCGGCCGGAGTCGGCGCGGAGCCCCGGCTGACCTGGGTGCCCGACGCCGCGCTCGCCGAGCTCGGCGTCGAGCCGTGGGCCGGCCCGGAGGGGCTGCCGCTCTGGCTCCCCCGCCCGGAGTACGACGGCATGCTGGCCCACGACCCGACCCCGTCGTACGCCGCGGGGCTGAGCGTGCGCGCGGTCGCGGACACCGCGCGCGACACCCTCGCCTGGCTGCGCGCGACGCCCGACGCGGTCCGCACCGGGATCACCCGGGAGCGGGAGGCCACCGTCCTCGCGGAGTGGCGGCGGAACCGCTGAGCATCAGACCGGGTGCGGCACCAGCATCGGCGTACCCGTCAGCGGATCCGGTACGACGTCGGCCGCGAGCCCGAAGACCTCCCGCACCAGCGGCGCGGTGACCACCTCGCCGGGCGGCCCCTGCGCGACCACGCGCCCGTCGGCCATGGCCACGACGTGGTCGGCGAACCGACACGCCTGGTTGACCTCGTGCAGCACCGCCACGACCGTCCGCCCGCCGTCGCGCAGCCGGGCGAGCAGCGCGAGCAGCTCGTACTGGTGCGCGATGTCGAGGTACGTCGTCGGCTCGTCGAGCAGCAGCAGGTCGGTCTCCTGCGCGAGCACCATCGCCATCCAGGCGCGCTGCGCCTGACCGCCGGAGAGCTCCTCGACCCGCCGGGTCGCGAGGTCCTCGACCCCGGCGTCGGCCAGCGCCCGGCGGACCGCGGCATCGTCCTGCTCGGTCCAGACGGAGCGCCAGCTGCGGTGCGGGAACCGGCCCCGACGTACGAGCTGGGTCACCGTGATCCCCTCCGGCGGCACCATCCGCTGGGGCAGGAAGCCGAGGCGCCGGGCGACCTGCCGGGGCCGCTGCTGCGCGAGGTCCGCGCCGTCGAGCTCGACCCGCCCGGCGCGCAGCGGCTGCAACCTCGCCAGCGCGCGAAGCAGGGTCGACTTGCCGCACGCGTTCGGCCCGAGGACGGCGGTGAACCGCCCCGGCGGCAGCGCGAGGTCAAGTCCCCGCGAGACCACGCGGTCGCCGTACCCCAGCTCCAGCCCGTGCGCGACCAGGCCGCTTCCGGCTCCACTCACCTGCGCCTCACCTCTCTCAGCAGCAACCAGATCAGGTACGCCCCGCCCACCGCGGTGGTGACCACGCCGACCGGCAGCGGGACCGGACGGGTCGCGGTCTGCGCGACCAGGTCGGAGACCGCCAGCACCAGCGCCCCGGTGAGCGCGGCCGGCAACAGCGGTACGCCGGCGCTCCCGGTCACCCGCCGTCCGATCTGCGGCGCGACCAGCGCGACGAACGTGATCGGCCCGGCGACCGCCGTGACCGTGGCGGTGCAGGCGACGCCGAGGACGATCAGCACCAGCCGGTGCCGGCCCAGGTCGACCCCGGTCGCGGTCGCGAGGTCGTCGCCCAGCGCGGCCTGCTGCACCGTCCGCGAGACCCGGGCCAACGCGAGCGTCGCGAGCCCGATCAGCACGAAGGGGACCCGCAGCTCGGCCCAGTCGCTGCCGTTGAGCGAGCCCGCGCTCCACGCGGTCGCGGCGATCGCGACGTCGAGGTCGGCGCGCAGCACGAGGTACTGGTTGGTCGCCGTCAGCATCGCGTTGACCGCGATGCCGATCACGACCAGGCGCAGCCCGCTGAACCCCTGGCCCCGGGAGAGCAGCACGATCACCAGCGCGGTGACGAGCCCGGCCAGCACGGAGCCGGTCGCGACCTGGGTCGAGGTGCCCGCGAGGGTGGCGACGACGACCAGGGCGCCCGTGTAGGCGCCGGCCTCCAGGCCGATGACGTCGGGGCTGCCGAGGGGGTTGCGGGTGAGGTTCTGGAAGACTGCACCCGACAGGCCCAGCGCGGCACCGAAGACCAGTGCGGCGGCGGCCTGCGGCGCGCGCCACTCCGAGATCACCAGCGCCTTCTCGCCGTGGCCGAACAGGCCGGCGAGGGTGTCGGCCGGCGGCGTCCAGGTGGTGCCGTTGCTGAGGGTGCCGAAGGCGGCGGCCGCGGCGGCCAGGACCAGCCCGAGACAGCCGAGCAGGTAGCGGCGCCCGACGAGGGCGGACAGGGACGTGCTCACAGCTCGGCCGCCCCGTACCGCCGGACCACCCAGATCAGCACCGGTCCGCCGACGAACGCCGTGAGCACAGCCACCGGCAGCTCCCCGGTCGGCAGCAGCACCCGGCTCAGCGTGTCCGCGGCGAGCATCAGGAGCGGCCCCAGCACCACGCAGAACGCGACCAGCCAGCCCACCGAGCCGGCGCACAGCCTCCGGACCAGGTGAGGGACGACGAGCCCGACGAACGCGATCGGCCCGGCGATCGCCGTCGCGGCGGCCGCCAGCACGGTCAGCACCAGCAGCACGAGCGTGCGCGTCCGGGCCACGGTGGCGCCGAGGCTGTGCGCCACGTCCTCGCCCAGCGCGAGCGCCTCGAGCGACGGCACCAGTACGGCCGCGGCCACCAGGCACACGCCGATCACGGCCAGGGGTACGCCGAGGGGCAGCTGCTCCCGGCCCGCGAGCGAGCCCACCGACCAGAACCGGTAGCCGTCGAACACGTCGGGGAGCGCGAGCCGGATGGCCAGCCCGAGACCGGCCAGGACCGCGCTGAGCGCCGTACCGGCGAGGACGAGGCGGAGCGGCGACGTACCCCCGACGGCGTGCACCACGGTGGTGGCGGCCAGGGCGCCGACGACGGCGGCGACGAGCTGGGCGACCGGGGAGTCCAGGCGCCACCAGGCGCTGGCCAGGATGATCGCGAACGACGCCCCCGCCGTGACCCCGAGGATTCCAGGCTCGGCGAGCGGGTTGCGGGTGAGCGTCTGCACGAGCGCGCCCGCGACCGCCAGCGCGGCTCCGACCGCGACGCCGAGGACCAGCCGCGGGACCCGCAGGTCGCGGACCACGACGTGGTCGTCGGTGCCGGCGTAGTCGAAGAGCGCCCCGAGGACGTCCGACAGCGGTACGGCGCGGGCGCCGACGCACAGGCTGATGGCGGCCACGAGGACCGTGACCGCCACCGCGAGGATCAGACCACCGGCACGCAGGCGTGCGGTGGGGCCGGCGGACTCACTCATCCAGGTCCGCGACCCCGCGCTTCCAGTAGCCGGTCACCAGCGCGTCGGTCCCGGTCGCCCGCGCCCAGCCGCGCAGCGGCTTGAGGTCGGTGGCCTCGCCGGCGGCGAACAGGAAGCTGCGCTCCGCCGGCAGCCGCAGGCCCGCCACCTCGGCGACGAGGCGCGACCCGCCGCGGCGCTCCAGCCACCGCACCGTGACGCCGGGACGCGCCGCGAGCGGGTAGTCCCGCTCGTGCGGGTGGTCGTGGTCGACGAGCACGTCGGCCACGACGTCCGCGGGCGACTCCTCCAGCCAGCGCGCGACCGCGGGCAGTCCGGTCGGGTCCACGGCGAACACGTAGTGGTCGTACGTGTGCGGGAACGCCTTCGCACCGGGCGGACCGGCCACGACGACCTCCTCGCCGGGCTGGACGCCGAGCGCCCACTCCGAGGCGACCCCACCGGGGTGGACCACGACGTCGAGGTCCAGCTCGCACGCCTCGGCGTCGAAGCGGCGCACGGTGTACTTGCGCGACGGCGGGTGCGGCCGGGTCCAGTCGAGCTCCGCGCGCTCGTTCGGCACCGGGTCGTTGCGGGTGCCGTCGGGCAGCGCCAGCACCAGCCGGACGTGGTCGTCGGCCTGGTAGGTGTGGAAGCCGGCGAGCTCGGGCCCGGTCAGGGTGAGCCGCAGCATCGACGGCGTCACCTCGGTACGCCGCGCGAGGGTGGTCCGGGTGACCAGGATCGGGTAGCCGATCCGGGCCACGCCCTCCCCCGCGGCGTGGAAGCGGGCGACCGCGCCGCGCGGGTCCGTGCGGGAGAAGTCGTCGCGGCTCACTTCAGGATCTTCGTCAGGTTCTCGTCGAGGGAGTCCAGCGTCATCAGGGCGGAGGTGTACGTCGCCGCCTCGGTGTACTGCACCGGCATCACCAGGCCCGCCTTCACGGCGGGCAGGTTCTGCCACAGCGGCGAGTCGAGCACGTACTGGACGGACTCGTTGACGCTCCCGTCGACGTCCAGGCTGTAGGTGATCACGTCGGCGTCCCCGAGGGAGTCGGGCAGCTCCTCGATCGAGGGGTACTCCGAGACGTCGGCCGAGCCACCGCCCTTCTCGGCCACCTCGCCGTAGTAGGTGACGCCGAGGTCCCCGGCGACGTTCGTGCCCCAGGACCCGGCGAACTCGCGCTGGAAGACGCCACCCGCGGTGTCGCCGTACGCGCCCACGTGGCCGAACTCGAGGTCGGCGAGCCGGTCGGTGTACTTCTCCTTCAGCTCGGCGGCCTTGTCGAGGTAGGTCTGGCGGGCCTCCTCGAAGCCCTCGGTGGCACCGGCGGCGTCGGCCTGCCGCTCGCCGAGGTCCTTCCAGGAGTCCGGGCGCGAGGGGCCGAGGACGAGGACGGGGGCGATCGACTCCAGCTTGTCCAGGTCGAGGTCGACCAGCGCCGGCTGGGGCACGCCGATCACGATCAGGTCGGGCTCGGCCTCCGCCACCGCCTCGTAGTTGGTCTCGTTGGCCATCTCGCCGGCGACCTTGGGCAGCTCCTCGTAGGTGGCGAGGTCCTCCTCGGTCATCATCGGGACCCCGCGCGACCACTCGGAGATGCCGACCAGGTCGGCGTCGGCCTCGATCAGCACCGGGACGGCGTACCCGGTCGCGACGATCCGCTCGGGGTCGGCCGGGATCTCGACGTCGCCGTTGTCGGCGGTGAAGGTCCGGGTGGTGGCCGAGTCCGCGGCCTCCGCGCTCTCGTCCTCGCTTCCGCAGGCGGCGAGGACGAGGAGGACGGAGACAGCGGCGAGGGCGCCGGTGGCACGGCGCGGCAGGGCAGACGACATGCGGACAAGGTTAGGCTTACCTAAAGCCGGGTGAGTATCGTCCTCCTGACACCCGATGTCGCGCAGGTGACACTCGGGGACGTGGACCCGAGAGGAACGTGACCGGTGGCACAGGACGTGCTCGACGCGCTGGGGCCGTACGACGCCATCGTCAGCGAGCACGGCTACGGGCTCGGCCCGCCGACCGGCATCCTGGTCCTGCTGTACGCCGTCCCGCACGGCACCGTCTCCCTCGGCGACGTCCACGACGACTTCCGCGACCAGCTGTTCTGGGCGGCGGACGGGTGGCTCGTCGTACGCCGCGGGGCCGAGCTCAGCTTCGCCGGCCCCCACCAGGCCGTGTGGGTACGCCGCGGGACCAGCGCCGAGGTCCGCGGCGGATCGGGGCACGCCGTCCACGCGGTGATGCTGCGCGAGCCGCCCGCCGTCGTGGCCGGCCTCTCGGTCGGGCTCGTCGGCCTGGACGCCTCGGCGCGCTCGGCGGTGACGCTGCTCGGCCACGGCGTACCGGAGGAGCGCGGCCTGGAGCTGCGCGCCCAGCTGCTCGCGGGCCTCGGTCGCCCCGAGGCGGTCGCCCACCGCGCCCGCGGCCTGGGGCTGGCGCGACAGGTCGCCGCCGCCCTGATGGCCGATCCCGCCGACCCCACCGAGCTGCGCGAGTGGGCCGACCGCCTGCACGTGAGCAGCCGCACCCTGCAGCGCGACTTCGAGCGGGAGTACGCCGCCACCTGGTCCGCCTGGCGCACGCGGCACCGGCTGGCGGCGTCCCTCCCGCTGCTGGAGCTCTACCCGGTGGCCCGGGTCGCGCACCTGGTCGGCTACGCGTCGGCGTCGGCGTACGTCGCGGCCTTCCGGCGGGTCTACGGGACGACGCCGGGCCGACGGGCGGCCGCGGCCACGCGCGGGCGGAACTGAAACGCGTTACAGTCCTGCGCCGTGAAGACCTACGTCGTGACCGGAGCCGCCTCGGGGATCGGAGCCGCGACCGCGGCCCTGCTGCGTGACCAGGGCGGGCGGGTGATCACGGTCGACCAGCGCGACGCCGACGTGGTCGCCGACCTGTCGACCGCCGACGGCCGGGCCGCCGCGGTCGCGGGCGTGCAGGCGCTGACCGACGTCGTGCACGGACTGGTCCCGGCGGCCGGCATCGCCGGGCTCACCGGCGTCGACCCGGAGCTGGTCGTCTCGGTGAACTACTTCGGCGCGCTCGCCCTCGTCGAGGGACTCCGCCCGCAGCTGGCCGCCGCGGGCGGGGCGGGCGTCGTACTCCTGGCGTCGAACTCGACCACCTGCCAGCCGGGCTGGCCCACGGAGCTCGCCGACACCCTCCTCGAGGGTGACGAGCCCGCCGCCCGGAAGGCCGCCTCGGCTCGGGACGCGGTCGAGGTCTACCCCGCGACGAAGGCGGGGCTCGCCTGGTGGGCGCGCACCCACGGCGTCACCGCGGAGTGGGCCGGCGCCGGCATCCGCCTCAACGCCGTCGCCCCCGGCCTGATCGCCACCGCGATGACCGAGCAGCTGCGCGCCGACCCGGTCTTCGGCCCCTTCGCCGACACCTACCCCAGCGCCCTCGACCGCCCCGGCCGCCCCGAGGAGGTCGCCGCCGCCATCGGCTTCCTGCTCTCCGACGCCGCCTCGCTGGTCGTCGGCGTGGTGCTGTTCGTCGACGGCGGGACCGACGCGATCATGCACGCCCGCCGCCCCCGGCCGTAGGCCGGCGCGGGCCGGGTGCGGGCGGCCGTGGCCCGGCGCCCAACCGCCGCAATTGCAGCCGTTGGGCAGACTCTGGCCCGGCGAACCTGTCCTACGGCCGCAATTGCGGCCGTAGGACACGGCCGCTCAGAACAGCAGCGCGCTGGCCGGGTCGGCCATGATCTCGGCGACGTCGGCGAGGAAGCGCGAGCCCTTCTCCCCGTCGATGTGGCGGTGGTCGAAGGAGAGCGCGAGGGTGCAGACCTGACGGACGACGATCTCGTCGACGCCGTCGGTGGTCACCACCCACGGCTGCTTCTTGACCGCCCCGAAGCACAGGATGGCCGACTCCCCCGGGTTGATGATCGGGGTGCCGCCGTCGACGCCGAACGGGCCGACGTTCGTGATCGTGAACGTCCCGCCGCTCATCTCCGCCGGCTGGGTCCGGCCCTCGCGCGCCGTCGCCGCGAGCTCGTTGAGCGCGCGGGCCAGGTCGGGGAGGGCGAGGTCCTGGGCGTCCTTGACGTTGGGGACGACGAGCCCGCGCGGGGTCGCCGCGGCGATGCCGAGGTTGACGTAGTGCTTGAACACCACCTCGCCGGCGGCGTCGTCCCACTCCGAGTTGATCTCGGGAGTACGACGCATCGCCAGCATGACCGCCTTCGCCAGCACCAGCAGCGGCGAGACCTTGACCTCGCGCAGATCGCGGTGGGTGCGCAGCCGCTCGACGAGCTCCATCGTGCGGGTGACGTCGACGCTCACCCACTCGGTGACGTGCGGGATCGTGAACGCCGATCGGACCATCGCCTGGCCCATCATCTTGCGCACGCCCTTGATCGGCTCGCGGGTCTCGCGCTCGCCGGTCTCGCGGGGTCTCGATACGCCGCCTCGTGCCTCGGCGGCTACTCGACCGGCGAGGCCACTGGCGGCGGCCTCGACGTCGGTCCGGGTGACCGTGCCGTTCGGACCCGAGGCGGCACAGTCGGCGAGGTCGACGCCGAGGTCCTTGGCGAGCTTGCGCACCGGGGGCTTGGCCAGCGTCCGCTCGCTCACCGGGGCCGGAGCCGCCGGGGTCGCGGGGACCGCGGGACCCGGGTCCTCGGCCTCGACGACCGGAGCCGCGCCGGGCTCGAAGGCGGCCTGGGTCTGGGCGTTGGCCGCACCCGCGCCGCCGTTGGTGCCCCGGCGGGCGCGCCGGGTCGGGCCGCGCTCGGCCTTGTTGCGCCCGACCAGGCTCTCGCCCTCGCCACCCCCGCTCGCCGCCGGGTTGGACAGGTCGATCTCCATCGCCGGAGCCGGAGCCGGAGCGGGCGCCGCGGCGACCGCAGGCTCGCCGATCGCGATGATCGGCGTCCCGACCTCCACGGTCTCGCCCTCGGCGACCAGCAGCGCCGTCACCTCGCCGGCGTACGGCGAGGGCAGCTCGACCAGCGACTTGGCGGTCTCGATCTCGACCACCACGTCGTTGACGGCGATCACGTCGCCGAACTTGACCTTCCACGCCACGATCTCGGCCTCGGTGAGGCCCTCGCCGACGTCGGGCAGCTTGTACTCGGGCATCAGAAATCCAGGCTCCTGTCCACGGCGTCGAGCACCCGGTCGAGGTCGGGGAGGAAGTCCTCCTCGATGCGCGAGGCGGGGTACGGCGTGTCGAACCCGCCGACCCGCAGCACCGGCGACTCCAGGGAGTAGAAGCACTCCTCGGTGATCCGCGCGGAGAGCTCGGCGCCCATGCCGAGGTTGACGTGGGCCTCGTGGCAGACGACGGCGCGGCCGGTGCGGCGCACGGAGTCGAAGACGGGTGCCATGTCGAGCGGCGAGAGGGTGCGCAGGTCGATCACCTCGACCGAGCGGCCCTCGGTGGCCGCGGCCTCGGCGGCCCGCATGGCGGTCTTCACGGTCGGGCCGTAGGCCAGCAGGGTGACGTCGGTGCCGGGCCGGACGACCCGCGAGGCGAACAGCGGCGCGGGCGTCGCGGACTCGTCGAGGTCGGCCTTGTCGGCGTGGTACTGCCGCTTGGGCTCCAGGAAGATCACCGGGTCGTCGCAGGCGATGGCCTGCTGGATCATCCAGTAGCCGTCGACCGGGTTGGAGCAGGCGACGACCTTCAGGCCCGGCGTGTGCGCGAACTGCGCCTCCGGGGACTCGCTGTGGTGCTCGACCGCACCGATGCCGCCGCCGAAGGGGATCCGGATGACCATCGGCATGGTCGAGCGGCCACGCGATCGGAAGTGCATCTTGGCGACCTGACAGACGATCTGGTCGTACGCCGGGTAGACGAACCCGTCGAACTGGATCTCCACCACCGGCCGGTAGCCGCGCAGCGCGAGACCCACGGCGGTGCCGACGATGCCGGACTCGGCGAGCGGGGAGTCGATGACCCGGTCCTCGCCGAAGTCCTTCTGCAGGCCGTCGGTGATCCGGAAGACGCCACCGAGCTTGCCGACGTCCTCGCCCATCACCAGGACCTTGGGGTCGTCCTCCATGGCCTGGCGCAGGCCCATGTTGAGCCCCTTGGCCAGGGTGATCTTCGTGCTCATCGCGCGACCTCCGTCTCGGGCTCGAAGGAGTCGAGGTACGCCGCGTAGCCGTCGCGCTGGGCGACCAGCTCCTCGGTCTGCTCGGCGTACACCTGGTCGAACATCGCGAGCGGGCTCGGGTCGGGGAGCGCCTTGCAGCCCTCGCGCAGGGTGGCGCCGAACTGCTCGGCCTCGTCGTCGAGGGCCTCGAAGAACGCCGCGTCGGCGAAGCCGTTGCGCTTGAGGTAGGCCTCCAGCCGGGCGATCGGGTCCTTCAGCTTCCAGCTCTCGACGTCGGCGGAGAGCCGGTAGCGGGTCGGGTCGTCGGTCGTGGTGTGCGCGCCCATCCGGTAGGTGTAGGCCTCCACGAACGTCGGCCCCTGGCCGTCGCGGGCCCGCTGCAGCGCCGCCTGGGTGACGGCGTACGTCGCGAGCACGTCGTTGCCGTCGACGCGGACGCCGGGGAAGCCGAAGCCGAGCGCGCGCTGGTAGAGCGGGATCCGGCTCTGCCGCTCGATCGGCTCGGAGATGGCCCACTGGTTGTTCTGGCAGAAGAACACGACCGGGGCGTTGTACGACGCCGCGAAGATGAACGACTCGTTGACGTCGCCCTGCGAGGACGCGCCGTCGCCGAAGTGGGCGATCACGGCCGCGTCCCGGTCGGCGTCGCCGGTGCCGACGACGCCGTCGCGCTGCATGCCCATGGCGTAGCCGGTGGCGTGCAGGGTCTGCGCGCCGATGACGATGGTGTAGAGCCCGAAGCCGTAGTCCTCGGGGTCCCAGTCGCCGTGGTCGACCCCGCGGAAGAGGCCGAGCAGCCGGAGCGGGTCGATGCCGCGACACCACGCGACGCCGTGCTCGCGGTACGTCGGGAACACGTGGTCCTGCTTGCGCAGGGCCCGGCCGGCGCCGATCTGCGCGGCCTCCTGGCCGAGCAGCTGCGCCCAGATGCCGAGCTCGCCGTGGCGCTGCAGGGCGGTCGCCTCGACGTCGAGGCGGCGGGTGAGGACCATGTCGCGGTAGAAGCCGCGCAGCTGCTCCTCGGAGAAGTCGAGGTCGAACTCCGGGTGGTGGACCCGCTCGCCCTCGGGCGTCAGGAGCTGGACGAGCTCCGGGCCGCCGTCGGTCTGCGAGGGGCCGAAGACCTCCGCGAGGTCGGGGCCGAAGGCGGCTCCCTGCTCGGGCCGGTCGGCGGGCGGATCGGTCTGCGGGACGGGCTGGGACACACGCGCTCCTTCGAGTTCACCGGCCTGGTCGGGGTCGCCGCCATGCCGCGTCACGGGTCGAACACTCGGCGCGGGGGTGGTGCGCCTGTGATCGGGACCACAAACAGGTGCCGCCAACCTAGCGCCGGGCAGATCGACGTACCAAGTCTGCCCCGGACCGCCGACTCAAGCTGCGGCGACTCCCATTCGTCCCGTTCGGGTAGGCACCTGTATCTACTCTCGGCACATGGGATCTGACGTCATCACCGCCAGCACCGTCGTGGCCGCCCCGCCGAGCGTCGTCTTCGCGATCCTCGCGGACCCGCGCCAGCACCCGCGCATCGACGGCTCGGGGACCGTGCGCGGCACCGTCGCGGGGCCGGAGCGGCTCAGCCTGGGCGCCGAGTTCGGCATGGACATGAAGCAGGGCGCGTCGTACAAGATCAAGAACCGGGTCGTGGAGTTCGAGGAGGACCGGCTGATCGCCTGGCGGCACGTGGGTCCGCACCGCTGGCGCTACGAGCTGGAGCCGGTCGAGGGCGGCACCCGCGTCACCGAGTCGTGGGACCTCACCCACTACCCCGCCCTGCTGCGGCCGGTGATGCGGGCACTGTTCGGCAAGCGGACCGAGGCCGCCGTCCGGGAGACCCTGGTGCGCCTCTCGGCCGCCGCCGAGGAGGACGCCGCGACGCCTGCGGGCTGACCCGGGGGATCATCCGCCGCGGGCGAGGCAGCGGGGCGCACCGCGGAGCATCGTGGGCCGCATGACAGCGACCGCCGACACCCACGCCACCCGCCCCGGCGACGTCCTCGTGGTCTTCGGGATCACCGGCGACCTGGCCCGCGTGATGACCTTCCGGTCCCTGTACCGGCTCGAGCAGCGCGGGCTGCTCACCTGCCCCGTCGTGGGCGTCGCCGCCGACGACTGGACGCTCGACCGGCTGGTCGAGCGCGCCCGCACCTCGATCGAGGGCACCGGCGAGGTGCTCGACAAGGTCGTCTTCGACCGCTTCGCGGAGCGGCTGTCCTACGTCCACGGCGACTTCGCGGACCCGGCGACGTACGACCGGGTCGGCGACGCGATCCGGGGCGCGCGGCGTCCCGTCTTCTACCTGGAGATCCCGCCGTTCCTGTTCGGTCGGGTCGTCCAGGGGCTGTCCGGCGCCGGGCTCACCTCGGACGCCGTCGTGGTGGTCGAGAAGCCGTTCGGTCACGACCGGACGTCGGCCGGCGAGCTCGCGGACGAGCTGCACCAGTACATCGACGAGTCGCAGCTGTTCCGGATCGACCACTACCTCGGGAAGATGGGCCTGGAGGAGATCCTGCACCTGCGGTTCTCGAACGCCATCCTGGAGCCGCTCTGGAGCCGCAGCTTCGTCGAGTGCGTGCAGATCACGATGGCCGAGGACTTCGGCGTCGAGGACCGCGGCCACTTCTACGACCCGGTCGGCGCGCTGCGCGACGTCGTCGTCAACCACCTCATGCAGGTGCTCGCGGCCGCGGCGATGGAGCCGCCGTCCCGCGGCGACCCGACGACGCTCAAGGAGGCGCAGGTCGCGCTCTTCCGGGCCGTGGTCGAGGCCGATCCCGTCCACTACGTGCGCGGCCAGTACGACGGGTACCAGGCGATCGACGGGGTCGCCGGCGGCTCCACCACCGAGACGTACGCCGCCCTGCGGCTCGAGGTCGAGAACTGGCGGTGGGCCGGCGTCCCGTTCTTCATCCGCACGGGGAAGCGGCTCCCGGCGACGCAGACCGAGCTCCGGCTGGTGTTCAAGCGACCGCCGAAGCTCGGGTTCGGGCTGGCCGGCGACGCCGAGCCCAACCAGATCGTCGTCCGGCTCGACCCGTCCACGGGGATCCGGATGACGTTCGACGCGCACCGGGCCGACGTCGGCCGGATCGCCCCGATCGACCTCGACATGGAGTTCGCGGACGAGGGCGGCGAGGGCGCCACGCCGTACGAGGTGCTGCTGCACGCGGCGATGACGGGCAGCAGCATCCGCTTCTCGCGGCAGGACGCGGTCGAGGAGACCTGGCGGGTCATGCAGCCGCTGCTGGACGCGCCCCCGCCCGTCGAGGCCTACCGGCCCGGCACCTGGGGTCCGGCCGGTGCCGCGGCGCTGACCGAGGGGTACGGCGGCTGGCGTACGCCGTGGCTCACGCGCTGAGCCGCTCCAGCAGGTGGTCCCCCACCCGCAGCGCGTTGGCCATCGCCGTGAGCGCCGGGTTCACCGCGCCGATGCTCGGGAAGAAGCTCGTGTCGACGACGTACAGGTTGTCGACCTCGTGGGCGCGGCAGTCCACGTCGAGCACGGAGGTGGCCGGGTCGCGCCCGAACCGCACGGTGCCGGCCTGGTGGGCGCAGCCCGCCACCGGCACGTCGTTCTTCATGTAGACCTGTCGCGGGATCAGGTGGTGCGGGTGCATGCCCAGGTGGCTCAGGTGCTGGCGCACCCGGCGGTAGAGCTGGTCCATCGGCTCCTGGTTGTTCGGCCGGTAGCGGAGCACGACGTTGCCGCGGGCGTCCAGGCTCACCCGGTTGCCGGGCTCGGGGAGGTCCTCGGCCGACAGCCAGAAGTCCACGGCGCGCTCGGCGACGTCCGAGAGCGCGAACATCGGCGCCAGCCCCGCCTCGACCGGCTTCTCGCCGCGGTACATCGGGGCCGAGGACTTGCCGACCATCTGCAGGTTGCCCATCGGGAAGTCGAAGTCGGCGTCGCCGAAGTAGTAGTCGTTGAGGCCCAGGGTCTTCTGGAAGCGGGTGTCGTTCCGCTCCGTCGAGACGGCCAGGAAGGCCCGGCTGTTGTGGAAGACGTAGTTGCGGCCCACCTGGTCCGAGCCGTTCGCGAGGCCCCGCGGGTGCCGGTCGTTCGCGCTGGCGAGCAGGATCGCCGCCGAGTTCACCGCGCCGGCCGACAGCACGACGAGGTCCGCGCCGAAACGCTGCTCCTCCCCGTCGACCTCGGCGACGACGGCGGAGACCTCGCGGCCCGAGGTCCCGGTCTCGAGCCGCCGTACCCGGGCGTTGCGCAGCAGGGTCACGTTGTCGTGCTCGAGCGCCGGACGGACGCCGATGACGTCGGCGTCGGACTTGGCGTGGAGCAGGCACGGGAACCCGTCGCAGGTCGCGCACCGGATGCACGGGCTGCTCTCCGGGTGCCGCTCGTCGAGCATCACCCCCGACGGCGCGTGGAACGGGTGCAGCCCGACGGCCGTAAGGTCGTCGAAGAGCCGCTGGATCCGCGGCTCGTGCGAGACCGGCGGGTGGGGGTACGGCGCGGAGGCGGGCGGCTCGGTCGGGTCCTCACCGCGCTGCCCGTGCACCTGGTACAGCTGCTCGGCGGCCGTGTAGTAGGGCTCCAGCACGTCGTAGGCGATCGGCCAGGCGGGCGAGATCCCGCCGTGGTGCTTGAGCTCGGCGAAGTCGCGCTCACGCAGCCGGTAGAGCGCGGCGCCGTAGAACTTGGTCGCCCCGCCCACGACGTAGTGGACCTGGGGCTGGAACGGCTTCCCGTGGCCGTCGTACCAGGTCTCCTCGGAGACGTAGCGGTTGTCGACGAACACCGCGGTGGCGTCCCAGTTCTCGACCTCCCGCGGCAGCCAGTCGCCGCGCTCCAGCACCAGCACCCGTTTGCCGGACGGTGCGAGCCGGTGGGCGAGGGTGCCGCCGCCGGCGCCCGATCCCACGATGATCACGTCGTAGTGCTCCGCCATGGTCGCCTCCTCAGGCGCTGCCGGCCGGTGCGGCCGGAGTTCGTCCGACCGCGATGGTCGGCAGGTCGGCCTCGTCGTCGCCCCAGGCGATGCGACGGGGAGTCGTCGAGCTCTCGACGACGGCCGCGTGGTCGCGGTCGAAGTAGTCCCAGGCCCACGACAGGAACGCGTCGGTCCTGCTGTGGGAGCCGCTCAGCAGCATCGCGTGCACGCCGAGCCAGGCGGCGAACGCGACCGGGCCGTCGACCTGGTGCCGGTGCCTGCCGACCTCGGCGACCGCGGCGTTGCGGCCGATCATCGCCATGATGCCCTTGTCCTTGTAGTGGAACGGCCGGGTCGGCTGCCCGGCCCGGTCGCGCAGGATGTTCTCCGCCGCCCAGCGTCCGGACTGCTGGGCGACCGACCCGAGCTGCGGGAGGACGCCGGGATCGACGGCGGCGGGGATGTTCGCGACGTCGCCGACGGCGTACACCTGCGGATGGCCGACGACGGCCAGGTCGGGTCCCACGTCGACCCGGCCGCCGCGACCCGAGGGGAGGTCGACGCCGGCCACGACCCCGGCCGCCGACTCGCCGCCTCCCCACACGACCGTGCGGGTCGGGAGGACGCTCCCGTCGTCGAGCTCGACCCGGTCGGGGTGCACCGCGGCGACGCCGGTGCCCAGCCGGACCTCCGCGCCCTGCTTCGTCAGCCGGTGGAGGGCGTAGGCGTGCGACTTCTCGGAGAACGCGCCGAGCAGCGTCGCACCGCGGTCGACGAGGACGATGCGGCCGCGCCGCGGGAGCTCGCCGAGCTGGACGAGCGCGTCGGCCAGCTCGGCGAGGGCCCCGGCCACCTCCACCCCGGTCGGCCCGCCCCCGACCACGACGACGTCGAGGGCGTCCTCGGGCCGCTGCCCGGCACCGTCGGGGGCGAGCAGGTCCTGGAGGTGGAGACGCAGACGCTCGGCGTCCTCGACCGAGTAGAGCGGGTACGCGTGCTCGGCCGCGCCCGGTACGCCGAAGAACTCGGCCCGGCCGCCCGCGGCGATCACCAGGTGCGTCCCGCGGACGACGTCGCCGCCGGCGAGCAGCACGCTCCGGGTCGGCGGGTCGACGCGGGTGGCCTCCCCGCTGCGCAGCTCGACGGTCGGGTGCGCGCGGAAGATGCTCCGGTGCGGCCGAGCGACGTCCTCCGCGGGGAGCTGCGAGGTCGCCACCTGGTAGAGCAGCGGCTGGAACTGGTGGTAGTCGTTCCGGTCGACCAGGCTCACCCGCACGCCCTCGTCACCCAGCCGGAGCGCGCAGGCGACTCCGGCCAGACCGCCGCCGAGGACGACGACGTCGGTGTCCGCGACCGGAGCGTCCGTCACAGCGACAGCTCCTCCCGGAAGTCCGCGAGGATGATCCGGCCCGCCGCCTGGATGAGCGCCAGGTGGGAGAAGGCCTGGGGGAAGTTCCCCAGGTGCCGGGCACGGTCGACCTCGAACTCCTCGGCGTACAGGCCGAGCGGCGAGGCGATCCGGAGCAGCCGCTCCATGAGGCTCTCGGCGCGCTCCCGCTCGCCCACGGCCGCGAGGGCCGAGACCAGCCAGAAGGAGCAGATCAGGAAGGTGCCCTCCTTGCCCGACAGGCCGTCGTCGGTCTCGTCGGTGCGGTAGCGCAGGACGAAGCCGTTCTCCGTCAGGTCCCGCTCGATCGCGTCGACGGTGTTGCGCATCCGCTCGTCGGTGACGGGCAGGAAGCCGAACAGGACGGCCAGCAGGGTCGAGGCGTCGAGCGCGTCGGTGTCGTAGTGCTGGCGCAGCACCCCGTGGTCGCTCACGCCGTGGCCGAGGATGTCCTCGCGGACCTCCTGGGCGGCGGAGTCCCACACCTCGGCGAGCTTGTCCTCGTCGCGGATCGCGGCGAGCTTGGCGGCCCGGTCCAGCGCCACCCAGCACATCAGCTTCGACGACACGTAGTGCTGCGGGTCGCCCCGCGCCTCCCAGATGCCCTGGTCCGGCTTCTGCCAGGCGTCGAGCGCACCCTGGGCCTGGGACTCCACCAGCGGCCAGAGCCGCCGCGGCAGGTGCTTGCTCCGGTTCGCACGCAGCAGGATCGCGTCGAGTACGGCGCCGAACACGTCGTTCTGCCGCTGGTCGAAGGCGCCGTTGCCGAGCCGGACCGGGGACGCCCCCTCGTAGCCGGTCAGCTCGTCGCGGGTCGACTCGGTCAGGTCGCGACGCCCGTCGATGCCGTACATGATCTGCAGCGACCCGTCGGGGTTCGGCTCCAGGTCGGCCACGAACTGCATGAACTCGTCGGCCTCCCAGTCCAGGTTGAGGTAGTGCAGCGCCTGCAGCGTGAACGTCGTGTCGCGGATCCACGTGTAGCGGTAGTCCCAGTTGCGCTCGCCGCCCGGCGTCTCGGGGAGGGACGTCGTGAGCGCCGCGACCGTGGCGCCGGTCGGCATGAAGGTGAGTCCCTTGATGGTGAGGGCGGAACGCTCCAGGTGGGGGCGCAGCGGATGGTCGGGCACCCGCGCGCGGTCCAGCCAGGAGCGCCAGAACTGCTCGGTCACCCGGATCCGGCGTACGGCGTCGTCGGCGTCCTCGGGCGTCACCAGGCCGTCGGCCCAGGACAGGGCGCAGTACGCCGTCCGGCCCTCGGAGAGCACGTGCCGGGCACGGGCGGACGGCCCCTCGACCCCGATGCTCATGTCGGTCGCGAGGCGGAAGGTCTGGCCCGCGCCGGCGGCGTCGGCCCGGTGGTCGTCGACCATGGTCCAGGTCGCCGGGTCCCGGCCGTAGTCGAACGCCGGCTCGCAGACGAGCTCGACCTCCACCGCACCCTCGAGGCACTGGATCGTGCGGACCAGCAGGTGGTCGGCGTCGTCGTCGGCGGGCGGGCGGGTGTGCGGGGTGACGGTGTCGGGTCCCTGCCGCGGCCCCATGGTGAGCGCGTCGTGCACCAGCAGCCACCCGCGGGGGGTGTGCCACGTGGTCGTCAGCACGTTCGTTCCCGGCAGGTAGCTGCGCGCGGTCGGGACGTTGACGCCGTACGGGCCGAACCGGAAGGACCCGGCGCCACGGTCGAGGAGGTTGCCGAACACGCTCGGGCCGTCGAACGCCGGCAGGCAGAGCCAGTCGACCGACCCGTCCGGGGCGATCAGGGCGCCCGTGTGGCAGTTCGAGAGGAACGCGTAGTCCGCGATCGGGGGGAAGGGCGATCTCGAGGCACTCACCCGCTCACGATCCGCGTGCGGGCGGCGGCGCCACATCACCCCGCGCAGATGATTGCGACGCCGGGCGAACGGGGTCGGCGGCGTCGGGCGCGCCCTCCTCGGGCAGCAGCCGGCGCTCGGCGAGGGTGAAGAGCAGCACGAAGCCGGGCACCACGAGGACCACGGCGAGCACCACGGCGACCAGCAGCGCACCGAGGGTGCCCGACGGCGCGGCCGCGTCCTCGACCTTCACGGACCCGGGCAGCAGGTAGGGCCACTGGGCGACGCCCCAGGAGACGACGACCCCGGCGGTGGCCAGCACCGCCAGGATCCGGGCTCCGCGCGCCGCCCGCAGCGCCAGCATGACCAGCGCGATCGTCGCGCAGAGGACGGTGGCCAGCACCAGAGGCAGGGCCTGCGAGGTCAGCCCGTCGAAGACGGACCTCGCCTGGGAGCGGACGACGACCAGTCCCGCCCCGGACAGCACCCCCGCCACGACGGCGGCGGCGATCGCCCGGCGCCGGAAGTAGCCCTCGAGGGCGACCTCGCCCCCGCGCCGGGCCTCCCGCACGAGGTAGACCGCGGCCAGGTAGGCGACGACCGCGACCGCCAGTGCCCCGGTCACCAGCGAGGTGGGGTTGAGCCAGCTGTCCACGGGGTCGCCCGCCTTCCCGCCCGACGGGACCTCGCCCGACGCGATCCCGCCGGCGACGGCGCCGAAGCAGAAGGGGACGAGCACCGAGGCGATCGCGAAGCCGCCGCCGAAGGCCCGGCGGAACCAGGGGGCGGTCACCGACTTGCGGAAGGCGAAGCTCGCCCCGCGCAGGACGATGCCCAGCGCCGCGAGGGTGAGGGGGACGAACAGCGTGAGCCAGATCGACTGGTAGACGGTGGGGAAGGCCGTCCAGGTCACGACGAGGATGAAGATCAGCCAGACGTGGTTCGCCTCCCAGACCGGGCCGATGGAGCGCTCGATCAGCTCGCGGGGGGCCGCGCCCCGCTCGGGGCCGCCGGCGGTGAGGTCCCAGAAGCCCGCGCCGAAGTCGGCTCCACCGAAGACGGCGTACGCCGCGACGGCGGCCAGCAGCACGACGGCGACGACGGTGCTCACGGCACCCGGCCCGTCCGGTCGGGCGCCTCCGCCGGCACCGGCTCCGGCTCGCCGGCCGGCGAGCGGGGGCCGTACGGGACGTCGTGGTCGACGAACCCCCCGCTGCGGCGGAAGCGGCGGCTCATCGAGCGCAGGACCAGGACCGTCGTGACGGCCAGCGCCGCATAGAGGACGACCACGGCGATGAAGGTGATCCACACACCGGTGTTGCCGGTGGCGGCGTCCTCGACCCGCATGTGCTCGTAGACGATCCAGGGCTGGCGGCCCACCTCGGTCACGACCCAGCCGGCCTCCATCGCCACGACGGCGAGGACGCCCGCGCACGAGGCCGCCCGCAGGAACCACCGGCTGCGGGGCATCCGCCGCTTGAATATCCAGCACGCGGCGTACCAGACGGACAGCAGGAACAGCAGGGTGCCCAGGCCGACCATCACGTCCCAGGCCAGGTGCACCGTGTTGACCTCCGAGATCGTCGGCCGGCTGTCGGCGGGCACGCTGTCCAGGCCCTGCACGACGGTGTCCCGGCCGGTGCCGGGGTCGGACAGCCAGGAGGCCAGGCCGGGGATCTCGATGCCCCCGGAGACGGTCCCGTCCTCGTTCAGGCGCCCCAGCAGGGTCTCGGGTACGTCGGAGCTGGTCTTCGGCACCAGCTCGATCGCGGCGAACTTCACCGGCTGCTCGTTGAACACCCAGCGCGCGAGCGCGTCGCCGACGACCATCTGGACCGGGGTGGCGATGGCCGCGACCGTGAACGGGATGACGAACCCGAGCCGGTGGTAGTGGTCGGTGCGGCCCCGGAGCATGGCGACGGCGTAGACCGAGGCGACCATGAAGCCGCCGACGAGGTAGGCGGCGACGACCATGTGCGCGGCCTGCAGGGGCATGGCGTCGTTGAAGATCACCTCCCACGGGTCGACGTCCACGACGTGGCCGGCGGAGTCGAGGGTGAACCCCGACGGCGCGTTCATCCACGCGTTGGCGGCCACCACGGAGACCGAGCCGAACACCCCAGCGATCGGGATCGGCACCCCCGTCCAGAAGTGCGTCCAGGGCCGCAGCCGGCGCCAGCCGAAGATGTAGATGGAGACGAAGACCGCCTCGGTGAAGAAGAACAGGCCCTCGAACGCGAAGGGCACGCCGAACGCCTCGCCCCAGCGCCCCATGAAGCGCGGCCACAGGAGCCCGAACTCGAAGCTGAGCACGGTGCCGGTGACCGCGCCGACGGCGAACGTCAGCGCCATGTACTTCGACCACCGCTGGGCCAGCAGGAGCGCGGCCGGGTCCGAGCGGCGCAGCCCCCGGTAGTTGGCGATGAGCGTCATGAACGCCCAGGAGACGCCGAGCGGGACCAGGATGATGTGGCAGGCCAGCGTGAACGCCATCTGCGCCCGCGCCCACGGGACCGGGTTGACGGCCGCGAGCATCCACAGGTCACCGAGCGCTCCGCCCATGCCGACTCACCCTCCCGCGACCGCAGGCGGGCCGCCCGTGCGCTCTGCAGCATCGCCGAGGCGCGGGGCGGCGGGCATCATCCGCCGCGGACGACTCCCCGGCTCACACGAGGCCGAGCTCCTGGCCGCGCCGTACCGCCTCGTGGCGGCGGGAGACCGCGAGCTTCTCCAGCACCCGGCGCACGTGGGTCCGCACCGTGTTGACGGAGATGAACATCTCCTCGGCGATCTCCTCGGTGGTCCGGAACGCCGCGAGGTGGCGCAGGACCTCGTGCTCGCGACCGGTCAGTCCCTCCAGCACCAGCGGCTCCGGCGTCACGCGCCCGTCGTCCGCATCGTCGAGCCGCTCGAGCAGGAGCCAGTCGGCCCTGGCCTGGACCCGCGCGTCGTTGCGGATGATCGAGCGGACGCGCAGGGAGGCATGGACGAACGGTCTGCGCAGGTGCTCGGCCCGACCCAGCTGCAGCGCCCGGCTGATCGCCTGCCGGGCCTCGTGCACCTCGCCGTCCTGGCACCGGCGGTCCGCGTGCTCGAGGAGGTCGTGGACCCGGCGGGACGGGGCCTCGTCCGCGAGGTCGGGAGGCCCGCCCAGGTCGTGCGACTCGGCCACCAGGTGCCGACGGAGCCACGGCACCGGCTCGCCGTCCGCGCCGGCCCGCCCGAGCAGGCGGCGCGCTCCGGGAAGATCACCGTGGTCGCGCCGGTACCGGGCGCGCAGCAGCTCGGCGATGGTGCGGAACGTCGGGTCGTCACGATCCGTGCGAGACCGCGCGACACGGTCGAGGGACCGGTGGGCCACGTCGAGGTCCTGCTGCTCCAGCGCGACCCAGGCCCGAGCGAGGTCGATCGCCACCGGGCGCTCCGGCCGGGGGACGGCCAGGTCCGCGGCGGCGTGCTCGGCCGCTCCGACGAGCTCGAGGGCACGCGTCAGCCGGCCCGCGCACGCCTCGGCGAGCGACAGCTCCGCCAGGCACCGCAGCCGGAGCGGCCCGTCGGCCGTCCCGGTGGCCGCCGTGGCCTCGCCGAGCGCCGCGCACGCCGCGGCGAGGTCGCCTACCCGCAGCTGCGCGGCGCCCTCGGCCGTCGCGGCGGCCGCGGCCGTGAACGCATCGGTGTCCTCCAGCCCGCCGAGCAGGGCGCGTGCCCGGAGAGCCGCCTCCAGGGTCTCGACCCGCCTCCCGGCCGCGCGATGCCAGGCGGAGCGCACCAACGACGCTGCCGCGTCGCGCCGGGGGTTGCCGGCCTTCTGCCCGGCCCCGCCCGTGCCGGCGCGGCCGAGGGCCGCGCTGGCCGCGTCGAGGTCACCGTCGTGGAGCGCGATCGCGGCCCGGACCACGTTCCCGTCCGGCGAGCCGTCCTCGGGGATCGCGGCGAGATCGCCCGCGAGAGCGGCCCCGGTGGGCGTGCCGACCACCATCTCGGCGAGACCCCGCCCGCCGACCACCTGGGCCGCCGCGGCCGCCCACTCGCCCGCCTCGGTGACGTGCCGGACGGCGGGTTCCAGCTCGCCCTGTGTCTCGAACCACGCGGCGGCCCGCCGGTGCAGGTCGGCGGCCCGCTCGCTCTCGAGCTCCGCTCTGAGGACCGCGCGCACCAGGGGATGCACCCGGTGGGCGTCCGAACGCCCCGGGACGAGCTGCACGAACGCGTTGCCGGACCTCAGTCGCCGGAGGAGGTCGTCGGCCGCGGGACGGTCCGTCAACGCCGGGGCCAGGCCCCGGGGCAGCTCGTCGACCACGCTGGTCGCGGTCAGCAGGTCGTGGTCCCGGCGCGCCAGGCCGGCCACGATCTCGGCGCGGATGTAGCTGTCGGCGAACCCGTCGAGCTCCGCGTCCGGACCGAGGGAGACGAGCTGCAGGGCGGCGAGCCGGACCGCGGCGGCCCAGCCCTCGGTACGGCGCCACACCTCGTCGGCCAGGTCCCGCGTCCCGGTCAGCCCGTGGCGGGCGATGACCTCCCCCACCTCCTCCCGCCCGAGCGCCAGGTCGTCGGCGCGGATCTCGGCGACGCGGTCCTCGACCCGGTAGCGGTGGAGCGGCAGCGGCGGGTCGGCCCGGGTCGTGACCACCAGCCGGAGCCGGTCGGCCGCGGTGTCGACCAGGCGCTCCACCCGCTCGTGGACCACGTCCGAGCTGAGCCGCTCGGCCGCGTCCACCACGAGCACGACCGGCGCCTCGAGCCGGAGGACCTGCGCCGCCAGCGCGTCGACGTCGGCGGCTCCCGGGACGAGCGGCCGCCGGAAGGAGCGCGGGTCGACCACCCCGACGGTGGCGAGCGCGAGCTGCAGGTGCAGCCAGAACACTCCCGGGTGGTTGTCGCGGTCGGTCGCGGTCAGCCATGCCACGGCCCGCCCCGCCTCGGCCCGCCGGCGCGCCCAGTCGGCCGCGAGCACCGTCTTGCCGCTCCCGGCCGGCGCGCCGATCAGCGTCAGCGGGACCTCGTTCACGGCCCGGCTGAGCCGGCGCAGGAGCTGCCGGCGCTCGACCCCCCACGGCGTCCGGGGCGGACGGGCCTGGCTGGCCGGGGGCGGGACCAACCCGCCGCTCAGGCTCTCGCCGGCGCTCGCCGTACGCTCGCGGACGAGCTCCTCGGGGGCGCCGGAACCGCGCTCGAGGCGCATCGGGTCCTCCCTCCTGGGTCCGACGACGTCCCCCAGCGGCCGGACTCCGCGTCCTACCCCGGTCCCGACTCTCGTGCAGCCGTCTCCTCGCTGTCATCGCCCGATCTGGGGGAAACGGCTCACCCGCACCGGATGATGACCCGCACGGCCGTGGCCGCGATCGTGGGTGTCCATGCACACCAGACCACCGAGCGGCGAGCAGTTCCGCATCGCCCACGGGGACGCCTCGGCCGAGGTGACCCAGGTGGGCGCCACGCTCCGCTCGTACGCCGTCGGTGGGACGCCGGTCCTGGACGGGTTCGACGTCACCGAGCGCGCGACGGACGGACGGGGCCAGGTGCTGGCGCCGTGGCCGAACCGGATCGCCGACGGGCGCTACTCGTACGGCGGGCGCGAGGTCCGGTGTCCGCTGAACGAGCCGGACCGCGGCGACGCGATCCACGGGATCGTGCGCTGGTCGGACTGGAGCGTGCTCGACCACACGGGGGCCGACGTCACGCTGGCGTGCGCCGTCCGTCCGCAGCCCGGGTACGAGTGGGCGCTGGCGCTCCGGGTCGGCTACCACCTCGACGACGGCGGTCTCACCGTGACGCTGACCGCGGCCAACACCGGCACCGAGCGGGCGCCGTTCGGTGCCGGCTTCCACCCCTACCTGCGCCTCGGGGACCGCCACCTGGACGACCTGTGCCTCGCGGTGCCGGCCGGGTGCCGGGTCCGCACCGACGTCGGTTGCGACACCGTCGAGGAGCCGGTGGCGGGTACCGCGTGGGACCTCCGGGGCGGCCGTCCCCTCCGCGGCCTGGTGCTCGACACGGCGTACGGCTGCCTGGGGCGGCGGCTCGACGGACGCGCCGTCGCCGTCCTCGCCGACCCGGAGGGCGCGCACGAGGTCGCGCTGTGGGTGGACGAGGCGTTCCCGTACCTCATGGTCTACTCCGCCGACCAGGTCCGGGACCCGGGGCGCCGTCGCCGGGCGGTCGCGGTGGAGCCGATGAGCTGCCCGCCGCAGGCCTTCCGCACCGGCACCGACGTGGTGCACCTGGAGCCAGGCGAGGGCTGGCGGGGACGCTGGGGCATCCTGCCGGGCTGACGCGGGATCAGCCCACCTCCGAGGGGACGCGGTCCTGCTCCTGGTACGACGCGAGCAGCCGGGCCTCCTCGTCCTTGCGGGGGAACAGCAGGAACACGATCGCCGCCCCGATCAGGATGGCCACGATGCCGGCGGTGTACGCCCAGTCCGCGCCGTCGAGGAAGGACGTCTCGGCCGCGCTGGTGATGGCGGACGCGTGGTCGGGGTAGCGCTCGGCGAGCGACTCCGCCGAGGCGAAGGACTTCGTCAGGGTGCTCTGCGTCGACCGGCTGATGTCGTCGGCCTGCGGCGAGCTCGCGATCGCGCTGGCGAACGCCGAGGCGTACCCCGCGGCGAGCAGGGCACCGAGGATCGACTGCATGATCGCGCCGCCGAGGTCCCGCTGGAGGTCCGCGGTGCCCGACGCCATCCCCGCCTTGCTGACGGGGACCGATCCGGTCAGCGAGTGCGAGGCCGGCGTACCCGCGAAGCCGACGCCGGCGCCGACGAGGGCGTAGCCGAGGCCGATCGCCCAGTAGCCGACACCCTTCTCCCACAGCAGCAGCATGGTGACGAAGCCGAGCAGGCAGCACGCGTACCCGATGAGCAGGGTCACCCGGGCGCCGACGACCTCGACCAGCCGCGCCGACCGCGGCGCGACCAGCACCATCAGGACGGCGGCCGGGAGGATGGACACGCCCGCCTCGAGGGTGGAGTAGCCCTGGACGTTCTGCAGGAACTGCTGGCCGACGAACATCGCCCCCATCAGCGTCCCGAAGACGATGATGCCCGCCACCGCCGCGACCCAGAAGACCCGGCGCGAGGCCACCCGGAGGTCGTACAGGGGGAACCGGCAGCGCAGCTGCCGGACGACGAAGGCGGCCGTCGCCACCAGGGCGATCCCCGCCAGCACCAGCGTGAGCGTGAGGCGGTCCGGGACCGGCGCGAAGTTGATGGCGAGCACCAGCCCGGCGACGAGGACCACCGAGAGCACGCCGCCGAGGTGGTCGACCGGGTCGGTGGCCTCGTTGACGTGACTGGGCACGAACAGCAGCGCGAGCACGAGGGCGACCACCGCCAGCGGCAGCGTCACCAGGAACACCGAGCCCCACCAGAAGTGCTCGAGCAGGAGGCCGGACAGCAGCGGCCCGAGCGAGGAGATCGCGCCGCCCAGGCCGGACCACAGGGCGATCGCGTGGGTGCGCGGCGCCCCGGCGAAGAGCGCGGTGATCAGGGCGAGCGTCGTCGGGTACGCCATGCCCGCGGACAGTCCGCCGAGGACGCGCGCCGCGACCAGCACGGTGTCCGACGGCGCGTACGCCGCCAGCAGGCAGGCCGGGACGGAGAGGCAGACGCCCAGCACCAGCATCAGCTTGCGCCCGTAGCGGTCGCCCAGCCCGCCGAGGTAGATGACCGACGCCGCCAGCCCCAGGGAGTAGCCCACGGCCACCAGGTCGAGGGTCGTCTGGTTGGAGTCGAAGGCGCGGCCGATGTCCGGGAGCGCGACGTTCGCGACGGCCAGGTTCAGGTTCGCCACGGCCGCGACGAGGATGAGCGCGGCCAGGACCGCACCGGCCCGTGCCGGGCGTACGTCGTCGGACTGCGCCATGGCGACCTCCGCGGTGGGACCCCTGCGGGACCACCCTCGCGGCCGGCGCCGTACCTCCGCCTCGTCCGGGACGGATGATTCAGCGGCCGTGCGGCTCCTGCCAGACGGCCGGGTCCGGACCCTTCGGGACGATGCCCGAGGGGTTCACGTCGGTGTGCACGACGTAGTAGTGCCGCTTGATCTGCTCGAAGTCGATGGTCTCGCCGAAACCGGGCGTCTGGAACAGGTCGCGGGCGTAGCCCCAGAGGTTCGGCAGCTCGGTCAGCTTCTGGCGGTTGCACTTGAAGTGGCCGTGGTAGACCGCGTCGAAGCGGGCCAGGGTCGTGAACAGGCGGACGTCGGCCTCGGTGATCGCGT
Source organism: Nocardioides sp. (assembly GCF_035503875.1). Taxonomy (GTDB): domain Bacteria; phylum Actinomycetota; class Actinomycetes; order Propionibacteriales; family Nocardioidaceae; genus Nocardioides. Next base: position 49,490 of record NZ_DATJTA010000054.1, read on the forward strand.
CGCCCATCAGGTAGCGCCGGGTCGCGAGCCGCTCCTCCAGCCAGTCCATCGCCGTCCAGAGCCGGTCGTACGCCGCGTCGTACGCCTCCTGGGAGCCGGCGAAGCCGCAGCGGTAGACGCCGTTGTTGACCTCGGTGAAGATCCGCTTCATCACCGCCTCCATCTCCTCGCGGAGGTCGGCCGGCCACAGGTCGGGGGCGTCGGCGCGGTGGTGCTCGCGCCACTCGTGGAACAGGTCGTGGGTGATCCACGGGAAGTCGTTGGTGACGACCCGGCCGGTCTCGATCTCGACGATGGCGGGCACGGTGATGCCGCGCGGGTAGCCCGGGAACCGCTTCTCGTAGGCGTCCTTGAGGAAGTGGATGCCGAGCACCGGGTCGACGCCGTCGGGGTCGAGGTCGAAGGTCCAGCTGCGCTTGTCGTGGGTGGGTCCGGGCATCCCGACGGACAGCACGTCCTCGAGCCCGAGCAGGCGGCGGACGATCAGCGTGCGGTTGGCCCACGGGCACGCGGCGGCCGCGACCAGGCGGTAGCGACCGGGCTCGACCGGCCACAGCTCGCCGTTCACCGGCCCGTGCTCGGGGCGGCGTGCGTCGAGGGTGATCCGGTCCGGGATGTAGTTCATGTCCCGGTCGAACTCCGCACCCTTCGCGACGTACGTCGGGGTCTGGTCCGCCTCGGAGCTCATGCCCGCCACTGTAGGTGAAGGCTCAACCATCTCGGGCGCGTAGCGTGCGTCCGTGTCCCGCCTGGTCGCCCTGCTGCTCCTGCTGCTCCTCGTCGGCTGCGGCGGAACCGGACCGGGGTCCCCGGACTCGTCGCCGGCGGCAGGGCCGACGGATTCCCCGAGAACGTCCGGGATCCCCGGTGAACCGGCGAATCCGACGACCGATGCCCCCGAGCCGTCCCCGGCCCCCGGCACCGTGCCGCCGGCCTGGCTGGGCACCCGACCCCTGCCCGTCACCGCGAGCGGGTACGGCGAGGTGCGGCCCACGCCGCGCGAGCTGCGCCGGCGCCGCTTCACCCTGCCCGACCGCCTGCCCGCGCTGCCCGGCACCGGCTTCGCCGCCGAGGTCGAGCGGGCACCGGACGACGTCATCGCCCGCTCGACGTGGGAGCCCGGCTGCCCGGTCGACCGCGACGAGCTGGCCTGGGTGCGGGTGACCTTCCACGGCTTCGACGGCGCCCGGCACACCGGGGAGCTGCTCGTCGCCTCCGCCGCGTCCCAGGCACTGGTGGGGGTGTTCCGCGAGCTGTGGCGCGCCGACTTCCCGCTGGAGGAGATGCGGATCAGCACCCGCGCCGACCTCGACGCCCCACCGACCGGCGACGGCAACAACACCGAGGCGTTCGTCTGCCGACCGGTCACCGGCGGCACGTCGTACTCCGAGCACGCCTACGGGCTCGCCCTCGACCTGAACTCGTTCCAGAACCCCTACGAGAAGGGCGAGGTCGTGCTGCCCGAGCTGGCGTCGTCGTACCTCGACCGGGATCGGGTGCGTCCCGGGATGATCACCCCTGACGGCCCGGTGGTGCGCGCCTTCGCCCGGATCGGCTGGGGCTGGGGCGGCGCCTGGTCGTCGCTGAAGGACTACCAGCACTTCTCCCACAACAGCCGCTGACCTGTGGAGAGCCCGTGGCGAGGTGCGTCGCCGGCGGGCACGCTCGGCCCGTGGACGTGGACGTGGACGTGGGGGTGGGCGTGGTCGCGGCGCTGGTCGAGCTGGGCGGGGTCGCGTCCCGGGGCCAGCTGCTGACCGCGACGTCGCGTGGCGAGGTCGACCGTGCGCTGGCCGCGGGCGACGTGGTGGTGCTCGGACGCGGCCGGTACGCGCTGCCCTCGGTCGACGAGGCCCGGGCCGCCGCCCACCGACTGAGCGCCTGCGTCTCGCGCATCAGCGCGGCGCTGCACTGGGGCTGGGCCGTCAAGACCGTCCCGGCGAAGCCGGTCCTCACGGTGCCGCGCGGCCGGAGGATCCGCCCCAGCCGGGCGCGCGACGTGGAGCTCCACGTGGCGACCCTGGGCATCGACGACGTCGTCGACGGCATCGTCACCAGCAAGGAGCGCACCCTTCTCGACTGCCTCCGGTGGGAGCCGCGCGACAGCGCGCTGACGGTCGCGGACTCCGCACTGCGCGACGGCTTCTCGCGTGCCCGGCTCCTCGCGATCGGCCGCGACGCGCAGGGGCCCGGGTCACCCCAGGTCCGCGCCGTCGCAGCGGTCGCCGATGCCCGCGCCGCCAACCCCTTCGAGTCGGTCCTGCGGGACATCGCCCTCCAGGTCCCGGGCCTGGCCGTCGTCCCGCAGGTCAGCATCCGCGAGCCCGACTTCCTCGGCCGACCTGACCTGGTCGACGAGCGGCTGCGGATCATCCTGGAGGCCGACTCCTTCGAGTGGCACGGCGGTCGCGGCGACCTGGCCCGTGACGCGCGCCGCTACAACAGGTTCGTGGTCGCCGGCTGGACGGTCCTGCGGTTCAGCTGGGAGGACGTGATGTTCCGCCCGGACGAGGTGCGCGCCATCTTGGCGGCCGCCGTACTGGGACGTACAGAAGTCCGCTGCCCCGGGTGCCCCGCCGCCTGAGCTGGCGCGCAGGATCGGACTTGTGTAGGTCCGTCTACGGCACGGTGGGCCGAGCCGGCGGGGTACCGGTCGACATGAAGAAGCTCTGGGCAGCACCCGTCGCGGCCGTCGGCGCCGTCGCGGCGCACGACCTCCTCCAGCGGCGCCACGCCATCCTGCGCAACTTCCCGGTCCTGGGACACGCACGGTTCTGGCTCGAGACGATCGGGCCGGAGCTGCGGCAGTACGTCGTCGCGGCCAACGACGAGGAGCGGCCGTTCAGCCGCGACCAGCGCCGCTGGGTCTACGCCTCGGCGAAGCTGGAGAACAACTACTTCGGCTTCGGCACCGACAACGATCTCGAGCACGGCACCGGGAACGTGATCGTGCACCACCGCACCTTCGGCCGCGCGTATCCGACCCACGGGTCGGTCGGCCAGGCCGCGCGGCTGCCCGCGGCGAAGGTGCTGGGCGGGCCGCGCGGTCGGCGGCACGCCTTCCGGCCGGCCTCGGTCGTCAACGTCTCCGGGATGAGCTTCGGCTCGCTGTCGGGCAACGCGATCGAGGCGATCAACCGCGGCGCGGCCGAGGCGGGCTGCCTGCACAACACCGGCGAGGGCGCGATCTCGCCGTACCACCGGATGGGCGGGGAGCTGGTCTTCCAGATCGGTACGGCGTACTTCGGCTGCCGCGACGAGGAGGGCCGGTTCAGCCTGCCCCGGTTGAAGGAGCTGGTCGCCTCGGCGCCGGTGCGGGCGCTGGAGATCAAGCTCAGCCAGGGCGCCAAGCCGGGGCTGGGCGGCGTGCTCCCGGCGCCGAAGGTGTCGCGCGAGATCGCCGAGACCCGCGGGGTGCCCGAGGGGGTGGACTGCCTGAGCCCGTCGCGGCACGCGGAGTTCGACGACCCCGACTCGCTGCTGGACTTCGTCGAGCTGCTGGCGGCCGAGACCGGCCTGCCGGTGGGCATCAAGTCCGCGGTCGGCGACCTCGGGTTCTGGCGCGAGCTCACCGACCTGATGGCCCGCGGCGACCGCGGGGTGGACTTCGTCAACATCGACGGCGGCGAGGGCGGCACCGGTGCGTCGCCGCTGATCTTCACCGACTCGGTGTCGCTGCCGTTCCGGCTCGGGTTCGCGCGGGTCTACCGGGAGTTCGCGATGCGCGGTCTGCACGAGCAGGTCACCTTCATCGGGGCCGGAAAGCTCGGGATCCCCGACAACGCCGTCGTCGCCTTCGCACTGGGAGCCGACCTGGTCAACGTCGGCCGGGAGGCGATGCTCGCGGTCGGGTGCATCCAGGCGCAGAAGTGCCACACCGGCGAGTGCCCGACGGGCGTCGCGACCCAGAACCGCTGGCTCGCCCACGGCCTGGAGCCCGTGTCGAAGGGCGAGCGGGTCGCCAACTACGTGCGCACCCTGCGCCGCGACCTGCTGAAGGTCTCCGAGACCTGCGGCGTCGAGCACCCGGCGCTGCTCGGCCCCGGCGACATCGAGGTCCTCGACACGCTCGCCGACGGGCGGCTGCTCGACGAGGTGTACGGCTACGAGCCGGGCTGGGGCTTCCCCTCCGCCGCCGACCGCGAGGAGATCGTGCGGATCATGTCGGCCACGGACGAGGAGGAGACCCGCACCGAGGGTCCGCCCGAGACCGCCGAGGACGGTCCGGCCGGCGACGAGATGGCCGGGGACGAGGACCCGCTGTAATCACAAAGACCCATTTGCAAATGAGTCTTTGCGGTTTACCGTGGTCCGGTGGACGACCTCACCCGGATCACCCCGACCCCGCAGCAGCTGAAGGCGCTCAGCCACCCGGTGCGGCTGCGCATCCTCGGCCTGCTGCGAACCGAGGGTCCGGCGACGGCCACCGGGCTGGCGGCCCGGCTGGGGCTCAACTCGGGCGCGACGTCGTACCACCTGCGCCAGCTGGCGACGCACGGCTTCGTCGAGGACGACGCCGAGCGCGGCAACGGCCGCGACCGGTGGTGGCGGGCGGCGCACCAGGCGACGCTCACCGATCCCGCCGACCTGGCGGGGGCGAGTGACGAGGAGCGGGAGACGTACGACGCGTACTCGCAGTCGGTCGCGGTCGTCCACACCGACCTGCTCCAGCGGGCCGTCGAGGAGCAGGCGCTGGTGCCGCAGGAGTGGCGGGAGGCGACCGCACTCAGCGACTGGGGGCTGCGGCTGACCCCGCAGCGTGCCCGGCAGCTCGTCGAGGCGATCGAGCAGCTGGTCGAGGGGTGGAGCGAGGACCCGTCAGGCGACGAGACCGCGGACTTCGTTGTCGTGCTGCACTCGTTCCCCTACCCCGGGCGGCTGGGTGGTGACCCGTCGTGAGGCGGCCGTTGTACGGCTGGCTGACCGCGGAGGCGGTGGCCCTCACCGGCACCCGGGTGTCGATGATCGCGCTGCCGTGGTTCGTCCTGACGACGACCGGGTCGGCGACCCGGACCGGGCTGGTGGCCCTGGCCGAGCTGCTGCCGCTGGTGCTGACGAAGGTGCTCGGCGGTCCGGTGATCGACCGGGTCGGTCCCCGCCGGGTCGCGATCACCTGCGACCTCGGCTCCGTGGCGGCGATCGGCACGATCCCGGTCCTGCACGGGCTCGACCTGCTCACCTTCCCGGTCTTCCTGGCGCTCGTCGCGCTGGCGGGTGCCCTGCGCGGTCCGGCCGACGGGGCGAAGCAGGCCATGGTCCCGTCGCTGGTCCGGGAGGCCGGCGTACCCCTGGAGCGGGCGACGGGGCTGCACTCGACCGTCGAGCGCACGTCGGGGATGCTCGGCGCCGCGTTCGCGGGCGGCCTCGTCGCGACGGTCGGCGCGGCGAACGCGCTGGTCCTCAACGCGCTCACCTTCGCCGTGTCCGCCGGCGTGCTCGCCTGGTCGACCCGCGCCCTCCGCGCGGCGCCGACCCCGGCCGAACCGACGGCGACCACCGGCGACCTGGCCGGCTACGTGCAGGAACTGCGGGAGGGCTGGGACTTCCTGCGGCGCGACGCCGTGCTGCTCGGGATCTCGGTGATGGTGGCGCTGACCAACGTGCTCGACATCGCCTACACGACCGTCCTGCTGCCGGTCTGGGCCGACGAGCGTGGCGGGGGCGCGGCGGCGATCGGCGTGGTGCTCGCGGTCTTCGGCGGCGCGTCCGCGCTCGGCGCGATCTGCGCTGCGGCCTGGGCGTCGCGGCTGCCGCGCTACCGCACCTACCTGATCGCCTTCCTCGTCGGCGGGGCGCCGCGGTTCGTGATCCTCGCCGTCGACACCCCGCTCTGGGCGGTGCTCGCGGTCTCGGTCGCCAGCGGTTTCGCGTGCGGCTTCCTCAACCCGGTCCTCGGCGCGGTGATCTTCGAGCGGATCCCCGAACCGCTGGTCGGGCGGGTCTCCTCGCTCACCACCTCGATGTGCTTCGCGCTGATGCCGCTGGGCGGGCTGCTCGGCGGTGTCCTGATCTCCGGCATCGGGCTCTCGCCCGCGCTGGTCGCCGTCGCGGCGGCGTACCTCGCCGTCACCATGCTGCCCGCCGTCGACCCGCGCTGGCGGGAGCTGGACCGGCGGCCGGCGGCCGTGGACGACGCCGGTCGTGTGCCTGTCGACGCGCCCTGACGCGTCCGCAGGCACACGACCCACAGTCCGCTCAGCGCGCGAACGTCGACGCCAGGCGCAGCAGGCGGTCGTTGGCCTCGGGCTCGCCGATGGAGACCCGGGCACCCTCCCCCGCGAAGGGGCGTACGACGATGCCGAGCTCGTCGGCGGCGAGCGCGAAGTCGGCGGTCCGGTCGCCGAGCTCGAACCAGACGAAGTTGCCCTGGGCCTCCGGGACGTCCCAGCCCGCGGCGCGCAGTCCGTCGACGACCCGGGTCCGCTCGGCGACGAGGTCATCCACGCGCGAGAGGAGCTCGGCGCGCCGTTCGAGGGACGCGATGGCCGCGGTCTGGGCGACGGTCGAGACGCCGAACGGCAGCGAGACCGCACGCAGCGCGGCGGCGATCGGGGCGGGCGCGACGGCGTACCCGACCCGGAAGCCGGCGAGCCCGTAGGCCTTGGAGAAGGTACGGGTGAGGACGACGTTCTCGTGGGCGCGGTACGTCGCCAGCCCGTCCACCGGGTCGGCCATCCGGACGAACTCCAGGTACGCCTCGTCGACCACCACCAGGACGTGCGGCGGCACCCGGGCCAGGAACGCGTCGAGCGACGCCTGGGTGACGGCGGGGCCGGTGGGGTTGTTGGGGGTGCAGACCAGCACGATCCGGGTGCGGTCGGTGATCGCGTCGGCCATCGCGTCGAGGTCGTGGCGCGCGTCGGCGAGCAGCGGCACCTGCACGCTCCGCGCGCCCGCCGCGGTGACGGCGATCGGGTAGGCCTCGAAGGAGCGCCACGCGAAGACGACCTCGTCGCCGGGCTCGCAGAACGCCTGCACCAGCTGGTAGATCAGCCCGACCGACCCGGTCGCCACCGACAGGTCCTCCGCGGGCACGCCCAGCGTGTCGGCGAGGGCGGCGTACAGCGCCGTGGAGCCCATGTCCGGGTAGCGGTTCATCTGCCCCACCGCCGCCTGCACGGCCTCGACGACGCCGGGCAGCGGCGGGTAGGGGTTCTCGTTCGAGGAGAGCTTGTACGACGTCATCCCGGGCCGGACGGTCGGCGGCTTCCCGGCGACGTACGGCGGGATGTCGGCGATGTTCGCGCGCGGCTGCGGGGAGGACATGGCCTCAGGCTATGTCGGAGTGCCGCGCCCGCCAGGGCCGCAGCAGCAGCGCCAGCACCAGGCCGAGCAGCACGCCGAGCACCGCGCCGGTGACGTTGTCGATGATGTCGGTGACGTCGCAGGCCCGGTCGATGCGGGCCAGCTCCAGCTGGGTCTTCTCGATCGCCACCGAGTACGCCGCCAGCAGCGCCAGCCCGATCGGCACGGTGACGATCGCGGCGGCCCGCCAGCGTGCGGCGACCACGACCAGCAGCGCTCCGGACGGCACGAAGATGAGCGTGTTGAGCAGGCGCTGCCCACCGGAGAAGATCCAGAACCCCTCGGGAGCCGGGCCGCCGATGTCCCACGAGCAGGTGGTCAGCCGGCCCTCCGCGCTGACGATCCCGGGCGCGCCGTCCGCCGGGATCAGGGTCACGCACGCGATCACGACGACCGACCACAGCAGGCCGGCCAGCGCGGCCGCCCCGACCCAGCCCAGCCGGCGGTGCAGCGCGAGGCCCAGGGCGAGGCAGGCGAGCCCGGACAGGACGACGCCGACCAGCATCACCCCCACGCCGCCCACCGGGAACATGCGCTCGACCGTAGCCAAGGCTCGGCTGCCCGCCGCCTGTCGGGATCGGCCGAGAACGTCCAGGTTCCCCGGTGGACCGGGGAAGTTGGAGAATGGCCCCATGCCCGCCCCGAGCGACGCCCTCGGCGCCGTCCCCGTCGACGCGCCCCCGGAGCCCGCCTCGACCGTGGATCGGATCGCCCAGGAGCTGCGGCGCGCGGTCTTCGACGGCGAGCTGGAGTCCGGGACGCCGCTGCGCGAGGTCGCCCTGGCCGCGTCGCTCGGAGTCTCGCGCCCGACGATCCGGGAGGCGCTGACGATCCTGGTGGCCGAGGGGCTGGCCACCCGCGAGCCGAACCGCGGCGTCCAGGTCGTCACACCCGAGGCCGACTCGGTCCGCGACGTCTGCGCGGCCCGCTGGGTCCTGGAGGGCGCCGGCGTACGCCGCTGGGCGGATGCCGACGAGAGCCGTCGGGCGCTCGTGCGCCGGACCCTCGACGCCTACACGTCCGCGGTACGCCGGGGCGCGTCGTACCAGGAGCTCAACGAGCGGCACCTCGCCTTCCACGTCTCCCTGGTGGGGCTGACCGGCTCGCCCCGGCTGGTCGCGATGGCCGAGAACCTCGTCGTGGAGCTGAGGCTGGCCCTCGCCCAGGTCGAGCGGATCCGCCGCAACGCGCACAACGAGGCCGAGAACCACGTCGCCCTCGTCCAGCTCCTCGAGTCCGGCGACCTCGACGGCGCCCACGACTTCCTGCGCCGGCACCTCCTCGAGGCCGAGGACGACATCGTCGCCGCCCTCGGCCTCGAGGAGGGGTGACCTCAGAGCCGGAAGCGCCCGACCAGGTCGCGCATCTCGGTGGCCATCCGGGTCAGCTCACCCGCGGCGGCGGTCGTGTTGCCCGCCGCATCGGTCGTCTGGTCGGCGGCCTCGGAGACCGAGCCCACGTTGCGCGCGATCTCGCTGGCGCCCGTCGCCGCCTCGGCGACGTTCCGCGAGATCTCGTTGGTGGTCGCGGTCTGCTCCTCCACCGCCGCGGCGATGGTGTTCTGGTAGTCGCTGATCCGGCTGATGATCTCCGTGATCTCGCCGATCGCCGTCACGGCGCCGCCGGTGTCGGCCTGGATGGCCTCGACCCGCTTGGCGATGTCCTCGGTCGCGCGGGCGGTCTCGACCGCGAGCTCCTTGACCTCGTTGGCGACGACCGCGAAGCCCTTGCCGGCCTCGCCGGCGCGGGCGGCCTCGATGGTCGCGTTCAGGGCCAGCAGGTTGGTCTGCTCGGCGATCGAGGTGATCGCCTTGACGACGCTGCCGATCTCGGCCGACGACTCGCCGAGCTTGGCCACGGTGGCCGTGGTCTCCTCGGCCGTCACGACGGCCTGGCTCGCGACCCGCGCGGCGTCCGAGGCGTTCTGGGCGATCTCGCGGATCGAGGCGCCCATCTGCTCGCTGCCCGCCGCGACGGTCTGCACGTTGGACGAGACCTCCTCGGCGGCCGCCGAGACCAGGTTGGCCTGGCTCGAGGACTCGTTCGCTGAGGCGCCGAGCTGGGCCGACACGGCCGACATCTCCTCGGCCGCCGAGGCCAGCACGCCGGTGTTGTCGCCCATCGCGGACAGCGAGGCGTGCAGGCTCTCCCGCGCGGTCTCGAGGTCCGCGGCCATCTGGCCGACCTCGTCGCGCGAGCGGACTCCCGCATCGGCGGTCAGGTCGCCGCCCGCGAGGGCGCGCAGCGCCACCTGGAGGCGGTTGATGGAGGTCCGCACACCACGGGCGACCAGCAGCGCGAATCCGAGCGCGGCGACCAGGCCGACCGTGAGCAGGATGATCGCCAGCTCGCGCTGCGACTCGTACGACGACCGCGCGTCCGCGGCCGCGTCGGCGGCCTGGGCGTCCTCGCTCTCGACCATCTCGCCGAGCAGGCTGCTGATGCCTTCGGCGATCGGGGACAGCTCGGTGTTGTTCATCCGCAGCCAGCCGGCCAGGTCCTGGCGCTCGGCGAGCGGGCCGAGCTTGGTCTCGACGTCGGCGACGTAGCGGTCGAGCTCCTCGCGGATCTGCGCGACGCGGGCCGCGTTCTCCGCGGTCAGGTCGGTCGCGACGTAGTCGTCGAGCTGGCTGTTGAAGGTGACCTGCAGGTCGGCGTACTCGTCGAGGGTGGCCTGGCGGTCCTCGCCGTCGCCCACGAGCAGGATGTCGCGGATGCTCAGCGACAGGCTCTTGCGGGTCTCGGCGACGTCGCCGAGCACCTTCACCGCGGTCAGGTTGTTGGTGTAGATCCGCTGGCTGGTCTCGGCGCTGGCGGACAGGCTGTTGAGGCCGAAGATGCCGACGACCAGGGCGACGACGATCGCCACCGCGGCCGGGACGAGCACCTTGGTGCGGATGCCGCGGTCGGCCCACCAGCCGGCGATCCGGAAGCGAGGGGCGGGGGACGGGGCGGATGACATGGAGTCGTACCTCCGTGGTCGGGGAAGGAGACCGCCCGGCCAGCCCGAGTCGGCACCCTCAGAATCGGCCGGGCCCGCCGGGACCCGAGGGAAAACGACGTCCGAGCCGCTGGGGTGACCTGGCAGGATCGCCGCGTGCGCTTCCTCACCTGGCTTCTCACCAACGCCATCGCCCTGGCGGTCGCGGCCTGGCTGATCGACGGCATCCGCTTCACCGGGTCCGACGAGACGTCCGAGAAGATCCTCCCGCTGCTCGTCGTCGCGCTGATCCTCGGCGCGGTGTCGTCGTTCGTGAAGCCGGTCCTGCAGATCCTCTCGATCCCGTTCATCATCGTGACCCTGGGCCTGTTCCTGCTGGTCATCAACGCGCTGATGCTGATGCTGACCGGCTGGCTCGCGGACGTGCTCGGCGTCGACTTCGAGGTCACCGGCTTCTGGCCCGCGGTCGGCGGCGCGATCGTGATCACCATCGTCACCTGGATGGTGGACAGCCTGATCGGCCCGGAGGAGCTCCGATGAGCCCCCACCCGACGCTGCCGCCACCCCGCACCCCCGGCCGGTACTCCGTCGCGCTGGTCTGCCTCGGCAACATCTGCCGCTCCCCGATGGCCGACGTCGTCCTCACCGCGCGGGTCGAGGAGGCCGGGCTCGCCGGACGGGTGGCGGTCGTCAGCTCCGGCACCGGCGACTGGCACGTCGGCAACCCGATGGACGCCCGGGCCGCGGCCACGCTCACCGCCGCCGGCTACGACCCCTCGCTGCACCGGGCTCGGCACTGGTCGACCGCCTGGCTCGAGGAGCACGACCTGGTCCTCGCGATGGACGGCAGCAACCTGGCGGGCGTCGGTGGCGCGGGCGAGCGGGTGCGGCTGTTCCGCGACTTCGATCCGGTCGAACCGGGTGGCGAGGTCCCGGACCCGTACTACGGTGGGGACGACGGCTTCGAGGAGGTGCTGACCATGGTCGAGCGGACGTGCACCGTGATCGTGGGCGCCCTCCAGGAGGAGCTGCTCCAGGAGCCGGACGAGTCGTGACCCGTCAGCCGCTGGTCGCCCGGCGGGCCGAGACTCTCCTCGGCTCGGCGGTGGTGGCCACGGCCCCGGTCGCCGGCGGGGACGTCGCGACCGCCACCAAGCTCCGGCTGAGCGACGGCCGGACCGCGCTGATGAAGACCCTCAACAACGCACCCGCCGCGTTCTTCGAGACCGAGGCGCGCGGGCTGCGCTGGCTCGCCGAGGTCGAGGACGGGCTGGCGGTGCCGGAGGTGCTCGCGGTGGACGCGGAGTGCCTGATCCTGCAGTGGGTCGAGCCGGGGCGCAACAGCGGAGACGTCGCGGCGGGCCTCGGCCGCGCACTGGCCGCGACGCACGCGGCCGGGGCGGCGGCGTACGGCCTCGACGAGGACGGCTTCATCGGCCGGCTCCCGCTGCCCAACCGCACGGCCGACACCTGGGCGGAGTTCTACGCCGTGCGCCGCGTCCTGCCCTACCTCAAGCTCGCCCGCGACCGCGGCGCCGTCACCGACGACGACGCCGCGCGGGTCGAGGCGGTCGTCGGGCGGCTCCCCGCGTTGCTCCCCGAGGAGCCGCCCGCACGCCTGCACGGCGACCTGTGGAACGGCAACGTGCTGTGGGGCGCCGACGGCCGGGTCAGCGTCATCGACCCGGCGGCGTACGGCGGCCACCGCGAGGTCGACCTGGCCATGCTCGCGCTCTTCGGGCTCCCGCACCTGCAGCGGGTCGTCGACGCGTACGCCGAGGTCACCCCGCTCGCCGACGGCTGGGAGGAGCGGGTCGCGCTGCACCAGCTCTTCCCGCTGCTCGTGCACGCCTGCCTCTTCGGTGGCGGGTACGGCGCCCGCGCCGCCGCCGCGGCCGCCCGCTACACCTGAGCCCGCCCACTCTCAGGCAGGGTTCAGCCGCGGCTGGCAACATGGACCCGTGAGTGTCCCCAAGCCGCGCGTGCTCGTCGTCGACGACGACCGGGCGGTGCGTGAGTCGCTGCGCCGCTCCCTGGAGTTCAACGGGTACGACGTCCACCTCGCCGCCGACGGTGCCGAGGCGCTCGCGGGGATCGGCCGGGTCGGCCCGGACGTGGTCGTGATGGACGTGATGATGCCGCGCCTCGACGGCATCGAGACGACCCGCGCGCTGCGCACGGCGGGCCACGACGTACCGATCCTGGTGCTCACCGCGCGCGACGCCGTCGGTGACCGCGTCGAGGGCCTCGACGCCGGCGCCGACGACTACCTCACCAAGCCGTTCGCGCTGGCCGAGCTGCTGGCCCGCCTGCGCGCGCTGCTGCGCCGGGTGGTCCCGCCGGAGGACACCGCGGAGGAGGTGCTCTCCTTCTCCGACCTGACGATGGAGGTCGCGACCCGCGAGGTGCGGCGCGGCGACCGCGCGATCGAGCTGACGCGCACCGAGTTCACCCTGCTGGAGATGTTCCTGCGCCGGCCCCGCCGGGTCCTGGAGCGCAGCTTCATCCTCGAGGAGGTCTGGGGCTACGACTTCCCGACGACGGCCAACTCCCTGGAGGTCTACGTCGGCTACCTGCGCCGCAAGACCGAGGCCGAGGGCGAGCCCCGGCTGATCCACACGGTCCGCGGCGTCGGCTACGTGCTGAAGGAATCGTGACCGGCGCCTCGGACTCGAGCGACGGACGCTGGCACTACCGACGATCCCTCGCCAGCCGGGTCACCCTGCTCACCACCCTGGCCGTGGGCCTGGCGGTCGCCTTCGTCGCCATGGGCGGCTACTTCGTCGTGCGCATGCAGCTGCAGGCCTCCATGGACGACTCGCTCGTCGAGCGCGCCCACGCGACCGCGCAGCTGCCGCTGATCATCGACGCCAACACCGGCAACGAGATCCCCGCGTGGATGCTGACCTCCACCGACGTGCGCATCGGGACCGTGACCGCCGACGGACAGGGCTTCTACCCCTACAAGGACGGCGCCGTCCCGAAGCTCGGCCAGGACGAGCTCGACGTCGCGACCGGCACCTCCGAGCTCAGCGTGCGCACCGCGCGGGCCATCGACGGCGACGACCGGTTCCGCGTCGTCGCGGTGCCGTACGGCGAGGGCAAGGCGCTGGTCGTCTGCGAGTCCCTGGAGTCGCAGGAGCAGCTGCTGAAGCGGCTCGGCATCGTGATGGCGCTCTTCGGCGCCGCCGGCGTGATCGCCGCCGCGGTCGCCGGCTGGGGCGTCGCGGCCAACGGGCTGAGGCCGGTACGCCGGCTCACCGGGCGCGTCGAGCACATCGCCCGGACCGAGGAGCTGCAGCCGATCCCGGTCGAGGGGCACGACGAGATCGCCCGGCTGTCGTCGGCGTTCAACCAGATGCTCGCCGCACTCGCGGCGTCGCGCGACCGGCAGCGGCAGCTGGTCGCCGACGCCGGCCACGAGCTGCGCACCCCGCTCACCTCGCTGCGCACCAACCTGGACCTGCTGGCCCAGTCGGACGCGTCCGGCGCGACCCTGCCCCCCGAGGCGCGCGCCGAGCTGCTCGACGACGTACGCGCCCAGATCGAGGAGATGACCACCCTGATCGGAGACCTGGTCGAGCTCGCCCGCGACGAGCCGATGGCCCACGTGATCGAGACCGTCGACCTCGCCGAGGTGGTCGACCACGCCCTGGCCCGGGTACGCCGCCGCGCCGCCGGGGTCGCGCTCGACGTCGACGTCGAGCCGTGGTTCGTCATCGGCGAGCAGGGCGCGCTGGAGCGGGCGGTCACCAACCTGCTCGACAACGCGGCCAAGTGGAGCCCCGCCGGGGGGACCATCCACGTCTCGCTCGTCGAGGGCGAGCTGGTGGTCGAGGACGAGGGGCCGGGCATCGCCGACGCCGACCTGCCCCGGGTCTTCGAGCGGTTCTGGCGGTCCGACGAGTCCCGGTCCATGCCCGGCTCCGGCCTGGGGCTCTCGATCGTGGACCAGGTCGCCACGCGGCACTCCGGGACCGTGGAGGCCGGACATGCCGCCTCCGGCGGCGCCCGGATGGTGCTGCGGATCCCGGGCGCACCGACCCCGCCGCCGACCACACCCGCCGAGACGTCCCCGGCCGGGGCCGGCGCGTGAGGGCCCGCGCCGCCCTGCTCGTCGTACCCCTGCTGCTGGCCGGGTGCGGCGGGTCCGACGACGACCCGCCCGCCGCCTCGTCGAGCGCGAGCGCCGAGCCCGTCTGGAACCCCTGCGACGGGCTCGACGTCGCCGGCATCGCGGCGAAGCTGGGGGCCGAGGTGACCCGAGAGAGCGGCTCCGCCGACTCGCCCCGCTGCACGCTGCTGCCGGCGGTCGAGGGCGGCGCGGTGGTGGACGCCAACTACCTCGTCTTCCCCGCGGGCCTCGACGCCGCGTGGGAGCAGATGGGCGCGCCCGACGACGGCAGCGTGACCGAGCCTGAGATCCCGGGTGCCGACGCCGCCCGGATGGTGGCGAACGCGGGCACGGAGGTGCTCGGCGTGACCGGCTTCGTCCAGGTCGGCGACATCGTGCTCGTCGTCAACGCCGCGGACCCCCGACCGTACGACGAGGCACCGGTCGTCGCAGCGGTCGAGGAGACGATGCGGCAGCTGGCGACGTACGCGTCCGCCGACGGCCCGGACTCCTGACGTCCCCCGCCCTCAGGTCACGGAGACGACCACCGCCGAGGCCTCGACGGTGAGAGCCACCTCCGCCAGACCCAGGTGGAAGGTCCGCGGGGCGTCCCAGGTCAGCTCCGTGACCTGACCCCTCCACGGCGCATCGGTCCCGTCGTCCGACCCGTCGTCGGTCCAGTCACGGACGATGACGTCCGAGAACTCGTACGTGGCGCACACCGCCCGTCCCGGGTAGTCCTCGTCGAACGCAAACCGGACGACGAGGGTGCGGTGGACCGGGTCGAACCGGATCTCGGTGCAGGACGCGTCGTGAAGGCGGACGTGGACGCCCGGACGTGGGCAGAACTCGTAGAGCGTGCCCTCGTCGATCTCATCGAACGTCCACCCGTTGCCGGCGATCGAGGCGCACATATCGGGATGATCTCGTGCCCCTCTCGGTCGCGGCCAGCACAATGACCGACATGCAGCTGTCGTTCTTCCGCCCCTCGGGCGACGCCCCCTCCGCACTGACCCCCACCGACCTGGCCCGGAGCATGTGGGACGACGACCAGATGCACGGGGTGGCCGTCAGCGGGGCGCTCGCCCGCGGCGCCGAGGCACGGGTCCTCGACCTCGGCCGGGACGACCTGGTGCCCGCGCGCTTCACCGTCGACCTGTTCACCGTCGCCCGGATGCGCGACTGCACGGTCACCACCGAGGTGGTGCGCGAGGGACCCCGGATCTGCCTGGTCGACGCCGTGCTCACCCAGGAGCGCGACGGCGCCGAGGTGCGGGTCGCCCGGGCCAGTGCGCTGTTCCTCAAGCCCACCGCCTCGACCGAGGGCTCGGTCTGGGCGCCCGAGTCCCGCCCGACGCCGCCCCCGCTCGACGTCGCCCCGGTGACCGAGGACGGGCACGTGCCGTTCTTCCACAGCTCGGCCGGCTGGTCGCAGTCCTTCGGGCTGCACCAGAACGACACCCGCAAGTCGTCGTGGCACACCGCGGTCGCGATCGTCGCCGGCGAGCCCCGCTCGCCCTTCCAGGCGGTCGCCTCGATCGCCGACGGCGCCAGCCTGGTCACGAACTGGGGCGACCGCGGCATCGAGTACATCAACACCGACATCAACCTCACCCTCGCCCGCCGCCCCGACGGCCTCTCGATCGGGCTCGCCGCCGTCGACCGGGTCGAGGTCGACGGCGTCGCCGTCGGCACCGCCGCCGTCTTCGACCGCACGGGCCCCCTCGGCACCGCCGTGGTCACCTCGCTCGCCAACGCCCAGCGCGTCGTGGACCTCGGCGGGGTCGAGTACACCGACGGCGGCGAGCGCCGTACGTCTGCCTAGGCCCGGCCCCACGCTGGTTGAGGTGCGACAGACGAAGCCCCGGCCCCACGCTGGTTGAGGTGCGAAGGACGAAGTCCTGAGCCTCGAAACCCCTCGTGCCGAGAGTCGGCCTCGATCGAGGCCCCACCTCGGCCCACCGGGTTTCGAGGCTCGTCGCTGAAGCTCCTCGCACCTCAACCAGCGCGCGACGACCGACCCGCACGCCGAAGCCCCTCGCACCTCGACCAGCGGAGGGGACGGCGGCCTCAGCGCGGCGTCGTGTTCGCGTCGCGCCAGGACCGCTCGAAGGGCAGCCGCCAGGCGTGTGGGGCGATCAGCTGGTGGATGGCGTTGGGACCCCAGCTGCCGGGGGCGTAGCCGCGCACGGGCGGCGGGTCGGCGAGCAGCGGGATCGACTTCTCCCAGAGCGTCTCGATGCCGGCGGCGGTGGTGAACAGCGTGTGGTCGCCGCGCATCGCGTCGTGGATGAGCCGCTCGTAGGCCTCCAGCACCGCGGTCGACGACTTCGTCTCGTGCGTCGCGAACTGCATGGAGAGCTTCTCCAGCTTCATCCCGGGACCGGGTTTCTTGCCGTAGAACGACAGCGACATCCGCGACTGGTCGGCGAGGTCGAAGGTGAGGTGGTCGGGACCCTGGCGGCCGACGTTGGACCCGGCCGGGAACATCGTCAGCGGTGGCTCCTTGAAGGCGATGGAGATGATCCGCGCCCCCTCGGCGAGCTTCTTGCCGGTGCGCAGGAAGAACGGCACGCCGGCCCAGCGCCAGTTGTCGATCTCGACCTTCAGCGCCACGAACGTCTCGGTGTCGGAGTCCTCGGCGACGGCGGCCTTGCCCCGGTAGCCGTTGTACTGCCCTCGTACGACGTTGTGCGGCTCGATCGGCCGCATCGAGCGGAACACCTTCAGCTTCTCGTCGCTGATCGGGTCGGGCGCCAGCGAGGTCGGCGGCTCCATCGCCATGAACGCCAGCACCTGCATGAGGTGGGTGACGACCATGTCGCGGTACGCGCCGGTGCCCTCGTAGAACGCCGTACGACCTTCCAGGCCGAGCGTCTCGGGGACGTCGATCTGCACGTGGTCGATGAAGTTGCGGTTCCAGATCGGCTCGAACAGGCCGTTGGCGAACCGGAAGGCCAGGATGTTCTGCGCCGCCTCCTTGCCCAGGAAGTGGTCGATCCGGAAGACCTGGGTCTCGTCGAAGACCTCGTGGACCCGGGCGTTGAGCACCTTCGCCGACTCCAGGTCGGTGCCGAACGGCTTCTCCATGATGATCCGCGAGCGCTCGACCAGGCCGGCCTCGTCGAGCTGGCGGAGGACGTCGAGGGCGGCCTTCGGCGGGACGCTCAGGTAGTGCAGCCGGCGGATGTCCTCGCCGGTCGCGGCCAGCGCCTCCTCGGAGCGGTGCACGGCCTCGGCGAGCGCGTGCGGACCGGCGCCCTGCGGCACGTAGCTCAGCATCCGCGCGAACGGCGCCCAGCGCTCGTCGGTGACGTCGCCCTTGCCGAACTCCTCGCAGGCGTCGCGGGCGATCTTGACGAAGGTGTCGGTGTCGATCTCCTCCAGCGAGGTGCCAACGATGCAGGAGTCCTTCAGCAGCTCGGCCTCGAAGAGCCGCAGCAGGCCGGGGAGGAGCTTGCGTCGCGCGAGGTCGCCCGTCGCCCCGAAGAGCACGATGACGTGAGGTTGCTCCATGTCGTCGAGGGTAGTCACGCGGTGTTTCCCTCCCGTGTCGGTGCCTCGCCGAAGACCTGGCGCAGCCGCTCGGCCTTCCAGCGCGACTCGGCGTACTCGTCGTCGACGTCGGAGTGCACCGTGATGCCGCCGCCCGTCCCGAGCAGGTAGCGCCCGTCGCCGGTCGTGGTCAGCGAGCGGATCACCACCCCGAGGTCGGCGCGGCCGTCGGCGGAGATCCAGCCGAAGGCGCCGGCGTACGCGCCCCGGGGCGTGTCCTCGACCTCCTGCACGATCTCCATGGTGCGCCGCTTCGGCGCTCCTGTCATCGACCCCGCCGGGAACAGCGCGCGGACGGCGTCGAGGGCGGTCACGTCGTCGCGCAACCGGCCACGGACCGTCGAGACCAGCTGGTGCACGGTCGCATACGACTCCACGGCCATCAGCGCCGGCACCTCGACCGACCCGACCTCGCACACCATCGCGAGGTCGTTGCGGAGCAGGTCGACGATCATCAGGTTCTCGCTGCGGAAGCGCGGCTCCTCGGCGAGCCGGCGCCGCAGCTCCTCGTCCTCGGCCGCGGTCCGCCCCCGCGGGGTCGTGCCCTTGATCGGCTTGGTCTCGATGCTCCGGTCCGCGCCGATCACGGCGTACCGCTCCGGGCTGGAGCTGAGCAGCCACGCCCGCGCACCCGGCACGTCGTGCTGCAGGAACCCGGCGTACGGCGCGGGGTTGAGCTTGCGCAGGCGCAGGTACGCCGTCGCCGGGTCGAGGTCGCTCGCCACCTCCGCGCGGTAGGTCAGGTTGACCTCGTAGCTGTTGCCGGCGTGCAGGTGCTCCTGGACCCGGGCGAAGTGGGCGGCGTAGGGCGGGTCCGCGGATTCCCCGGTGAACCGGGGAATCCGGACGTTCTCAGCCGGAACTTCGCCCGAGAACGTCAGGTCCTCCCCCAGAACATCGTGCTCGAAGAGCCGCACCTGGCTCGGCCGCATCCAGACCGCGTCCGGCACCGAGTCGGAGGGGTACGCCGGCAGGTCGGCGCGGGCGGCGTACCCGAAGTAGCCGAACCACTGGTCGGTCTGCGAGCCGGCAGCCAGCTCGGCCGCCAGGACCGTGAACGGGTCGTCGCCGACGACCTCCGCGCGGCCGGAGGCGTGCCGGACCACCTCGCGGGTGGCGGCGGAGTAGGTGAGCGAGACGTCGTCGTCGGCCAGCCAGCCGAGCAGCGAGCGCCTGCCCGACCACTCCCGCGCGCCGCCGCCGTCGAGCCAGAAGCAGCGGGCGTGGTCGGCGGCGACCGCCGCGAACGCCGAGGTCGGGTCGGTCACGGCGCCTCCAGGAAGTTCGACACCAGCGCCGCCCCGTGCTCGGACAGCACCGACTCCGGGTGGAACTGCACGCCGACCAGCGGCAGGTCGCGGTGCGCGACCGCCATCGTCAGCCCGGTCTCCTCGTCGCTCGCCGTCACCCGCAGGCACGCGGGCAGCGCCAGGGCGGCGAGCGAGTGGTAGCGCACCGCCGCGAACGGAGCGGGTACGCCGGCGAACAGCCCCTCGCCGTCGTGCGCGACCCGCGCCAGCACCCCGTGCCCGGGGTCGACCCGGTCGACGCGGCCGCCGTACGCCGTCACCAGGCCCTGCATGCCGAGGCAGACGCCCAGGACCGGACGGGTGCCCGCGAGCAGCACCTCGCGACCCACGGCGAAGTCCGCGGCCGAAGCCGGATGACCCGGCCCGGGAGAGAGGACCACGTGGCTGTGCCGGAGCACGTCGGCGGCGTCCACCTCGTCGTGCTGCACGACCCGGGGCAGGACCCCGGTGACGGCGGCGACGAGGTGGACGAGGTTCCACGTGTAGGAGTCGTGGTGGTCCACGACGACCACGTCCGGTGCCGCCACGCTCAGCAACCTACTGGCCGGCGAGTGGAGCCCGGGAACAGGGACGGGCCCGACGGCACTGGGGGGCAGTCACCGTCGGACCCGTGTTCCTGACCTGGTCAGGGTAGGACCAAAGACTCGTCTCGGGAACCCCTGGCCAGCAGCAGGTCGGCGACCAGCTCGTGCAGCAGGTCGTAGCCGTTCTCGGTGAGGATCGACTCGGCGTGGAACTGGATGCCGCGGTAGTGCGGACCGCGGACCAGGTGCACGTCGCCGGTGCCGGGGTCGGCCTCGACGCTGACGCCGTCCGGCAGCACGGTGTCGTCGGCGACCCGGGCGACGAAGGTGTTGTAGAAGCCGACCCGCTCGGTCTCGCCGCCGATCGCGACCGGCGACTGGGTGCCCTGGAAGACGATGTCCTTGTACGCCAGCGGGATGCCGACGTGGTGGCACAGGGCCTGGTGCCCCAGGCACACCGCGAGGAACGGCCGCTCGGCCGCCATCAGCTCGGCCACGGCCGCCCGCAGGTTGGCCATCTTCGGGTCGCTGCCGTCGCGCGGGTCTCCCGGACCCGGGCCGACGATCACCAGGTCGAAGCCGTCGAGCACGCCGGGGGCGTACTCCTCGTGCCGGACCACCTCGCTGGTCATGCCGAGCACCCGGAGCACGTGGCGCAGCATGTTCACGAAGTCGTCCTCGCCGTCGAGGATCACCGCGCTCTTCCCCGCCAGCCCGGGGTCCGGACGCGAGCCGCCCTGGTCGGTCAGCCAGAACCGGGAGAGCCGCCGGTTGCGCTTGTTGAGGGTCAGCAGCACGTCCTCGTCGCTGACCAGCTCGGCGACGTTCGTGCTCGGCACCGGCGCGGGCGGGACCAGCCCGAACGCGCTCAGGATGCCGCCCGCCTTCGCGTGCGTCTCGGCCACCTCGTACGCCGGGTCCGAGTCGCGCACCAGCGTCGCGCCGGCCGTGACCGTCAGCCGGCCCTCGAGGTCGACGTCGGCGGTGCGGATCACGATGGGGCTGTCGAGGACCGGCTCGCCCTGCTCGTCGCGCCCGAGGATGGCCAGCGCGGCGCCGTAGTAGCCGCGCCCGCCGGTCTCGTACTTCTTGATCAGCCGGCACGCGTTCTCGACCGGCGAGCCGGTGACGGTGGCGGCGTACATCGTGTCGCGCAGCACCTCGCGGGGGTCGCGGTCGGTCTGGCCGGCGAGGAGGTACTCGGTGTGGATGAGGCGGCTCATCGGCTTCAGGAACGGCCCGAGCACCTGGCCGCCCCGGTCGCAGATGTCGCACATCATCTTCAGCTCCTCGTCGACGACCATGAAGAGCTCGTAGATCTCCTTCTCGTCGTGGAGGAAGTCGAGGAGCCGGCCGCGCAGGTCCGGACCCGCGTCGGCGTCGGCCGGGATCCGGAAGGTGCCGCTGATCGGGTTCATCCGGACGTCGCCGCCGTGCAGCGAGACGTGCCGCTCGGGACTGGCGCCGATCAGGTAGCGGTCGCCGGTGAAGAAGACGTAGGTCCAGTACGCACCGCGCTCGCGCTCGAGCAGCCGGCGGAAGACGGCCAGCGCCTTCCGCGCGTCCCAGTCGGCGACGCTCGCGCGGTAGTGCCGGCCGATGACGAGGTTGGCCCCCTCGCCCTGCCCGATCTCGTCGCTGATGATCGACGCGACGAGCTTGCCGTACTCCTCGTCGTCGGTCTCGAAGCCGCCGCGGTCGGTGAAGTCGACCTCGACCTCGTCGATCGCCGCGACGATCTCCGCGACCGAGAACTCCAGCTCGGTCTCGACGTCGACCACGACCAGCGGCGTACCGTCGTCGTGCGCCTCGAAGCCGCGCTCGGCCACCTGCCGGAACGGTACGGCGAGCAGCCGGTCGGCGATGTGCCCGTCGTCGGGCACCCCGTCGGACAGCGGTACGTCGAGGATCGAGTCGACGACGCTGCGCCGCCCGCCCACCAGGCCGACGGTGTCGCGGTCGCCCGCGCGGGTGGAGCGCCGGATGATCGCCCACGCCTCGTGCCCCTGGAGCGCCTCGATCGCGGTCCGGGCATCAGGTGTGGCGGTCATGGGCGAACTCTAGTTGCGCCGCGGCCCGGCCGCCGGGTCGCGGTCGGCAGGCGGAATCGGCCGTGGAAACGGTGACGTGCGTGGTGCGTCACGGTTTCCACGATGCTCCGCGCGAGATCCAGAAGGGCTGCGAGGATCGCGCCGTGAGCTGGTGGGGTTGGGTGCTGCTGTCCCCCGTGCTCGTCCTGATCGCGCTGGCCGTGCTCTTTGCCGTGGTGTTGATCCAGAGCCTCGTCGAGAACTCGGGCGAGAGGACGGGACGGTGGCTGGCCACCCGGCCGGGAATGGCCGAGCGGATGGCCCGCCGGCCGGTCGGCGGACGGGTCGGCGTCGTCCTCGTGGTGGCGGGCCTGATTCCGTTCCTGGTCCTCGTGATGGGACTCCTCACGGGGGAGGAGATCCGGGCCGACGGCGCGAGGATCGAGAAGTGGCTGACCGGCGCTGCGGCACTGATCACCTCTGGTCTGGTGATCCTGGCGATCTGGTGGCGCCTCGCGGCCGACGACTGACGCCGCGGTCGGCCCTGGTCAGCGGTGGCTCAGCAACCAAATCGCCCGGCAGACCGGTTGCCAGCTCACCGCCACCCGCGCCCGGGCGGCGGACCCGGGCCTCGAATCAGGAGATCGTGGTCAGCAGCTGCGTCGCGCGGGTGAGGACGACGTACAGCGTGGCGCGGCCGGTGGCGGACTCGTCCTCGATCTCCTGGGGGCGGACGACGACGATCCCGTCGAACTCCAGGCCCTTGGTGTCCAGGCCGGTGAGGACGACGACCCGGTCGTCGCCGGAGGGCGCGACCGAGGAGTCGACCGCGGCGCGGGCGCCGGGGGCGGCGTCGGCGAGCTCGGGCCAGGACGCCAACCAGGCGTTGACCTCGGAGCGGCGCGCGACGGGGACGACGATGCCGACCGTGCCGGAGACCCGGCCGGCGATCTCGTTGACGGCCTCCCGGGTGGCCGCCTCGACGTCGGCCACGCCCTCCACCACGCGCGGGTGCTCGCCGGTGGAGCGGACCGCCGTCGGGAGGTCGGCGTCCAGCCCGACGCGCGAGGCGTACGCCGCGGCGTACTCGTAGATCTCGGAGGAGTTGCGGTAGTTCGTCGACAGGTGGAAATCGTGCTGCGCCTTGCGCTCCAGCGCCTCGGCCCGTGCGGCGGCGGCCTCGGCCGGCACCGGCCAGGAGGACTGGGCAGGGTCGCCGACGATCGTCCAGGAGGCGGTCCGGCCGCGGCGGCCGACCATCCGCCACTGCATCGGCGTGAGGTCCTGCGCCTCGTCGATGAGCACGTGGGCGTACCCGTCGTCCTCGATGCTGTGCGTCGGCGGCGCCCAGGCGCGCCCGGTCGGGGCGTACTCCCGGTCGGAGGCGGTGAACAGCTCCTGCAGGTCGACGGCTCCGGCGATCGCGCTCAGCGGGTCGTCGCGCGAGTCCTCGGTGCGCGCCGGGACGTCGCCGAGGGCGTAGCGCAGCTCGTCGACCAGCGGGACGTCCTCGACCGAGAGCGTGCCGCCGGCGGTCCAGGACTTCAGCAGCAGCCGCTGCTCCTCGGCCGACACGACGCCCTCGCCGACCCGGGCGAGGAACTCCGGGTCGCGCAGCCAGCCGAGCACCGTCGGCGCGTCCAGCGGCGGCCACCATGACGCGGCGAAGTCGAGGAACGCATCGTTGTCGAGCATCTCCTCGTCGAACGACTCGCGGCCCCGCTCGCGGCCGCGGTCGCCGCGGACCTGGCGCCACATCTGGTCCAGCAGCGCCTGCGAGACCCGCGGCAGCTGCTTGTTGCGCCGGCCCTGCGACATCAGGTTGCGCCGGACCCGGCCCAGCACGCCGCGGTCGAGGACGATCCGGTCATCGCGGTAGAAGACCCGGAGCTCGGTCGGGCTGCCCGGCGCCTGCTGCCGCGCCGTACGACGCAGCAGCTCGGCCATCCGCGCCGAGCCCTTCACGTCGGCGACGGCAGGCTCGTCGTGGCGGCTGGCCTTCACCCCGTCGACGACCTCGCCGAGCGAGCGCAGCGCGACGGCGGTCTCGCCGAGGCTGGGCAGCACCCGCTCGATGTAGCGCATGAAGACCCCGCTGGGCCCGACGACGAGGACGCCGCCGGTCTCGTAGCGGCGCCGGTCGTTGTAGAGCAGGTACGCCGCGCGGTGCAGCGCGACGACGGTCTTGCCGGTGCCGGGTCCTCCGGAGATCGACACGACGCCCTTGCCGGGCGCGCGGATCGCCTTGTCCTGCTCGGCCTGGATGGTGGCGACGATCGAGTGCATGGAGCGGTCGCGGGCGCGGGAGAGCTGCGCCATCAGCGCGCCCTCGCCGACGATCGGCAGGTCGACGCCGTCCTCCTCCAGGGCGTCGGCGTCGAGCAGCTCGTCCTCGACCCCGACCACCCGGGGCCCCTGGGAGCGCAGCACCCGGCGGCGGATGACGTGCTGGGGGTCGGCGGCGGTGGCCTGGTAGAACACCGCCGCGGCGGGCGCGCGCCAGTCGATGAGCAGCGAGTCGCGCTCGGCGTCACGCAGGCCGATGCGGCCGACGTACCGCGGTTCCGGGTCGAGGCCCGGGCGCAGGTCGAGGCGACCGAAGACCAGCCCCTCGTGGGCGGCGTCGAGCTGCGCGATCCGCTTCGCGGCCTGGAAGACCATCGCGTCCCGCTCGACCAGGCCACCCTCGTGACCCAGCCGGCCGCGCTCGTGGCCCTCACGCGCCAGCTGCTGCGCGGCCTCCGCGGAATCGCGGAGCTGGCGGTACACCCGATCGACGAACGCCTGCTCCTGAGCGATCTCCCGAGTCTCGACTGCCTCGTCCGTCAACGCTGCGATCCCCTCAGCCCCGAATGTCCTGCCGTTCGTCGCCGGCCCCGGACGGGGCGCGACAAGGGAGCAACTCTAGCCGGGCGCCGGGTATGCCCACGCCGGTTTCCACCACAGCGTCAGCGCTTGCGGGACAGGAACGCGGTCATCGCCTCCCGCGCCTCGTCCGAGCCGAACAGCCGCGCACTGAGCGCCGCCACCTCGGGTCCGCGCGCGTCGAGGTGCTCGACGAGGTCGCGGGTCAGCAGCGCCTTGGTCTCGCGGAGCCCCTGGGGCGCGCCCGTCGCGAGCGAGGCGACCACCCGGTCCAGCTCCGCGTCGAGCTCGGCGGCGGGCACCGCCGTCGTGACCAGGCCGTACGACGCCGCCTCGGCGCCGCTGAACACCTCGCCGGACAGCGCCGTCAGGGCCGCGGCTCGGGACGTCATCCGGGGCAGCACGGTCAGCGAGATGGCGGCCGGTGCCAGGCCGAGCTTCACCTCGGTGAGCGCGAAGGTCGCGTCGTCGGCCGCGACCACCACGTCGGCGGCGGCGACGAGGCCGATGCCCCCAGCCCGGACCGCTCCGTGCAGCCGCACGACCACGGGCTTGGGCAGCGTCAGCACCAGCCGCTGCAACGCGACGATGGCCAGCGCGCCCTCCTCCATGCTCCCGGCGGCGGCCTCGGACAGGTCGGCACCGGAGCAGAAGACCCGGCCCGCGGCACGGACCACGACGACGGTGGCGGAGTCGTCCGCACCCGCTCGCTCGAGCGCCGCCGTGAGCTCGGTGACGAGCCGGCGCGACAGCGCGTTGCGGTTGTGCGGGGAGTCCAGGGTGATGGTCGCGACGTCATCGGCGACGGCGTAGTGCACCAGCTCGACGGGGGTCTCGGTCATCCCCGCATCCTGCCCCACCCCATCCGCGCACCGGTCCTGCGACGAACCAACCCCATGAGGACACGACTCGCGTACGCCGCCTCCGGGGTGCTGGCCACCCTCGTCGCGGTGGCGCTCGCCCACCTGGTCGCCGGCCTGACCGATCCGGCGGCGTCCCCCGTGCTCGCGGTCGGGTCCCAGGTCATCGACCTGACGCCGACGCCGCTGAAGGAGTGGGCGATCCAGCGGTTCGGCACCCGGGACAAGCCGATCCTGGTCGGGTCGGTGTTCGCGGGGGTGCTCGTCCTGTCCGCCGTCGCCGGTCTTCTCGCGCGACGGCGGACGTCGTACGGCGCGGCGCTGCTGGTCGTCCTCGTCCTGCTGGCCGCGGGCGCGACCCTGAACCGGCCCCGGCTGGAGGCGCTCGACCTGCTCCCGAGCCTGGTCGCGGCCGTGACCGCCGTCCTCGTGCTGGTCCTGCTGACCCGGCCCCGCGGCGACCGGGCGGCCGCCGGCGGCCGGCGCGGCGTGCTGATGGCCGGGGCGCTCGCCGCCCTCGCGGTGGCGGCCGGCGGCGCCGGGGAGTGGATCGCCCGCGCCCGCACCCGGATCGCCGACGTCGCCCTGCCGGCCGCCGCCGACCCCGCGCCGCCGCTGCCCGCCGGCATCGAGGGCACCGTCGAGGGCGTCACGCCGTTCCGCACGCCGAACGGCGACTTCTACCGTGTCGACACCCGCCTCACGCTGCCGGTGATCGACCTCGACGACTGGACGCTGACCATCGACGGCGACGTCGACCGGGAGGTCACGTTCACCTTCGACGACCTCCTCGAGCTGTCGATGGTCGAACGCGACATCACGCTCACCTGCGTCTCCAACGACGTCGGCGGGAAGTACGTCGGCGCCGCGCGCTGGCTCGGCGTACCCCTGCGGGACCTGCTCGACCGGGCGGGCATCGACGGCACCGGCGCCGACCAGATCCTCAGCACCGACGTCGAGGGGATGACGATCAGCACGCCGCTCGACCTCGCCCTCGACGGGCGCGACGCGCTGCTCGCCGTCGGGATGAACGGCGACCCGCTGCCGCTGGAGCACGGCTTCCCGGCGCGGCTGGTGATCCCGGGGCTGTACGGCTTCATCAGCGCGACCAAGTGGATCAGCCGGTTGACGCTGACGACGTACGCCGAGCAGGACGCGTACTGGACGAAGCGGAAGTGGGCCACCGACGCGCCCATCAAGATCTCCAGCCGGATCGACACCCCGAAGTCGCTGTCCACGATCGACGCCGGCCCGACCTTCGTCGGAGGCGTCGCGTGGGCGCAGCAGCGGGGCGGCGTGGCGAAGGTCGAGGTCCGCATCGACGGCGGGCCGTGGCAACCGGCGACCCTCGGACCGGACGGCGGGAACGACTACTGGCGCCAGTGGTACCTCCCCTGGGACGCCACCTCCGGCTCGCACTCGCTCGCCGTCCGGGCGACCAGCGGCGACGGCGAGACCCAGACCGCCGTACGGGCGACGCCGTTCCCGGCCGGGTCCAGCGGCGTGCAGGAGACCCGCGTCCAGGTCTCCTGAGATTCCTCCTGAAATTCCTCCCGGTCGGACCAATCCGGTCCGGCGCCGGCCCCGAACCACTCACGTCAACCCACCGACGGAAGGCACCACGATGAAGCTCCGCACGCTGCGCCGCACGGGCGCCCTCGCCACCGCCGCCCTCACGCTCTCCGTGGGCCTGGCCGCCTGCAGCGACGAGGACAGCGGGTCCAGTGCCACCGACGACACCCCGTCCTCCAGCGCCCCCGCCGACGACATGACCGAGTCCGAGGGGATGGACTCCGGCATGACCGAGGCCTCCACCAAGCCGTACGGCGACGCCTGTGCCGACATCCCGGCCGACGGTCCCGCCTCGTTCACCGGCATGGCGGCCGAGCCCGTCGCCACCGCGGCCTCGGCCAACCCGCTGCTCAGCACGCTGGTCACCGCGGTCGGCGAGGCCGGCCTCGTCGACGCCCTCAACAGCGCCGAGGCACTCACCGTCTTCGCGCCGGCCAACCCGGCGTTCGAGGCGGTCCCCGAGGAGGACCTCAACGCCCTGCTCGCCGACAAGGAGCAGCTCACCGCGGTGCTCAGCCACCACGTCGTCCCCGAGCGCATCTCCCCCGACCAGCTCTCCGGCGAGTTCGAGACCCTCGGTGGCGACATGCTGACGATCCAGGGCGAGGGCGAGGCGGCGACCATCGGCGACGAGGGCGCGACCGTCCTGTGCGGGAACGTCCAGACCGCGAACGCCACGGTCTACATCATCGACACCGTCCTGATGCCCTGACGCCACCGTCGTTGACCTGACCCGCAAGGATTCACACGTGGACCACATCCGGCCCGTGCCCGACGACCCCTCCCCGGAGACCCCGGCGGAGGGGGCGTCGGCCGCCCCCGACCTCGTGGAGCTGCTCAAGCTCTCCGGGCGCGGGGACCAGGGCGCCTTCAGCCAGCTGTACGACGCCGTCTCCTCGCGCGTCTTCGGTCTCGTCGTCCGGGTCGTCCGCGACCCGGCGCAGGCCGAGGAGGTGACGCAGGAGGCGTTCCTGGAGATCTGGCGCACGGCCGGGCGTTACGACCCCGACCGGGGGAGCCCGCTCGGGTGGCTGCTGACGATCGCGCACCGCAAGGCGGTCGACCGGGTCCGGTCCGCGGAGGCGTCCACCCGCCGCGACGCGTCGTACCACCAGCAGAACCAGCCGGTCGCCCACGACGCGACCGCCGAGGCGGCCCACGCCTCGCTGGAGGCCCGCCGGGTGCGCACCGCGCTCGGCAGCCTCACCTCCGTGCAGCGCGAGGCACTCGAGCTCGCGTACTTCGGTGGCTACACCCACACCGAGGTGGCAGGCATGCTCGACCTCCCGGTCGGCACCGCGAAGACCCGCATCCGAGACGGCCTCATCCGGTTGCGCGACACGATGGGAGTTGGGGGCCGATGACCGACATCCACGCCCTGTCCGGCGCGTACGCCGTGGACGCGCTCGACGACCTCGAGCGCGCACAGTTCGAGAAGCACCTCGCCGAGTGCCCCGCCTGCCGCTCGGAGGTCGACAGCCTCCGCGAGGCCGCGGCGATGATGGCCGAGACCGTGATCGAGGAGCCGCCGCCGGCCCTGCGCGACCGGGTCCTCGCCGACATCGCGACAGTGCGCCCGCTGCCGCCGCTCGTGCCGGAGCAGCCGGTACGCCGACGCCCCGCACGCCGGTGGCTTCCCGGCCTGGCCGCGGCGGCCGCGGTCGTGACCGTCCTCGGCGTCGGCGCCGCGGTCGTGCAGCCCTGGGAGGACGAGACCTCGCAGACCACGCCGTCCGCGGTCGACCGGATCCGCGCGGCCGACGACGTGCAGACCTACGTCCAGCAGTTCGAGGACGGCTCCACCGCCACTCTCTACCGCTCCGTCTCGCTCAACCAGGCCGTGATCGCCACCAGCGACATGGCCGACGCCCCCGACGGGCGGGTCTACGAGGTCTGGCTGCAGCACGACGAGCGGATGGTCGCGGCCGGGCTGATGCCCGACGGCCCGAGCAACGTGGTCGAGCTGGTCGGCGACCCGGCGACCGCCGACGGCTTCGGCATCACACTGGAGGCCGACGGCGGGTCCACGACCGGCGAGCCCGAGGGCGACGTGCTGGCCGTCGTCGAGTTCGAGCAGGCATGAGCACTCCGCAGGACCGCCGCGTCGCGGTCATCGGCTCCGGCGTGGCCGGGCTCGTGGCGGCGTACGTCGCCTCGCGCAGCGCGCACGTCACCCTGTTCGAGGCCGACGACCGGCTCGGCGGGCACGCCGACACGCACCTGGTCGACGACGGCGCGGACGGCCTGGCCATCGACACCGGCTTCATCGTCCACAACCGGCGCACCTACCCGGTGCTGCTGCGGCTCTTCGCCGAGCTCGGCGTGGAGACCCAGGAGTCGGAGATGTCGATGTCGATCAGCGACGCCGGCACCGGGCTGGAGTGGGCGGGCGCGCTCGGGCGGCGGGGCGTCGTACCGACGGCCCGGCACCTGGCCGACCCGCGCTACCTGCGGATGCTGACCGAGATCCCGCGCTTCCACCGGCGCGCGAAGGCGCTGCTCGACCGGCCCGGGGACGACGTCACGCTCCGCGCCTTCCTGGCCGAGGGCGGCTTCACGCCGTACTTCGCCCGGCACTTCATGGAGCCGCTGGTCGCCGCCGTGTGGTCCTGCGACCCGGCGGTGTCGCTCGACTACCCCGCGCGGTACCTGTTCAGCTTCCTGCAGCACCACGGGATGCTGGCGATCTTCGGCTCGCCCACCTGGCGCACCGTCACCGGCGGCTCGCGGGAGTACGTCGCTCGGGTCGCCATCGCGCTCGCGAGCAGCGGCGCCGAGGTCCGCACCGGCACCAAGGTCACGTCGCTGCTGGAGACGCCCACCGACGTACGGATCACCGACGGCAACGGCGAGGTCACGTCGTACGACGCGGTCGTGGTCGCCACCCACCCGGGTCAGGCGCTGGCCCTGCTCGCCGAGCCGACCGCGCCGCAGGCCGAGGTGCTCGGGGCGATGCCGTACTCCCCGAACGTCGCGCTGCTGCACACCGACACCTCGGTGCTGCCGAGGCTCCGGCAGACCTGGGCGTCGTGGAACTTCCACCGCCCGGCCGAGGAGCGCGACGGCGTGATCGTCACCTACGACCTCACCCGGCTGCAGCGGCTGCCCACCGACACGCACTACCTGGTCACGCTCGGCGGGGAGCACCTCGTCGACCCCGCGCTCGTGATCGACCGGATGGAGTACGAGCACCCGCTCTACAACCCCACCTCCGTCGCCGCCCAGGCCCGGCTCCCCGAGATCGACACCGCGCGGGTCTCCTTCGCCGGTGCGTACCACGGCTGGGGCTTCCACGAGGACGGCGCCCGCTCCGGCCTCGCCGCGGTCGAGCGCCTCGGGTTCGACTGGCCGCGATCGGCGCCGACGTCCGACTCACCGGGTTTCGAGGCTCAGGACTCCGTCCTTCACACCTCAACCAGCGACACGCCCGACCCCACGCCGGTTGAGGTGCGAGGCGCCCCGGCGCCGAACGCCCCCACGCTGGTTGAGGTGCGAGGCGCCCCAGCGCCGAGCCTCGAAACCCGTCTTGCCAAGAAGTGGCGTCGATCGAGGCCGACGTCCGACTCACCGGGTTTCGAGGCTCAGGACTCCGTCCTTCGCACCTCAACCAGCGACGCCCGCCACCCGACGCTGGTTGAGGTACGAGGCGCCCCCGCGCCGAGCGACCCCACGCTGGTTGAGGTGCGAGGCGCCCCAGCGCCGAGCCTCGAAACCCGTCTTGCCAAGAGATGGCGTCGATCGAGGCCGACGTCCGACTCACCGGGTTTCGAGGCTCAGGACTCCGTCCTTCACACCTCAACCAGCGTCGGCTCACCGGGTTTCGAGGCTCAGGACTCCGTCCTTCACACCTCAACCAGCGACGCCCGCCACCCGACGCTGGTTGAGGTGCGAGGGCGTTCAACGCCCGAGCCTCGAAACCCGGTGGGCGTGCTGTACGACACGACGATCCGGCACACCCGGCGGCAGCCGTTCCGGCGGACGTTCACGCACCGCTCGCACACGTGGCTGGTCGACCTCGACGACCTGCCCGACCACGGCGCGCGGTCGTGGCTGCTGGGGTCGTTCGAGGCCCGGGACCACCTGGGGTCGCCCGACCGGTCGATCCGGGTCAACCTCGACACGTTCCTGGCCGGCTACGGCGAGGAACGGCCCGAGCGGATCCTGATGGCCGCGCTCCCGCGCACGCTGGGGCACTGCTTCAACCCGATCTCGGTGTTCTGGTGCCTCGACGCCACCGGTCGCCAGCAGTGCGTGGTCGTCGAGGTGCACAACACCTACGGCGACCGGCACGCCTACCTCGTCCATCCGGACGAGCAGGGCCGGGCGAGGACGCCGAAGGCGATGTACGTGTCGCCGTTCCACGGCACGGACGGGCACTACGAGCTCGCCGTACCCCTGCCGGACGAGCGGCTGCGGATCGCCGTGACCCTGCACTCCGACGACGGCGCGGCGTTCAGCGCCACGCTCGACGGCACCCGCTCCACGCACCGTCCCGTGCGGGCGGTGGGCACCGCCCTCCGCGGCGCCGCGCTGATCCGCGCGCACGGCGTCCGGCTCTGGCTGCGCCGCCTCCCCCTCCGTCCCCGTCCCCACCACCACCAGGAAGGTGTGTCATGACGCGCGCCGCCACCCCGCCCGCGATCCAGCGGTGGCCGGGCCTGCACGACGTACCCACCGGCCCGCGCGCCGCGGTGTCCTCGTACGTCGCCAAGCGGCTCTTCCTCTCCGCCGTGAACCACCTGGACGTCACCGTGGCCGTCGGTACCGAGTTCTTCGGTCGCGGCGGTCCGATCGCGGTGGTGCACCGGCCCGACGAGTTCTTCGCGCGGCTCGGCGTCGACCAGTTGATCGGCTTCGGGGAGGCGTACCTCACCGGCGCCTGGGACGCCGAGGACCTGAGTGGCTTCCTCACCGTGCTGGCCGCGCAGATGCCGACCCTGGTGCCGCCGCAGCTGCAGAAGCTGCGCTCCCTGGTCGTCAAGCGACCCCCGCGGGCGCAGGTGAGCACGTCCGACAACGCGCAGGCCAACATCGCGCACCACTACGACCTGTCGAACGAGCTGTTCCAGCTCTTCCTCGACCCGACGATGAGCTACTCGGCCGCCCTCTTCGAGGGCAGTCCGTCCCGGGCGACCGCGGACGACCTCGAGGCGGCGCAGGTCCGCAAGATCGAGCGGCTGCTCGACGCGGCCGGCGTGGCCGAGGGCAGCCGGGTGCTGGAGCTCGGCTCCGGCTGGGGCGAGCTCGCGCTGCGGGCCGCCCGCCGGGGCGCCGAGGTCCGCACCGTCACGCTGTCGGTCGAGCAGCAGGCGCTCGCCCGCGAGCGGATCGCCGCGGCCGGCCTGAGCGACCGGGTGTCCGTCGACCTCTGCGACTACCGCGACGTCGAGGGGACGTACGACGCCGTCGTGTCCGTCGAGATGATCGAGGCGGTCGGCTGGCAGTTCTGGCAGACCTACTTCGAGAAGGTCGACTCGGTGCTCGTCCCGGGCGGCCGGGCGGCGATCCAGGCGATCACGATGCCGCACGACCGGATGCTGGCCACGCGCAACACCTACACCTGGATCAACAAGTACGTCTTCCCCGGCGGCTTCCTCCCCTCGGTCGACGTGATCGACGAGATCACCCTCGAGCACACGTCGCTGCGGCTGGGCGCGCAGTTCTCGATGGGCCACCACTACGCCGCCACCCTGCGGCTGTGGGACGACGCCTTCCTCGCAGCAGCTGCCCAGGTGCGCGAGCTCGGCTTCGACGACACCTTCGAGCGGATGTGGCACTTCTACCTGGAGTACTCCCGCGCGGGCTTCGCCTCCGGCTACCTCGACGTCAACCAGCTGGTGCTGACGAAGCAAGGGTGAGCTCCGGCACCGTCGCGCGCGGGTAGCGGTCCCGGGTCACTCGCGGCCCGGCCGATCGAGGACACCGGCCTCTCCCGGCGAGGACGGCGGGCGCAGGAGCGTACGACGCCCTGCCCCCGTCCCGAGGAGAGAGATGTCCACCCGGTTCCTCCGCGCCGCGGTCCCCACCGTGACCGCGGCGCTCACCCTGAGCCTGGCCGGCCCCGTCGGCGCCGCGCCCCCACCCACCCCCGCCGGCGACCCCCAAGCCCGCGCCGCCGCGACGGCCGGCGGCACCATCGCCTTCATCCGCGGGTACGACGTCTGGCTGGCCCGCGGGAACGGCTCCAGCCAGTACCGCGTCACCTCCGACGGCACGGCCGCCCGGCCCTACCGCTCCCCCTCGATGTCCGACACCGGCGTGCTCGCCGTCGGGCACGGCAAGGACATCGTCCGGATGACCCAGAACGGCACCGTCCTGAACCGGATCGACCCGCCGCCGCTCGTCGGCCCGCCGGACACCCCGGCCGCCGACGTGGCGATCTCCCCCGACGGCTCCCACATCGCCTACACGCTCGCCGCCCACCAGTGCGACCTCGGCCAGCCCGGCTGCCGACCCAGCGTCGTCACCGCGATCACACGGTCCGACCGGGCGACCCCGGCGACGACGTACGGCATCACGCCGTACTGGTCGCCGTCGTGGGTCGGCATCCGCCGGACCCTGCAGACCGGCGGCTACCTGCACCACGTGACGATCAAGGACCTCGGCCAGGAACCGGTGCACTGGTTCGACGACCAGGACACCGTCCCCGCAGGCACCGACACCACCGACCTCGGCGACAGCGAGCTCTCCGCCGACGGGCAGTGGCTGGCCGCGGTGCGCGGGTACGGCGACCAGGCCCGGATCACCTGGTACCGCGTCAACGGCGACCCCCGCACCGGACCTCCGCCCGCCGCGCCCACCTGGACCTGCGCGACCACCCCGTTGACCGGCATCAACGGCCCCACGTGGGGACCGGACAGCCGCACCTTCGCGTGGGAGGAGCCCGGCGACGGGATCTGGTCGACCCGGGTCACCCCGGTCGGCGCACCCTGCCAGGACCCCGGCAGGCTGATCGCCGACGGCGGGCAGCCGGACTGGTCGGCGGCCGCACTGGCCCCCGCCCCGCGCCGCTACTCGGTACGGCGCGCGCCGGCCGTCGCCGGCAAGGTCCGGATCGGCCGGACCCTGCGGGCGCGCTCCGCGGTGCTGCACCCGCGGCCGGGCTCGGTGCGGCTGCAGTGGCTGCGCTCCGGCAAGCCGGTCCGCGGCGCGACGAAGGCGGCGTACCGCCTGACCCGCAAGGACCGGGGCAAGCGGATCAGCGTGCGGGTCACGGCCCGCGGCACCGGCTACGCCACGGCGACCCTCACCAGCCGGCCGACGAGGAAGGTCCGGCGATGAGGGCGCGGTCCCGCGCGGCGGCCCTCGCCGGTACGGCGCTCGCCCTCGTCCTGCTGTCCGGGTGCGGCTCCGATCCCGACTCCCCGGGCACCACTGACGCCGGGAACGCGGCCGACCCGGTGCCCACGGCGGACGCGGGCGACCTGCCTCCCGGCTACTCCGAGGAGTGCGCCGCGGCCTTCCCGATCTGGTTCGGCGACCCGGACCCCGACGCGGCCGACCTGCGCCCGGACGACTGGCCCGAGCCGGTCGACGACGCCGCCCTGTGCCGGACCTCGGGGACGGCCGGCGACGCGCAGCAGATCGCGGACTACGCGACGGACGAGTCGCCGGTCGCCGTCCTCGACGCCTTCGAGAGCGCGCTGGGCGCGCTGGACGGCTACGAGATCACGCGGGAGGACCCGGGCGGCCTGGGCCACGAGGTGGTGCAGGGCGTCGCGGGCGAGGTGGGCTTCCAGGTCGACCCCACCGAGGGCGGCTTCTCGGTCACCTTCGTCGCCCCCGGAGCCTGACGCCGGCCCGTCCGGGGATCCCCCGGCGGTTCGGGACGCCCGTCCCTTCCGCCCGGGATCCCGGGCGGGCCAGCATCCGGTCATGACAGCGCGCCGATCCACCGGGCGGCCCCGGTGCGGGCTCGCCGTCGCGGCGGCGTCCGTCGTGCTCGGCCTCGGCGCCCTGGTGCTCGTCGTGGTCGCCGAGGACCCGTTCGGCCCCGACGTCACCTGGTACGACGACCGCGACTTCTTCTCCTTCTACGTGCTGGTCGGGCTCTCCTCCGGCCCGGCCAGCGCCCTCGTGGTCGCGCGGACCCGCCACCCGGCCGGTCCCCTGTGCGCGCTGATCTCGCTGTGCTTCGCCGCGGCCGCCGCCTGCCTGGCCTGGAGCTTCCTCGCCGCGGAGCGGGACTGGCCCGGCGTGGGGATCACCGCACACGTCTTCGGCTGGTCGGCGGCGCCCGGCAGCTTCCTGGCGGCCTGCGTGCTGCCGTGGCTGCTGCGCCCCGAGCGACCGGGCCGGCTGCCACGCGCGGCGGCGACGGCGGGCGCGGTCGCCGCCGCCGTGATCACGGTCGCGGGCGCGACCGTCCAGCAGCCCGGCGTACCGCCGAACCCGCTCTCCCTCGCCGACACTGCGCTCGGGGACGTCCTCATGGGGCTGACCGTGCCGGCGATGATCGTGGTGGCCGCGGTGGCACTGCTGGCCGTCGGCGACGTCGTCCGCCGCTGGCGGAGCGCCGGCCCCGACGACGCCCGGGCGTACGGCGTCCTCGCCCTCGCCGTCGGCCTCCTCGTCGGCGCCATGGTCGTCCTGCACGTCTCCCCGCTCGGCACCGCGGACGCCGTCGCGCTGCCGGTGGTCGCCATCGCCCAGGTCCTGCTCACCCTCGCCGTGCTGGCCCTGACTCTGCGGGCCTGGGACGGCGACGAGCGCCCGAGCGCGGCGGTCCCCCGGGTCGCCGTGTGGTTCCTGCTGTCGGCCGTCGTCGTCGCCCTGTACGTCGGCCTGATCACCGCCGTCGGCGCGCTGCTGCCCACCGCCGACGTGGCGGCGAGCGCGGCGGCCATCGCGGTCCTGGCCGTGCTGGTGGACCCGCTGCGTCGCAGCCTGCAGCGCCGGGTGGACCTGCTCGTGCACGGCGCCGCCTCCGACCCGGTGGTCCTGCTGGCACGCCTGGGCTCGGACCTGCGCGGCTGCGGCGACCGCGACGCGCTGCGTGGCCTGGTGCACCGGCTGCGGGACAGCCTGCGGCTGGGCTGGGTGTGCGTGTCGGCGCCGGACGAGCCGCAGGTGTGGCTGGACGCGGGCCGGCAGAGCTTCCCGCCCGGCGAGCAGCAGACCTACCCGCTCGTCGTGGAGGGTCGCCACGTCGGCGACCTGCACCTCGAGGCGGCACCCGGCGAGCGGATCGACCCCCGCGTCCGCCGCGCCGTACGCCGCCTCGCGGACGTCGTCGCCGTGACCCTCGACCTGACCCGCGCGAACCTGCGTCTCGAGACCGCCTCGGCCCGGCTGGCCCAGGTGCGCGACGAGGAGCGCCGGCTGCTGCGGCGCGAGCTGCACGACGGCATGGGGCCGGTGCTCGCCGGCGTCGGACTCGGACTCGCGGCGGCCCAACGCCGACTGCGGCGCGACCCGGCGTCCGCCGAGCAGCTGCTGGAGGAGCTGCGCACCGAGGTGGCCCGCCGCTCCGACGGGGTCCGGATGCTGGCGCGGTCGCTGCTTCCCGCGGAGCTCGACGACGGCGACCTGGCGGGGGCGCTGCGGGTGCTGGCGGCCCGGTTCTCCGCCTCCGGCCTCGACGTGGGCGTCGACGCATCCGGACTCGGGTCGCTGGACGCGCGGCGCCAGGTGGCGGCGTACCACGTCGCCGGGGAGGCGCTGCTGAACGCCTACCGGCACGCGGGCGGAACCCGGGTCTCCATCCGGGTCGCCTCCACCCCCGACGGCGGCGTCGAACTGGAGGTCGTCGACGACGGCCGGGGGATCGATCCCGCCGCGCCGCCGGGTCTGGGCCTGGTCTCGATGCGCGAGCGCGCCTCGGAGCTCGCCGGGAGCCTCGGGACGGGTCCGGGGCCGGGCGGCCGCGGCACCGCGGTGCGGATGGTGCTGCCGTGACCGCGGCGCTGCGGGTGCTCGTCGTCGACGACCACCCGGTGTTCCGGCTCGGGATGACTGCGATCCTCGAGGAGGTCGCTGGCGTGACGGTGGTGGGCGACGCCGCCGGCGCCGCCGAGGCCGTCGAGCGCACCGTCGACCTGGAGCCCGACGTCGTCGTGATGGACCTCGACCTCGCCGGGGAGTCCGGCGTCGACGCGACCCGCGAGATCCTCGCCCGCCGGCCCGGGACGGCCGTTCTCGTCGTGACCGGCATGGACGACGACGAGTCGCTCTTTGCGGCGATCCGTGCCGGCGCCCGGGGCTACCTCGTCAAGGGCGCCGACCCCGACGAGGTGGAGCGGGCGCTCTGGTCGGTCGGCCGCGGCGCCGTCGTCCTCGGCCCCCAGGTGGCGGTGCGGGCCGTGGACTACCTGACCAGCGCCCGCCAGGCGCGCGGCGGCGTCTTCGCCGACCTCACCGTGCGCGAGCGCGACGTGCTGGAGCTGCTGGCACGCGGCCACGACAACGCGACCATCGCCCGCCGCCTGGTGCTGACCAGCAAGACGGTTCGCAACTACGTGTACGCCGTCCTGAGCAAGGTCGGCGCCCCGGACCGGGCGGCGCTGGTGGTGCTGGCCCGCGAGGCGGGGATCGGCGTGAGCGTCCCGGAGCGAGGCCCGGCCGGTTGAGGACACCCGTCCCTGGCGGCCCGGGCCGACCGGGACCGGACCGTGGAGGACGCCGCGAGCCCGCGGCGTACCCACCCCCGTCACGGAAGCGAATCCCATGTCCCTCTCCACCGACCCCCGGTCGGTCACACCCCTCGCGCCGGACCCGGCGCGGTTCCGGATCTGGCCGCTGTGGATGTGCGCCGCCGGCCTGCTCGGCGTGATCGGCACCCTCCTCTCCGACCAGCGCGCGGGCGAGTCCGGCGAGACCACCGACTACACCGTCACCGTCGCCGACATGGCCGACCTCGACCACCTCCCGTTCCGCCTCGGCGGCTTCGCCGGCTACCTCTGCGTCGCCGCGCTGCTGGTGCTCGCCGCCGTCTGGAACCGCCGGGTGGCGCAGCGCTACCCGTGGTCGCTCGGCGCCCCGGTCGTCACCTACGGCCTGGTCGCGGCCGCGGGTGCCCTCGCGCTGGCCTACGGCTGGAAGGGCGCCCTGGGCGACTACCTCCCCGGCGCCGCCGAGCACGGGGCGTACGACGACACCGGCCTCTACACCTACTACGTCATGAACGACTTCAGCCCGTACGTCGGCTGGGTGCCGGTCGCCGTCGCGATGGCCGGCATCGCCATCCTCGGCCTGCGCGAGCGGCTGGTCTCCCGTCCGCTGGGCGTCTTCGCCGCCGCCGTCTGCCTGCTGTGCTTCGGCGCGGTCGCGGTGACGGGCGTGCCGGGGCTGCCGTTCGTCTCCATGCTCGGCCTGCTCGTCGTCGGCATGTGGCTGGCCGTCGGCAACAGCGCCATCGTGCAGGAGGTGGAGGCATGATGCGCCGGCTCGTCTCGACCGTCGCAGCGCTCGCCCTGGGGCTCGCCCTCGCGCCGGCGGCCGCCTCGGCCGGCCCGGGGCAGGACCCCGACCCCGACCCGACGCTGGACATCCACGGACCCAGGATCGAGGTCACCCGGCCCGACAACAACGACGGCTGGCACACCGACACCGTGACCATCGGGATCCGGATCGTCGACGTCGGCACCAACGGCGGCAGCCCCTCGGGGTTCCGCATGGCCGAGTTCCGGGCGTACATGGACGACGTCCTCGTGGACTCGGGACCGCTCCTCGCCGAGGACACCCTCACCTTCAGCACCGAGGGCAGCACCCGGGTCGAGATCGACGCCTGGGACCGCCGCGAGAACGCCGGCGGAGCCGTGCACTGGGTCGGCGTCGACCGGACGGTCCCCTGGGTGGACTTCACGGCCCCGCTGGCCGAGGGCGCCGAGTTCGCGCTGAACCAGCAGGTCACCGGCGGGTTCTCCTGCGGCGACGCCCACAGCGGCGTGGCCTCCTGCGATGCGACCATCACGAATGGTGCGCCGCTCTACACCGCCCGGCCGGGCACGTACACCGTGCGCGCGACCGCGACCGACACCGTGGGCTGGTCCACCGAGCGGACCGTCACCTACCGGGTCCTGCCGGAGGGGTTCACGGTGGTGGAGCAGCCGTCGATCGTGGGTACGCCGCGCGCCGGGCACCTGCTGACCGCCCGGCCCGCGACGTTCGCGCCGGAGCCCACCACGGTGAGCCACCAGTGGTTCCGGCGTGGGGAGCCGATCCCGGGGGCCGACGGGCCGACGTACCTCCTCACGCCCGCGGACCGGGACTACTGGATCAGCTACACCGCCACGGCCCGGCGGGAGAACCACGCCGACCGGGAGGCGGCGGCCGAGCCCGTGCGGGTCGACGCCCTCCTCGACGTCGCGGGCACCCCCACGGTCCGCGGCACCGCGGCGGTCGGTGGGCTGCTCACCGCCGTGGCCCCGAGGATCCAGGTCCCGCCGGAGAGCAGCACCCCGGTGGTCGGCCTGCAGTGGCTGCGCGACGGCCGGGCGATCCCTGGCGCCACCGGGACCACGCTGCGGGTGACGCCCGCCGACATCGGGCGCCGGCTCGCGGTCCGGGTGACCGGCAGCGCCGCGGGCTACGAGCCGTACGTCGCGACCAGCGCCGCGACGCCCGCTGTCCCCCGGGTCGCCCCGGTGCTGACCGCGAAGGCGACGCCACTCGGGCGGCGGACGATCCGGCTGCGCGTGAACCTGCAGGCCGCCGGCCTGCCCGCGTCGTCCTGGGCCGGACGGCTCGTGGTCAAGCGCGGGACGAAGGTCGTCGGCCGGGGCGCGGTCGTCCGCGGCAAGGCGGTGCTGAAGCTGCGGAAGCAGCCGCGCGGGCGGGTGCGCCTGAGCGTCGCCTACGCCGGCAGCGCCCAGGTCGCCGCGCGCACCGCGAAGGTCCGGGTGCGGGTGCGGTGACGCGCAGCGGTGAGCCGGCAACCGATCCGGGCTCGGAGACGGTTGCCGGCTCACCGCCGGGCGGCGGCCGCCCCGGCGGATCAGACCTGCGGGTCGCCGTCCAGCCCCTCGCGCTCTCGCCGCTTCCGCTCCTCGTAGGCGCGCCGCTGCTCCTCGGCGCGCTCCCGGACGCCGCGGAGGAACTCCTCGAGAACTGACTCAGCGCCCGGTCGGGGTCCACGCCAGGCCGGAGGTGAGGGGCCGCAGGTCCTCGTCGAACCCTCCCCACAGCACCAGGGTGTCACCAGCCCAGGCGGCGACAGCGATGTGGGTGCGACCTCCGCAGGGTGGGACCTGGGCGGTGGCGTCCTCCTCGGTCGACACCAGGCCGGGTCCGCCGCCGGAGATCCAGGACGCGCCGATGCCGGCGGCGGGCAGCGGGCAGGGCGGGTCGGACGACGTCGGGCCGGGATCCGGAAGCTCGGTCCAGGTGCCGGACTCCGGGTCGTAGAGCCGGCCGACGCCACCGCCGTACGGACCGGGAGTGACGACGATCCGTCCCCCCGCCCACCAGGCGTCCTGCTCGTAGACCAGGTCGGGGCTGGACTCGTCCACCACCCTCCACGTCCCAGCGGCGATTCCTCCGGGACCCGGTTCGAGCACGGCGAGCCGTGACGGAGACCCGTCGTACGCCGGGCCGTGGTGGTCGACGCTCATCGACACCAGCCACAGCCGGGTGCCGTCCCAGGCCAGGCTCCGGTCGTACGACTCCCCGAACGGATCTCGCGGCAGCGGGGTCCACCTGTCCGAGCCGGGATCGAGCAGCCAGTCGGTGGGGCCGCCGCCGGCCTCCTGCTGGTAGGCGCTGAACGCGACATCGGCATCCGTGCGCACCCCACGGTCGAAGCCGCCCGGAGCGGCGTCGAGCTCGCGCCAACGGTCGGACACCGGGTCGTAGGCCAGGGTCACCTCCAAACCGGGCACCACGACCTCCGACCCCGTCCACACCGCGGTCCCGTCGTGGAGTGTCTGCGGCGCTGGGGCGATCGGGCGCCAGCGGTCGGCGTCGGGGTCATAGGCGGCGCCGTCGGCCAGCGGCCTCCCCATCGCGACGCAGTTCGCGTCGGGCGGGCATCCGTCCTCCATGCCCCCCAGCACCACGAGCTCCTCGCCGGTCCACGCCGTGATCGCGCGGACTCGCGGCGAGAGCGGGGACTCCGCGATCTCGCGCCAGTCGCCTCCGAGCTGGACGGTTCGCGGAGCGCGGTCGGCTGGGTCGACCGCGATGTCCTCACCCGCGAGTCCGGCGGCCACCCCTGCGGTGCCGGCCACCACCAGCGCCACGGCCGCGATCCCGGCCATCCGCCGGCGACGGCGACGCCGCGCGACCCGCCCCACGACGATCGCCCCGGCCCGGGGTCCCGGCGGCACCGGCTCGGCGTACCGCCGCAGCGCACCGCGCAGCTCCTCGTCATCCATGGAGGTCTCCTTCCGGGGCGAGGTCCCGCAGCCGTTGCAGACCGCGCGAGAGGTGGCTCTTCGCGGTCCCCCCGGAGCAGCCCATCGCGGCCGCCACGCCGGCGACGTCGAGGTCGTCGACGAAGCGGAGGGCGACCGCGGTCCGCTGCCGCGGCGTCAGGCTCGCGAGCGCCTCGACGAGCCAGGCGTCCACGCCCTCGGGGAGCCGGACGGCCATCGCGGTGTCCGGTGGCACGGCCACCGGGTGCTCGCGACCGCGGCGACGCAGCCGGTCGATGTTGAGGCGGACCAGCGTGGTGCGGACGTACGCCGCCGGGTTGCCCGAGCGCTCGATCCGACCCCAGCGCAGGCCGACCCGGACCAGGCCCTCCTGGACCAGGTCCCAGGCATCGTGGTCGTTGCCGGTCAGCACCCGGGCGTAGCCCAGCAGCCGCGCCAGCTCGCCGTCGACGAAGGCCTCGAACTCCGAGGATCGCATCGCACCTCCCTGCCCCAGGTACGCAGGAGACGGGCGAAAGGTTGAGGGCTCAGGCCTGCGGGTCGCCGTCCAGCCCCTCGCGCTCTCGCCGCTTCCGCTCCTCGTAGGCGCGCCGCTGCTCCTCGGCGCGCTCCCGGACGCCGCGGAGGAACTCCTCGTCCTTCGCGGGGTCGGCGGCGGCGAACCGGCCGGGTCGCTCGTACTCGGAGAAGCCGGGCGCGGCACCCTGCTCCCGAGTCAGCGGGCGGGCCTTCTCGGGCCGTCCGGCGAGCAGCCAGACGATCGAGCCGACCAGGGGGAAGAGCAGGACGATCATGATCCAGGCCCACTTGGGCAGGTGGCGGACGCGGTCGTCACGGGTGCCGATGACGTCGACGAGGCAGTAGACCCACAGCACGAACACCACGAGGCCGGGCAGGAACCTGAGCATGGGCGGAAGTCTCACCGATGACGGCGCCCGCCGTCCGTGCTTTCCTGGATCGATGGACCCGGTGACGGCCGCGTTCGACGCCACCCCACGGGAGTGGTTCCTGCCGCCCGACCAGCGCGAGCGGGCGGCGTACGACGGCCCGCTCCCGATCGGCCACGGCCAGACCTGCTCCCAGCCGCGCACCGTGGCGCGGATGCTGCGGCTGCTCGACGTGCGTCACGGCCAGCGGGTGCTCGACGTCGGCAGCGGGTCGGGCTGGACCACCGCGCTCCTCGCGCACCTGGTCGGCCCGGCCGGCGAGGTGCGTGGGGTGGAGATCGTGCCGGACCTCGTCGCGTTCGGCCGCTCCAACCTCGCCGCGTCCCACCGCCGCTGGGCGCGCATCGACGCGGCGACACCGGAGGTGCTCGGCGACCCGGAGCACGCGCCGTACGACCGGGTCCTGGTGTCCGCGGGGGCCACCGAGCTGCCGCTCCCCCTGGTCGACCAGCTGGTGTTGCATGGGCGGCTTGTCGTGCCCGTGCAGGGCGAGATGCTGCTGGTGATCGCGGACGAGGACGGACCGCTCGTGACGACGCACGGTGCCTACCGATTCGTCCCGCTGAGGTGAACCGTCCACCGGCCGGTTGAAGAGGGCGCCTATCCTGCGGCGGTGAGCACCGAGGAGCACCCCGCCGAGCTGGTCCGGCTCGGCTCGGCCGACAACTTCCGCGACGTCGCCGGCCCGGGCGCCGGCTACCCGACCGCGACCGGCTCGAACGTCCGCCGGGGGGTGTTCTTCCGGGCCAACGAGCTGCGGCTGACCCACGAGGACGCCGCCTCGATCGCGGCTCTCGGCGTCACCGGCGTGCTCGACCTGCGCAGCCGGCACGAGATCGACGTCCACCCCGACATCGAGATCCCCGGCGCCGCCTGGACGCACGTCGACGTGCTCGGCATCCCCATGGACGAGATCTCCTCGCTGCCCGACCGGCCCGCCGCCGTCGCGATGATGGAGCGGGTCTACCGCGGCTTCGTCGAGGACGCGCCCACCCGGGCCGCCCTCGGGCAGGTGCTCACCCACCTCGCCGGCGACGGCGTCCACCTCTTCCACTGCAGCGCCGGCAAGGACCGCACCGGGTGGACCGCCGCACTGCTGCTGCACCTCGCCGGCGTCGACGACGCCGTGATCGAGGCCGACTACCTGCTCACCAACGAGTACGCCGAGGCCAGCCGCGCCGCCGTCCTGGCCCAGATCGTCGAGCACCTCGGGCCGGACAAGGCGGAGGTCTACCAGCCGGTGTTGGTCGCGGACGCGGACTACCTGCGCACGTCGTACGACTCCGTCGAGCGGCTGTACGGCGACCGCGGGGCGTACCTGCGCGACGGGCTCGGGCTCGGCGACGACGTGCTCGGCGCGCTGCGCCGCAAGCTCACGCGGTAGTCGGCGGACCCGGCGGCGGGCCCGTCGGCGGCGGACCCGTGGGCGGCACCGGCCGCGGGTGCTCCTCGCGCTTCGTCGCGGCCTCGGCCTCAGCTTCGGCCTCAGCTTCGGCCTCGACGGCGGCACCGACCCGCTCCACCGGACTGCGCTGGTCGCCCCAGATGACGCCGATGCTCTGGTAGGCCTTGTGCCGCTGCATCCGGGCATACGACTCGTAGGCCCGCTTGTCGGCCTCGGTGAGTTTCACCTTGTCGGTGACGATCGTGAGCAGGGCGCGCGGCCAGAGCCGGCGGGCGAGGACGACGTTCGCCTCCATGCCGAGCACGCCCATCACGGCCGCGACCCAGAGCAGACCGATCAGACCGAGGACGACCGCGAACGTCTCGTCCATGCCCTCGGCCTCCGCGATGACGCCGGTGACGTAGGCGGTTCCGATCGACTGCAGGGTCTGCCACATCACGGCGATCGCGAACGCGCCCGGCAGCACGGTGCGCAGCTGGTGGGTGCGGGCCGCGCCCAGGCGCAGCAGCAGCGCGAGCACCATGGTCACCAGCGCGATGGTCACCAGCACGATCGGCCAGCGGTACGACGCGAACTCGCCGAACACCTCGGTCTGGCTGAGCAGCGCGGAGAGGATCGAGAGGCCGAGCAGCGCCACGCCGGCGGTGACCAGCAGCATCAGGCTGCGCAGCCGGAGCAGGATCGGGTTGGGGCGGCTGTTGCGCGGGATCGCCCAGGCCTGGTTGAGCGCGTTCTGGATCGCCTGGCCCAGCCCGAGCGCGCCGTACAGGGCCACCAGGCCGCTGACCACCGCACCGGTCGTCGACGGCCGCAGACCCTC
The DNA here is from genome assembly GCF_035503875.1 of Nocardioides sp. GTDB lineage: Bacteria > Actinomycetota > Actinomycetes > Propionibacteriales > Nocardioidaceae > Nocardioides. Next base: position 94,050 of record NZ_DATJTA010000054.1, read on the forward strand.
CGGCCGGCCGAGCTCGTCGCCGATGATCGGGAACGTGCCGAGCGCCGAGTCGAGGATCCGGTCCTGCCACTCCGGGTTCCCCTGCAGGATGAAGCCCAGGATCGTGGTGCCGAGCAGCAGCAGCGGGAAGATCGCGATGAACGCGTAGTAGGCGATGATCGCGGCCAGGTAGTTGCCCTGGTCGTCGAGGTACTTGTAGAAGACGGCGAGCGGGAAGCCGATCACCGGCACCTTCTGCTGGCCGCGATCGACGGCGTCGATGACCCGGCCCACACGCACAACCTACTGGTTCAGCCGCGTGATGAGCTCAACCACGAGCACGAGTGCCCCCGGCGCGAACCCCACGAGCAGCACGACGCCGAGCTCCTCCCGCCGCCGCCAGCCCCACCAGGAGGCCGCCAGCGCGACCGCGAGGGCGGGGACGACGGTGCCGCCGCCGACCGCGTTGCTGGCCCAGGTCAGACCGACGCCGAGGGCCAGCGGATAGCCGATCGGGTGGGGCCGCGGCCGTCCCCGCATGGTCGCCGCGAGCGCTCCCAGCACGAGCGCGACCCCGGCGTACCAGACCGCGTGGCCGACGACCTCGTCCCACAGGTGCGCGGTCTCGCCGGGCGCGGTGTTGTTCAGCGAGTTGCCCGCGAGGTGGATGCCGTGGCCGTTCGCGTAGGCGAGCGCGCCCATCCCGAAGGCCAGCCAGGTCTGGCGCGACGCCTCGGCCGCGACCATCGTCCACGCCGCCGGCGCGAGCACGAGCCACGGCACGAGCAGGTCGAGCCAGTCGGCCCAGCGGCTGCCGTCCGGGCCCTCGCCCAGGCCGTCGGGGAGCAGGCCGAGGTGGTGCAGGACGCCGTACGACAGGGCCGTGATGGCGAGCGCCCGCGAGTACATGGGCGCCAGCATGACGGCTGATCAGGCGATCAGGGCCGTAATCAGGACGACGACCGGCACCGAGGCCAGGGTGCTGACGAAGATCGCGTCGCGCGCCAGCAGCACCCCGCGCTCGTAGCGGGAGGCGATGACGAAGACGTTCTGCGCCGTCGGGAGCGCCGAGAGCACGGTCACGGCGAGCAGCTGCTCGGCGTCGAGGCCGAGCGCGAACCGCCCGACGAGGTACGCCGCCAGCGGCTGGACGACCATCTTCAGCCCGGTCGCCAGCGCGAGCTCCGAGGCGGGCACGCCTCTCCCCGGGAGCGGGCCGAGCCGCAGCGAGACGCCGTACGCGATCAGCATCGAGGGGACCGCCATCCCGCCGACCAGAGCCAACGGGTCGTGGATGGCGACGGGCAGCTCGAGGCCGGTCAGGGCGAACCCCAGCCCGATCGCCGAGCCGATGGTGATCGGGTTCTTCAGCGGCCGGCTCACGATGGCGCCGACCGAGAGCCGGTGCTCGCTGTTCGCGGCGTCGAGCACGGTGAGGGCGAGCGGCTGCAGGATCAGCAGCTGCAGCAGGAGCACGGGGGCGACCAGCGCGGGGTCGCCGAGGACGTACGCCGCGATCGGCAGCCCGAGGTTGCCGGCGTTGACGTACGCCGCGCAGAGCGTCCCGATCACGGTGGTCCCGAGGTCACGGCCGCGGACGACGGCGACCGCGATGTACGCGAGCCCCGCGACCAGGACCGCCGCGACGGTCGCGACCAGGTTGCCGGAGAAGACCGCGCTCAGGTCGCTGTCCTCGAGCACGGTCACCAGGAGGGCCGGGCTGGCGACGTAGAACGCCAGCATCGACAGGGTGCGTTGACCCGCCGCGTCGATCACCTTCAGGTGGGCCAGCAGGATCCCCAGCCCGATGATGAGGCCGATCGTCGCGAACCCCGCGAAGACCCCATCCACGTCATCGAGGGTAGAGAGCGACGGGGGTCACACGGGGGGCGGGCGGTCGGCGGCCACCCCCAGCACGACCCGGGTCGGCTCCCGCTCGTCGTCGACCCAGACCGTCACCGTCGCGTGCCCGGGCTCGACGCCGTACCCGGCGTGCTCGCGGCCCCAGACGTCGCGCAGCGAGAGCAGCCCCTCGCTCTCCAGCACGAAGCGGCCGATCTCGGTCAGTCCGGCACGCGAGGCCTCGGGGTCGAGGTCGACCTCGACCGGGCCGTCGTGCTCGTGGCGCACCGAGATGGCGAGGCAGTCGTCGGTGGCGCTGCACAGCCGGCCGCCGAACGACGTCGGCGGGTCGAAGTCCTCCCGACCGACGAGCAGGAGCACGGCCTTCGGGACCTCGAGCGTGACGGACACGCGGTCACTCAACCAGGGACCGTCGACACTTCCCCGTCGGCGTCGGTGGTGAACAGCTGCACGCCCTCGGTCACCTCGGCGGCGTCCGCGCCCAGGCCGACCGCGATCTTGTTGGCGGCGTTGCGCGCCACGTCGAGCACCACCTCGACGACCTGGTCATCGGTGAGGTGGTCGCTGGCGGCGGCGACGACCTCCGCGGGCACGGCGTACGGCGTCCAGATCATCGCGTCGGTCAGCCCGAGCGCGGCCTTCCGGTCCTCCGGGAGCGTGCTCGACTCCCAGCGGTCGAGCTCGTCGAAGGTCTCCTCGGTCGCGCCCGCGTCGAGTGCCGCCACGCTGCGCCGCGACCGGCAGACCCGGCAGTCGTGCTGCCGGGCGCCCCGCAGGCGGACCAGCTCGGTGGTCACCGGGTCGAGCGCGTCGAGGCGGGCCACCGCCCGCATGAAGTCGTCGAGCAGCGGCCAGAGTTCGTCCACCGCCGCGTCGTCCGGGGTCGGCCACACGCCGGCGCCGAGCACCTGGTCCAGCACCGAGCGCACCCGCGGCCACACGTCGCCGACGTACACCCGCTGCACGACGGCGAACGCCTCGGCGCCCGTCGCCGCCAGGAACGCGGCCCGCTGCTCGTCGGAGAGCACCGACACGTCCACCGCGAACTGCTCCGCGAAGGCCGTCACGTCGGGGTGCTCCGGCAGCGACCGGCGCGTGGCTGCCGCGACCGCGTCGTACGTCGCCGCCGCCTCGGGTGCGTGGACCGCGAGGTGCTCCATGGCCCGCAACCTAGCGGCCCGGCCGCGTCGCGCCCGCTCAGTAGGACTTGGGCAGCCCCAGGGAGTGCATGGCGACGAAGTTCAGGATCATCTCGCGGCTGACGGGGGCGATCCGGCCGGCGCGGGTGGCGACCAGCAGGCCCGCCATGCCGTACTCCTGGGTGATCCCGTTGCCGCCGTGGGTCTGTACGGCGCGGTCGGCGGCGTCGCAGGCGGCCTCGGCGGCGGCGTACTTGGCCATGTTGGCGGCCTCGCCCGCGCCCAGGTCGTCGCCGGCGTCGTACAGCGCGGCTGCCTTCTGGGTCATCAGCCGGGCCATCTCGATCTCGATGTGCGACTGCGCGAGCGGGTGGGCGATCGCCTGGTGGGAGCCGATGGGCGCCTTGAAGACCGTGCGCTCCTTGGCGTACGACGTCGCCTTCTCCAGCGCGAAGCGCGCGAGGCCGGTGGAGAACGACGCCGCCATGATCCGCTCCGGGTTGAGCCCGGCGAACAGCTGCACCAGACCGCCGTCCTCGTCGCCCACGAGGGCGTCGGCGGGCAGCCGGACGTCGTCGAGGAACACCTGGAACTGCAGCTCCGGACTGACGATCTCCATCGGGATGGGCCGCGCCTCGAGCCCGGTCGCGTCGGTCGGGACCACGAACAGGCACGGCTTGAGCCGACCCGTCTTGGCGTCCTCGGTCCGGGCGACGACCAGCATGTTGTCGGCCTCGTCGACGCCGGAGATGTAGATCTTGCGACCGGTCAGCACCCAGCCGCCTTCCGACGACTGAGGGTCGCGGCGGGCGGTGGTGGTGATGTTGTGGGTGTTGGTGCCGGCGTCGGGCTCGGTGATCGCGAACGCCATCGTCGACGTGCCGTCGCAGATGCCGGGCAGCCAGCGCTGCTTCTGCTCCTCGGTGCCGTAGCGGCTGATGATCGTCCCGCAGATCGCCGGGCTCACGACCATCAGCAGCAGCGGGCAGCCCTGCGCGGCGAGCTCCTCGCAGACGGCCGCGATGTCGCCGATGCCGCCCCCGCCGCCGCCGTACTCCTCGGGGATGTTGATGCCGAGGAAGCCGTGCCGCCCGATCTCCAGCCACAGGTCGGTGGTCTTCTCCCCCGCCCGGGCGCGCTCGGTGAACCAGTCGCGCCCGAACTTCCCGGCCAGCCCGGCCACCGCCTTGCGCAGCTCCTGGCGCTCCTCGGACTCCTGGTACGTGCTCACGCTGTCTCCTCCACGACTGCCAGAACCTCTCCGGCCGCGACCTGCGACCCGGCTTTCACGTTGAGCACCGTGACCGTGCCGGGGTACGGCGCGCTCACGGTGTGCTGCATCTTCATGGCCTCCAGGACCAGCACCGGCCGGCCCGCCTCGACCTCGTCCCCGGCGGCGACGGCCACCGACACCACCGTGCCGGGCATCGGCGCCAGCAGGCTGCCGCTCGCGACCGCGTCGGCGGGGTCGGTGAACCGCGGCACCCGCTGGAGGGCGGCGTGGCCGCCCGCCCAGTCGACGTCGACGCGGTCGCCGACCGCCGCCACGTCGTACGACGTCCGCAGGCCGTCCTGCTCGAGAACCACGCGGTCGGTCGCCACCGAGACGACGTCGTACCCGTCGACCCGGTAGCCGTCCCGCCCGCCCCACCACTCGACGGTCCCGGACTCGAAGACCGTCCGCTGCGGCTGCGAGGGGACGTTGCGGAAGGCGACCGGGATCCCGCGCTGGACGGACCGGGAGGCGACAGCGAGCTCCGCAAGCGCGAGCGCAGCGGCGACGCCGGCCCCGGTGGTTGAGGAGGGACGAAGTCCCGTCTCGAAACCCCCCAGGAACGCGGTGCTCACCCGCCCCGCTCGGAACTGCTCGTCCCGCAGGATCGCCAGCAGCTGGTCGCGGTTGGTCGTCACCCCGTGGATGCGCGCGCGGCGCAGCGTGTCGGCCAGGGAGCGGATCGCGGCCTCGCGGGTGCGGCCCCAGGCGATGACCTTGGCGAGCATCGCGTCGTAGTGGGTGCCGACCGTGCTGCCGGAGGCGTAGCCGGTGTCGACGCGGACGTACGGCGTCGTCGGGATCTCGAAGCGGGTCAGCACGCCGCTCTGCGGTTGGTAGTCCCGCGCCGGGTCCTCGGCGTACAGGCGCACCTCGACGGCGTGCCGGTCGGGCTTCGCGGGGAAGCGCACCTCGGACGTCTCCCCCTGGGCGGTGCGCAGCTGCAGCTCGACCAGGTCCTGGTGGAACACGAGCTCGGTGACCGGGTGCTCGACCTGGAGCCGGGTGTTCATCTCGAGGAAGAAGAACCGCTCGGCCTCCTCGTCGTACAGGAACTCGACGGTGCCGGCGCCCTGGTACGAGATCGCCTCGGCGGCAGCCCTCGCCGCAGAGTGCAGGGCTTCGCGCACAGGATCGGGGAGACCCGGCGCCGGCGCCTCCTCGACGACCTTCTGGTGACGCCGCTGCAGCGAGCAGTCGCGCTCGCCGAGCACCGCGATCCGGCCCTCGGCGTCGCCCCACACCTGGACCTCGACGTGGCGCCCGCGCTCGACGTACGTCTCGACGAACACCGTGCCGTCGCCGAACGCCGAACGCGCCTCGTCGCGGGCGGTCTCGATCTCGCCGGCCAGCGAGGCGAGGTCGCGCACGATCCGCATGCCGCGGCCGCCGCCGCCCGCGCTGGCCTTGACGATCAGCGGGAGGTCGGCCTCGGTCGCGCTCTCGGCGTCGAGGTTGCGCAGCACGGGTACGCCGGCCGCCTCCATCAGCCGCTTGGCCTCGATCTTCGAGCCCATCGCCTCGATCGCCTCCGGCTGCGGCCCGACCCACGTGAGGCCGGCGGCCTGCACGGCTCGGGCGAAGTCGGCGTTCTCGGAGAGGAAGCCGTAGCCCGGGTGCACCGCGTCGGCCCCGGCCCTCAGCGCCGCCTCGACCAGCAGGTCGGCCCGCAGGTAGGTGTCGGCGGGCGCGTCCCCCGGCAGGCGTACGGCGAGGTCGGCCTCGACGACGTAGGGCAGTCCGGCGTCGGCGTCGCTGTGCACCGCGACGGTCTCGATCCCGAGACGGCGACAGGTGCGGAAGACACGCGACGCGATCTCCGCGCGGTTGGCGACCATCAGGCGCTGGATCATCAGCCCTCCCCCCGATCCCCGCCGAGCCGGCGTGAATGTAGCGCCGAGCCGGCGCGAACTCGCGCCGGGTCGGCGGGAACGGTCGTGGTGATCATGGCCGGAACACCCCGAAGCGGTCGGTGCCGACGATCGGCTTGTTCTCGATGACGGACTGGCAGATGCCGAGGATGGTGCGGGTGTCGCGCGGGTCGATGACGCCGTCGTCGTACAGCATCCCGGAGAGGAAGTGCGGCAGCGACTGCTCCTCGACCGACTGCTCGACGAAGGCGCGCATGCCCGCGTCCGCCTCCTCGTCGTACTCCTGGCCGCGCGACTCGGCCGCCGCCCGCGCGACGATCGACAGCACCCCGGCGAGCTGGGCCGGCCCCATGACCGCGGACTTGGCCGAGGGCCAGGTGAAGAGGAAGCGCGGATCGTACGCGCGGCCGTTCATGCCGTAGTTGCCGGCGCCGTACGACGCCCCCATGATCACCGTCAGGTGCGGGACCGTGGAGTTGCTGATCGCGTTGATCATCATCGCGCCGTGCTTGATGATGCCGCCCTGCTCGTACTCCGCGCCGACCATGTAGCCGGTGGTGTTGTGCAGGAACAGCAGCGGGGTGTCGGACTGGTTGGCGAGCTGCACGAACTGCGTCGCCTTCTGCGCCTCCTCGCTGAACAGCACCCCCTGGGCGTTGGCGAGGATGCCGACCGGGCGGCCGTGGATCCGTGCCCAGCCGGTGACCAGCGACGTGCCGTAGAGCGGCTTGAACTCGTCGAACGCCACCCCGTTGGCCGCACTCACGCCGTCGACCAGCCGGGCGATCACCTGGCGCGGGTCGAAGGGCTCCTTGAGGTCGGCCGGGACCAGGTCGAGGAGCTCCTCGGGGTCCGCGTCCGGCTCGGCGTACGACGCAGGTGGCGCGAGAGCCTTGCGCCAGTTCAGCCGCGCCACGATCCGCCGACCGATCCGGATCGCGTCGACCTCGTCCTCGGCCAGGTAGTCGGCGAGCCCCGACGTACGCGCGTGCATCTCGGCGCCGCCGAGCGACTCGTCGTCGGACTCCTCGCCGGTCGCCATCTTCACCAGCGGCGGGCCGCCCAGGAACACCTTGGCCTGCTCGCGGACGAGCACCGTGTAGTCGGACATGCCGGGCACGTAGGCGCCGCCCGCGGTGGAGTTGCCGAAGACCAGCGCGATCGTCGGCTCCTTGCGCGCGCTGGCCCGGGTCAGGTCGCGGAACAGCCGGCCGCCCGGGATGAAGATCTCCTTCTGGGTCGGCAGGTCGGCGCCGCCCGACTCGACGAGGGAGATCGTCGGCAGCCCGTTCTCCTCGGCGATCTGCGCGGCCCGGAACAGCTTCTTCACCGTCCACGGGTTGCTCGCCCCGCCCTTGACCGTCGGGTCGTTCGCGGTGATCACGCACTCCACGCCCTCGACGACGCCGATCCCGGTCACCACGCTCGCGCCGACGGTGAAGTCCGAGCCCCAGCCCGCCAGCGGCGACAGCTCCAGGAACGCCGACCCCTCGTCGACGAGCAGCTCGATCCGCTCCCGCGGCAGCAGCTTCCCCCGCGCCCGGTGGCGCTCGGCGTACTTCTCCCCGCCCCCCGCCACCGCCTTCGCGTGCTCCGCGTGGAGGTCGGCGAGCTTCTCCAGCATCGCGGTCCTGTTGTCACTCATCGCTCGCCCTCCGGTCCCCCGACGCTGGTTGAGGTGCGAAGGACGAAGTCCTGAGCCTCGAAACCCGGTGAGACGACAGACGGCCCCGATCGAGCTGGTCTCCCGGCAAGACGGGCTTCGAGGCTCGGCGCTGGCGCGCCTCGCACCTCAACCAGCGTGGCATTGCGGCGGGTCATGCGGCGTACCCCAGCAGCTTGGCGGCGAGGTCGGCGAGCACCTCGGTGGCGCCGCCGCCGATGGGCAGGAGGCGCGCATCGCGGTAGTGCCGCTCGACCTCGGTGCCGTGCAGGTAGCCCAGGCCGCCGTGCAGCTGCACCGCCTGGTCGACGACGTACGACGCGGTCTCGCACGCGGTCTGCTTGGCCAGGCAGACCTCGGCGATCACGTTCTCGCCGTTCTCGTGGCGCCGGGCGACCTCGCGGGCGTAGGTGCGTGCGACCTCGACCCGGCGGCGCATCTCGACGAGCTGGTGCCGGACCACCTGGTTGGCGATCAGCGGCTTGCCGAACGTCTCCCGCTCGCGGCAGTACGCCGCCGTCAGGGCCAGCGCGCGGGCGGCGATGCCGTAGCCGTGGACCGCGAGCCCGAGCCGCTCGGCGACGAACTGCTCGGCGATCAGGTAGAAGCCGGAGTTCTCCGCGCCGACCAGGTTCCCGACCGGGACCCGGACGTCGGCGAAGCCGAGCTCGGCGGTGTCGGAGCAGTGCCAGCCCATCTTGGTGAGCGCCCGGTCCACGGTGAAGCCGGGCGTGCCCTTCTCGACCACCAGCAGCGAGATGCCGCCGTGGCCGGGGTCCCCGGTGCGGACCGCGGTGGTGACGAAGTCGGCGCGCACGCCGCTGGTGATGAACGTCTTGGTGCCGTTGACGACGTAGAAGTCGCCGTCGCGGACCGCCGTCGTCCGCAGGTTCGCCACGTCGGATCCGCCACCCGGCTCGGTGATCGCGAGCGAGCCGATCTTCTCGCCGGCCAGCGTCGGCCGCACGTACCGGTCGACGAGCTCCGGCGAGCCGTGCGCGGCGAGGTGCGGCACCGCGATCCCGCAGGTGAACAGCGCCGACATCAGCCCGCTCGACGCGCCCGCCTCGAACATCCCCTCCTGCAGGTCGACCATGTCGAGCACCGAGCCGCCCTCGCCGCCGACCGACTCGGCGAAGGAGACCCCGAGCACGCCCTGCTTGGCCGCGGCCAGGTGCAGGGAGCGCGGAACCTCGCCGGCCTCCTCCCAGTCCTGGAGGTACGGCGCCACCTCGCGGCGTACGAACTCGGCGCCCAGCTCGCGCAGCTCACTCACAGCAGATCCTCCTGAATGTGGACCATGCGGGACCGGATCCACTCGCCCAGCCCCTTCGCCTGCGGGTCGAACCGCGTGGACGCGGCGACCCCCTGTCCGAGCAGCCCGCGGATGACGACGTTGACGCCGCCCAGGTTGGGCAGCACGTAGACGTCGACGTCCAGCCCGGCCGCCTCCGGCAGCAGCTCGCGCACCTTGCGCGGGCTCATCAGCTTGGCCAGCCACTGCACGCGGGCCGCGCGCAGCGGCGAGCCGTCGTTCTTCACCCAGAGCCCGAGGTTCGCGTCGCCGCCCTTGTCACCGGACCGCGCGTGCACGAACGTGCCGAGCGGCACCCGGCGGGTCAGTGAGTCCGCAGGGGCGGGGTACGGCGACTCGCGGCGCCCCGCATCCGGGTCGCTCTCGAAGAACTCGGTCGGGTCGGCGATCACCTCGCGCCGACCGTCCGCGTGCACGACCGTGTGCGTGACGGTCCCGCGGTCGACGTACTCCGCCCGATAGACGCCGTACGGCGTGGGAGCGGCAGGCGGTCCCGTCATCGTGAAGCCGGGGTACGACGCCAGCGCCAGCTCGACCGCCGCGCCCGTGAACGCGCGGCCGACCCGGTCCGCGTCGGCGTCCAGCACCGTGCACCGCAGCAGCGTGGAGGCGCCCTCCTCGGTGTCGGCGTCGGGCATCGGCAGGACGGCCCGGCTCCAGTGCACGGTGCTCGCGGTGAGCGACGGCGTGAGCTGCTCGCGCACCCAGTCCGCCTTGGCCTCGATGTCCAGGCCGGTGACCACGAACTCGACGCTGTTGCGGTAGCCGCCGAGCTCGTTGACGCACACCTTCAGCCGCGCCGGTGGGGCCTCGCCGCGCACGTCCTCGACACGCACCCGGTCGACGCCGTCCTGGCGCAGGCGCACGGAGTCGAGGTGCACGGTGACGTCGGGGTTGAGGTAGCGGGTGGACTGGATCTCGTAGAGCAGCTGGGCGGTCACCGTGTCGGTGGAGACCAGGCCGCCGGTGCCGTCGTGCTTGGTGATCACGCTGGAGCCGTCGGCCGCGATCTCGGCGAGCGGGAAGCCGAGCGGCTTCCCGCTCCTGGTGGTCGAGCTCGTCGAGACCATGGACATGAAGCCGGAGAAGTTGCCGCCGGTGGCCTGGGTCCCGCACTCCAGCACGTGCCCGGCGACGACGGCGCCCGCGAGCTCGTCGTACGACGTCGGCGTCCAGCCGTGGTGCGCGACGGCCGGCCCGACCACGAGGGAGGCGTCGGTGACCCGGCCGGTGACGACCACGTCGGCGCCCTCGCGGAGCGCGGCGGCGATGCCGAACCCGCCGAGGTAGGCGTTGGCGGTGAGCGCACCGCCACTGAGTCCGATCTCTTCGGCGAGGTGCCGTACGTCGTCGCCCTCGACGTGCGCGACGTCCGCGTCGAGCCCGAGGCCCTTCGCGACCTCGCGGACCCGGTCGGCGAGACCGGCGGGGTTGAGGCCGCCGGCGTTGCTGACGATCCGGACGCCCTTCTCGAGCGCGAGCCCCAGGCAGTCCTCGAGCTGGCGCAGGTGGGTCTTCGCATACCCCAGCGACGGGTCCTTCAGCGTGTCCCGGCCGAGGATGAGCATGGTCAGCTCGGCGAGGTAGTCGCCCGTGAGGACGTGCAGCGACCCACCCTCCAGCATCTCGCGCATCGCCGACAGCCGGTCGCCGTAGAAGCCCGAGCAGTTGCCGATCCGCAGCGCTCCGGTGTCGCTCATCGCTGCGCCCGTCCCTCGCCCGGAGGCCCGGCGAAGGCCTGGGCGATGGCGAGCCAGTGCTCGGCGTCGTCGCCGACCGCGACCAGGTCCGTGTCCGCGCGGTGGACGCGCTGGGTGACCAGCAGGCAGAAGTCGTACGCCGACCCGGTCACCGACTGCGCCGCGTCCTCCGGCCCCCAGGCCCAGGTGTCGCCGGACGGCGCGGTCAGCTGGACCCGCGGCTCCTCGGCCGGGGCCTGCTCACCGCGCACCGCGTACGCGTAGCCGCGGGTGCGGACGCCGAGGTGGGCGACGTGCCGGATGCGGTCGGTGCGCTCGGGGGTGATCCCGAGGGCGTCGTACACGTCGAGGCCGTGCGCCCAGGTCTCCATCAGCCGCGCGGTCGCCATCGACGTGGGCGACATCGGCGGACCGAACCACGGCATCCGCTCGCCGGGCGGGTAGTCGCGGAGCGTGTCGGCCAGCGCGGTGCGGGCGGCGCCCCAGCGGGCGAGCAGGGCCGTCGGCGCCAGCCGCGCGATCTCGTGGGCACCGGCGTCGACGAAGCCGTCCGGGTCGGCCGCCCCCTCGGTGACCAGGGCGTCCCAGCGCTCGGGGTCGGTCGCGGCGACGACCGCCACCTCGTCGGTCCACACCAGGTGCGCGATCTGGGTCGCGATCGTCCAGCCGGCGGCCGGGGTGGGCGTGGCCCACGCGGCGTCGTCGAGGCCGGCGACGGCGTTCCAGATGCCGTCGCCCTCGGCCCGCAGGTCGAGGAGGAGGTCGTCGAGCAGGCTCATGCGTTCTCCCAGGTGAGGGCGGTGTCGAGGACCTCGGCCCACTGGTCGAGGATCCGTTCGCGGCGCCGGGCGTCGTCGGTGATGGTGTTCGCGAGGCCGAGCCCGCGCACGAGGTCGAGGGTGCCCTGGACGAGCTCGCGCACCCCGGGCAGCGACTCGTCGGCTCCGAGCAGCTCGACGGTGAGCCGGTGCACCTCGCGCCCGACCCGCTGCTCCAGCGGCGCCACGGCCTCCAGCAGGGCGGCGTCGGTTCGGGCCGCGACCCACAGCTCGAGCGCGGCGGTGAAGACGGGCGAGGTGAAGTGGTCGCCGAGCATCTGCAGCACCGCACGGGTACGCCGCTCGCCCACCGGCAGCGCCTCCGCGGCCCTGGCCAGCTCCGCCCCCCGCACCTCGGTCAGGTGCTCGACCGCCGCCACGACCAGCGCGTTCTTGGTCGGGAAGTGGTGCAGCTGCGCCCCCCGGCTCACCCCGGCCCGCTCGGAGACCAGCGTGGTCGACGTACCGCCGAAGCCCCGCTCCACCAGCAGCTCGACGGTCGCCTCCAGCAGCCGGGCCCGCATGACGCGGGTCCGCTCCTCCTGGGGCACTCGGGTGGTCGACACCCGGACAGCATCGTCCGGATGGTCACAAACAGTCAAGCCTGATTTTTAGTTGAGTCGTGGTTGGTGGGGTAGTCCGTCACACCCGCGGGGTTCCGCCGACGATCGACCCCCCTCATGTGACGGACTACCCCGACGAGGTCAGCTCAGCGGTAAGTCAGCACCCCGGCCGGCAGGTGCGTGTGCTCGTTGAAGGTCAGCAGCCGCGTGCCGGACGGTCCGACCAGGACCCGCGTGACCGAGCTGTTCACCAGCACCGTGTTGAAGGCGGCCCACAACCGTGCAGGATCGGACCGGTCGACCAGCGTCGCGGCGGCGGCGCCGATCGGGCCTCCGGAGGTCACCACGACGACGGTGCCGGTGCGGGCCCGCTCGACGAGGCGGTCCAGCGCGGCCTGCACCCGGGCCAGGAAGTCGGCGTACGACTCGCCGCCGACCGGCAGCGTGCCGGCCACCCAGCCAGACGTCGCCCGCTCGAAGAGCGCCTGGAACGCGCGGCGGTCCAGGCCGGGCGGGGTCGGCTCACCGAGAGCCTCCACGACCGCGAGGTGGTCGAACTCGTCCCAGCCCGCGTCCACCTCGGTCGGGGCCGTCCACCCCGCGGCGTCGGCCATCGCCTCCGCCGTCTCGCGGTGCCGTCGCATCCCGCCGCGCACCACGAGCGCCGGGTCCACCCCCAGCGCCGCGAGCTGCTTTCCCAGCAGCCGGGCCTGCTCGTGCCCGGTCTCGGAGAGGACGTCGTAGTCCTCGGCGCCGAACGACGCCTGCCCGTGCCGCACCAGGACCAGCAGGCCCATCAGCCCGCCTCCGCCACCAGGCCGCGGCAGCGCTTCTCGAGGTAGCCGACGGCGGGTCCGAAGACGGCGTACGCCTCGTTGGTGGTCTGGCCGTGGAAGTAGCGGTACCAGATCTGCTGGGCGATCACGGCCAGCCGGTACAACCCGAAGACCTCGTAGAAGCGCCACTGCTCCGGCGTGAGCTCGTAGCCCATCCGCGCGCAGTAGCGCTCAACGATCTCGGCGCGGGTCCACATGCCGTCGGCCTGGGAGGGCTGGCGGCGGAAGGCCTGGAAGAACTCGTCGTCGCCCGCCTCGACCCAGTACGCCATCGAGCCGCCGAGGTCCATGAGCGGGTCGCCGACCGTCGCCATCTCCCAGTCGAGGACGCCGACGACGCGGGTCGGGTCGTCCGGGTCGAGCACCACGTTGTCGAGCCGGAAGTCGTTGTGGATCAGCACCTGCGCGACGTCGGCGGGCTGCTCCGCGGCGATCCAGGCCTCGATGTCGCTCCAGTCGCCGGTGTCCTCGGTGCGCGCCTTCGCGAACCGGGCGGTCCAGCCGCCGACCTGGCGGCCGACGTACCCCTCGCCGCGGCCGAGCGCCGCCAGCTGGGGATGCGCGGTGACGTCCACGGAGTGCAGCTCGGCGAGCACGTCCCACGCGCTGCCGCACAGCCGCGACACCTCGTCGCGGGTCATCTCGGGCGGCAGGTCGCGCCGCGGGATGGTGCCGTCGACCTTGGCCATCACGTAGAACGGCGAGCCGATCACCGACTCGTCCTCGCAGAACCCGATCATCTCGGGCACGTACGGGAAGACCGGCGCGAGCGCCGCCTGGATCCGGTGCTCGCGCCCCATGTCGTGGGCGCCCGCGGCCTTCTGGCCCGTCGGCGGCCGGCGCAGGATCAGCTCGCGGCCGGGGTCGCCGGCGAGCCGGAGGAGGTAGGTCAGGTTGGACGCGCCGCCCGGGAACTGGCGGACCTCCTCGATCGCGCCCCGGCCGAGCCACCTCTCGACCGCGCCGACATCGAAGGCGTCCTCGTCGCGGACCGGCCTGGCGTCGTTCATGCCTGCTCCAGCTTCTGGGCCTGGTCGCGCATCACTGCGTCGTACGCCGCCCGGTCGGTCTGCTTGAGTCCGTACGCCGCCCGGCCGGCCGCGTCGGGGAGGATCAGCTCCTCGCCACGGTCGAGCCCGGCGAGCACGGCGGCGGCGATCTCGTCGGCGCCGACCGGCGACTCGTCGACCAGCCGACTCATCACGCCCGCCAGCGCGGTGTCGGCGCCGCGGATCGAGCTCATCAGGTTGGTGCGGAAGTACGACGGGCAGACGGCGTGCGCCGTGACGCCGTACGACGCCAGCTCGTGGCCGGTCGTCTCGGTGAGCGCGACGACCGCGGCCTTCACGGCGTTGTACGACGCCATCCCCGCCGGGTGCACCAGTCCGGCCAGCGAGGCGACGTTGACGATCCGCCCCGCGCGCTGCCGCTTGAACAGCGGCACGAAGGCGCGCGTGCCCCGGACCGCGCCGAAGAGGTTGATGTCGAAGATCCACCGCCACTCGTCGAGCTCGGCGACGTCCAGCCGCCCGCCGCCCGCGACCCCGGCGTTGTTGACGAGGACGTCGAGCCCGCCCCAGGTCTCCTCGACGTGCGCCAGCGCCGCGACCCAGTCCTCCTCGGAGGTGATGTCGAGGCGGAGGTCGGCGCCGTCGAGGTCGGTGCGCAGCACCTCGTCCCCGCGCACCTCGAACGCCTCGGCGAGCGCCGCGCCCAGCCCGGACGCGGCCCCGGTGATCAGGACCCTGCTCATGGGGATCGACCTTACGTAACCGCCGAGCCGGCGCGAGTTTGCTGCCGAGCCGGCGCGAGTTCGTGCCGGCTCGGCGGCAAACTCGCGCCGGCTCGGCGTGGGTGGTGGGTGAGGGGGCGACGTGGGTCAGGCGGGGAAGGAACCCCCGGAGGCGGCCAGGTCGCGGAGGTACTGCGTGGGGCGGAAGCGGTCGCCGTACGCGTCGGCCAGCTCGTCGGCGCGGGCGACGAAGGCCGCGAGGCCGATCGACCCGTCGGCCGCCTGGTAGCCGGTCATGTACTGCGCCGCGCCGCCGGTCATGGGCGGGAAGCCGATGCCCATGATCGAGCCGATGTTCGCGGCGGCCGCCGAGGTGATGACGCCCTCCTCGAAGCACTTCGCGGTCTCCAGCGCCTCCGCGAAGAGCATCCGCTCCTTCATGTCGACGAGCGGGATCTGCTCCTCGGCGATCGGGAACGTCTCGGCCAGCCCGGACCAGATCGAGCCGCGCTTGCCGTCGGCGTACTCGAAGAAGCCGGCACCGGCGAGCCGCGACGGGCGCCCGGCCTCGATCATCTTCTCGACGACGCCCGTGCCCGGGTGCGGGTCGTACGACGTGCCGTCGCGCTCGGCCGCCTCGCGGGTGGCCTTGGCGATCTTGGCCATCAGCTCCATGTTGAGCTCGTCGGTGAGCTGCAGCGGGCCGACCGGGTAGCCGGACTGCGTCGCGGCGCGCTCGATGGAGTACGGCCGCTGGCCCTCGGCGAGCAGCGCGAGGCCCTCGTTGACGAAGAACCCGATCACCCGCGAGGTGTAGAAGCCGCGGCTGTCGTTGACGACGATCGGCGTCTTCTTGATCTGCTGGACCACGTCGTACGCCTTGGCCAGCGCGACGTCGGAGGTCTCCTTGCCGCGGATGATCTCGACGAGCGGCATCTTGTCGACCGGGCTGAAGAAGTGCAGGCCGATGAAGTCGGCCGGCCGGTCCACGCCCTCGGCGAGCTCGGTGATCGGCAGCGTCGAGGTGTTGGAGCACAGCAGCGCGTCGTCGTTGACGTACGGCGCCACCTCGGCGAAGACCTTGGCCTTCAGTGCCGGGTCCTCGAAGACGGCCTCGATGACCAGGTCGCAGCCGGCGAGGTCGGCCGGGTCGGCGGTCGGGGTGATCCGGTCGAGCAGCTCGGCGCTCTTCTCCTCGGTCAGCTTGCCGCGGCCGACGGCCTTGGCGTTGAGCTTCTCGGAGTACGCCTTGCCCTTCGCGGCGTTCTCGGCCGAGACGTCCTTCAGCACGACCTGCATCCCGGCGCGGGCGCAGGAGTACGCGATGCCGGCGCCCATCATCCCGGCGCCGAGGACGCCGACCTTGACGGCCTTGTACGGCTCGATCCCGTCGGGACGCAGCGAGCCGGAGTTGATCGCCTGCAGGTCGAAGAAGAACGCCTGGATCATGTTCTTCGAGCCCTGGTTGACGATCAGGTTGGTCAGGTAGCGCGACTCGATCCGCGAGGCGGTCTCGAAGTCGACCTGCGCGCCCTCGACCGCGGCGGACAGGATCGCCCGCGCCGCCGGGAACACCGCGCCCTTGGTCTGCTTGCGCAGCAGCGCGGGGAACGCCGGGAGGAAGCCGGCCAGCGCCGGGGACTTCGGCGTACCGCCGGGCATCTTGTAGCCCGGCGCGTCCCACGGGTTCAGCGCGGCGTCGGGGTTGGCCCTGATCCAGGCCTTCGCGGCCGGGACCAGCTCCTCGCGGGTCGCGACCAGCTCGTCGACCAGGCCCTTGTCCTTCGCGGCGGCGGCCTTGAACTGGGTGCCGGTGAGCAGCACGTCCATCAGCCCGGCCTGCAGGCCGAACTTCCGCACGATGCGGGTCACGCCGCCGCCACCGGGCAGCAGGCCGAGCGTCGACTCGGGCAGACCGACGATGACGCCGGGACCGTCCCAGGCGATGCGGTGGTTGGCGGCCAGGCAGATCTCGTAGCCGCCGCCGAGCGCGGCGCCGTTGATCGCGGCGACGACCGGGCGGGGGAACTTCTCCAGCCGGCGCAGCGACGCCTTGACCGTCTCGCTCATCGCGAAGACGTCGGCCGCGTCGTCGGGGCCGGCCTTGATCATGTTCTTCAGGTTGCCGCCGGCGAAGAAGGTCTTCTTCGCGCTGGCGAGTACGACGCCCGCGACGTCGGGCTCCTCGGCGTACAGCCGGTCGATCGCCGCGTCCATCGAGTCGATGTAGAGCTGGTTCATCGTGTTGGCGCTCGACGTCGGGTCGTCGAGGGTCAGGGTGACGATGCCGTCGGCGTCCTTCTCGAAGTGGACGGCGGACTGGGTCTGGGTCTCGGTCATGGTTTCTCTTCCTCGCTTCTCAGACCAGCTCGACGATGGTGGCGATGCCCATGCCGCCGCCGACGCAGAGCGTGGCGAGGCCGCGGCGCTGGTCGCGGCGCTGGAGCTCGTCGATCAGGGTGCCGAGGATCATCGCGCCGGTGGCTCCGAGCGGGTGGCCCATGGCGATCGCGCCGCCGTTGACGTTGGTGATCTCGTGGCTGATGTCGAGGTCGCGCATGAACCGCATCGCGACCGCGGCGAAGGCCTCGTTGATCTCGAACAGGTCGATGTCGCCGACCTCCAGGCCCGCCTTGGCCAGCGCCTTGCGGGCGGCCGGGGCCGGGCCGGTGAGCATGATCGTCGGGTCGGCGCCGGAGACGGCGGTCGCGACGATCCGGGCGCGCGGGGTCAGGCCGAGCTCGGCGCCGACCTCCTCCGAGCCGATGGCCATCAGGGCGGCGCCGTCGACGATGCCCGAGGAGTTGCCGGCGTGGTGGACGTGGTCGATCTTCTCGATCCAGTGGTACTTCTCCAGGGCCACGTCGTCGAAGCCCGCGTCGGCGCCGATCTGGGCGAACGACGCCTTCAGGCCGGCGAGGCTGCTCGCGGTCGTGTCGGGGCGGATCGTCTCGTCGGTGTCGAGGACGGTCAGGCCGTTGACGTCCTTGACCGGCACGATCGCGCCGGAGAAGTAGCCGTTGGCCCAGGCCTTCGCGGCGCGGTGGTGCGACTCGGCGGCGTACGCGTCGACGTCGTCGCGGCTCCAGCCCTCCAGCGTCGCGATCAGGTCGGCGCCGATGCCCTGGGGCACGAAGCCGGCCT
Organism: Nocardioides sp.; assembly: GCF_035503875.1. Classification (GTDB taxonomy): domain Bacteria; phylum Actinomycetota; class Actinomycetes; order Propionibacteriales; family Nocardioidaceae; genus Nocardioides. The sequence goes on from NZ_DATJTA010000054.1 coordinate 111,946, forward strand.
TGAAGGCGGTGGCCGGGTCGGACGCCCAGGCGCCACCGTCGGAGCCCATCGGCACCCGGCTCATCGACTCCACGCCGCCGGCGAGGATCAGGTCCTCGAACCCGCCGCGGACCCGGGAGGCCGCCTGGTTCACGGCCTCGAGGCCGGACGCGCAGAAGCGGTTGAGCTGGACGCCCGCGACGGTGTCGGGGTAGCCGGCGGCCAGCGCGGCCGTCTTGGCGATGTCGCCGCCCTGGTCGCCGATCGGCGAGACCACGCCGAGGACGACGTCGTCGACGCGCGCCGGGTCGAGCCCGGGGTTGCGGACCTTGACCTCGTCGAGCAGCCCGACCACCAGGTCGACCGGCTTCACCTCGTGCAGCGAGCCTGCTGCCTTGCCCTTGCCGCGCGGCGTGCGGAGGTGGTCGTACACGAATGCTTCTGCCATGACCGTCCTAGCGAGGAGTAGTTCGGGGTGCGGACCGAAGATCCGCGATGTCCTCCGATTGTGACACCATGAGTGTCACGGTCAAGGGGCACCCGGAAGTTGTGGCCTCGGTCACGGAAGGCAGGCAGGCGGAGATGGCGGACGAGGAGCTGCTGACGCTCGAGGAGCTCACGGCCCGGGTCGGGATGAGTGTGCGCAACGTGCGCTTCTACACGACCAAGGGGCTGGTGCCGCCGCCGATCCGGCGCGGCCGCTCCGGTTACTACTCCGCCGACCACGTCGCCCGCCTCGAGCTGGTCCGCGAGCTGCAGCAGCATGGCTTCACCCTTTCGGCGATCGAGCGGTACCTCGTCGCGATCCCCGCCGGCGCCACTCCGGAGGACATCGCGCTGCACCGCACGATGCTCGCGCCCTGGCAGGCCGACGCGCCGGCCGAGCTGACGCGCACCGAGTTCGACCGCCGTACCGGCCGGACGCTCAGCGACGAGGACCTCGCCACTCTCGCGGCCCTCGGCATCGCGTTCCGCAACAAGCGCGGGCGCTACGAGGTCTCGATGTCGCAGCTCCCCGTGGGGCTCGGCCTGATCGACCTCGGCTTCCCGACCGAGGCCGCGGTCGCCGCCGCCGACGTGTACGCCGCCCACGGCCGCCAGCTCGCGCACGAGCTGAACGAGCTGTTCCGGACCATGGTGTGGCCCGTCTACCGGGACGCGGGGGCCGCCCCCGAGCGGATCCAGGAGGTCGTCGAGCGCCTCAAGCCGCTCTCGATCGCCAGCCTGGTCGCGGCGTACGAGGCCGCCATGGACGAGACCAAGCGCGAGCGGATCGCCAAGCGCGCCCGCGACGGGGGCGGCGCCGAGGCCTGAACCGGACGCGCGCCCTGGGTACCGGCCCACCCATGAGCAACGTTCTCGTCACCGGCGCCACCGGCTTCGTCGGCAAGCGACTGGTCCCCGTCCTGATCGACGCCGGCCACGACGTGAAGGCGATGACCCGCCACCCCGAGACGTACGACGGTCCCGGGGAGCCGGTCTTCGGCGACGTGCACGACCCGGGCACGCTCGCCGAGGCGCTCACCGACGTCGACGTGGCCGTCTACCTTGTGCACTCGCTCGACGACGACGACTTCGAGCGCCGCGACGCCGAGGCCGCCCGCGGCTTCGGGTTGGCCGCGGCAGCCGCGGGAGCGACGCAGATCGTCTACCTCGGCGGGCTCGGCAAGGACGGCGACGAGCTCTCCGCGCACCTGCGCTCGCGCCGCGAGGTCGAGCAGCTGCTCGGCTCCTCGGGCGTCCCGGTCACCGTGCTGCGCGCGGCCATCGTCGTCGGGGCCGGCGGCATCTCGTGGGAGATGACCCGCCAGCTCGTCAAGAACCTGCCCGCGATGGTGGTCCCGAAGTGGGCCGCCACCCGCACCCAGCCGATCGCCATCGACGACGTGATCCGCTACCTGGCCGGCGTGGTCGACAACGACGAGGCACTGGGCCGGGTCTTCGAGGTCGGCGGCGCGGACCGGCTGAGCTACCTGGAGATGCTCCAGCAGGCCTCGGAGGTGATGACCGGGAAGCGGGTCCCGATCATCAAGGCGCCCGTGCTGACGCCCAAGCTGTCGTCGTACTGGATCTCGTTCGTCACCAGCGTCGACGTCACCACCGGCCGCAACCTGATCGACTCCATGGGCACCGAGGTGATCCAGACCGACCACTCCATCCGGGACGTGGTCCCCGGGGAGCCGCTGACGTACGCCGAGGCGGTGGAACGGGCACTGGCGGAGGGCTGAGGGGCGGGGCTGCAGATTCACCGGTTCACCGGTGAATCTGGACGTTCCCAGGCGAAATTGCGCCCCAGAACGTCAGCGGATCCCCCAGAAGTCAGCCGATCACCTGCGGCAGCACCAGCAGCATGGCCAGCGACCAGGTCACGTGGGTCAGGATCGGGGCGAGGATGCCGCCGGAGGCGCGCCGCTCCAGGCCCACGACCACACCGAGCAGCACCGCCGCGAACGACAGCATCAGGTTGCCGGTCGCGAGCGTGGCGATGGGGTACGCGACGCTCGTCCAGAGCACCGGGCGCCGGGGGATGGCGGCGTACGCCGCACCGCGGAAGAACAGCTCCTCGGCGATCCCGTTGACCAGGGTGATCGCGACCAGGAGCGGGAGCAACCCCTGGTCGGCGTAGTCGAGGACCGAGGACACCTGGTCCCCGAGGAACGGGATCTCCCGCACCACCAGGGCGCCGACGACGAACAGCCCGGCGAGGGCCAGGCCGACGGCGATCGGGGTCGCCCACGGCCGGACCAGCCGGTCGCGGCGGGCGATCCGGCCCAGGTGCAACGGCCCGGAGACGAACGCCCCGATCGTCCACACCGCGGCGAGCAGCAGGGTCGCGGGATAGAACCACGCGCTGCCCGGCTCGATCCGCAGCGATAGGCCGAGGACGACCGCGCCGAGGACGACGAACCCGGCCGTCACGACCTGTCGCCGCCTGAGCAGCTCAGGCGACTCGCGGTGATCGCGCGGGACGACGTCCCACAGCGATCGCCGCATCCAGGCGACGACCGGGCTCATGCGTGTCGAGGTTAGCGACGCCCCGAAGAGAACGACGAGGCGCTGTGGCGGGAGCCGCCGGACGGGGACGCGCCGGAGGACTGGCCGCGACGACCGGCGGGCTTGCGCGACTGGCCGCCGGACGACTGGCCACCCGAGGCCTGGCCGCCCCGGCCACCGCCGCCGCCGTTGCCACCGCCGCTGCCACCGCGACGACGCCGGTTACGGCCACCGCCGCCACCACCGCCGCCATTGCCGCCGTTCCCGCCGGAGCGGGGCTGCTTGGGCTGGCGCTGCTGCTCGGGGGCCTCGACCACGAGGCCGCCCTCGACGATGACCCGCTCGCCGGGGGCGAGCTGGGCGAGCACCGGGTGGCGCGGGCCGTCGACCTTGGTGATGGTCGGCTTGATGCCGGCCGCCCGGGTCAGGTCGCGCACGTCGCGCACCTGGTCCTCGGTCATCAGGGTGATGACGGTGCCCGCGGCGCCGGCGCGCGCCGTACGGCCCGAGCGGTGCAGGTACGCCTTGTGCTCGGCCGGCGGGTCGGCGTGGACGACCAGCGCCACGTCGTCGACGTGGATGCCGCGCGCGGCGATGTCGGTCGCGACCAGGGTGCTGGCCTTGCCCGCGTGGAAGGCGTCCATGTTGCGGGTGCGGGCGCCCTGGCTGAGGTTGCCGTGCAGCTCGACGGCGGGGACGCCGTTCTTGTTGAGCTGGCGGGTCAGCGCCTTGGCACCGTGCTTGGTGCGGGTGAAGACGACGGTACGGCCGGGCGCGCTGGCCAGGTCGACCAGCACCGGGACCCGCTGGTCGCGGTGCAGGTGCAGGACGTGGTGGTCCATCTTGGCGACCGGCGACTGGGCCGAGTCGGCCTCGTGGGTGGCCGGGTTCGAGAGGAACCGCTTGACCAGCACGTTCACGCCGTTGTCGAGCGTGGCCGAGAAGAGCAGCCGCTGGCCGTCCTTCGGGGTGCGGTCCATGATCCGGCGTACGCCGGGCAGGAAGCCGAGGTCGGCCATGTGGTCGGCCTCGTCGAGGATGGTGATCTCGACGGCGCCAAGGTCGCAGTGACCCTGCCCGATCAGGTCCTCCAGCCGGCCGGGGCAGGCGAGGACGATGTCGACGCCCTTGCGCAGGCCCTGGACCTGCGGGTTCTGGCCGACGCCGCCGAAGACGGTCTGGGTGCTCAGGCCGGCGGACTTGGCCAGCGGGGCGAGCGACTCCTGGATCTGGCCGACCAGCTCGCGGGTCGGGGCCAGGATCAGCGCGCGCGGCTTGGTCGCCTGCGGGCGCCGGCCCGAGGCCTGGAGCCGGGCGACCAGCGGGAGCAGGAAGGCGTAGGTCTTGCCGGAGCCGGTACGGCCCCGGCCGAGGACGTCGCGACCCGCGAGCGAGTCGGGGAGGGTGGCCGCCTGGATCGGCGACGGGACGGTGATGCCGCGCTCCGCGAGGAGGGCGACGAGGGAAGTGGGCACGCCGAGATCGGCGAAGGACTGCGAAGACAAGTGAGAGTCACTAACTGTGGCGGCGTCTCGCCAGAAGAAGCGCGACCTGTCGAAGAGACAGCGAATGTCGCGAGCGGGGCCGAGGCAAGACTGGACGGGCCGCACCCCCAACCTTAGGGGTGCGGCCCGACAGACCCCGCATCGCGGCGGGGTGACGTTCACTACTTCGTGAAGCCGTCCTTGATGTCCTTGGCGGCGTCCTTCAGGTGCTCGCCGGCCTGCTTGGTCTTCCCCGACGTCTGGTCGGCCTTGCCCTCGGCCGTCAGCTGCGGGTCGTCGTTCGCCTTGCCGGCCTGCTCCTTGCCGTGGCCCTTGAGCTCTTCCGCCTTGTGCTTGGCCTTGTCCACGAAGCTCATCGCGTCCTCCTCGATCGGTAGACCGTTCAGGTAACCGATCGGGCCACGACCAACTCACCCGAAGGCCAGCACCCCGTCGTCGATCCGGTCCCGGCGGATGGTCCGGACGTCGGTGAGGTAGTTCTGCTTCAGCATCCACGGCGCCCGATTGCCCTGCTTGGGCAGCCCGTCGAGCGCGCGCAGGACGTAGCCCGACTGGAAGTCCATGAACGGCCGCTCCTCGACCCCCGCGTCCTTCACGGGTACGACGCTGCGCAGTCCGTGCTCGTCGAGGTGGCTCAGCAGCCGGACGACGTACTCGCTGACGAGGTCGGCCTTCAGAGTCCAGGACGCGTTGGTGTAGCCGATCGTGTAGACGAAGTTCGGCACCCCGCTGAGCATCAGCGCCTTGTAGGCCATCGTGTCGCTGAGCTCGACCTTCTCGCCGTCGACCTCCAGGTCGATGGCGCCGAACGGCAGCAGCTTCAGTCCGGTGGCGGTGACGATCAGGTCGGCCTCCAGCTCGGCGCCCGAGGTGAGCCGGATCCCGGTCTCGGTGAACGTCTCGATGGTGTCGGTGACGACCGACGCGGTGCCCCGCCGGAAGGCGCGGAACAGGTCGGCGTCGGGGACGAAGCAGAGCCGCTGGTCCCAGGGGTCGTACGACGGGGCGAAGTGCCGGTCGACGTCGACGTGCCCGTCCAGCTGGCGGCGCAGCGCCTTCGCGATGAAGCCCTTCACCACGCCCGGGCGGCGGCGGGAGAGCTGGTAGAAGCCGCTCGCGACCAGGATGTTCTTCCACCGCACGACCGGGTAGCGCAACCGCAGCGGCAGCCGCGCCAACCGCGTGGCGAACGGGTCCTTGCCCGGCCGGGAGAGGACGTACGTCGGCGAGCGCTGCAGCATCGTGACGTGCTCGGCGGTCCCGGCCATCGCGGGCACGAGCGTGATCGCGGTGGCCCCGCTGCCGATCACGACGACCCGCTTGCCGGCGTAGTCGTAGTCCTCGGGCCAGTGCTGGGGATGGATCACGTCGCCCCGGAAGTCGGCCTGGCCCGGGAACGTGGGCGCGTGCCCGGTCTCGTAGTCGTAGTAGCCGGTGCAGGCGTGCAGGAAGCTTGCGCTGATCGGCTCGCGGCCCTCGATCTCCACCGTCCAGCGGGCGGTCCCGGAGTCCCAGCTCGCCCGGGTGACCCGGTGGTCGTAGCGGATCAGCTCGTCGACGCCGTACTCCCGCGCGACGGTGCGCAGGTAGTCGAGGATCAGCGGCCCGTCGGCCAGCGCGGTGTCGCCGGGCCAGGGGCGCCAGCGGTACCCGAAGGTGAACATGTCGGAGTCGCTGCGGATGCCGGGGTAGCGGAACAGGTCCCAGGTGCCGCCGCTGACCTCGCGCCCCTCCAGTACGGCGATGCTGCGGCCCGGGTGGTGCTCGCGCAGCTGGCAGGCGGCGCCGATGCCCGAGAGACCCGCGCCGATGACCAGGACGTCGACGTGTTCCATGCCAGCACTGTAACCACGCTATTGACGCCTGTTCAATAGCGTGCGAAGAGCTCGACGAAGCGCGCCAGCATCCGGGGTGGCTCGGTGACCACGGCCGCCCGGGCGCCGGCGATCAGCGTCGCGGCGTCGGGCGGGTCGAAGTAGCCGTAGTGGCGGTAGACCTCGATCCGGGTGCAGATCCCCTCCACGTCGAGCTCGGGGTGGAACTGGGTCGCGTAGACGTTGGTCCCGATCCGGAAGGCCTGCACCGGGCAGCCCGCGCCGCTCGCCAGCAGCACCGCCCCGTCGGGCAGGCGGCTGACCGCCTCCTTGTGCCCGAGGAAGACGTCGAAGGACGGCGGCAGCACCCCGGTCAGCGGATCCGCCGCGCCCGCCTCGGTGAGCGTGGCCGTCACCGCGCCGATCGGTTCGGCGTACGTCCGGTCGACCACGCCGCCGCGCAGCGTGCCCAGGGTGCCGATGCCGTAGCAGGCGCCGAGGAAGGGGAAGTCGCACTCGACGACCCGCTCGGCGAGCGCCCGCAGCTCGCCCTCGACCCGGTGCTGCGTGGGACTCTTGCGCTCCTCCGGGTCGCTGACGTTGAACGGGCCGCCGCCGAGCACGATCCCCGACCAGTCGTCCAGGTCGACCTCGCCCAGGGCGTCGCGCTCCAGCCGGACCCGGCGTACGTCGCGCTCGTCGAGGCCGGTGAAGCGCAGGACGGCGTCGTACTCACCGTCGGCGGCGAGGTCCTCGGCGCGGGTGCCGAGGAACAGGAACGGCTTCACACCTGGACCGCTACCCCCCGGGCGATCAGGCCATCCACGTCGTCGATGCCCCAAGCGCTCAGCGCGACGCGGGTGTCACTGCCGGGCGACGGCGACGGTGGGGTGCCGATCGTGGCCTCGGTGCGCGAGAACCGGGGCGCGGGCACCGGCTGGAGCAGGTCGTCCTTCGTCACGAACGTCCCGCGCGCCTTCAGGTGCGGGTGCTCGGCGGCCTCGCTCAGCGGCACGATCCCGGCGACGCACGCGTCGGTGCCCTCGAACACCTCGATCCACTCCGCCTGGGTGCGGGTGCGGAACGTGTCGGCGAAGAGCTGGCGCATCTCGGCGTACCGGTCGAGGTCGTACTGGCCGGGTACGACGTCCTCGACGCCCAGCAGCTTGATGAACATCGCCCAGAACTGCGGCTCGAGCGCGCCGACCGACATGTGCCGGCCGTCGCTGGTCTCGTAGACGTCGTAGAACGGCGCGCCGCCGTCGAGCAGGTTGGCGGCCCGCTCCTCCTTGAAGGTTCCGTCGCCGACGAACGCTGCGGTCATCGCGTTGAGGTGCGCGGTGCCGTCGACGATGGCCGCGTCGACGACCTGCCCCTGCCCGCTGACCCGGGCCTCGAGGAGCGCGGCGAGGATGCCGATGACGAGGTACGTCGAGCCGCCGCCGAAGTCGCCCAGCAGGTTGGTAGGGAAGTGCGGCTTGGACTTGTCCTGCCCGAGCCCGAACAGCGCGCCGGTGATGGCGATGTAGTTCATGTCGTGCCCGGCCGCGTGCGCGAGCGGGCCGTGCTGGCCCCAGCCGGTCATCCGGCCGTAGACCAGGCGCGGGTTGACCTCCGCGAAGTCGTCCGGCCCCATCCCGAGCCGCTCGGCCACCCCGGGCCGCATCCCCTCGACGAGCACGTCGGCCCCCGCGACCAGCTCCTTGATCGTGGCGATCGCCTCGGGGTCCTTCAGGTTGAGCGCGACGCTCGGCCGCCCGCGGTTGAGCAGGTTCTTCGCTCCCCCCGCCAGCATCTGCCCGCCCGGCCGCTCGACGCGGATCACGTCGGCCCCCAGATCGGCCAGGATCATGCACGCGTGCGGCCCCGGCCCGATCCCCGCGATCTCGACGACCTTCACGCCCTTGAGTGGACCCGTCCCCTGCCCCAGCTCGTACGTCATGGCCACGATGATGACAGCGATGCTGTCACGTTTGAAGGGTGGTCTCGATGGGTGGGTGCGGGGGTGTGGAAGTCCTGACGTACCTGGTGCGTCACCGTTTCCACGCGGCCATCCACAGTCGCGGTCTCGGCGGCTGCGGCGGCGGGAGCTCGTCCGGCTGCTCCCCGGCGTCTTCGTCGACCACACCGGCGTACCCACCTGGCGGCAGCGGGCCTGGGCGGGCATCCACCGCTTCGGACCGGAGGCCGCGCTGGACGGGCGCTCGGCGCTCCAGTTCGCACTCGGCGCCGATTGGCGCGATCACCGCCCGGCCGACCCGATCGAGATCGTCGTCCCCGCGTCCGTCCGCCGGCGCGAGATCGAGGGGTACGTCGTCCGGCGGTCCCGGCAGTACGCCGCCACCGTCCTGGCGAACATCTCGCCGCCGCGGCGCCGGATCGAGCACGCGGCGATCCTGGTCGCGGCCGAGCTCGACGAGCTCGCGGCCATCCAGCTGCTGGCCGACGTCTGCCAGTCCCGGCGTACGGCGGCTGGCCGGCTCGCCGAGGCGGCCGGCGGCCTCACCAACGTGCCTCGGCGGCGCTGGTTGATCGAGGTGGCGGACGACATCGCGAGCGGGTCCTGCTCGGTGCTCGAGCACGGCTACCTGCAGAGGGTCGAGCGGCCGCACGGGCTTCCGGTCCCGTCGCGTCAACGGCAGGTCCGCGCGGGCCGGCGCGACGTCGACTACGTGCCGTACCGCCTGGTGGTCGAGCTCGACGGCCGGCTGTTCCACGACTTGGCCGCCCAGCGCGACGTCGACCTGGAGCGGGACCTGGACGCCACCGTCGATCGCGAGCAGACCGTGCGCCTCGGGTGGGGCCAGGTGTACGACCGCCCCTGCCGGACCGCGGCGCGGATCGCGACGGTGCTGCGGGGCCGGGGCTGGACCGGCGAGCTTCGACCGTGCGGCGCCGGGTGCGAGGCCGCGGAGCTGTGGAAGCCGTGACGCACCAGGTACGTCACGCTTTCCACGGCAACCTCACCTCAGCTGCGGCACGCCCACGACGTCCGACAGCCACTCCTGCTCCAGCTCGGCGAGCGTGCCGTCCTCGTCGAGTCCGGCGAGGACCTCGTCGACGCAGGGCCGCAGCCGGCTGCCCTTCTCGAAGAGCAGGCCGAACTCCTCCTGCTCGCCGGACTCCGCCTGGAACTGGCCGACGATGGCGCTGTCGGGGATCTCGACCGCGGAGATGTAGAACGCCGTGGGGAGGTCGGCGAGGATCGCGTCGACCTGGCCGTTGAGCAGCTTCTGCTTGGCCTGGCCCGTGTCGGTCAGGGCGTCCGGCTCGGCGGCGGGCTCGATCACGTCGGTGATCGCGGCGAGCGAGGTGGTGCCGGCTTGGGCGGCGAGCTGCAGGTCGCGCAGGTCGTCGAGGCTGGTGGCGTTGGCGGCCTCGCTGCCCTTCAGCGCGATGACGGCCTGCGCGGCGGAGTAGTAGCCCCGGGAGAAGTCGACGGCCTCGGCGCGCTCCGGCGAGATCGAGATCTGGTTGACGTCGAAGTCGAAGGCCTTCGCGCCGGGCTTGTAGGACCGGTTGAACGGTACGACGACCCACTCGACCTGGTCCTCGGAGAAGCCGAGCCGCTGCGCGACGGCGTACGCGACGGCGGACTCGAAGCCGTCGCCGTTGGTGGGGTCGTTGTCCACGAACCACGGCTCGTACGCCGGCGAGTCGGTCGCCACGGTCAGCTTCCCGTCGGTGACCAGCGGGAGGCTCTCGGGTCCGCAGGCACCGCTCGCGGGGGTACCGGTCGACGCCGCGCCGTCGCTGTCGTCGGCCGATCCGCACGCCGCCGTGGCGAGGGTGAGCAGGACCGGCAGGGCGAGAGCGGGACGACGCAGGCGCATGCGCAGATCGTAGGGAGCCCGGTTTCCGGATAGCGGACGGGCTCGGCCTGCAAGAACTGTCCTGAAGGACAGCCCACCGGCACCTCAGGTGGAGGCGCCGTACCCGTCCGGGCCGGGAGCGTGGTCACCATGACGATCCTGCTGTCCGACCCCCGCGTCGCCGCCGTCCCGGTGCACGAGTGCGGCGAGCCGCTGGTCCACCTCGACGCGGGCTTCGGTCCCGCCCGCGCCCTGGTCCGCGCCGGCCTCGCCGACCGCCTCGCGGCCGCGCGGCACGCGCTCCCGCTCGGCATCTCCCTGAAGGTCGTGGAGGGGCACCGCTCGGTCGCCGACCAGCGCGCGATCATCGCGGCGTACGACGCCGAGGTCCGCGCCGCGCACCCGCAGGTCACCGACGCCGCCGCCATCGCCCGGCTCGTCAGCCGGTTCGTCTCCCCCGTCGAGGTGGCGCCGCACGTCGCGGGCGCCGCGGTCGACCTGACCCTGGTCGACGCCTGCGGCGACGAGCTCGACCTCGGTACGCCGATCGACGCGACCCCCGAGCAGTCCGACGGCCGGTGCTTCACCGCCGCGGACGGCATCGGCGCGGACGCCCGGGCGCACCGCGACCTGATGGCGCGGGTGCTGGGCGGGGCGGGGCTGGTGAACTACCCGACCGAGTGGTGGCACTGGAGTTACGGCGACCGGTACTGGGCGCTGACGACCGGGGCCGCGGCTGCGTCGTACGGCCCGCTCGACGCGCTGGTCGCGGCATGAGCGCCGTGGCGGTGAGCCGCGTCCAGGAGCGCGTGACCGGTCCGACCCTGACGATCGACCCCGCGGCGATCGCGGCCAACACGCGGCTGCTCGCGGGCCGGGCGACCGGCGAGCTGATGGCCGTCGTGAAGGCCGACGGCTTCGGGCACGGCGCGGTGACCGTCGCCCGGACCGCGCTGGCCAACGGCGCGACGGGCCTGGGGGTCACGAGCATCGCGGAGGGCCTCGCGCTACGCGAGGCGGGGCTGCGGGCGCCGGTGCTGAGCTGGCTCAACCCGGTCGACGCCGACTTCGCGACCGCTGTGGCGCACGACCTCGACCTCGCCGTCCCGTCCGCCGCGCACCTCGAGGCGATCGTGCGCGAGGCGCCGGGAGCGCGGATCCACCTGCACCTCGACACGGGGCTGGCCCGCGACGGCGCCGAGCCGACCGCCTGGGCACGGCTCTGCCGGACCGCCCGCCGGGCCGAACAGGCCGGCCGGCTGCGCGTCGTCGGCGTGATGGGCCACCTGCCCTGCGCGGACGAGCCGGGGCACCCGGCGAACGCCGCCGGGCGGACGCGGTTCGCGTGGGGCGTGGAGACCGCGCGGGCCGCCGGCCTGCGGCCCGCCGTACGCCACCTCGCCGCGACGTCGGCCACCCTCACCGATCCCCGCAGCCACCACACGACCGTGCGCGTCGGCGCCGGCCTGATCGGCATCGACCCCTCCGGCACCACCACGCTCTCCTGGGCGATGACGCTCACCGCCCCCGTGGTCTCGGTCCGCCGGGTCCGCGGCGGCACCGGCGTCGGCTACGGCCACACCTGGACCGCGCCTCGGGCGACGACCCTCGCGCTGCTCCCCCTGGGGTACGCCGACGGGCTGCCGCGTGCCGCCTCGGGTCGCGCGGAGGTCCTGCTGCGCGGTCGGCGCCGGCCCGTCGTCGGCCGAGTGTCGATGGACCAGGTCGTCGTCGACGTCGGCGACGAGCCGGTGCTGGCCGGGGAGACCGCGACCGTGCTCGGCCCGGGTCGTGCCGGCGAGCCGACGCCCGCGGACTGGGCCGCCTGGTCGGACACGCTGCCGCACGAGGTCGTCACCGGCTTCGGCCCGCGGATCGCCCGCGGCACCGCCCTCGCCTCGCTGCGGGGTGTGCGATGAGCCGGGTCGCCGTCATCGGCGGCGGCGCGAACTGCGAGCACGAGGTGTCCCTGGCCTCCGCCGCGGGCGTCGCCGACGCGCTCGCGGAGCGGTACGACGTCGTCCGCCTCACCATCGACCCCGACGGCACCTGGCGCGACGAGGAGGGACCGATCGGCCTCGCCGGCGCCGTACGCCTGCTGGGGACCTGCGACGTCGCCGTACCCGTCGTCCACGGGCCGCGGGGCGAGGACGGCACCCTGGCCGCGCTCTGCGAGCTCGCCGGGATCCCGTACGTCGGGTCCGGGGTCGGCGCCGGCGCGATCGCCATGGACAAGTGGGCGACCAAGCTGGTCGCGGAGGCGATCGGGATCCCGACGGCCGCCGGGGTGCTGCTGACCGCGGCGACCGCGACGTCGTACCGCTTCACGCACCCGGTGGTCGTGAAGCCCGTCGCCGCCGGCTCCAGCCACGGCGTCTCGATGGTCCGCACCGCCGACGAGCTCGCCTCCGCGCTGGACGCCGCGCTCGCGCTCGACGACCGGGTGCTCGTCGAGGACGTCGTCGTCGGCCGGGAGATCGACGTCGCCGTGCTCGCGTCGCGCGACGGCCTCCTCGTCTCCCCGACCCTCGAGATCGTGGTCGACGGGCTCTTCGACTTCGACGCCAAGTACGGCGGGACCGCCGACTTCCGGATCCCCGCCGTCCTCGAGGACGTCGAGCGGAAGGCGCTGGAGGACGCCGCGGTCGCGGTGTACGGCGCGCTCGGGTGCGCGGGCGTGGCCCGCGTCGACTTCTTCCTGACCGACGAGGGTCCGGTGCTCAACGAGGTCAACACGATGCCCGGCTTCACCGAGCACTCGCAGGTGCCGCGGATGTTCGCCGCCGCCGGGACGTCGTACGCCGACCTCGTCGACCTGCTGGTCCGGGACGCGCTCGGGTGAGGATCCAAGGCTGGCCCTGGAGTCTCACTCCGCGCCGTCGCGAGCGTCGTCTCGGGGAGCGTCTGGCGAGGCGGAGGAGGGAGGCATGACGGAGTCATGACGACCGACGACAACGAAGTCCAGGCGCCGCCGAGACGGGGCGCAGCAGGCGTCGGAGTGAGACTCCAGGGCCTGGACCTGCTCCGGGGAATTGCGGTGGGGCTGGTCGTGCTGCGGCACGCCCTGCCGGACGCCTTCGCGGGCGCCGGCGTGGTGGGCGTGGTGATGTTCTTCGCGCTCTCGGGCCACCTGATCACCGGCCTGCTGCTCGGCGAGCTGGAACGCACCGGCCGGGTCGACCTGCGGCGCTTCTACGTCCGCCGCGCCCGGCGGCTGGTGCCGGCGCTGGTGCTGCTGGTGGCGGGCATCGTCGTGGTGACGCTGCTGTTCGACCCCCTGGGCGATCGCGGCGCGCTCCCCCGGGACGTGCTAGTCGCGCTGACCTGGACCGGCAACCTGCCGCACCTCACGCCCGACGGCGCGACCTTCCACCTGTGGACGCTGGCCACGGAGGAGCAGTTCTACCTGGTCTGGCCGGTGCTGCTGGCGCTGGCGTTCCGGCGCCGGCTGGTGCTCGTGCTGCTGGCCGGGGTCGCCGCGGCCTGCCTGCTCGCCGCCGCCCTGACCGTGCTGTGGCTGCGCGCCGAGCCGGACCTGGCGTACGCGCTCCCGACCTCGTGGGCGGTCTGCTTCGTCATCGGCGCGGCGAGCCGGGTGCTCGCCGTCCGCGCCGCCGTACCGTCCTGGGCGCCGGGGGCCGCGCTCTGCGGGCTGGCGGTGCTGAGCGTGGTTCCATTGCGGGGTCATGCGCTCACCTATCTGCTCGCCGGCCCGGCGATCGCCCTGCTCACCGCGGTGCTGCTCGTGGCCTGGCGGACCTGGGCCGACGTGACCGCGCCCGGCCTGCGCCCGCTCGTGTGGTTGGGGACGATGTCGTACGGCGCCTACCTGTGGAACTACCCGCTCACCCTGTGGTTGCGCCCGCACGTCGACCACGCCGGGCTGCTCGCGGCGGCGCTGACGGTGCCGGCGGCGGCGCTGAGCTGGTACGCCGTCGAGCGGCGCTTCGTCGCGCCCCGGCCCCGGGTGGCGGTGCCGGCATGAACGCCGTCCGGGACTGGCAGCGGTGGGTACCCGACGTCGCCGCCGGACTGCTGGTCGCCCTGTTCGGCCTGCTCGAGGCGGTCAACCGGGACTACGTCAGCACCTCGCGGGGCGGGCTCGCACTGATCGCCCTGACGATGGGCGCCGCCGTCGCGCTGAGCCGATGGGCGCCGGCCGCCGCCCTCGCCCTGGTCTGGGGCGTCGGCGTGCTGCAAGTGACCAGTGGCGTCGACCTGATGCTCGTGGAGGTCGCCGTCGCGGTGGTCGCCTTCGGGTGCGCCCGCTGGGGCTCGACCCTCACCGTGGGGCTGAGCGCGCTCTCGATCCCCGCCGCCGCCCTGATCGCCGTCCTGTACGTCGGCGTCAACGGTCTCGACGGCCTGGTCGAGGGCGCCGGGTTCGAGCAGCTGATCCAGGACCGCTACCGGTACGGCGACTCCTGGCAGGTGGCCGCATCGGTGATCGGGATGGCGCTGCTCGGCGTGCCGTGGCTCGCCGGCCTGGCGCTGCGGTTCGTGGCTCGTGCGCAGTCGTCCCGCGTCTCGCAGGTCGCCGCCGAGGACCAGGCCGCCCGCGCCGTCGAGGACCGCGAGCAGGCCGAGGAGATCGCCCGGCTGCGCAACGAGCAGGCGCGGCTGGCACGGGACGTACACGACGTCGTCGGCCACTCGCTCGCGGTGATCCTGGCCCAGGCCGAGTCGGCGCAGTACCTGCCCGACGCCGACACGCAGGCGCTGAAGAAGACCATGGAGACGATCGCGACCTCCGCGCGCTCCTCGCTCCAGGACGTCCGGCATGTCCTCAGCCAGACCCCGCAGCCCGCGGGCGCGCGGCCCGGCGGGCTCGACGAGCTGATCGCGGGCGTGCGCGCCGGCGGCCACGAGGTCGTCGCCTCCGAGGTCGGGCAGGTCCAGCCGCTGCCGCCGGAGCTGGAGACCGTCGCGTACCGGGTGCTCCAGGAGATGCTCACCAACGCCCTCAAGCACGGCCGGCGCGACGCTCCGGTGCTCGTCGAGCGGCACTGGCCGGACGGGGCCTGGGAGGACCAGCTGCGGCTGGAGGTGCGCAACCTCGCGCCCGCTCCCGACGAGACCCAGCCGCTGACCGCGCCGCCGCCGGAGGGCGGCGGGCAGGGGCTCGACGGGATGCGCCGCCGGGTGGAGTCGGTCGGCGGGCGGCTCGACGTACGCCGCCGCGAGGAGGCCGAGGGCGCCACCTTCACCGTCACCGCGTGGGTGCCGGTGCGGACGGTGTCGGGATGAGCGACGCCCCGATCCGCGTCCTGCTCGTCGACGACCAGGAGCTCTTCCGCGCCGGCGTCGCGGTGATCGTCGACGCCCAGGAGGGCATGAGCGTCGTCGGCCAGGCGTCCGACGGGCTGGAGGCCGTCCGGCTCGCCGACGAGCTCGAACCCGACGTCGTGCTGATGGATGTCCGGATGCCCGAGATGGACGGCGTCGAGGCCACCCGCCAGCTGTTCCTGCCCGAACGGGTGGCGCGGCGTTCGGCGCCGCTGCGCGTGGTGGTACTGACGACGTTCAACCTCGACGACCGGGCGGCGACGGCGATCCGGTACGGCGCCAGCGGCTTCCTGCTCAAGGACACCACCCCGACCATGCTCCGCGACGCGATCCGCACGGTGTACGTCGGCAACGCGGTCCTCGCCCCCCAGGACCTCTCGACGCTGCTCGACGGGCAGTTCCAGGCGGCCGCACCCGCGCCCGCGTCGTACCTCTCGCTGACGGAGAAGGAGCGCGAGGTGTTCTCCGCCGTCGCCCGCGGCCTCTCCAACACCGAGATCGCCGGCCTGGTCTTCGCCAGCGAGTCGACGGTCAAGACCCACGTCGGCGCGATCCTGCGCAAACTGTCCCTGCGCGACCGGGTCCAGATCGTCGTCTTCGCCCACGCCCACGGCCTCGCCTGACGCTGGTTGAGGCGCGAAGGACGAAGTCCTGGTCGCACGCTGGTTGAGGCGCGAAGGACGAAGTCCTGAGCCTCGAAACCCCGCAAGACGACAGACGGCCTCGCCCACCGCTGCTTCCCGGCTCGCCAGGTTTCGAGGCTCGCTGCGCTCGCACCTCAACCAGCGTCGGGCGAGGGATTCAGACCTTGCGGACCACCCGCGCGGGGTTGCCGACGGCGACGACGCCGGCGGGCAGGTCCTTGGTGACGACGGAGCCGGCGCCGACGACCGTGTCCGCGCCGATGGTGACGCCCGGGCACACGATCACCCCGCCGCCGAGCCACACGTTGTCGCCGATGGTGATCGGCTTGGCGGCCTCCCACTTGTCGCGGCGCGGGCCGGGCTCGACGGGGTGGGTGGGCGTCAGCAGCTGGACGTTCGGCCCGATCTGGACGTCGTCGCCGATGGTGATCGCGGCGACGTCGAGCGCGACGAGGCCGAAGTTCACGAACGATCGGGCGCCGATGCTCAGGTGGCTGCCGTAGTCGACGTACAGCGGTGGCCGGATCTCCGTCTCCTCGCCGATCGCGCCGAGCAGCTCCTCGAGGAGCCGGCGCCGCAGCGGCTTCTCCCGAGGATCGGTCGCGTTCACCGCCGACATCAGGTCGCGGGCGGCGTACGACGCCTCCTCCAGCTCCGGGTCGTCGGCGATGTAGGCGTCGCCCGCGAGCATCCGCTCGCGCATGGTCCGGTCGTCCCGCTCGTAGCTCGTCACGTCCCCGACGCTAGCCTCGCCCCGGTCGGGCGCCCCCGACCTCCGAGCACCGAGGACACGAGATGGATCGACCAGGCGAGCTGATCGTCGCGGGAAGCGCGCGGCACGCGTGGCGACCGGTCGGCTCGCTCCTGCTCACCGGACTCGTCCTCGGCGTCGTCTTCGGGGTGGTCGCCATCGCGGCCTGGTGGGACGAGCCTCGCCCGTATGAGGGCTTCCTGGCGGTACTCGCCTTCGCCCTCGTCTCCTGTCTTCTCGCAGGCGCGATCTTGGCGCTCGTCTGGGTCCTGTGGCCGGCGCCCGTGCGCTACTACGTCGACGGCACCGACATCGTCGTACGCCGCGGTCCGGTTCGGATGCGGCGCGTGGACGCGAGCCAGGTGGACGAGATCCACGTCGCCGGCTCCCTGACGTGGCGGGGGCTCTTCTTCACGAGCTTCGCCCTGCTCTCCGGGATGCCGCAGGTCGTCTGCGTCCGCGCCCGGCCCGACCGCCTGACCGATCACAGCACCGAGCTGCCACGCGTCCTGGTCTGGGGCCGCGCCGGTGCCGACGCGTTCCACGAGGCCCTGACCGCCGCCCTGCGTCGCAACGGCGTGACCACCCCAGTGACCCGGAGGTCGTAGCTCAGCCGGTCGAGCGGGTCTGCGCGGCGATCGTGTCGGCGTACCACTGGAAGGACCGCTTGGGGGTGCGGTCCTGGGTCTCGGGGTCGACGTGCACGAGGCCGTAGCGCGAGCGCATCCCGTCGCCCCATTCGAAGCTGTCGAGCAGCGAGTAGGCGTAGTAGCCGCGCACGTCCACGCCGCGCTGGACCGCCTCGGCGACGGCACGCAGGTGCACGTCGAGGTAGTCGATGCGCTGCTGGTCGTCGATGACGCCGTCCGCGTCGGGCGCGACGGTGTACGACGCGCCGTTCTCGGTGACGTAGATCGGCGGCAGGGCGGCGCGGAACCGGGCACGGAACGTGATCAGCCACTCGCGCAGCGACGCGGGCACCACCGACCAGCCCGCCTCGGTGGTCGGGTAGCCGATCAGCGGCCGCCACTCGAACGGCAGCGCGGCATCCTCGTGGGTCGCACCGACCCGCTGCGGGCTGTAGTAGTTGACGCCGTAGAAGTCGAGCGGCTGCCGGATCGTCGCGAGGTCGCCGTCGTGGATGTCCTCCTCCAGCAGCGGCTGCAGGTCCACGGGGTAGCGGCCGAGCAGCATCGACTCGATGAAGATGCCGTTCCACAGGGAGTCGAACAGCTTCGAGGCGCCGACATCGGCCGGATCGTCGCTGGCCGGCCAGATCGGGGCGTGGTTGTTCGCGCAGCCGACGCTGGTCGCGCCGGCGGCCCGCAGCGCCACCGCGGCGCGGCCGTGGGCGAGCAGCAGGTGGTGCGCTGCCGGGAGACAGTCGAAGAGCATCGCCTTGCCCGGGGCGTGCCGACCCAGGCCGTAGCCGAGGTACGCCGCGTTGCTGGGCTCGTTGACCGGGATCCAGTGCTCCACCCGGTCGACGAACCGCTCGGCCACGAGGGCGGCGTAGTCCGCGAACCGGTCGATCGTGGCGCGGTTCAGCCACCCGCCGTCGTCCTCGAGGGCCTGGGGCAGGTCCCAGTGGTACAGCGTCACCATGGGCCGGATGCCGGCCTCGAGGAGCTCGTCGAGCAGCCGGTCGTAGAAGGCCAGGCCGGCGGGGTTCACGGGTCCGCGACCGGTGGGCTGGATGCGGGGCCAGGCGATCGAGAGCCGGTAGCCCCCGACGCCGAGGCGCTTCAGCAGCGCCACGTCCTCGGCGTACCGGTGGTAGTGGTCGGTCGCGACGTCGCCGCTGCTGCCGTCGGCGATCACGCCGGGGATGCGGCAGAACGTGTCCCAGATGCTCGGGCCGCGGCCGTCCTCGGCGACCGCACCCTCGACCTGGTACGCCGCCGTGCCGGCACCCAGCCGGAAACCGGGAGGGAGAACCGGGAACGTTCGACTTTCGGACTCTGCCCCCATGTCACCATCATGGACGTGACAGTCGAGATCCGCCGCGCTTCCGCACGTTTTACCGAACGTATGCCGGGACGGGCCACCCAGCACTCCTTCTCCTTCGGCGACCACCACGACCCGGATCGCCTGCGGTTCGGGCCGATGGTGTGCCACGACGACCACTTCCTGAAGGACGGTGAGGGATTCGCCACTCACCCCCACTCGGGCGTGTCGATCGTCACCTGGGTCCTCGACGGCGCGCTCGCCCACGACGGCGTCGGCGACGCGGTCGTGGTCGCGCCCGGCCAGGTCGCGGTGCTCCAGACCGGCGACGGCGTCACCCACCCGCCGGTCGAGCACAGCGAGGTGGCGGCCGAGCCGCGCACCCGCTTCGTGCAGGTCTGGATCGCCGCCGACGAGCCCGCGCCCCCGTCGTACGACGTCGCGACGCCGGCGCTCGAGCCCGGCACGCTGACCGAGGTCGCCGCGCCCCTGCCCGGGGCGCGGTTCTCCGTCGCCCGCCTCCGCACCGGCGACACCGTCGAGCTCCCCGCCGCCGGCCGGGTGCACGCCTTCGTCGCCAGCGGCGCGCTGACCCGCTCCTCCCTCGCCGAGCCGCTCGCCGCCGGCGACGCCTTCGAGCTGGTCGACCACCCCGCCGTCCGCGTCACCGCCGCCGTCCCCACCGAGCTCCTGGTCTGGTCCTTCACCTGACCGCCGAGTCGGCAGAACTTGCCGACAGTCTGTGCGCAAGTTCTGCCGACTCGACGCGCAACTTCTGCCGACTCGGCGGGGGGTCAGGGGCGGATGACGGGGAGGGCGGCGGGGAGGATCTCGACGATCGCCGGGGGCTGGTCGAGGGTGGGCAGGTCGCCGAGGGGCTCGCCGTCGGCGCCGACGGGTACGCCGCCGCGGGAGGTGCCGCGCAGCTCGACCCGGCGGCCGCTGAGCACCGTGACCTCGGGCAGGGCGACGTGCCCGCCGTCGTACACCTTCGGCAGGGAGCGGACCAGCGCCAGCCGGGAGGCGGCCTCGATGACGACGACGTCGAGCAGGCCGTCGTCGACGGCCGCGGCGGGCGCGATCTTCATGCCCTGGCCGTAGTACGCCGAGTTCGCGACCACGACCGTCGCGGCCGAGAACCGGTGCGCGGCGCCGTCGACGCTCACCTCGAACCGTCCCGGCTGGTACGTCGCGAGGGAGCGGACCGCCGCCGACGGGTACTGCAGCCGCTTCGGCGTCCACCGCATCCGGTGCACCATCGCGGCCGCGCGGGCGTCGACGCCGGCGTACACCGAGCCCGCCACCGTGCGGGTCGACGAGCCCGGAACCGTCCAGCCCAGCAGGTCGGTCGGGGTCGCGGGGCCGTGCAGCAGCAGCTCGGCGGCCGGTTCGGGCTCCGTCGGCAGGCCGAGCATCCGGGCGAAGTCGTTCCCGCGCCCGGCCGGCAGCACCGCGAGCGTCCCGCCGGCGGCCGCGACCGGCCCGGCGAGGTGCGAGAGCATCCCGTCGCCGCCCACGGAGACGACCACGTCGCCGCGGCCGACCGCCTCGGTGACCAGGGCGGTCATCGCGAGCGGGCCGGGCGAGTAGGTCACGTCGACGGTCGCGCCCGCGTCGCGCAGCAGCCGCGCGACGGGTACGACGGCGGCGGGCGCCGCGCCACCGCCGGACGCCGGGTTGACCAGGAACGTGAACGAGCGGGTCACGGCGCGACCAGGATCCCGGGGTTGAGGATCCCCGTGGGGTCGAGCTCGGCCTTTACGGCCCGCAGCACCCCGACACCGAGGTCGCCGATCTCGGCCGCCAGCCACGGCCGGTGGTCGGTGCCGACGGCGTGGTGATGGGTGATCGTCGCCCCGGCGGCGACGATGGCGTCGCTCGCCGCGGCCTTCGCCGCGAGCCACTGGGCGACCGGGTCGTCCGACTGCTTGGCCGCGATCGTGAAGTAGAGCGAGCAGCCGGTCTCGTAGACGTGCGACACGTGGCACAGCACGAGCGTGGGCGACCCGAGTGCGGTCTCGAGGGCGGACTTCACGTCGGCGTACAGGCGGGGCGCGTTCGACCAGAACGTCGCCGTCTCCAGCGTCTCGACGAGCACACCGACGTCGAGCAGCGAGTCCCGGAGGTACGGCGCATGGAAGCGACCGTGCGCCCAGGAGCGGCCCGGCTCCTCCCCCTGCGGTACGCCGCCGAGGCCGGTGAGCACCGCGGTGACGGCGGTCCTCTTCGCGGCGACCGCGTCGGGCTCGCCCTCGTAGCCGGTGATCATCAGGCAGCCCCCGTCGGAGGCGTCCCCGATCGCGTCGGGACGCGCCAGGTTGAGCGACGTCTCGGCCTCGTCGGAGAGCCGGAGCACGGTCGGCAGCAGGCCGGCCTGCGCGAGGGTGCGCATCGCGTCGCGACCGGCGTCGAAGGTGGGCCAGCGCCAGCCCTCGTAGACCTTCTCCACCGGCACCGGCCGGACCCGGACAGTGACCGCGGTGATCACCCCGAAGGCCCCCTCGGAGCCGAGCAGCAGCTGGCGCAGGTCCGGACCGGCGGCGGAGGCGGGTGCGCTCCCGAGCACCAGCTCGCCGCGCGGGGTCGCCGCGCGCAGGCCGACGACCAGCGCGTCGAAGCGGCCGTACCCGGCGCTGGACTGCCCCGAGGACCGGGTCGCGGCGAAGCCGCCGATGGTCGCGTGCTCGAAGGACTGCGGGAAGTGCCCCAGGGTCATCCCCTCCGCCGCGAGCAGGGCCTCGGCCTCCGGGCCGCGCAGCCCGGGCTCCAGGGTCGCGGTCATCGAGACCCGGTCGACCGCGAGCAGCCGCTTCATCCGGACCAGGTCGAGCGAGACGACACCTTCGTACCCCTCGCGGCGCGCGACCAGGCCGCCCGTCACCGACGTACCCCCGCCGAACGGGACCACGGCGAGGTGGTGCGCGACGGCGTACGTCAGGACGGCCGCCACCTCGTCGTGGGACGACGGCCGGACCACGACGTCCGGGGCGTCCGCCAGGTCGCCCGCGCGCTGCCGGAGCAGGTCGGGGGTGGACTTGCCGCGGGTGCGCAGCCGCCGGGTGCCGTCGTCGGTCAGCACGTGCTCACGGCCGAGCAGCTCCTCCAGCGCAGCGAGGATCGCTGGCTCCAGCCGGGAGGGAGGTACGACGACCTCCGTCAGCGCGGGCCGCTCGTCGAGCCCGAACACCATCTCGACGAGCCCGCGGGCGGAGTCCGCCAGCGGCGCGGCCTGGGCGGGGTCGCCCCAGCGGGACGGGTGCATCTCGGCAGAGCTCGACTCGTGGACCATGCGTTACAATGTGACATATGGCGTCACTTCGTCACAACCCCGATGCTGCGCCAGGGCCGCGTGACGGCTACCTGGACGCCGCCCGGGCCTGCATCCTCGACGTCGGCTGGCGACGTACGACGCTCACCGAGGTCGCGCGGCGCGCGGGGGTGTCGCGGATGACGATCTACCGCACCTGGTCGGACATGCCGCAGCTGCTCGGCGACCTGATGACCCGCGAGTGGACGGCGATCGTGGCCGGCACGGGCAGCGATGCCGACGGCATCCCCGGCCTCGTCGACCGGATGGTCGCCACCATCCGCACCCTGCGCGAGAACGAGCTGTTCGTGCGGATCGTGGAGCTCGACCCCGAGCTGATCCTCCCGTACCTGCTCGCCCGCCGCGGCCGCTCGCAGGACCTGATCCTGGCCATCGCCGAGGAGTCGATCGTCGCGGGGCAGGCCACGGGCGACGTACGGGCCGGCAACCCGACCGCGATCGCCCGGTCCCTCGTGCTGGCCGCGCACGGCTTCGTGCTCTCGGCCCACACGATGGTCGACGACCGCGCCTCGCTGGCCGAGCTCGACGCCGAGCTCGCGCTGGCCCTGACCCGGGTCCTGCAGCCGTGAGCACCCGCATCGCGCCCGGCCTGGACGGGGCGCCCGCCGACGTCGACCTGGTCGTCGTCGGCCTCGGCGTCACCGGCGCCGGCGTCGCGCTCGACGCCGCCTCCCGCGGCCTGTCCGTGCTCGCGGTCGACGCGCACGACCTCGCCTTCGGCACCTCGCGCTGGTCCTCCAAGCTGGTGCACGGCGGCCTCCGCTACCTCGCGAACGGCCAGGTCGGCGTCGCTCACGAGAGCGCGGTCGAGCGCGGGGTGCTGATGGAGGTCACCGCGCCCCACCTGACCCGCCCGATGCCGTACGTCGTCCCGTTCGACGCCAGCGTCGGCCGGATGATGGCCGGGATCACCCGCGCCGGGATGTGGGCCGGCGACGGGCTGCGCCGGGGGGCGCGCACCGACCACGAGACGCTCCCGCGGCCGCGGCGGCTGACCGCCACCGAGACCCTGCAGCTGGCCCCGGCCCTGCGCCGCGCGGGCCTGCGCGGCTCGATGATGGCGTGGGACGGCCAGCTCGAGGACGATGCCCGGCTGGTCGTCACGATCGCCCGCACGGCCGCGTCGTACGGCGCCCACGTCCGCACGCGCGCCCGGGTGCTCAGCGCCACGGGCAGCCGGGTCGAGCTGCGCGACGAGCTCACCGGCGCGACCCGGACGGTCACGGCGCGCGCCGTCGTCAACGCCACAGGCGTCTGGGCCGGCACCCTCGCCGCCGAGGTGACCCTGCGCCCCAGCCGCGGCACCCACCTGGTGCTGCGCGGCGAGTCGGCCCCCGGGCTCCGGGCCGCGGTCTTCTGCCCGGTCCCGGGCGCGACCAACCGGTTCGTGATGGTACTCCCCCAGCCCGACGGCACCCTGTACGTCGGCCTCACCGACGAGCCCGCCGACGGCGAGGTGCCCGACGTCCCCCAGCCGACCGAGCCGGAGATCGGGTTCCTGCTCGACGTGGTGTCCGCCGCCTTCGCGCGGCCGCTGCACCGCACCGACGTCGTCGGGGCGTACGCCGGGCTCCGGCCGCTGCTGCACGCCCCGGACGGCTCGACCGCCGACCTGTCCCGACGGCACGCGGTGCTGACCGGGGAGTCCGGCCTGCTCACGGTCGTGGGCGGCAAGCTGACGACGTACCGCCGGATGGCCGAGGACGCCGTCGACGCCGCGGTCGCCCACGCGGGGCTGGAGGCCGCTCCGTGCCGGACCGCGGCCCTCCCGCTGCTCGGCGCCGCGCCGCGACCGGCGCTCGCCGAGCTGGAGGAGCCGACCCGGCTGGTGCGCCGCTACGGCACCGACGCGGCGCTCGTCCTCGCCTCCGCGCGCGAGGTCAGCGGCCTCGGCGACGACGAGCTGCTCGCCCCCGTCGCCGACGCGGTCCCCACCACGCTCGCCGAGCTGCTGTTCGGCATCACCCACGAGGGTGCGCTCGACGTCGACGACCTGCTCGACCGGCGTACCCGCGTCGGCCTGGTGCCCGCCGACCGGCTCCTCGCCGTACCCGCCGCCGAGCGGGCGCTGGAGATCTGCGCGTCCGCCTCCTGAGTCCCCCGACGACTACCCACCGTGGGGGAACGATGAGTTTCTCCCTCGACCCCGGTCGGTACGGCGAGGCAGACTGGACGACTCGAGGGGACGGATCATGACGGCGGCGATGACCCTGGCGGTGACCAAGCAGGTGACGAGCAGCGAGCTGGACGACTTCCCGACCCTGACCGAGCGCTACCAGCGCGAGCTGCTCGCGCACTGCTACCGGATGAGTGGCTCGGTGCACGAGGCCGAGGACCTCGTCCAGGAGACCTTCCTGCGGGCGTGGAAGGCCTCCGCCGACTTCCAGGGCCGCTCGTCGGTCCGCACCTGGCTCTACCGGATCGCGACCAACGTCTGCCTGACCAACCTCGAGGGCCGGCCGCGCCGGCCGCTGCCCACCGGCCTCGGGACCCCCGACGCCCTGGCCGGCGACGCGCTGGAGGCCAACAACGAGATCGCCTGGCTCGAGCCGGTCCCCGACGCGGCCGTCGTGGTGGCCGAGCGCGACTCGATCCGGCTCGCCTTCATCGCCGCCCTCCAGCACCTCCCGGCCCGCCAGCGGGCGGTGCTGATCCTGCGCGACGTGCTGCGCTGGTCGGCCGCCGAGACGGCCGAGGCCCTGGACACGACGACGGCGGCGGTGAACTCCGCGCTGCAACGCGCGCACGCGCAGATCAAGGACCGCGGGCTGACCCAGGAGAGCCTCCGTCCCGACCTCACGCCCGAGCAGCAGCAGCTGCTGGAGCGCTACGTCGAGGCCTTCTGGCGCAAGGACATCGACCAGATCGTCAGCCTGCTCACCGCCGAGGCGGTCTGGGAGATGCCGCCGTTCACGGGCTGGTACGTCGGCGCCGCCAACATCGGCGAGCTCATCGCGACGGCCTGCCCCGGCGGCAGCTACGACATGCCGATGCTGACGACGTACGCGAACGGGCAGCCGGCGTTCGGGCTCTACATGCGCACCGCCGACGGGCACTTCGTCCCGTTCCAGCTCCAGGTGCTCCAGCTCGACGGCGACCAGGTCAAGCACGTGCACGCGTTCTTCGACGCCACCCTGTTCGCCCGGTGCGGACTGCCCGAGGTGCTGCCGGCCGACTACCGGCCGGAGACCGCGGTCCCCTGCGAGAGCCCGGCACCGCGGTGACCCCGCGGCTCGACGACGCCGTCGAGCTGCTCGACCGGTCCCTGGCCTTCACCTGCGTCGCCCTCGCGGGCGTCGGCGAGGCCGACCTCGAGCGGCCCACCCCGTGCAGCCGGTGGACGCTCGGCGCCCTGCTGGACCACATGGACGACGCGCTGGACGCCTTCCTCGAGGCCGCCGAGGGCACGGTCGCCGTGACCCCGCCGGCGCCGGCGGCGGACACCGTGGGCGCCCTGCGCGAGAAGGCCGGCGCGCTGCTCGGCGCGTGGGTCCGGGCCTGCCCCCGTGACGTCCTGGTCGGCGACGCCGCCCTCGCGGGACCGGTGCTCGTCACCGCCGCCGCGCTCGAGATCACCGTCCACGGCTGGGACGTCGGCCAGGCTGCCGGGCAGCCCCGTCGGGTGCCCGAGGAGCTCGCCGAGGGCCTGCTCGGAGCCGCCGACGTCCTCGTGGACGCCCGCGACCGCGGGGTGCGCTTCGCGCCCGCACGTGCCGTGGCCCCCGACGCGCCGGCCGACGTCCGCCTGCTGGCATTCCTGGGGCGCACCTGACTGGTCCACCCGTGTCGATTCCGGACCGATTCCGGGGTTCCGGTCCGGGCGCGGCGCGACCTTCCTAGGCTCCTGCCCATGCGCTCGCCCGAGGTTCCCGACGAGGCTGACCTTGCCGAGGCCCTGCCGGCCGCACTGGTCAGCGTCCGGGCCGGACGGATCCGCGAGGGTCTGGACGCGCTGACCGCCCTGCGGGCGCATCCCGTCGCCTCCGCCGACCCGGTCGCCGGGGGCCTGGTCACCGCCGCGCTCGTGGACTGCCGCCTCGCCCGCGGGGACGTCGGCGAGGCGATCGTCGTCGGCGGAGCCCTCGACCCGCTGCTCGACCTCCCCGGTCCGCCGGGAGCCCTCGCCCACCACGCGCGCGGCGAGCTCGCCACCGTCCTCGGCGAGGACGAGCGCTCCGTCGAGCACTTCACCACCGCCGGCGCGCGGCTGAGCGACACCGAGACGCTGGCCGATCCCGCGCTGGTGCCCTGGCGCGCCAGCGCGTCCATCGCCCTGGTCCGCGTCGGCCGGCACCGCGAGGCCGTCGCGCTGGCCGAGGAGTGGCGCGGCGTGGCCGCGGCCTCCGGGTCGCCGTACGCCCACGCGCACGCGCTGCGCACCCTGGCCACGGTCGGCGTCGGCGGTGATCGCGTGGTGCTGCTGCGCGAGGCCCGGGCCACGCTCACCGACGTGGTCGCGCAGCGGCTCGCCGCCCAGATCGACACCGACCTCGCCGGCCTGCTCCTGCTCGACCCGACCGGGGCCGGCACCGACGAGGCCCGCGCGCTGCTCCGCTCGGCCGAGGAGTACGCCGGCCGCGAGGAGCTCTGGCCGCTCCAGGGCCGGGTACGCCGCCTCCTCGACCGGATGGGCGAGCAGCCGCACCGGGTGCGGGCCGAGGCGATGGCGACCCTCACCGCCGCCGAGCGACGCGTCGCGCTGCTGGCCTCGGAGGGGCTCACCAACCGCCGCATCGCCGAGGAGCTGGTGGTGACCGTCAAGGCGGTCGAGTGGCACCTCTCGCACATCTACCGCAAGCTCGGGATCGCCTCCCGGAACCACCTCGCCGACACCCTCGGCACGCCGGTCTGAGGCGTCGGCTGCAGATTCACCGGTGAACCGGTGAACCGGACGTTCTCAGCCGAAGTTCCAGCCCAGAACGTCAGGTTCCGCCGGAGGGGTCCGCGGCCCCGGCCCTCGTCAGTCGCGCAGCGGGTGGGCCAGCTCGTCCGCGGGCAGCCGGGCCGCGATCGTCGCGACCACCGCGGCCACGCCCGGCAGGATCCCGGCGATCAGGAACGTCGTGCGCAGCCCGATGGCGTCGCTGACCGGCCCGGCGAGGGCCATCGACACCGGCATCAGGCTGATCGAGACGAAGAAGTCCAGCGACGCCACCCGGCCGAGCATGTGCGGCGGGACCCGGCGCTGCAGCAGCGTCCCCCAGATGACCATCGGGAACGAGAACATCGCCCCGAAGACGAACGCCGCGGCGACGAGCACCCACACCTCGGTCGCCATGCCCATCACGATCACCGGCAGGCAGCCCAGGCCCCAGCCGAGGTTCATCACGGTGAGGTAGCGCCGGGGCAGGCGCAGCGAGGCCATGACCAGGGAGCCGACGGCCCCGCCGATCCCGAACGCCGCCATCACCATCGCGTGGTCGCCCGCGTCGCCGCCGAGCTTGTCCTTGATCAGGAACGGCACCAGCACCTCGAAGGGACCCATGATCGAGAGCACCAGCAGCGACGCGAAGAGCAGCGTGGCCAGCAGCCACGGGGTGCGGACCATGTAGCCGAAGCCCTCGCGCACGTCGATCAGCGCCGCGGCGACCGGACGGCGGGGCACCGACTCGGGGTCGATCTCGCGGCGCACCGGCGTCTGCGGCACGGCCGTCAGCGCGATCAGCCCCGCGAGGCTGGCCACCGCCGCGATCGAGAACGCCGCGCCCGGCGAGATCGCGCCGACCACCGCCCCGGCGACGCCCGGACCGATCGCCTGGCCGATCGTCGGCCGGATCATGCCCTCGAAGCCGTTGACCGCGAGCAGGTCGCGCTCCTCGACCAGCGCCGGCAGCCAGGCGGAGTAGGCCGGGTAGTAGAACGCCATCGCCGCACCCGTCACGAACGAGACCGTGGCGAGGTGCCAGACCTGGGTCGTGTCGGTGAGGGAGAGCGCGGCCACCAGACCCATGCCGGTGACCTCGACGGCGGCCACCACGAGCAGGATCAGCTTCTGCGGCACCCGGTCGGCCACGACGCCGCCGAGCAGCGCGGGCAGTAGCACGCCGACCGCCGCCGCGGTGGAGACGGTCGAGAGCTGGCCCGGCCCGCCGCCGATCCGGATGACCTCCCAGACCAGGCCGACGATCCAGACGCCGGAGGCGAAGGTCGACAGGATCAGCGCGAGGGCGAGCCGGCGGTAGGCGAGGTTGCGGAACGGCGTCAGCGCGCGCGGGAGCGACCGGCCCTGCGGGGTCTCGGGCTGGGGCTGGGCCTGCGTCTGCTGCTCGGTCATCTGCTCCTCCGTGGGGTCCCAGTCTGGAGGCGGGCACCGACGGTCACCACCGAATTCATCGGGGCACCGTGAGCACGACCTTGCCCAGTGCGCGGCGGCCCTCCAGGTCGGCGTGAGCGCGCGCGGCGTCCGCGAGCGGGTACGTCGACACCAGGGGCTCCCAGCCGCCCGCCGCGACCCGGTCGAGCGCCCGGCCCGCCAGGCCCGGGATGCCGCCGGGGAGCGCGGTCATCCGCGGCCCCAGGCTCCAGCCGACGCTCAGCGCCCGCTCGACGACGTCGCCGGAGTCGAAGCGGGTCGGCGTACCGGCGCTGTAGCCGAACATCACCAGCCGGCCGCCCGGTGCGAGCAGCTCGAGGGCCGACCGGCCGACCTCGCCGCCGACCCCGTCGTACACGACGGTCGCCGCGCCGACCTCGCTCCGGACCCGTTCGGCCCACCGCGGGTCTGAGTAGTCGACGGCCAGCCGCGGGCGCAGGTCCGCGAGGACGGCCGTCCGGGAGGGGCCGCCGGCGGCCGCGACGACGGTGGCTCCCACCGCGTGCGCGGCCTGCACCAGCAGCCAACCCAGCCCGCCCGCGGCCGAGGGAACCAGCACCACGTCCTCGGGGCGGGGCGGCTCCAGCTCGACGATCGCCAGCGCCGTGCGGCCGGTGCCGACCGCCGCGACCGCGGCGGGGAACGAGACGTGCTCGGGCACGGCGAACAGCGACCCGACCGCGGTCACGGCCTGCTCGGCGTACCCACCCGGGACCATGCCCAGGTGGGCGACGACCCGGCGCCCGTGCCAGCTCGCCTCGACGCCGGGGCCGATCCGGTCGACGACGCCGGCGACCTCGCGGCCGGGGATCGTCGGTAGCGGCTGCGGGGGCATCGGACCGTCGGTCGCGCCGCGCCGCAGGGTCGTGTCGAGCAGGTGCACCCCGCAGGCCTCGACCGCGATCCGCACCTCCCCCGGTCCCGGGTCGAGGTCGGGCAGCCGGTCGAGGACGAGGACGTCGGGGTCGCCGAGGGCGTGCTGTCGGATGGCGTGCATGCGCCGATCCGACAACATGAAGTTAACTTGAAGTCAAGGGAACCAGGTCAACGTCCGTCCGTGGCCGTGCGTCGCCGCCACCGCCTGCCCGTCCACGCCCAGCACGAACCGGCCGCCGGTCGCCCCCGGACCGGTGGCGGTCACCCGGGGCAGGACCTGCGGCGACTCGTTGCTGACCCAGCGGCAGGCCCCGGACGCCACCAGCCCGGTCATCAGGTCGTGGAAGCGCTCGCGGTCCGGGTCGGTCAGGTAGGCGATCACGGCGGTGTGGAACACGACGACCGGCCCGTACGACGCCGCCTCGGCCACCAGGTCGCTCAGCCCGGTCAGCAGGTCGCCCTGGCGCAGGTCGGGCGGGTCCGCACGCGCGATCTCGATCGCGTGCCCGAGCTGCTCGCGGCGCGCGTCCTGCTCCGGCCAGACCAGCGTGGTCAGCCACGCCATCGCGTCGGCGTCGGTGACGTCGAGCGGGTTCAGGTCGATCCCGCCACGCCACGCCACCCGCGGCGGCTCGGCCGGGACCGGCGCCGGTCCCCGGACCCGGCAGCCGAGCGGACGGCCGGTGCCTGCTCGCACGACCCCGGAATCGGTCTCCCACTCGTACGACCAGCGGTCGGGGTAGAGCACCAGCCCCGCACTCGGCCCCACCTCCAGCAGCGCCACCGGCTCGTCGATCCCGAGCGTGGCGAACGCCGGTACCAGGGTGGCCAGCCGGCCCACCTCGTTGGTCTGGGTACGCCGCTCGAGGATCGTCGCGCGGATGGAGCCGTCGTCGCCGAGCAGGGCCGTCCGCAGCGCGTCGTACTCGCCGGGGGCGGGGACGCCGTGCCAGCGCGCGGCCGCGAAGACCAGGTTGGGCTGGGCCTTCCCGGGCGGCAGCGTGTCGAGCCAGGCGAGCACCTCGGGATCCGCGGCCACCGCCGCCGACCAGGCGGCGAAGCACGGCGAGTCCGCGACCGCGTAGCGGCCGAAGTCGTCGTACTGCTCGACGAGGTCGCCGTAGACGTCCACGCTCAGCCCGCCGGGAGCGCGACGTACGTCGTCTCGAGGTACTCCTCGATGCCCTCGAAGCCACCCTCGCGGCCGAACCCGCTGGCCTTCACGCCGCCGAACGGCGCGGCCGGGTTGGAGATCAGGCCGGTGTTGATGCCGACCATCCCGTAGTCGAGACTCTCCGCGAGCCGGATGGTGCGGGCCAGGTCGCGGGTGTAGGCGTACGACGCGAGCCCGTACTCGGTGTCGTTGGCCCGCGCGATCGCCTCCTCCTCGGTCTCGAAGGTGGTGATGGGCGCGACCGGGCCGAAGATCTCCTGGGTGGTGATCTCGCTGTCGACCGGGACGTCGAGCAGCACGGTCGGCGTGAAGAAGTAGCCCGGGCCGTCGGGCGCCGAGCCGCCGGTGACCACCCGCGCGCCGGCGTGGACCGCGTCGGTGACGAGCTGCCCGACCGACTCGACCGCCTTCTCGTCGATCAGCGGGCCCACGTCGATGCCGTCGTCCTGCCCGCGGCCGACCCGCAGGGCGCCCATCCGCGCGCCCAGCTTCTCGGCGAACTCCGCCGCGACCGAGGAGTGCACCAGGAACCGGTTCGCGGCGGTGCAGGCCTCGCCCATGTTGCGCATCTTCGCCACCATCGCGCCGTCGACGGCCGCGTCGAGGTCGGCGTCCTCGAAGACCAGGAAGGGTGCGTTGCCGCCGAGCTCCATGCTCACCCGCTGCAGCTGGTCGGCGGACTGGCGCACCAGCACCTTCCCGACGGTGGTCGAGCCGGTGAAGCTGACCTTGCGCAGCCGGTCGTCGGCCTGCAGCTCCTTGCTCACCGCGGCCGCGTCGGTGGTCGGGACGACGTTGAGGACGCCCGGCGGCAGCCCGGCCTCCTCGAGTACGCCGGCCAGCGCGAGCATCGTCAGCGGCGTGAGCTCGGCCGGCTTGACGACCATCGTGCACCCCGCCGCGATCGCCGGGCCGATCTTGCGGGTGCCCATGGCCAGCGGGAAGTTCCACGGCGTGACGAACAGGCACGGCCCGACCGGCTTCTTGATGGTGAGCAGCCGGCTCCCACCGGCCGGCGCCTGCATCCAGCGGCCGTGGATGCGGACCGCCTCCTCGGCGTACCAGCGGAAGAACTCGTTGCCGTAGGTCACCTCGCCGCGCGCCTCCGCGACCGTCTTGCCCATCTCCAGGCTCATCAGCTCGGCGAAGTCGTCGGCCCGGTCGGCGATCAGCCCGAACGCCGTGCGCAGGATCTCGCCGCGCTCGCGGGGCGCCGTACGCGCCCAGTCGGCCTGGGCCGCCACCGCCGCGTCGAGGGCCTCGACGGCGTCGGCGACCGAGGCGTCGGCGACATCGGTGAGCACGCTGCCGTCGGCGGGGTCGTGCACGTCGAAGCGCCGACCCCCGTCGGCCTCGCGCCACTCGCCGCCGATGAGGAGGTGGCGCTGGTGGGGGGCGAGCAGGTTCAGTCCGGTCATGTCACCCAGCCTGTCACCCGCTCGACTTCGGCAAAACCGGTGACAGGCCCCAGAACGCGTGGAATCCTTTTCGGAGTCGACTTCGGAGGGAGCACTTTGAAGGCGACCGAACCCCTTGCCGACCCCATGCGGCGAGGGGTTCTCCCTTGCCCGGCGGGTACGTCCCCCGCCGCCGGACGAGCACGAGGCGTGGAGCCCGGCCCCATCCGGAGCTCCGCGCCTCGTCGTCGGTAGGCCCCTAGCGAGCCGCTCTGAGGAACGCCTCCAGGATCGGCCCGGCGGTCTGGGAGCCGGACTCGCCGATCTCGACGAACACCGCG
Source organism: Nocardioides sp. (assembly GCF_035503875.1). GTDB lineage: Bacteria > Actinomycetota > Actinomycetes > Propionibacteriales > Nocardioidaceae > Nocardioides. The sequence goes on from NZ_DATJTA010000054.1 coordinate 144,107, forward strand.
ACGGCCAGGTCGCCCTGGGCGGCGATCATCCACGCGTGGGTGCGGACCGGGTCGCTGCCGAACTCCGCGGTGCCGGTCTTGGCGATGACCGGGCCGCCCGGCACGTCCGCGAGCGCCCGGCCGCTGCCGGCGGTCACGACCTCGCGCAGCATCGACTTCAGCGCCTTCGCCTCGCCGGGCTTCAGCGGCTGCGCGCCGTCGGGGGCCGTCACTTCGACCGAGCGGACCAGCCGCGGGATCACGAGCTCCCCCTGCTGCACGGACCCGATCACGGTGGCCATCACCATCGGCGAGGCGAGGACGGTGCCCTGACCGATGGTCGCCGCGGCCGCCTCGGTCTTGGAGGTCGCGTCCTTCACGCTGCCGAGGAAGGCCGGGAAGCCGAGGTCGTGGTCGAGACCCATGCCGAGCGAGACCGCTGCGTCGTACAGGCCGGTGTCGCCCAGCCGGTCGGTCTGCGAGATCAGGGCGGTGTTGCAGGAGTTGGCGATCGCCGTACGCAGGGGGATCCGGCCCAGCGCCCCCGACGGGTAGTCGGAGTAGTTCTTGAAGCTCTTGCCGTCGACGACGATCGTCGGGGTGCACGGCACCGGGGTGGCGGGCGTCAGTCCGGCCCGCAGCAGCGCCAGGCTGGTGACCGCCTTGAACGTGGAGCCGGGCGCGAACTGCCCGAACGTCGCCATGTTGTAGCCGTCGGTGCCGGGGCCGTTGGCGGCGGCGACGATCTCGCCGGTGCTCGGACGCAGCGCCACCAGCGCGCTGGCTGGTCGGACGCCGGCCAGCTGGCGCTCGGCCTCCTGCTGGAGGTCGGGGTCGAGGGTGAGCTCGAGGGCGCCGCCCGCCTGCGGATCGACCCGGTGGAGCTCGCGCTCGGCCGCGTCCTCGGCCGCCTCGTCCTCGGTCGCCACGGCGTGGACGACGACGCCCGGCTCGCCCCGGAGCAGGTCGTCGTAGCGGGACTGGAGTCCGGAGAGGCCGGCCTCGTCGCCGGGCCGGTAGGTGTCGGGGTCCTCCTCGACCATCTCGGCCGTGACCTCGCCGACGGTGCCGAGGATCGGTGCGGCGAACTCCCGGGTCGGCCCGAGCGGCAGCTCGTCCTGGACGGCGAGGACGGCCGCCTCGGTCTCGGCCGCGCGAGCGGCCGCCGGCGGGACGTCCTCGGAGCGGTAGGTGATCGCCTCGACGAACGCGGCCTCGCCCGCCTTCTCCACCCGCGCGGAGTACGCCGCCGCGTCGATCTCGACCAGGTCGGCCAGCCGGCGTGCGGCCGCGACCGCCTCCGGCTTCGGGACCGCCGAGCGGTCGATGCCGAGGCGGACGACCGGTCGCAGGGTGACCAGGGTCTTCCCCTCGGCCCCGGTGATGTCGCCTCGACGAGCGGCGATCGTGGTCGCGTCGAGCACCTCGCCGTCGGTCAGCGACGGCTCGACGACCGCCGGGGACCAGACGACCCTCCACTCGTCGTCGACCAGCTCCAGCGGCGCCTCCGAGGTGTACTCCCAGGGCGCAGCGCCGACCGGCCAGGACCAGGCCAGGGTGGCGGTCGAGGCGCCGTCGGAGGCCGACGCCACGTCGTCGAGGGTCACGGTGGGCTCCAGGTCGCCCAGGCCCTCGACCACCGCGGCGTAGGCCGCCGTCGCCTCGGCGGCGGTGGTGCCCGAGAACGTCACCGCGCTCAGGTCCCCGCCGGCCAGGCCGGTCGCGAGGTCGGCCGCGGCCTGGTCCGGCTCGGGGTCGGAGAGGCGGCCCGAGACCTGGTCGCACGAGCTGAGCAGCCCGGCGACGAGCAGGACGGCGGCCGGGACCTGGAGGGGTGGGCGCATGGCGTCCCTTCTACCAGCCCGCACCGACCGACCCGCACGGCAGCGGTCACCGCAGCAGCGGGCGCACCAGCGGCAGCAGACCCCGGGCGTGCCCGGCCCGGTTGGGGTGGTAGCTCTCCCCGACCGGGAACGACAGCCCGTTGAGCCAGGCCGGACGGTCGCACACCGCGTGCCCGCGGAACCTCCGCCCGGGTGAGGCGAAGGCGAACCCGGCGTCCCGGGCCGCCCGCCCGATCCGCGCGTCGAGCAGGTCGGCCGTCCGGTTCAGCCGCTGCTGCTCCCGGCGACTGAACCAGGTCCCGGGATCGCAGTCGGTGCCGGAGAAGATCCGCGGGTAGCCGACCACGACGACCGTCGCGCGCGGCGCCCGGGCGCGGACGGCGGCGTACAGCCTGCGGAGCATGCCGGGCAGGAGGTCGCGGACCACCGCCTGTGCCCGGTCGACGGCGGCACCGCAGTCGGCCAGCCACCACGGCGTCGCACAGGTGGTCAACACCCGGGAGAAGCCGACGTCGTTGCCGCCGACCGAGAGGGTGACGTAGCGGGTGCGGGCGCTCAGTGCCCCGAGCTGGGTGCTCCGGACGTGGGCGATCGTCGCGCCCGAGCACGCCCGGAAGCGCAGGGCGTACCTGCGCGCGTCGGCCAGCAGCACGGGATAGGCGTCCGGCGAACGCAGGCAGTCGCTGCCGTCCTCGCGGTAGCGGCCGTTGCCGACGCCCGAGGCGTAGGAGTCGCCGAGCGCGACGTAGCTCGGCCGTGTCGGCCGGTCGGGCGGCGCCGCGGTCGCCGAGGCGACCGGCACGGTGGCGAGCAGCACGCCGAGGGCGAGCCCGAGGGTGGTGAGGAGTCTGCGCACGAGCGACCTCCGCGGTCCGGATGCGGCCACCCCGATGCGGCCGACGGAGCATCACCGAAGCACCCGGCGGGGACGTCCGCCACCGGCCTTCCGGCGCCTGTGGAGGGGAGCGTGGACCGGGTGTCGCGAGCGGTCGCTACGCGACCGAGCCGACCATGTCGGCGACGAACCGCTGGAAGTTCGGGCACGTGGCGACGTCGTGCGCGCGGCAGCTCAGCGCGTGCAGCGTCATCTCGCGGGAGCGCTCCATCTCGGCCATCCGGCGGTCGAGGTCGTCGACGTGGGCCTGCAGCACCCGGTGCCGGTCGACGGCCTCGGCGTCGAGGAGCACGGCGATCTGTTCCAGGCTCATGCCGGAGTCCTTGCTCCGCACGATGACCGCGACCCGGGAGAGGTCGTCCACGCCGTACCGACGGCGGCCCGCCCCGTCGCGCGCCGGCCGCAGCAGGCCGACGTCCTCCCAGTGGCGCAGCACGTGCGTCGCGAGGCCGAACTTGGCGGCCACGTCCCCCACGGACCAGGGGGTCTCGTCCGGACTTGACTTCATGTCAACATGAAGTCACATGCTCGTCGTCAAGACAAGTCGACGACGGGAGACGACATGGAGAACAACCTCGACGCGGTCGTGATCGGCGGCGGACCCGCCGGCCTGCAGGCCGCCCTGACCCTCGGCCGGATGCACCGCTCGGTGGTGCTGCTGGACTCGGGCGCGTACCGCAACGCGCCGGTCGAGCACCTGCACAACTTCGCGACCCACGACGGCCGGGACCCGGCCGAGTTCCGGGCACTCGCGCGGGCCGACCTGGCGGCGTACTCGACCGTCTCGGTGCGCGAGGTCGCCGCGACCTCCGTGGCGGCCGCGGACGGCGGCTTCACCGTCGAGCTCGCCGACGGATCCGTGCTGGCGGGGCGGCGACTGGTGCTCGCCACCGGGGTGCGCGACACCCTGCCCGACAAGCCGGGCCTGACCGAGCTGTTCGGCACGGTCGCGGCGCACTGCCCGTTCTGCCACGGCCACGAGTACGCCGGCGGGCACATCGCGCTCCTCGGCGCCGGACCGCACGCGGAGCGGCTGGCCGGGATGCTGGGGCCGATCGCGGGCCGGCTGACCGTGCTCACCGACGGCGTACCCGTCGAGGCGGCACTCGCCGACACCCTGTCGCGGGCCGGCGTGACCGTGCAGACCGAGCCGGTCACCGGCTTCTGCCGCAGCGCCAGCGGCGCCACCGTGTCGTTCACCGACGGGCCGACCGAGGAGGTGGCCGGGCTGTTCGTCACCACCGCCTTCGCCCAGTCGGCACCCTTCGCCGAGCAGCTGGGTCTGGAGCTGCTGCCGTCCGGCTGCGTGCGGGTCGACGAGTTCCAGCGCACCAGCCTCCCCGGCGTCTACGCCGCCGGCGACCTGGCCCATCTCGAGGCGCTGCCCATGCCGATGTCGGCGGTGCTCACCTCGGCGGCCGCCGGGCTGGTCGCCGCCAGCGCGGTGGTGCAGGACCTGGTGCTGGCGGGGTAGTCCCTCAGTGGCTCTTGTGGCGCGGCTTCCGCTCGGGCCGGTCGCCGCGGCCGTCGTACGACGACCGCCCGCCGCCGCGCGGACCCTGGTCGCGCTGGAGCTCGATCAGCTTGCCGGAGATCCGGGTGCCGGAGAGCGCGCTGAAGACCTCGCTCGACAGGTCGGCCGGGAGTTCGACGAGGGAGAAGTCGGGGCGGATCTGGATCTGGCCGAAGTCGGCGCGGCGCAGGCCGCCCTCGTTGGCGATGGCGCCGACGATCTGGCGGGGCTCGACCTTGTGGCGCTTGCCGACGTTGATCCGGTACATCGCCATCGGGACGTCGCTGCGCGAGCCGCGGCGCTCCCGGCTGCCCGAGCGCTCGGGCCGGTCGCGCTCCTCGAAGCGGGGCTCGCGGATCGGCTTCTCGGCGGCCGGGTCGAGGAGCAGCGGCTCGTCGCCCTGCGCGACGACCGCGAGGGCGGCGGCGACGTCGGCCTCGGGCACGTCGTGGTGGCGGACGTAGTGGCCGATGATGTCGCGGAACCGCTCGATCCGGGACGTCTGCTGCAGCGCGGCGGTGATCTGCTCGTCGAACCGGTTGAGCCGGGTGACGTTGACGTCCTCGGGGCTCGGCAGCTGCATCTGGGTCAGCGGCTGGCGGGTGGCCTTCTCGATGTGCTTGAGCAGGTAGCGCTCGCGCGGCGTCACGAAGGAGATGGCGTCGCCGCTGCGGCCGGCGCGGCCGGTGCGGCCGATGCGGTGCACGTAGGACTCGGTGTCGGTGGGGATGTCGTAGTTGACGACGTGGCTGATCCGCTCGACGTCGAGGCCCCGGGCGGCGACGTCGGTGGCGACCAGGATGTCGAGCTTGGCCGCCTTCAGCTGGTTGACGGTCCGCTCGCGCTGGGCCTGCGCGACGTCGCCGTTGATCGCGGCCGCGCTGAAACCACGGGCCCGCAGTTTCTCCGCCAGCGACTCGGTCTCGCTCTTGGTGCGGACGAAGACGATCATCCCCTCGAAGTTCTCCACCTCGAGGATGCGCGTGAGCGCGTCGACCTTCTGCGGGTAGCTCACCATCAGGTAGCGCTGGGTGATGTTCGCCGCGGTCGCCGTCTTGTTCTTGACGGTGATCTCCTGCGCGTCACGCAGGTACTTCTTGGAGATCCGGCGGATCTGCGCCGGCATCGTCGCCGAGAACAGCGCGACGTTCTTCTCCTCCGGGGTGCTGGCCAGGATCGTCTCGACGTCCTCCGCGAAGCCCATGTTGAGCATCTCGTCGGCCTCGTCGAGCACCAGGAAGCGCAGCTGCGACAGGTCGAGGGTGCCCTTGTCGAGGTGGTCCATGATCCGGCCCGGCGTCCCGACGACGATGTGCACGCCGCGGCGCAGCGCGGAGAGCTGCACGCCGTACGCCTGGCCGCCGTACACGGGCAGCACGTGGACGCCCTTGAGGTGGGCGGCGTACTTCTCGAACGCCTCGCACACCTGGAGCGCGAGCTCGCGGGTGGGCGCGAGGACCAGCGCCTGCGGCGACTTCTGGCGTACGTCGAGCCGCGACAGGATCGGCAGCGCGAAGGCGGCCGTCTTGCCGGTGCCCGTCTGCGCCAGGCCCACGACGTCGCGACCGGCCAGCAGCGGCGGGATGGTCGCCGCCTGGATGGCCGACGGGGTCTCGTACCCGACGTCCTTGAGCGCCTTGAGGACCGCGTCGTCCAGTCCCAGGTCCGCGAAGGTGGTCTGCTGGGCGTCGGTCTCGGCTGCTTGGTCCTCGGTGCTCACCCGTCAACGGTAGTGGTATGGGCCGCAGCCGCCACCTTCGTCGTCGCGGTGGGCTGGGTCACTCGACCGTCACGGACTTGGCCAGGTTGCGCGGCTTGTCGATGTCGAGCCCCAGGCGCAGCGCGGCGTGGTAGGCCAGCAGCTGCAGGGGGATCGTCAGCAGGATGGGGTCCAGCTCGCGCTCGTTGCGGGGCACGTCGATGCGTACGGCGTCGAGCTCGCCGAGGTCGACGTCCTCGTGGGTCACGACGACCAGCGGGCCGCGGCGGGCCGCGATCTCGTGCATCGCGCCGACGTTGCGGTCGGTGAGCTCGTCGGTCGGCACCAGCGCGACGGTCGGCACCGACTCGTCGATCAGCGCCAGCGGGCCGTGCTTGAGCTCGGAGGTCTGGTAGGCCTCGGCATGGCGGTAGGTGATCTCCTTGAACTTCTGCGCCCCCTCGCGGGCGACGGGGAAGCCGCGCACCCGGCCGATGAAGAACAGGCTGTCGGCCTCGGCCAGCCGGGCGGCCGCCTCGGCGAGCTCGTCCTCGCGCTCCAGGAGCTCGGCGATCTGCTCGGGGAGCCGGTTCAGGCCGGCGATCAGCCGCTTGCCGTCGGCGATCGAGAGGTCGCGGACACGCCCGAGCTGGAGGGCGAGCAGCGCGAACCCGAGGAACATGTTGGTCAGCGCCTTGGTCGAGGCGACCGCGACCTCCGGCCCGGCGTGCAGGTAGATGCCGCCGTCGCACTCGCGGGCGATCGCGCTGCCGACGACGTTGACCAGGCCGATCACCCGGCCGCCCTTGCGCCGGATCTCCTGCACGGCGAGCAGGGTGTCGATGGTCTCGCCGGACTGGCTGACGGCGACGTACAAGGTGTCCGGCTCGATGATCGGGTTGCGGTAGCGGAACTCGCTGGCCGCCTCCGCGTCCGCGGGGATCCGCGCGAGCTCCTCGACCAGCGAGGCCCCCATCTGGCCGACGTAGTACGCCGACCCGCAGCCGAGGATCTTCACGCGCCGGATCGCCCGGGTCTCGCGCGCGTCCATGTTGAGGCCGCCGAGGTGGGCGGTGCCGAACCGCTCGTCGAGCCGCCCGCGCAGCACCCGCTCGGTCGAACGCGGCTGCTCGTGGATCTCGCGGTGCATGAACGAGCCGCCCTCGTCGCCCGCGTCGTACGCCGACGGGTCGATGTCGATCGTCTGCGCCCGGTTGGCGGTCGCGGTGAGGTCCTGGCGGTACGTCGTGAAGCCGGTCGCCGTCAGCGTCGCCATCTCACCGTCGTCGAGGTGCGCGACCGTCGTCGTGTAGCGGACGAGGGCGGCGAGGTCGGAGGCGACGTGCATCTCCTTGTCGCCGACGCCGATGATCAGCGGGCTGCCGTTGCGGGCGACGACGATCCGGTCGGGGAAGTCGGCGTGCACGACGGCGACGCCGTACGTCCCCTCGATCAGGGCGAGCGCGTCGGCGACCCGGCCCTCCAGGGTGTCGGACTCCGAGCGGGCGATGAGGTGGGCGAGCACCTCGGTGTCGGTGTCGCTCACGAGGTCGACGCCGTCGTCGGCGAGCAGCCGGCGCAGGGTCGAGGCGTTGTCGATGATGCCGTTGTGGACGACGGCCACGTCGCGCTTGGCGTCGGTGTGCGGGTGCGCGTTGGCGTCGGTCGCCGGGCCGTGGGTCGCCCAGCGGGTGTGGCCGATGCCGACCCGGCCGGAGAACCGCTTGGGCAGCCCCTCGGTGAGGTCGCGGACCCGGCCGGCCTGCTTGGCCACCTTCAGCGCGGAGCCGGACGCGCCGAGCACGGCGACGCCGGCGGAGTCGTACCCCCGGTGCTCCAGGCGGGTCAGGCCCTCCAGGAGCAGGTGCCCGGCCTGCTGGGTGCCGATGTAGCCGACGATGCCGCACATCTCAGATGTCCTCTCACGATGGGATGGGTGCCGCAGCCGTCCGTCATCCGTAGACGATGCGGCGCAGTTGGCGCTCGGTGAGCCGCGGCGCGCCGACGACGCGATCGGCGAGCTCGGCCGAGATCTTCGGGAAGATCTCCGGGTTCTTCGCGCCGTACGTCTTCAGCTCGGCGTGCCGGCGCCGTACCAGCTCCTCGACCGGCTCGGCGTGGAACGCGACGACGTCCTCGACCACACGCACCGCCTCGGCGGCGGTGAGCCCGGTCGTCCCCACCAGGTGGGCGACCAGGTCCGGATCGGCGGGCATGGGGAGACGATGACGCCCCCGGCCGTCCACTGGCAACTTCCTGCCCGATATCGGGCAGGAACTTCCCCCATCTGGATGACCCAGGCTCGCTGCGCCGTTCACCGACCCGTCGATCGTGCGTCAACACGCCGCGATTTCAGCCGATTGTCTGACGGGTCGGCATCCCCCGTGAGCCAGGTGGAGGGGATGGGTCACCTGGGCGGGCGCAGGGGGGTCCCGGTGGAGGGGCGCGCGCGATCTGAGCCGAATTCTGGCGGTCCGGGTGGGGATCGGCTATCTTTGGTGAACGGAAGATGAACAGGAGGTGTCCCATGACGGAATCAACGGTGACCGGCGAGCTGGAGATGCGCTGGATCTCGGTGGTCGACCGCGACGGTCGGTCCCGCATGGAGGCGCGTTGGCAGGTCGTCGGCGAGGCCGCCGCGTCCGCCGCCCCCCACGCCGCCTGACGACCCACGCCAGTACGCCGACGAGGCCGTCCTCCCACCCGGGAGGACGGCCTCGTCGCACGTCCGGAGAAAAAACTTCCGGCGTTCGGGAAGAAACCGGATGGCGGTCCGGTTCAAGTGGTTGAATCTTCTACGATCCCCACCGACCAGGAGCGACACCATGAGCATCTTCTCCCGCAAGCCCGCCGCCGAGCCGACCTTCGACGCCGCCACCACGGCCCTCGACGACATCTCCGGCGACTACACCATCGACCCGTCGCACAGCCGGATCGGCTTCAGCGCCCGCCACGCGATGGTCACCACCGTCCGCGGCGCGTTCAAGGAGTTCGAGGGCACCGCGCACATCGACGCCGCGAACCCGTCCGCCTCCTCGGTCTCGCTCACCATCAAGACCGCCAGCATCGACACCGGCTCCGCCGACCGCGACGGCCACCTCGCCTCGGCGGACTTCTTCGACGCCGCGGTCAACCCGGAGATCACCTTCCGCTCCACCGAGGTCAGCAAGGTGGACGACGACACCTGGGCCATCACCGGCGACCTGACCATCAAGGGCGCGACCAAGCCGGTCACCATCGCCTTCGACGAGACCGGCTCCGCGCAGGACCCGTTCGGCAACGTGCGCGTCGGCTTCGAGGGCGCGACCGCGGTCAACCGCAAGGACTGGGACCTCACCTGGAACGCCGCGCTCGAGACCGGCGGCGTCCTCGTCTCCGAGAAGGTCAAGCTCGAGTTCGACATCTCGGCCATCAAGAACGCCTGATCCCCGCACCTGCCACTCGGCAGGTGGACAGCCGGCGGCCCGGTCCCCGTGGACCCGGGCCGTCGGCGTCTCCGCACCATCGGCTCGTCGTACGCCGACCTGAGCGCCCGGAAAAGCCCGCGCATCCCGGAGCGGGCGTCCCCCACACTGGCGCCATGTCCGCGCCCCCGCTCCCCGACGGGCTCATCGCCCGGCCGCTCGTGCTCGCCGACGCCCGCGCGGTCTTCGAGCTGGTCGCCGCCCAGGAGCTCGCCGACGTCGGCGCGGTGGTGATCGAGGAGGCGGACGTCGTCTCCGACTGGAGCCGTCCCTCGTTCGACCTCGCCTCCAGCGCACTCGGCGTCGTCGACGGCGACCGGTTGGTCGGCTACGTCGCCATCGACCGGCACGAGCGCGGCGACGCCGCCGTCCACCCCGACCACCGCGGACGCGGGATCGGCACCTGGCTCGCCCACCGGATGCAGGAGCTCGCCCGCGCCCAGGGCTGGCGCGTCGTGGGTACGCCGACGCCGGCGGGCTCGCCGGGCGACCGGCTCCTCGAACAGCGCGGCTACCGGATCCGCTGGACCAGCTGGGTCCTCGAGCTCCCGCCGGGCCGCACGATCGCCGACCGCCCGCTCCCCGAGGGGTACGCCGTCCGCGCGGCGCGCGAGGACGAGTACCCGGCCTGCTGGACCGTCCTCGAGGACGCGTTCCTGGAGTGGACGGAGCGCGGCCGGGAGCCGTACGACGACTTCGCCGCCGCGGTGCTGCACCGGCCCGGGTTCGAGCCCTGGCAGCTGCGCGTGGTGACCGACCCCGCCGGCGAGGTCGTCGCCGCCGCGGTCCTGCACGTCAACGAGGAGTACGGGTTCGTCGACCGGCTCGCCACCCGGCGCGACCGGCGCGGCCGCGGCCTCGCGCAGTGCCTGCTCGCCGACACCTTCCGCGAGGCCCGCGCCCACGGCACCTCCCGATCGGAGCTCTCCACCGACTCGCGCACCGGAGCGCTCGGCCTCTACGAGAAGGTCGGCATGGAGGTCACCTCCACCTGGGTGCACCGCGCGGTGGACCTGTGATCGCGGGGCTCCCGGACGGCCTGACCGCCCGTCCGCTCACCCTCGACGACGCCCCGGCCGTGCACGCCGTGGTCGCCGCCGAGGAGGTCGTCGACCTCGGCGCCGCGGAGCTGACGCTCGAGGACGTGCAGGCCGACTGGGCGCGGCCGTCGTACGACGTCGCGGCGAGCACCGTCGGCGTCCTCGACGGCGCCGACCTGGTGGCGTACGGCGACCTCAGCGGCCCGGGCATCGCCTACGCGGCCGTGCTGCCGTCGTACCAGGGCCGCGGCATCGGGACGGCGATCGCCCGCTGGCTGCAGGCACGGGGTCGCGAGCGCGGCTACGCCTCGATCGGCGCGCAGGTCCCCGAGGGGAGCGCGGCGGACCGGCTCCTCGCCGACCTCGGGTACGCCGCCCGCTGGACCGCCTGGGACCTCGAGCTGCCACCCGGCGCGGAGGTCGCGGCGCGCCCGCTGCCGACGGGGTACGCGATCCGGGACGCGAGCGAGGCCGACCGGGTCGCGGTCTGGACGCTGGTCGAGGACGCGTTCGGCGAGTGGGCCGACCGGGAGCGCACGACGTTCGAGGACTTCGGCGCCCGGGTCTGGGGGCGGCCGGGCTCCGCACCGTGGAACCTCCGGCTGCTGCTCGATCCGGCCGGGGAGCCGGTCGGGGCCGTGCACGTCCACCTCGCGGGCGACGCCGGCTACGTCGCGCGGCTCGCCGTCCGTCCCGACCATCGCGGGCGCGGGCTGGCCCCGGCCCTGCTGGTCGACGCGTTCGTGCTGGCCCGGGCGTACGGCGCCGAGCGCTGCTACCTCTCGACCGACACCCGCTCCGGCGCGCGCGGGCTCTACGAGCGGGTCGGCATGGTGGTCGCCTCGACCTGGGTCCATCGCGCCATGAATCTGTAACTTGTTCTAGTCTGCGCGGATGGGCACCACCTTCGTCACCCGCTACGACCTCCGCGCGCCCGGCGCGACCCCCGAGGAGCGCCAGGAGCTGTTCGGCCGCTCCGTCGAGCAGGCGGCGTACGTCGACCGGCACGGCCACGACGCGATCATGGTCTCCGAGCACCACGCGGCCGAGGACGGCTACCTGCCGAGCCCGCTGCTGGTCGCCTCGGCATTCGCGGCGGTGACCGAGCGGGTGCCGATCACGGTCTCGGCGCTGCTGGTCAACCTCTACGAGCCGGTCCGGCTGGCCGAGGACCTCGCCGTGCTCGACCTGCTCTCGAAGGGGCGGGTCAGCTACACGTTGGGGCTGGGCTACCGCCCCGTCGAGTACGAGCTCTACGACCGGTCCTGGACGACGCGGGGTCGCGAGATCGAGGAGCGGATCGCCCGGGTCCTGGAGCTGTGGCGGACCGGCGCCACCACGCCGGGTCCGTACTCCCAGCCGCACCCGTTCCTCTTCTACGGCGGCGGCTCGCCCGCCGCCGCGCGCCGGGCCGCCCGGCTGGGCCTGAACTTCCAGCCCCAGCACGGCGACCCCGCCCTGAAGGAGGAGTACGACGCCACCTGCCGCTCGCTGGGCCGCGAGCCCGGCTTCGTGCTGCGCGCCCCGGCCGAGGGACCGGCCAACGTGTTCTGCGCCGACGACCCCGAGGAGTTCTGGGAGCGCTACGGCCATCACCTGCTGGCCGACGCGACGGCGTACCAGGAATGGCACGGCGAGGCGGGCTCGTACGTCGTCGACGGCTCGCGCACCGTCGAGGAGATGCGGGAGGCCGGGGTCTACCTGGTCGTCACCCCCGACGAGCTCGTCGACCGGTGCCGCACGGGGCTGCGGCTGGTCACCAGCCACCCCGCCTGCGGCGGGCTGCCCGCCGAGCCGTCGTGGGCGAGCCTGCGCGCGATCAGCGAGGTCGTGCTGCCGGCCGTCCGGAGCTGACGTCTGGTCGCGCCGCGGTCGGCGCGAACCCCTAGAGTTGCGATCGTGACGAAGACACTGGTCTGCGGAGTCGACAACAGCCCCACGGCGGCCGCAGCGGCACGGAAGGCGGCCGAGCTCGCGACGGCCCTCGGCGCCCAGCTCCACCTGGTCTCGGCCTACGGCAAGCTCGAGGCCGAGACGGTCGAGGTCGGCTCGGACAGGTTCCTGGTGACCAACGAGATGGAGGCCGACCGGATCACCGGCGCCATCACGGTGGACCTGCACCGGGACTTCCCCGGGCTGGAGATCAGCACCTGGTCGGGCAGCGGTCGCCCCGGCGAGGCCCTGGTGCGCGCCGCCGAGCGGCTCGACGCCGACCTGATCGTCGTGGGCAACAAGCGCGTGCAGGGCATCGCCCGCGTCCTCGGCAGCATCGCCCGCGACGTCGCCGCGCACGCGCCGTGCGACGTCTACATCGCGCACACGCACCCGGCCTGAGGGGTAGCGCGGATTCCCCGGTGGACCGGGGAATCCTGACGTTCTCAGCCGAAGTTTCGGGCCAGAACGTCAGGGTCCGGCCGAGGAGTCCACGACCGTGGTCACCACGTCGGTGACCGCGGGCCGGCGCGGCGTGGAGGAGAACCCGAAGCGCGGGGGTGGGTCGACGGGCGCGAGCGTGCCCAGGTCGAGGCCGTCGAAGGATCCGGTGGCGCGCGAGATGCGGCGTACGCCGGTCGCGCCGTAGTACTCCCGCCTCCCGCCACCGGCGCTGCCGCGGGTCCGTACGCCGCGCAGCACCAGCCGTGCGACCGGGTCGGTCACCGTGCACCACCACGGCGCCTCGGCGAGCCGCGACGGGACCAGGCGCAGCAGCCGTCCGAGCGCGGTCGGCGCACCGAGCTCCACGACGAGGGCGAGGGACTCCGAGCGGACCGTCCACGCGTCGGCGCCGGCGACGACCGAGAAGAGCTCGACCCGCACCTCGTCGAAGGAGTACGTCGACGCGACGAACTCCGCGACCTCGGAGGAGGGCGCGAGCAGCACCCGGCGACCGGCGGCCGTCTCGACCATCGCGTCCGCGAACCCGCCGTACGGCGACTCCGACCAGCGGCCGACCACGACCCGGACCCCCGAGGTCGTGCCGACGCCGGCGATCGCCCCGCGGAAGCGAGTCCGGCCAGGCGCGGTCACGGCCGACCCCGGCGGCCCAGCAGGCCGCGCCGGCGTAGCCGCGCGAACGGCAGGGGCGGCTGGGCGAGCGGGTTCCGGTCGGCGACCTCCTCCATCGCGTCGACCAGGTTGCGCAGGTTCACCACGAGGCTCCCGTAGACCGGCCACAGCCGCGGCGCCGGCCGGGTCTCGCCGAGCTCGTCGACGAGCCGGTCGAGGTCGGTCCAGACGGCCAGCATCTCCTCGCGGTCGGAGCCGAGGAGGCCCTCGCCCGCGCGGCGCAGCGCGGCGGCGTACGACGTGCGGAACCGCGGCTGCCACTCGGGCTCGTAGAGCTGGTCGTAGGAGCAGGTCCGCGCCAGGCTGCGGATCTCGGCCAGCGCCTGCTCCATGCGCCGCAGCACCTGCACCCACTCCCGGGGGTCGCGGAGCTCGCCGGCACCGCGGCGCGGGTTCATCAGCGCGCTCTCCCGCGCCTGCCGGACCAGCGACCAGGCCCGGTCCAGGTCTTCGTCGAGGTCACGGCTCCGCTCGACCCAGTCGTCGACCTCGCCGGCCTTGAACCCGCGCTCGAACCCGCCGGCCATGTCGACCAGGAGCTGCCCGATCCGGTTGTCGAGGGCGTCCAGCGCGGAGATCGCGGCGCGCCGCCGCAGCGGCGGCCAGACCACGGCGTTGACGACGAGGCCGACGCCGATGCCGATCGCGGTGTCGAGCAGGCGGTCGACGAGGACGAGGCCGTCGTCGGAGTAGCCGGTGGTGAGCACGATCAGCGCCGTCGCGGCGACCGTCGTGCCCTCGTCGTGGAACCATCCGATCGCGCCGATGACCAGTCCGGCACCGACGGCCACCCCGACGGCGAGCGGGTCCAGCCCCAGCGCCCATCCGGCCAGCCAGGCGACCACGACACCGGCGACCGCGGCCACCACCTGCCGCACACCCTGGGAGAAGGTGCGGTAGACGGTCGCGTGGACCACCAGCAGCGCCGACCACGGGGCCAGGAAGGACTGCGAGAGGTCCAGCACGTGGGTGGCCAGGACCCACGCGACCACCGCGGCCACGACGGTCTTGACCAGCTGGACGACGTCGGTCCACACGACCGGGTCGTGCCAGCGGCCCCGACGGAGCCCGGGCCGCTGCGTCGTCGTACCGGTCGAGCCGGCCGAACCCACGGTCACCGGATCGGCGCCCCCGAGATCGTCCGGGCGATCACGAGCCGCTGGATCTCCGAGGTGCCCTCGAAGATGGTGTAGATCCGCGCGTCGCGCGCCCACCGCTCGACGGGGTACTCGCGCGTGAAGCCGTTGCCGCCGAGGATCTGCATCGCCTGACCGGTCACCTTCACCGCCGTCTCCGCCGCGAACAGCTTGGACATCGAGCCCTCCGCCGCGTCGAAGGACTTCCCTTGGGTAGCCATCCAGGCCGCCCGCCACACCAGCAGCCGCGCGGCGTCGATGGACGTCCTCATGTCGGCGAGTGCGAAGGCGATCGCCTGGTTCTCGATGATCGCCTTGCCGAACTGCTCGCGGGTCTTGGCGTAGTCGAGCGCGACCTCGTACGCCGCCCGCGCGATGCCGACCGCCTGCGCGCCGACCGCCGGCCGGGTGCGCTCGAAGGTCGCCATGCTCGCGTTGCCGCGACCGGCGCCGCCTTCCCGCGCTCGGGCGAGCCGGGCGTCGAGCCTCTCCTTGCCGCCGAGCAGGCAGCGACCGGGCACCCGGACCGCGTCCAGGACCACCTCGGCGGTGTGCGAGGCGCGGATGCCGTGCTTGGCGAACTTCTGGCCCTGGCTGAGCCCCTTCGTGCCCGGGGGTACGACGAAGCTCGCCTGGCCGCGGGTGCGCAGGTCGGGGTCGACGACCGCGGTCACGACGTGGACGTCGGCGATCCCGCCGTTGGTCGCCCAGGTCTTGGTGCCGGTGAGCACCCACTCGTCGGTCGCCTCGTCGTACACCGCGCGGGTGCGCATCGCGCCGACGTCGGAGCCGGCGTCGGGCTCGGAGGAGCAGAAGGCGCCGAGCTTGAGGTCGCCCGGGGCGCCGTACATCTCGGGGACCCACTCGCCGACCTGCTCGTCGGTGCCGTTGGCCCGGACGGCGGCCGCGGCGAGCGACGTGCCGACGATGGACAGGCCGATGCCCGCGTCACCCCAGAAGAGCTCCTCCATGGTGATCGGGAAGCCGAGCCCGGTCCCGTCGAAGGCCTGCGTGGCGATGAAGTCGAAGGAGTAGATGCCGACCTTGGCCGCCTCCTCGACGACCGGCCAGGGGAACTCCTCCCGCTCGTCCCACTCCGCCGCGGCGGGGCGGATCACGTCGGCGGCGAAGGTGTGCAGCCACTGCTGCAGCTCGAGGTGGTCGGGACCGAGCTCGAAGGAGGGCGTCGTCACGCGATCGACCCTACTCACGGGAATCGCGCCCGTGGGCTTGACCTTGACCCTGGGGGCAGGGACGAGGCTCGGGGGCGAGGAGGTCGGGATGAGGATCGGCGAGGTGGCCCGCAGGGCCGGCGTGAGCGTCAAGGCGGTGCGCTACTACGAGTCGCTCGGGCTGGTGCGCGCCGCGCGGTTGCCCAACGGCTACCGCGAGTACGACGACGCGCACGTGCACCGGATCCGGGAGATCCGGACGCTCGGCGAGCTCGGCATCACCGCCGAGCGGACCCGCCCGTTCCTGGACTGCCTCGACGCCGGCGGCTCGTCCGGCGACGACTGCCCGGCCTCGCTCGACACCTACCGCGAGGCGATCGCCGACATGACGGACCGGATCGCCCGGCTGAGCACCCGGCGCGACCTGCTCGCCGAACGTCTCGCGGCCGCCACCGCTCGCGCCGTACCCACCCCGCGGTGCGAGCTCGTCCCCGAGGAGAGCCGATGACCCACCCGACCGCCACGACCGGATTCCCCGCCGTCACCGACGCGAGCTTCGCCACCGAGGTGCTGGCCTCGTCCACGCCGGTGCTCGTCGACGTCTGGGCCGCCTGGTGCGGCCCCTGCCACCAGCTCGCCCCCGT
The DNA here is from genome assembly GCF_035503875.1 of Nocardioides sp. GTDB lineage: Bacteria > Actinomycetota > Actinomycetes > Propionibacteriales > Nocardioidaceae > Nocardioides. Next base: position 160,559 of record NZ_DATJTA010000054.1, read on the forward strand.
CCTGGCCGACGTCGCCGCCGAGCTCGGCGACCGGCTCCGCGTGGTCACCCTGGACGCCGACGCGCACCCCGCGACCGCCGCCGCCCTGAAGGTCCTGGGACTGCCGACGATGAAGGTGTTCCGCGACGGCGAGGAGATCGGCGCGATCGTCGGCAGCCGGCCCCGCCGCGCCCTGCTCGAGCAGGTGGAGCGGATCCTCGGCTGAGCGACGTGTCCGATCTCATCCCCGGGGAAGTCGCGCCGAGAGCATCGGATGTCCGAGAATTGTTGACTCCCAACCCGATTGCCTTCGATGGGCACGGAGTCCGAAGGAGCGACGGTGTCCGAGCTCAGCACCGCCCTGCACGATCTCGCGGGTGCCGACCCGGCCGCCGCCGACGAGCTGCTCGCCCTGATGCACCGGGTGCACCTGCGGCGCGGTGGCGTGCTGTTCTCCCAGGGCGACCCCGGCGCCTCGATGTACGTCGTGGCCGAGGGCAGCCTGAAGGTCACCCGCTCGGCCTCGCAGGACCGGCCCACGATGCTGGCCGTCCTCGGCCCGGGCGACGTGCTCGGCGAGATGTCGCTGCTCGACGCCTCCGACCGCGACGCGACCGTGACGGCGGTGGCGCCCACGACGCTGCTCGAGCTGTCGCGCTCGCGCTTCGACGAGGAGATCGGCCGCCGTCCCGACCTGGTGCGTGCCCTGCTCTCCCACCTGGCCCGCCGGCTGCGCGCGTCCAACGACACCATCGCCGACCTCGTCTTCGCCGACGTCCCGGCGCGGGTCGCGCGGATGGTGCTCAAGCTCGGCGAGCGCTTCGGCGTACCTGCCGAGGACGGGGCGCTCGTCGTGGAGCACCGGCTCACCCAGTCCGAGCTCGCCCAGCTCGTCGGGTCGGCCCGGGAGACGGTCAACAAGGCACTCGCCCGGTTCGCCTCGGAGGGCCTGATCGACGTGCAGCAGCGGGTGATCACGATCCGCGACGCCGAGCGGCTGCGCGCGTTCGCGTCCTGACCTGACATCTGTCACGGGTTTCTGCTGATCTCCGGCACTGCCGGAGGACCGCCGGCGCGACGACGCTGGAGGCATGGCAACGACCGCACCGACACCCGCCCGCCCACCCGCACCCCCGGCGGACCGCGAGCCCGCCCTCGAGGTCCACGAGCTGCGCCGGTCCTACGGCACCGGTGACGCGGCGTTCGAGGCCGTCCGCGGCGTCGACCTCACCGTCGAGAGGGGCACGATCGTCGCCCTGCTCGGCACCAACGGGGCCGGCAAGACCTCCACCATGGAGGTGATCGAGGGCCTGGCCGCACCGTCCGCGGGCTCGGTCCGGGTCTTCGGCCTGGACCCGATCACCGACCGCGCGGAGGTACGGCGGCGTACCGGCGTCGTCCTGCAGGAGAGCGGCTTCTCCGGCGACCTCACCGTCATGGAGACCCTGGTGATGGAGGCGGCGACCGTGACCGACCCCCGGCCGGTCGCGGAGGTGCTGGCCCTGGTCGACCTCGACCACCGCGCCGGCACGCGCGTCCTCTCCCTCTCCGGCGGTGAGCGCCGGCGGCTCGACCTGGCCTGCGCCCTGCTGTGCCGGCCCGAGCTGCTGATGCTCGACGAGCCCACGACCGGACTCGACCCCGAGAGCCGGCGGCGGGTCTGGGACCTGATCCGCGGCCTGCGCGCCGATGGCAACGCGGTGCTCCTCACCACCCACTACCTGGAGGAGGCCGAGGAGCTCGCCGACCGGATCGCGATCATGCACGCGGGCCGGATCGTCCGTGAGGGCACGATCGCGGAGGTGGTCGCGCACCAGCCGTCGACCGTCCGCTACGTCACCCCCGACGGCGAGACCACCACCCTCGAGACCGACGACCTCCAGACCACCCTGACCGAGCTGCTGTCCTGGGCGGCGGAGAACGACGTGCGCCTGGACCGGCTCGACGCCCGGTCCGCGTCGCTGGAGTCGACGTTCCTCGCCCTCGCCCAGGCACCGGAAGGAGATCTGCGATGACCACCACGACCCCCACCGTCCGGTCCGAGCGCTCGGCCGCGATGCGCCGTACGACGGGCCTCACCCGGGCCAACGCGCTCCTGATGCTCCGCAACCGGCTGAACCTCGCGTACGCCTTCGTCCTCCCGCTGCTGCCGATGGCGTTCCTGCTCTTCGGCGACCGCGGCGACGTCGGGGCGGCCGGCATGGCGCTGACCTCGACCGTCGTGATGGCGGTGCTGTTCCCGGTGTTCTACAACGTGCTGTCGATGACGGTGACCCGCCGCGACGAGCTGGTGCTCAAGCGGATCCGGACCGGGGAGACCCGCGACCTGGAGCTGCTCACCTCGCTCGCGCTGCCCGGCGTCGTCGTCGCGATGATCGTCGGCGTGGTGGCGATCCCGCTCGCCCTCGCCCTGGGCGCGCCGATGCCGGTCAACCCGGCGCTCTTCGTGCTGGCCGTGCTGGTGGCCGCCCTGACCTTCGCCGTGCTGGCCTTCTGGACCGCGGCGTGGACCAAGAACGCCGAGGCCGCCCAGATCACCAGCATGCCGGTGATCCTGCTGGCCCTCGTCGGACAGGTGGCGGTGAGCTTCCCCGAGGAGGTCCGCCGCTGGGCCGACCTGACGCCGGGCGCGGCGATCACCGACCTGGTGCGCTCCTCGTGGCTGGGTCTCGAGGGCACCTCGACCGACCCGACGCTCGACTTCGGCTCGACCTGGGCCGCGGCGGGGCAGCCGCTGCTGGTGCTCGCCGCCTGGGCGGCGCTGGGCGTCTGGCTGACGGCACGGTCGATGCGGTGGGAGCCCCGTTCGTGATGCATGCCGAGGGGGCAGGCTGTCCGGCATGAGCTCTCGCAGGTGGTGGTCGTGGGCGGACCGGGACCAGGTCGACCGCGTCGACATGTACACCCGGCAGTCCCTCTACGTGCTGCTCTGGAGCTTCACCGTCCTCATCGCGGTGCAGGCCTCGCACGAGGTCCCCGCCGAGGACAACGGCCTGGCCGTCGCGGTCGCGGTCGGGGGCTTCGTCGTGACGTTGGCCGCCCATCGGGTCCTCGCCGACGTGATCGAGCTGTACCCGGCGTACCGGCCGCTGCCCTGGCGCAGCCTCGGCCCCTTCCTCGGGCTGGAGGTCGTCGGGTTCCTTGCGGTGCTGACGCTGCCGACCGAGGTGCGCGGGCTCGGGGTGCTGCTGCTCTGGTCGGCCATGGCCTGGTCGCTGGTCGGCCTGCGCGGGCGGCGTACGACGATCGCCGTGCTCGTCGCGCTCGCGGGGGCGCCGGCCCTGGCGGCCCGCGAGCCGTGGTTCCTGCTCGGGGGCCTCGGCATCGCGCTGTTCTTCATGTTCACGGTGCGGGCGTCCCTGTGGCTGCTCGGCATCGTGCGCGAGCTCGACCGGACCCGCGCCACCCGAGGCGCGCTCGCGGTCGCCGAGGAGCGGCTGCGCTTCTCCCGCGACGTGCACGACGTGATGGGCCGCCGGCTCTCCGCGATCGGGCTGCAGGCCGAGCTCGCCGCCGCGCTCGCGCGGCGCGGCGAGCCCGAGGCGGCGGCCGAGAAGATGCTGGAGGTCCGGGCGACCGCGCACGAGACGCTCCGGGAGGCCCGCGAGCTGGCCCGCGGCTACGGACCCGTGGACCTGCGCCAGGAGCTCGACGGGGCGCGCTCGCTGCTGCGCTCGGCGGGCATCGCGGTCGACCTCGACGTCGACGACCTGCCGCCCCGCTGGCACGAGCCGGCGGGCTGGGTGGTCCGCGAGGCGGTCACCAACGTGCTGCGGCACTCCACCGCCACCCGGGTCACGATCGCCTACGACGGCGCGGCGCTGCGGGTGACCAACGACCGGCCGAGCGCGGGCCGGGCCGAGGACGGCGCCGGGCTGAGCAGCCTGGCCGCCCGGCTCGCGCCCCTCGGCGCGACCCTGGAGGTCGAGGCGGACGACGCCCACTTCGAGGTCGTCGTCCGGCTGGACCCGGCGGCGGTGGTCGCGTGATCCGGCTGCTGCTCGCCGACGACGAGCACCTGATCCGCACCGCCCTCGCCCAGCTGCTCGACCTGGAGGACGACCTCGCGGTCGTCGCGCAGGCGGCCTCCGGCGACGAGGTGCTCGCGGTCGCGCGGTCGGTGGACTTCGACGTCGCCGTACTCGACCTGCAGATGCCGGGCCTCGACGGCATCGGCGCCGCCACCGAGCTGCTGCGGCTGCGACCGGGCTGCGGCATCGTGATCGTCACCGGTCACGGCCGCCCGGGCCACCTGAAGCGGGCGCTGGGGGCCGGCGTACGCGGCTTCCTCCCGAAGACCACCTCCGCCACGACCCTCGCCTCGGTCGTCCGATCCGTGCACGCCGGCGGCCGGTACGTCGACCCCGAGCTGTCCGCCGAGGCGATCGCCGCCGGCGACAGCCCACTCACCCCGCGGGAGGCGGACGTCCTGGAGCTCGCGGCCGACGGCGCCCCGGTGGAGGAGATCGCCCGCCGGGCCTCGCTCTCCCCCGGCACCGTGCGCAACTACCTCTCCAGCGCGGTCACCAAGCTCGACGCGGCCAACCGGCACGACGCGGCCGCCACGGCGCGGCGGTTGGGGTGGATCTAGCGGCTGGATAGTCCGTCACGTTCTGCATGTTCAAGAGATGTCCTACCTGCAGAACGTGACGGACTACCCCGGCCAGCCGATCGCGGGGCGTCGCTGGTGGCGGGTACGCCGCCGGGCCGCGACGAAGATCCACACACCGAGGCCCAGCAGGACGATCGGCAGGTGGGTCAGCACCGTCAGCGCGATGAGCACGCCGAGCACCAGCAGCAGCGGACCGGGCAGGCCGCGGTGCGGCCCGCCCGACCAGTAGCCGCAGCTGCGGTCGGCGCGCTCCGGCGTACGGCGCGGGGCGCTGCTCGGGCCGGGGAGGTCGCGGAAGACCGGGACCAGGTCGGCGCGGGTGCGCGCCGACCAGATCCGGTCCAGCCGGTCGCCGTGCTCGTCGGCGCTCAGCCGCCCGGCGGCGAAGTGCTCGCCGAGGACGGCGGCGGCCTGCTCGCGCTCGGCGTCGCCGATCCGCAGCTGCGCCTCGTTCATGCCTCGTCCGCCTCCTCCGTGCCCTCGGTGTCGCCCTCGGCCAGGATCCCGTAGAGCCGCCGGCGCGTGTCGACGAGGACGTCGACGGCCGCCCGGCGCTGGGACTCCGAGCCGGTGGTGACGATCTGCCACACCGCGCCCATGACCTGGCCGATCTCCGGCTTGAGGTCGGCGAAGTCGCTGCGCTCCTCGCGCTCGCGGTCCTCGAAGGGCGTCCAGACCGCGGCGAGCTCGTCGCCGCGCTCGGCGACGTACGCCTCGCCGTCCTCGGTGAGCCGGACGGTACGGCGCTTGCTCGACTCGTCGACCTCGACGAGTCCCTCGTCCTGGAGCTGCTGGATGGTCGGGTAGACCGAGCCCGGGCTGGGGCGCCAGGCGCCGCCGGAGCGCTCGGTGATCTGCTGGATCACCTGGTAGCCGTTGATCGGCTCGCCCTCCTGCGCGCTGCGGAGCACGTCGAGGATGGCGGATCGGACGTCACCGCGGCGGACCCGCGGCCCGCGCCGGCGCTCGCCCTGGTCGAGCCCGAACAGGCCGGCCACCCACGGCGGCGGGCCCTGACGTCCGCCGAAGCCGCCGCCGAAGCCGCCGCCCTGCCACGGACCGTCGAAGGGGCCGCCGCGTCCGCCGCGACCCCGGTGCTGCTGGAACTGGTCCTCGGCGTACCGCGACCACTGTCGGTTGAATCCACGCTGTCCCATGGGGACCTCCTTGATCTGGGTATCGCGGTCAGCCTGACGTCCGAGTGACTGTCGGCGACGGTTCGCGATATATCGTGAGCGTACGCCGATGTGTTGGCTTGGGCAAGGGGGGTCGACGGATTCACCGGTTCACCGGTGAATGTGGACGTTCTCAGGCGAAGTTTCGGCCGAGAACGTCCAGGTTCACCGGTCTACCGGTGAATCCGCGCCGAGCCCTACCGGGCCAGCCAGGCCGCGAACGCGTCGAAGGAGTACGGCCGGCCGAGGAAGTCGGCGACCAGGTCGGCGGCGTCCTTCGCGCCGCCGGGGGCGAGGACGCGGTCGCGGTAGCGGCCGGCGACCTCGGGGTCGAAGAGGTCCGCCGGGTCGAAGGCGCTGAACAGGTCCTTCGCGATGACCAGCGACCACATGTAGGTGTAGTACGCCGAGGTGTAGCCGCCGAGGTGGCCGAAGCTGGCGAACATGTGGGTGCCCTCGACGTACGGGAACGGCGAGTAGCGGGCTTGCAGCTCGCGCATCGCGGCCGTGAGGTCGCTGGGGCGGTCGGTGTGGAACCAGTACGACATGGCGGCGTAGAACATCTGCACCCGGGCGTAGATGCCCTTGCCGTAGTCGTCGGCGGCCCGCATCCGCGCCACCAGGTCGGCGGGGATCGGCGTGCCGGACTCGTCGGTCGCGAAGCTGGCCAGGATGTCGGCGTCCCACGCCCACTCCTCCAGCATCTGGCTCGGCGCCTCGACGAAGTCCCACTCGGTGGCGACGCCGGCGAAGCGCGCCCACTCGCCGCGACCGCCGAGCACGTGGTGCACGAGGTGCCCGAACTCGTGGAAGAGCGTGACGACGTGGTCGTGCTCCATCAGGCCGCGGGAGAAGTTGCAGACCAGCACGCCCTCGGGCAGCTGCCGTCCGGCGACGCCGTCGGTCAGGGTGAACTGGGCGGCGTGCTTGTACTTGCCCTCGCGGGGGTGCAGGTCGAGGTAGATCCGAGCGAACGGCTCGGTCGAGCCCGTCTCGACGACGTCGTACGCCGTGACGTCCTCGTGCCAGACCGGAGCGTCGGGCACGGGCAGGTACGAGAGGCCGAACAGCCGTCCGGTGACCTCCAGCAGTCCCTGGCGGACCTTGGTGAAGTCGAAGTAGCGGCGCACCTGCTGCGCGTCGACGTCGTACTGCTCGCGGCGCACCGCCTCCTGGTAGTACGACGCGTCGCTGCCGGGGATCTCGGTCGCGTCGGGCCGGTCCTGGCGGTAGCGCGCCATCAGCACGGCGAGGTCGCGCTCCATCGGCTCCGCGGCGGCAGCCGCGATCCGGTCGATGAACTCCGGGATCGCCGGGCCGGAGCCGATCATCTTGACGTCGGCGTCGTACGACGCCCAGTCGGCGTAGCCGACCAGGGTCGCCAGCTCGTGCCGCAGCGCGAACATCTCCTGCAGCAGGGGCTCGTTCTGGGGGTAGCCGCGGGTCAGGAACGCGACCGACATGTCGTGGCGCAGGTCGGCGTCGTGCGCGAACATCCGCACCGGGACGGAGTCGGGGTAGTCGGTCGTGGCGGTCACGTCACCGGCCGCGTCCGCCGGGTGCGCCTCCAGCCAGTCCTGCGGCAGCCCGGCGAACCGCTCGGCGGGGGCGGTCACGGTCCGGACGTCGTCGCGGGTGTTGCGGCTGAACTCCTGGTCGAGCGCGGTCAACCGCTCGTTGATCTCGGCGAGCCGGGCGCGGGTGGCGTCGTCGCGGTCGACGCCCGCCCGCCGGAAGTCGGTGAGCACCTTGTCGAGCAGCCGCGCGGCCCGGTCGTCGAGACCGGAGGCGTCGAGGGCCGCGAACACGTCGTACAGCGCCCGGTCCTGCCGCAGCTGCGTCGCCATCCGGTCGACGTCGACCTCGGCCTGCTCGCAGCGGGTGCGGACGTCCTCGCGCGGGTGCACGTTGGACAGCAGCGAGCCGACGGCCGCGACGTTGCCCAGCCGACGGCCGATCTCGTCCCACTGGCGCAGCGCGGCCGGGGTGTCCGCGGGCGGGGCGGCCCGGAGCTCGTCGACCAGCCGGCGAGCCGTCGCGAGGCCGTCGGCGGCGTACTCCTCGACCCAGGAGAGGGCGTCGTCGGAACTGGGCAGCGAGAGCGGGGAGAGCGTCACGCGGGCCAGCGTAGGACCCACCGCCGACCGCGGACCGTGCGCGAAACCACACCGCGTGGGTCTCGCCGACGGTACGGTCGAGGCCGCGGGGGGCCGACGGCACCAGGAGGCGCCCATGTCCCAGTCCACCTTCGCGACCCCCGAGCCGGAGGTCCGCCCGTCGGACCGGCGTGAGTCGGAGAACGACACGCCCCGCGCGCCCGTGCCGCTGCCGGTCCACCGGCCCGCCGACGACTCGGTCACCTCCAGCGACACCGGCCCCCTGCGACGCAAGGTCGGCGATGCGGTCACCGTCGGCGACCCCGACCACCGTCAGCGGCTCACGACCAACGTCACCTTCGGGCTGAGCGGCCGCAGCGCCGAGCACATCCGGACCGCCATCGCCCAGGGTTACCGCACCTTCGACGGAGCCGACACCTACGGCGACACCATCACGCTGCTCGCCGCGGAGATCGACCGCGCCGTCGGGGGCGGATCCGGACTCACCCGGGACGACTTCGACATCGTCTACAAGGTGCTGGGCACGGAACCGGACCAGGTCGGCGTGCACGTCACGAAGGTGGCCAAGCTGTTCGGCGGCCGGGTGGACCACCTGCTCATCCACCAGACCACCGACGCACGGCGGGCGGGCGACTACCTCCCTCATCTCCTCGAGCTCCGGCGCACCGGAGTGGCGACGCACCTCGGAGCCGGCGACGTCACGGCCGGGAACGTGGCCGGGTTCGAGCACCTCGACTGCTTCGAGGTCTCGGCCGACGCCCTCCTCCTCGCCGCCGGGTCGGACCCGCTCGCGGCGGAGCTGAAGCGGATCGGGAAGCCGGTGCTCGTCTACAACCTGATGCACGCGGCGCAGAGCCTGTACGCCGACGTCGCCCAACCAGCTCTCACGGCCGAGCACCTGGCCGCCCTGCTGGCCCTGATCAAGCAACGAGTGCCGACCGCCGAGCCGATCGTGAGCTCGTCCGACCCCCGGCGCTCGGAGCTCAACCTCGGCATCAACGACCCGGACCGGGACGACGACTTCGACGTGCTCGGCGACGTCAGCGGGCGGGTCGACCGGCGCCTCAAGCAGCTCGCGCAGTTCAGCGAGATCGCCCAGATGCCCGACGACGTGAAACGTCGCGTCAAGGAGCTGCTCGCCAAGCACAGCGACACCGACTGGTACGAGTCCGCGGACGGGATCGCCGGAGAGCTGGCCGCCGCACTGAAGACGTTCTCCGACACCGAGCTCGACGTGAGCTACCGCAATCCCGAGGGCAAGAACCAGGTCCACACGCTACGCGTCTGGATCACGATGCTCCACGCCACGCAGAACTGCGACGTCGCTCCGGCCCACGAGTGCCTCACCAACGTCATGTGGAGCTGAGCTGGTCGCGCCGGCGGGCGAGGTAGGCCCGCTCGGCCGCGTTGGCGGTGGCGGCGATGGCGGCGTCGTACGCCTCGCGCGCCTCGGCGCTGCGCCCGAGGCGCCGCAGCAGGTCGGCGCGGGTGGCGTGCCAGGCGTGGTACGACGCCAGCGGCAGCCGGTCGACCTCGGCGAGCGCCACCTCGGGGCCGTCGAGCTCGGCGAGCGCGATCGCGCGGTTGAGCGTGACGAACGGACTCGGGGCGATCGCCTGGAGATGGGTGTAGAGGGTGGCGATCTGGCGCCAGTCCGTGTCGGCCGCGGTGCGGGCGTCGGTGTGTACGGCGTTGACGGCGGCGAGCAGCTGGTACTGCCCCGGCCGGTTGCGCGCCAGGCACTCGCGGACCAGGGCGTGTCCCTCAGCGATCAGGTCGCGGTCCCAGCCCGCGCGGTCCTGCTCGTGCAGCGGCACCAGCTCGCCTCCCGCGACCCGGGACGGCCGGCGGGAGTCGGTGAGCAGCATCAGTGCGAGCAGTCCGGCGACCTCCGGCTCGTCGGGCAGCAGCGTCCGCAGCATCCGACCCAGCCGGATCGCCTCGTCGGTGAGCTCCTCGCGCAGCGGCTCGGCGTCCTGGGACGACGACAGGTAGCCCTCGTTGAAGACGAGGTAGACCACCGCGAGCACGGCGCCGAGTCGGTCCGACAGATCCGCTGCGGACGGCACCCGGAACGGGATGTGCGCGCCCTTGATCTTGGCCTTCGCCCGGGTGATCCGTTGGGCCATGGTGGTCTCGGGCACCAGGAACGCCGCCGCGATCTCGGCCACCGTGAGCCCGCCCAGCAGCCGCAGGGTGAGCGCCACCCGGGCCTCCGGCGCGAGCGCCGGGTGGCAGCAGGTGAAGATCAGCCTCAGCCGGTCGTCCTCGACGATGCCGGTCGGCTCGTGCGGGGTGTCGTCACTGATCATCAGGGCCGCCTGGTGCTTGGCGTCGCGCTTGCGCTCGCGGCGGAGCCGGTCGAGGGCCTTGTTGCCGGCCGTGGTGGTGAGCCAGCCGCCGGGGTTGGGTGGCGTCCCGTCGACCGGCCACCGCTCGAGCGCGACCAGGAGCGCCTCGGCCGCGGCGTCCTCGGCGACGTCGAGGTCGCCGAAGCGCCGGGTCAACGAGGCGACCACCCGGCCGTACTCCTCCCGGAAGGTCCGCTCGATCGCGGCGGTGGCGCTCACTCGCTCTGGAACGGCCGGACCTCGACCTTGCCCTCGCAGGCCCGCGAGCCCTCGGCGGCCCACGCGAGCGCGGCGTCGAGGTCAGCGGCCTCGATGATCCAGAAGCCGCCGAGGTACTCCTTGGACTCCGAGAACGGCCCGTCGGTGACGATCGGCCGCTCGCCGGTCGCGTCGACGCAGGTGGACTGCTCGATCGGCATCAGGCCACCGGCGAAGACCCACGCGCCCTCGGCCTGGAGCCGGTTGTTGAACCCGTCGACCTGGGTGAACAGGCGCTGCATGTCGGCCTCGGTCATCGCGGCCATCGCCGCGTCGCCGGCGCTGTCGTGGTGGACGGACAGGAAGTACTGGGACATGTCTGGCTCCTTCTGGTCGCGGCTCCGCTGGCCGCCTCTCACTTCGTCTACGAACGATGCGTGCCGGGTACGACACGGATGAGCGAACTCTTTCGATTCTTCATCGGGGATGCCATGTCGACACCCGCCTTCCGACTGCACAGCACGGTCCTCGGCACACCGGACCCGCCCGCCCTCGCCCGCTTCTGGGTCGAGCTCCTCGGCTACGACTACCGCGACGGCGAGCCCGGCCCCGACGACGTCTGGGTGGTCATCAGACCACCGGGCACCGACACCGACGCGCCGGGCCTCTCCTTCCAGCTCGAGACCGAGCACTCCCCGCCCGCGTGGCCGGCCGCACCCGGCGACCAGCAGATGCAGCTGCACCTCGACATCGGCGTGGCGGACCTGCCCGCGGCGGTCGCGCGTGCCGAGGAGCTCGGGGCGCAGCAGGCGGCGTACCAGCCCCAGGACCTGGTGCGGGTGATGCTGGACCCCGCCGGCCATCCGTTCTGCCTGTTCGCCCCGGGAGTCTGAGATGGCCGAGCCGACCGACTGGGGCGAGCTCTACCGCGGCAACGCGACGGCGCTCGCGGAGCTCGTCCGCGGGCTGACGCCGGACCAGCTCGACGCACCCGTGCCGGCCAGCCCCGCCTGGACCACGCACGAGGTCGTGGCCCACCTCGCCGGCGGGGCCGCCGACTCCGTCACCGGACGGATGGACGGCGCGCCCGCGCCCGAGTGGACCGCGCGGCACGTCGGCGAGCGCCGGCACCTGCCCGTGGACGACCTCGTCGAGGAGCTGCTCTCGCACCAGGGGGCGGTCATCGTCTCGGCGGTCGGCAACCCGCGACCGGCGATCGTGTGGGACATCGCGGTGCACCACGCCGACCTGCGCGAGGCGTTCGGCCTGGGCGCGCCGCCCGAGCCGCTGTGGCGTCCGGTGCTCGACGCGGTCGCGCCGATGATGCTGGGGCCGATCGACAGGGCGGTCGCGGAGGTGGCGCCGTACGAGCTGTTCCGCGGGCTGTTCTCGCGGCGCTCCCGCACGCAGATGCTCGCCTGGGGCCTGCCGCTCACCTCCGAGCAGCTCGACGGGATCTGCGTGTTCGGTCCGCGCGACGACGACCAGCCGATGCCTTGAGTCGTCGTTCCCTCGCCGCCTGTCGGAGTCGGCACCTACCCTGAACGGGTGCTCCCTCCACGCTCGTCGCTGCTGCTCGCCGCCCTCGTGACCGTCGGCGCGCTGCTGGCCGCGCCGCTGGCGATCCTCGCGCCGTCCTCCGCCACCGCGTCGGCCCCGACCGTCGCCGTCGCCGGGTCCGGCGACGGCTCCTCGGTCACGGAGCGGAAGCCGCGGCGGGCGAAGGACCCCCGCCGGCGGCTCGGGCTGTTCGTCGACCCGCGGATGCCCGCGGCGCAGCAGGGCTCGGCGTACCGCAGGATCGCGCGGCAGCCCCAGGCGCTCTGGTTCACCGACTACTACCCGACCTCGTCGGTGCGGTCCGCGGCGATCGACTACCTGCGCCGGGCGAAGGCGGCCCGCAAGACCCCCACGATGGTCGTCTACGCCATCCCCGGCCGCGACTGCGGCCAGCACTCCGCCGGCGGGCTGGGCAGCCCGGCGGCGTACCGGGCCTGGGTCCGCCAGCTCGCGAAGGGGATCCGGGCGAGCAAGGCCAAGCCGCTGCTGGTGCTCGAGCCCGACGCGATCGGCTTCTACGCCGACAACTCCGCCTGCGCGGGCACCCGGCCCTGGCCCGCGCTGCTGAAGTACGCCGCCCGCACGCTGACCAGGTCCGGCGCCTGGGTCTACATCGACTCCGCGCACTCCGACTGGAGCAACGCCAACGGCGGTGTCCCGGGCCGCGCCGCCCTGCTGAAGAAGTCGGGCATCCGCTACGCCCGCGGCTTCAGCACGAACGTCTCGAACTTCCGCACCACGGCCTCCGAGCATGCCTACGCACGCACCCTGCTGCGCGAGCTGCGCAAGGTGGGCGTGAAGGGCAAGCGGTACGTCGTCGACACCTCCCGCAACGGCGCCGCCCGCCCGGTCAGCGGCGACGTCATCAACCCGACCTGGGCCCGCCTGGGTGCAGCCCCACGCCTGCGGTTCAAGGGGGCCTTCGACGGCACGCTGTGGGTCAAGCACCCGGGCGAGTCCGACGGCCCGGTCAACTCCTCGGCCACCTCGGGCCAGTGGTGCGACCAGCTCGCCGACCGGTTGCTCGGCCGGCCGGAGTCGCCCGGCTGCTGAGGGGCTGCGGATTCCCCGGTGAACCGGGGAATCCGGACCTTCTCGGCCGAAATTTCCACCCAGAACGTCCGGCTCTCCCCGAGAGGTCAGCGGCTGGCGCCGCGGTCCTCGGCCAGCGTGTGGGCGACCAGCGCGTTGGCGTGGCCGTGACCCATCGCGTGCTCGGTCTTCAGCCAGGTCACCAGGTCGGAGTGCCGTGCGTCGGCGTACCCCTCCTTCGCGCGCAGCAGGTCCTTCCACTCGGCGATCGGGCGGCCGTACTTCTTCTCCATCGAGGGGAAGTACGACGCCGGCCCCTGTACCTTCTGCGTCTCGCTCATCGCCGCATCATCCCAGTCGCTCGGACAGCCGGACCGTCACCCGGTCGCCGGCCTGCTTGCCGATCCGGGCGCGCACGGCGGCCGTGACCGGCAGCTTGTGCCGGCCGTCGCCGAGCGCCATGAACGAGCTGCGGAACGGCTCGCCGTCGACGGTCCCGCGCACCTTCACGAGCCCGCGCGTGCCGAAGAACGCGGCTGACCCCTCCCACACCACGTAGGTCCAGCCGCCCGGGGCCGGACTCCGCTCCAGGGTCGCCTCGAACTCCACGTCCAGGGGACCCGCCTGCATCGCCACACTGCTCATGCGGTGCAGACCGGGGCCGCGGCGAGGACTCATCGAGGCGGGCGTAGCGTTCTGCGTCGTGTCGCGTCTCCGGGGTCTGGTCGCCGACACCCGCCCCCTCCGCAACGACCACTTCCGGCGGCTGTGGATCGCCAACATCATCACCGTCATCGGCGCCCAGCTGACGGTGGTCGCGGTCCCGGCGCAGATCTACGCCGACACCGGCTCGTCGGCGTACGTCGGCCTCACCGGCCTGTTCGGCCTCGTGCCCCTGGTCGTCTTCGGCCTGTACGGCGGCGCGCTCGCCGACCACTTCGACCGCCGTTCGATCATGATCGTCACCACCGTCGGGCTGATCGTGACCAGCGGGCTCTTCTACGTCCAGGCGGCCCTCGGGTCGACGAACGTCTGGCTGCTGCTGAGCCTGTTCGCGGTGCAGCAGGCGTTCTTCGCGGTCAACCAGCCGACCCGGAGCGCGCTGTTGCCGCGCATCGTCAGCGCCGAGCTGCTGCCGGCCGCGAACTCGCTGAACATGACGGTCTTCCAGGCGGGCGCGATCGCGGGGCCGCTGGTCGCCGGCGTGCTCATCCCGTTCGTCGGCTTCTCCTGGCTCTACCTCATCGACACCGTCACCCTGTTCGCGACGCTGTCGGCGGTGGTCCGGCTGCCCCGGTTCGGCGCGATCGCGAGCGGCGCGGCCCCGGGGGTCCGATCGGTGATCGAGGGCTTCGCGTACCTGCGCCACCAGCCGGTGCTGCTGATGTCGTTCGTCGTCGACATCATCGCGATGCTCTTCGGCATGCCGCGGGCGCTCTTCCCCGAGATCGCCCACATCGACTTCGGCGGCTCGGACGAGGGCGGGCTGGTCTTCGCGCTGCTCTTCGCCGCGATCCCCGCCGGTGCCGTCCTCGGCGGCGTGTTCAGCGGCTGGGTCTCGCGGGTGCACCGGCAGGGCCTCGCCGTGATCGTGTGCATCCTGGTCTGGGGCTTCGCCATGATCGGCTTCGGTCTCGCGGTCGGGCTCGCCGACCGATGGCAGGGACCGATGCTGCTGGTGTCGCTGGCGATGCTCGTCATCGGCGGCGCGGCCGACATGGCGTCGGCGGCGTTCCGCACCTCGATGCTGCTCTCGGCGGCGACCGACGAGATGCGCGGGCGCCTCCAGGGCGTCTTCATCGTCGTGGTCGCGGGCGGTCCGCGGGTCGCCGACGTGCTGCACGGCGCGGCCGCGGCGGCGGTGGGTACGGCGGCGGCCGCCGCGGGCGGCGGCGTCCTCGTGGTGGTCGGGACCGTGATCGCGGCGCTCGCCGTCCCGTCCTTCGTCCGTTATCGGATCACCCGCACCGCCACCTAGACTCCCCCGGTGCACAGCCGCGAACAGGTCGACGGGATCGACCCCGACGATCTCGCCACCACCGTGCGGGTCCTCACCCAGCTCCACGAGCTGCCCGACGACCACCCCGACATCCGGACGGTCAAGCACGCCGCGTCGCACATGTACAAGGCGCTCAAGCGCGAGCGCCGTACCCGCAAGCGCGAGGCGGAGCTCGCCCACGACCGGGCCATCACCGAGGCGACCGCCACCGGCTCGGCGATGCGCATCGACGACGAGACCGCCGGCATCCCGCTGGTCTCGAACACGATCGGCGCCTTCGCCGGCGAGCTGATCAACCCGCGCGGCTGCTACATCTGCAAGAACGACTACACGCTGGTCGACGCGTTCTACCACTGGCTCTGCCCGACCTGCGCCGCGCTGTCGCACGCCAAGCGCGACGCGCGCACCGACCTCGCCGGCAAGCGCGCGCTGCTGACCGGCGGCCGGTCGAAGATCGGCATGTACATCGCCCTGCGGCTGCTGCGCGACGGCGCGCACACGACGATCACCACCCGCTTCCCGCGCGACGCCGTACGCCGCTTCTCCGCGATGGAGGACTCCGCCGACTGGCTGGACCGGCTGCACGTGGTCGGCATCGACCTGCGCGACCCGACCCAGGTCGTCGCGCTGGCGGACGAGGTCGCCGCGGCCGGACCGCTCGACATCCTGATCAACAACGCCTGCCAGACCGTACGACGCAGCCCGGGCGCCTACTCGCGGCTGGTCGAGATGGAGTCGGCCCCGCTGCCGACCGAGGTCGCGCTCCCGTCGATGGTGACCTTCGACGGCGTCAGCGAGGCGCACCCGGCGATGATCGCGGGCGCGCTGCGCGAGCACGTCCACTCCCACCCCGAGTCGGGTGCGGCCGTCGCGGCGCGCACCGCCGCCGACCTGACCGCGCTCGCTCTCACCGCCGGCCACGCCTCACTGGAGCGGCACCTCGACGGCACCGCCGTCGACGCGGGCGGACTGCTGCCCGACCTGCAGCGCACCAACTCCTGGACCCAGCACGTCGACCAGGTCGACCCGCTGGAGCTCCTCGAGGTGCAGCTGTGCAACCAGACCGCGCCGTTCCTGCTGATCTCGCGGCTGCGCGCCTCGATGCGGGCCGCCGTACGCGCGGGTGCCCGGCGGGCGTACGTCGTCAACGTGTCCGCCATGGAGGGGCAGTTCTCGCGCCGCTACAAGGGCCCGGGCCACCCGCACACCAACATGAGCAAGGCCGCGCTGAACATGCTGACCCGGACCTCGGCGGGCGAGATGTTCGAGACCGACCGGATCCTGATGACCGCCGTCGACACCGGCTGGATCACCGACGAGCGGCCGCACCAGGAGAAGCTGCGGATCGCCGCCGAGGGCTGGCACGCCCCGCTCGACCTGGTCGACGGCGCGGCCCGCGTCTACGACCCGATCGTGCAGGGCGAGGCCGGCGTCGACCTGTACGGGCACTTCCTGAAGGACTACGTCCCCAGTCCCTGGTGAGCCGGTCGGCCCCTCAGCAGCCGGGGAAGATCGTCTGCTTGCGGGACAGGACGACCATCTCGACCTTGGTCCCCGACGTCGGCTTGCGGCCGTAGGGGAACTGGAAGTTGATGTGGCTGCCGCGCTTGCGCACGCTCGCCACCCAGTAGTCCCTCTTCCCGGACGGGCGCTGGCCGTCGAGCTTCGCGTTGGACGTGACCTTCGTGAGCTTCGGGAACGCCTGGCGCAGCTCGCCCAGCGTGGTGCCGACACCGAAGCCCTTCGGCGTGCGGTCGATCTCGCTCCGGATGAGGATGAGCGAGACCCGCTGCTTGCCGTCGACCTCGCGCCACCAGACAGAGCCGCGGTCGGCGAACTGCTCCGTCATCTGGTAGCCCTCGGCACAGGCCTTGCGCTCCCGCGAGACCATCCCGGTGTCCCACGACTGCTGGGCCGTCATCCCGACCCGGAGCGGTCCCCAGGCCAGGTGCCGGACCGCCAGTCCGCCGGTCCGTTCGACAGCGGGCGCGACGTCGGGTGCAGCGTTCGCGGGAGTCCCCGGGAGCAGGGTCAGCGAGAGCAGGAGGGCGAAGCCCGAGACGAGTCGATGCACGACGCAGACGGTAGGTCCGGCGCGCCGGGCTGTCAGACGAACGGCGGAACCCGTGGCGTGGGTACCGGCAACACGTGCGCCTCCTCCCCCTCCCCGGCCCCCGCGAGGTCGTGACCTACGTCGACCGGACCCTCGACCAGGCACTCGGGCTGCTGCCCCGCGCGACGGCCCTGCTGAGCGGGGCGGAGGCGTTGCTCGTCGACGTACGCCGCCTGCTGGAGCGGATCGAGGCGACGCGGGCCGATGCGGGCTACGTGATCGCCGCGGTCGACGAGACCCGTGAGCGGGCCGACCTGCTCCTCGGCGCCCTGGAGGGGCCGCTCGCCCGCCTGCTCCCGACGCTCGAGCGGCTCGCCGACTCGACGGATCCGCGGGAGGTGGACGCCCTGGTCGCGCTGGTGGACCGGCTGCCGGTGATCGCGGACCGGGTCGACGGCGAGGTGATCCCGATGCTGCGCACGCTCTCCACGGTCGCGCCGGACCTGCACGACCTGCTCGACGTGAGCCGGGAGCTCAACGAGATGCTCGCGAAGCTCCCCGGCATGGGCCGGATCAAGCGCAGGGTCGACGAGGAGCAGGCGCTCGAGGCCGCCACCGATTCCTGACAAGATCGGGAATATACCCCCCTAGGGTATCTGTTCCGCCGATATGGACCCGACCCACGAGCACCACCACGACCACGCCGCGGCGAGCACCCGCTCGATGGCACTCAGCGCGACGCTGCACTGCCTCACCGGCTGTGCGATCGGCGAGGTCGTCGGTCTGATGATCGGCACCGCGATCGGGCTGAGCAGCGGCTGGACGATCGTGCTGGCCGTCGGGCTGGCGTTCCTCTTCGGCTATGCGCTCTCGACACTGCCGCTGGTCAAGGCGGGGCTGGGCCTGGGGGCCGCGCTCGGCGTCGTCCTCGCCGCCGACACGCTCTCCATCGCCACCATGGAGGTCGTCGACAACCTGGTGATGGCGCTCATCCCGGGCGCGATGGACGCCGGACTGGTCAACAGCGTCTTCTGGGTCGGCATGATGATCGCGCTGAGCGCCGCGTTCCTCGCGGCCTATCCGGTCAACCGCTACCTGCTGGCCCGCGGCCGGGGCCACGCCCTCACGCACGGGTACCACGGCGCGGACACCCCGGCGACCGGCTTCCGGCGCTACCTGCCGAGCCTCGCGACGCCCACCCTGGTCGCCGCGATCGTCGCCTTCATGGTCGGCGGGCTCGTGGTCTCCGTGGCCGACGAGCTCGGCGCCTCAGAGCCCGAGCAGCCCGCGCACGTACGCGGCCTGGCCGACGTGCTGGGTGTCGTCGTCGACGACGCTGACCAGCCGGACGCCTAGCGTCACGGGCGGGTCCCACCGCTCGTCGACGATCCGGTCCAGGTCCCCCTCGCCCAGACCGCGCAGGAATCCGACCGACTGCTCGTGCACCGCCGCGAGGTACGCCGCCAGCGGCTCCCCCTCCGCGCGCACCTGACCGACCTGCTCGCTGCTGTGCCCGTAGCCGATGTCCGCGTCCTCGAACGGCAGTGCGAAGCGAGCGACGTACCCCTGCGACGTCCAGACCTGCTCGATCCCGGCGACGTCGGCGACGTGGTCGTCCTGGACGCGGGCCAGGTGCCACACCAGCCAGCCGATCGGGTTCGCGTCGGGGCCGGGCCGGCGGGCGAGCTGGTCGGCGGAGAGGCCGTCGACCACCGCCGTACCGCTCTCGAGGACGCGCTCGAAGGACTCGACGAGGAGCTCGGCTGGAGTCATGGGTCCGACGTTACGAGCCCCGGCCAACGGGCTACCGGCCCGCATGACGTCCTTCGGCTACACCCTGATGACCGAGCAGAGCGGGCCGCGCGAGCTGGTGCGGTACGCCGTCGCCGCCGAGCGGATCGGCTTCGACTTCGAGGTCTCCAGCGACCACTACTCGCCCTGGCTGACCGAGCAGGGGCACGCGCCGTACGCCTGGACGGTGCTGGGCGCCGTCGCCCAGGCGACCGAGCGGGTCGGGCTGATGACGTACGTGACCTGCCCGACGCTGCGCTACCACCCGGCCGTCGTCGCGCAGAAGGCCGCGACCCTGCAGATCCTCGCCGAGGGCCGCTTCACCCTCGGGCTCGGCAGCGGCGAGAACCTCAACGAGCACGTCGTCGGCGCCGGCTGGCCCGCGGTCGGCGTCCGGCAGGAGATGCTCGAGGAGGCGATCGAGATCATCCGGGCGCTGCACGGGGGCGAGCTCGTCGACTATCGCGGGACGCACTTCGACGTCGAGTCGGCCCGGATCTGGGACCTGCCGGAGCAGCGCGTCGAGATCGGCGTCGCCGTCTCGGGTGACCGGTCCGTCTCCGACCTCGCGCCCCTCGCCGACCACCTGGTCGCGGTGGAGCCGCGGGCCGACCTGGTGGAGGGCTGGAACGCCGCCGACGGCACGTCGCGCATCGGATCGGGTGCCCGCGCGATCGGGCAGATCCCCGTCTGCTGGGCACCGTCCGAGGAGGAGGGCGTCGAGCTGGCCCACGAGCAGTTCCGCTGGTTCGCGGGCGGCTGGAAGGTCAACGCCGACCTGCCCACCCCGGCCGGATTCGCCGGCGCCTCGCAGTTCGTCCGCCCCGAGGACGTCGCCGAGCAGATCCCCTGCGGACCCGACCTGGACGCGATCGTCGAGGCGGTGCGGCCCTACTGGGAGGCCGGGTTCACCGACGTCGCGCTGGTCCAGGTCGGGGACCGGCTCCAGCAGCGGTTCCTCGACGAGGCGGCCGGTCCGCTGCTGGAGCGGCTGCGGTCGGCGGCCGGCTGAAGTCACCGTCCGCCAGCAGGGCGGGGACGACGAAGCGGGCCACCAGCTCGGCCTCCTCCGCGTCGTCCCGGCCGGGTACGGCGAGCAGCGACAGCACGACGCGCACCAGCCACCGCGCGGCGGCGGGGTCGTCGACGAAGCCCGCGCCGAGCGCCTCGACGACCGCGGACGACTGCGCCAGCTCGGCGGTCGCCGCGACGTCGGCCGCGCGGAACCAGGTGGCGAGCGTCGGCGTCGCGCGGACCCGGCGTACGGCGCCGAGCACAGCCGCCGCCAGGCGCTCGGCAGGGTCCTCGATCGCGGCGACGTCGTCGCGCACCGCGGCGCCGACCCGGCGGGCCTCGCGGTGCACGAAGGCGACGTGCAGCTCGTCGCGGTCGGCGAAGTAGCGGTACAGCGTGGCCCGCGAGCAGCCGGCCGCCGCGGCCACCTCGCGCATCCCGACCCGGCCCACGCCACGTTCGACGAACAGCTCCGCCGCCGCGTCGAGGATCCGCTCGGCGGCCACGCGCGAGCGCTCGTCGGCCAGCCAGGGTCCGTCGGGCGTCATGCGACGGTCCGGAACGGGACGGTCAGCGGCCGGCGGACGTACGGCCCCGGCGCCCACGTGATCGCCTCCGCGTCGACGCCGTACGACGGGAAGCGCCGCAGCAGCTCCTCGAGCGCGACCCTGGCCTGCAGCCGGGCGGCCGCGGCGCCCAGGCAGTGGTGGTTGCCCTGGCTGAAGGTCAGCAGCTGACCCGGCCGGCGGGTCACGTCGAGCCCGTCGGCGTCCGGGCCGTAGCGGCGCGGATCGCGGTTGGCGGCGCCGTACAGCAGCAGCGCCTTGCGGCCCGCGGGGACCGTGACGCCGTGCAGGGTGACGTCGCGGGTGGCGGTCCGGGCCAGGCCCTGCACGGGGGAGGTCAGCCGGAGCAGCTCCTCGACGGCGTCCGGCACCAGCCCGGGGTCGGACACCAGCAGGGAGCGTTGGTCGGGGTGCTCGGCGAGCAGCTGCACCGCGCCGCCGAGGAGTCCGGTCGTGGTGTCGTTGCCGCCGGTGACCATGGTGAACACGTAGCCGAGGACGGCGAGCAGGTCGGGACCGTCGGCGCCGGCGGCGACCAGGTGGGAGACCGTGTCGTCGCCGGGCTCGCGGCGCCGGAGCTCGACGAGCTCGGTGAAGTAGCCGAGCATCGCGGCGACGGCATCCCCGGCGTCGAGGGTGTCGCCCGCGGCCCCCGCCGCGACGATCGCCTCGGTCCACCCGTCGAACTGCTCCCTGCCCTCGGCCGGGACGCCGAGGTAGTGGGCGACGACCATGCTCGGCAGCGGCTTGAACAGCTCGGCCACCACGTCGCCCCCGCCCGCGTCGGCGAGCCGGTCCAGCCGCTCGGTCACGAACGTCCGCACCTGCGGCTCCAGCGCGACGACCTGTCGCGGCGTGAAGCCGCGCGCGACCAACTTGCGGAACGCCGTGTGCACCGGCGGGTCCTGCATCACCAGCGGCGGGCTGTCCGCCATCCCGATCCGCTCCAGCTCGTCGTCGGCCACCGACAGCCCGCGTGCCGACGACCAGGTCGCGTGGTCGATCGCCGCCGCCATCACGTCGGCGTGCCGGCTCAGGACGTAGAAGTCACCGTCCGCCACGTGGTTCACGGGCTCGCGGTCACGCAGGGCGGCGTACGCCGGCCACGGATCGCGCCACGCCTCGCCGCCACCGGGTCGATAGGACACCTGACCTGTCATGTGTCGAGAGTGAGACAGATCAGTCGATCTGTCTAAGTCGTCCCGGTGAGTGGGTGAGAGCAGCGGCGGGGTAGTCCGTCACACCAGCGGGGTCCGGGCGCGGCGAGACCCCGCTCCTGTGGCGGACTACCCCGACAGCCCACTCAAGCCCGCAGCCGCTCCAACCGCTGGCGCAATAGCGGCTCGCGGTGCGCGTTGCCGTGCAGGCCGACGTACCGCTCCTCGAAGACCGCGAGCAGCGCGTCGTCCAGCCGGCGTACGGCGCCGGGCGGGTAGCGGTAGTCCATCCGCTCGTTGAGGCCCATCGTCGCGGTCGGGCGGAGCGCGTCGCCGAGCTCGTCGAGGGAGGTGATGCCGAGCTCGAGGAGCAGCCCGGATATCCAGGCGTAGTGGTCGGTGCGCGACCAGCCGGCGTCGGCGTACTGCCCGGCGAGGAAGGCGGCCAGCTCGCGCGGGTCCAGGCGCGGGTCGTCGTCGGTGGGCGCGACCGACGGCGCGGCGGCCTCCCGCAGCCGGTCGCGGATCGTCGAGAACTCCCGGTCGGCGAGCTCCAGCAACCCGGCGGCGAGGGTGAAGCGCCGGTCGAAGTCGCGGGCGTGCTCGGCCGGCATCTGCCCCTTGTAGCGGATGTCGTGCTCGAACTCCGCCCAGGCGTGCTGCAGCACGGTGCGGACCTGGACCTGGACGATCCGGCCGCGGAGCAGGGCGTACGCCGCCATGCCCTCCCGCGCCGGGTCGAGCTCGACCAGCAGGTGCCGGCTGGCGTAGCCGAACCGGCCCTCGCTCGCGGTCTCGCGGCCCATGTCGCGGTCGTCCTTGACCACGACCTGGTCGGCCAGCAGATCGGCCACGGCGTCGACGTCGCTCTGCACGTAGGTGATGACGCGGATGCCGATCTGGTCGGTGATCTCGCGCAGCGGGTCGGTGTACAGCGGCTTGCCGTCGGCGACCCGGCCGGACTTCTCGGCGAACGACGCCACGGTCTTCACGCGGCCGGTGACGCTGAGGTAGTTGATGCCGGCCTCGTCGAGCACCGAGGTGACCAGGGCGAGCGCCTGGGCGCCGGCCGCCTCCAGGTCGGCGTGCCCGTCGGCGTACGCCTGGATGGCCCGGCCGATCACCGCGCTCTCGTCGGGCAGTGCCGGGGTGACGATGTAGCCCTGCTCCCAGCCCGGATCCGGGTCGCCGTACGTCGTGGTGCGTGCGGGCCAGCGGTCGGCGAACAGGCCGACGTACGCGCAGACCACCGCGTCGACCTGGTCCTCGACGACGCGCAGCTCGCTCTTGCGGGTGGCCTGCTCGACCTGGCGCCGCAGCGCCTGCCAGGTCTCCTCGACCGTGACCACGGACTCGACGTGGCGCATCAGCTCCAGCAGCTCCGAGCGGAGCAGCTCCAGGTCGCGACCCTGCTTGTGCTTGTACTTCAGGGTCCGCCCGAGCCCGAAGAGCACGATCGTCGCGGGATGCGGGTAGACCTCGATCGCCCGCCGGGCACGGCCCGAGCGCGGGTTGACGTCGAGGCCGTGCCGCTTCGCGAGGTGCCAGGCCCGGCCGCCGTCGGCGAACTCCGGCTTGCCCGTGTTGGACGGGTGGGTCGCCGCCTCGAAGCGCCGGAAGTCCCGGCTCAGCGCCTTCTCCGCGGGCCGCGACCCGGCCGGGTTGCGGACGATGAGCGGCGCGTCGATGGCGACCAGGCACTCCTCGCCGACGTACGGCGCCAGCGCCTCGTCGATCTCCTCGTCGGTGCGGCACGTCGAGACGTGCAACAGCCGCGCGTCGGGATCGACGACGGCCACGCCGGTCGCTCCCTTGGCGCCCCAGGCGAGGTCCAGTCCGACGTAGTGCACGGACCCACCCTGCCGCACCGGTCTGGACACCTGCGAGCAGCCGCGCGGCACTGGGTACAAGCGATCCCGACCCTCATGGCACGATCGCCCCGACGGTGGCGAAGGTAAAGGAGCGCGCAGTGGCTGAAGGCACGACGAACGGGTGGCCGGAGCTGCTCCGCGACCACCGGGACGCGGTCCTGGCCCGCTGGACCGAGGCGGTGCAGAGCACCCTCGCCGGCCGGATGACGGCGTCCGAGTCGTCCCACGACATCCAGGAGGTGTACGACGCCCTCCTGGCCGGCGCCTCCGGCGGCGACCAGCGCGACGTGCGCGCCACCTCCTTCGACGGCCTGCGCGCCCTGCTGGCGGACCTGGCCCGGGCGCGGGCGCGGCAGGGCTTCAGCCCGACCGAGACCGCGGTCAGCGTCTTCGCGCTCAAGGACGCCGTGCTCGGCGTGCTGGAGGCGGGCGGCGACGCGGCCGACTACCGCGCCTTCGCCGACCTCTCGCGGGTCGTCGACGACCTCGGCCTCTACATGCTCGAGACGTACGCCGCCGCGCGCGACACCGTGATCGCCGAGCAGGCCGAGACGCTGCTCGAGCTGTCGACCCCGGTCGTGAAGCTCTGGGACGGCATCGTCGCGCTGCCGCTGGTCGGCACCCTCGACTCGGCGCGCACCCAGGTCGTCATGGAGGCGCTGCTCCAGGCCCTGGTCGACACCGGCTCCGAGCACGCGATCATCGACATCACCGGCGTCGCCGCGGTCGACACCCAGGTCGCGCAGCACCTGCTGAAGACCGTGCAGGCCGCCCGGCTGCTCGGCGCGGAGTGCATCATCTCCGGCATCCGCCCGCAGATCGCCCAGACGGTCGTCGCCCTCGGCATCGAGTTCGGCGACATCCAGACCAAGGCCAACCTGTCCGACGCGATGCTGCTGGCGATGCGGCGCTCGGGTCTCGACGTCGTGAGCGGGCGGGGTCGCGGCTGATGGAGCGGGTGCCGATCCTCCGCATCGGGGACGTGCTCCTGGTCTCGATCCAGATCGACCTCCAGGACCACATCGCCCTGCAGCTCCAGGACGACCTGAGCCAGCGCATCGTCGACACCGGCGCGAAGGGCGTGCTGATCGACATCTCCGCCCTCGAGATCGTCGACAGCTTCGTGGGCCGGATGATCTCGACGACGGCGGCCGTCTCGCGGGTGCTCGACGCCGAGACCGTGGTCGTCGGCATGCAGCCGGCGGTGGCCATCACGCTGGTCGAGCTCGGCCTCACCCTCCAGGGCGTGCGCACCGCGCTCGACGTCGACCGCGGCCTCGCGCTGCTCGCCCAGCGCACCGGTGGCGCGGCGACACTCCTGGCGCAGGACGATGACCAGCCCGGCGACTGAGACCGTCCCGCACGCGGTCCAGAGCGACGCGGACGTGGTCCGGGTCCGGCAGGCCGTACGCGACCTCGCGGTCAGTGCGAAGCTGTCGCTGGTCGACCAGACCAAGCTGGTCACCGCCACCAGCGAGCTCGCGCGCAACACCCTGGTGTACGGCGGGGGCGGCGAGGTCCGGGCCGCGCTCGTGGAGCGGGCCGGCCGGATCGGCATCGAGATCGTGTTCAGCGACGACGGCCCGGGCATCCCCGACGTCGACCTGGCGCTCACCGACGGCTGGACGAGCGGCAGCGGCATGGGCCTCGGACTGTCCGGCACCAAGCGGCTGGTCGACGAGTTCGAGATCGACACGGCTCCCGGCGCGGGCACCCGCGTCCGGATCCTGAAGTGGAAGCGGTGAGCACCGCCGGCGAGATCCTCGCCGACGACGTCTGGATCGCCGTCGACGACGTGTCTGCGGTGGCGACCGCGCGCCGGCGCGCCGCGGCGCTGGCGGCGACGGCGGGTCTCGGCACCGAGCGGATCGGCGAGGTCGAGATCGTGGCGAGCGAGCTCGCCACCAACCTGGTCAAGCACGGCGGCGGTGGGGACCTGGTGCTCCGGCGCCTCTCGGACGGCGGGCTCCAGCTGCTCGCGGTCGACTCCGGCCCCGGGACGCGCAACCTGGAGGCCCTCGTCGGCGACGGCGTCTCCACCGCGGGCACGCTCGGCGTCGGGCTCGGCGCCGTACGGCGGCTCTCGACGCGGTTGGCGCTGTGGTCGCAGCCGGCGCACGGGGCCGTCGTCGCGGCGGACGTCGCCGCGACCTCCGAGCCGTCCCGCGTGGGCCACCTGACGCGCACCCTGCACGGGGAGAGCGTCTGCGGCGACACGATCGCGGTCCGCGCGGTGCCCGGCGGCTGGCTGCTCCTCGTGGCCGACGGCCTGGGCCACGGCCCGCTGGCCGCGGAGGCCTCGCGGCGTGCCGCCGAGGTGCTGAGCGACGGCCGCGCCGTCGCGCCCGGCGAGGTCGTCGCCCGGATGCACGCCGCGCTCACCGGCACCCGGGGTGCCGCCGTCGCGGTCACCCGGGTCGACCTCGCCGCACGGACCGCGACCCACGCCGGGGTGGGCAACATCAGCGGGCGGGTCGTCGACGGATCCGGACGCTCGCGCGCGCTGATCTCGCAGCCGGGGATCGTCGGGCACCGGCTGCCGCGGGTGCGGGAGGCCGTCGTACCTCTCGACGACGCGCGGCTCGTCGTCCTGCACAGCGACGGCCTCACCGAGAAGTGGAACGGCGCCGACCTGCCGGACGTCGACCGGCACGGACCCTCGGTGTGCGCGGCGCAGCTGGTCCGCGACGCGGGGACCCGCCGCGACGACGCGAGCGTGCTGGCCCTGCGGGTGACCCCGTGATCGCGGCCGGGCTGCACGAGCTGGCGACGCTCGCGATCGCCGAGGACGGCGACGTGTTCACCGCCCGCCAGCTCGGCCGCGACCTCGCCGACGCGCTCGGCCTGGACCGGCTCGACGCCACCCGCGTCGCCACCGCGATCAGCGAGCTGGCGCGCGAGGCGGCCGGCGCCGGGGGCGGCTCGGTCGCCTTCGCCGTCCGTGGCGGCGGCGACCTGGTCGCCACGGTCATCGCCCGGGGACTGCCGGTCGACCACCCGTCCGTGCGCTCGGCGGAGCGGCTGCTCGACGGCGTCACGCACCACGTCGACGGCGCGACGACGACCCTGGTGCTGACCATGGGGACCTCGTCGGTCGTCACCTCCGACGACGTGGTGCGACTGCGCGACCTGGCGGCGCGACAGGCGCCGACCAGCCCGCTGGAGGAGCTGCGCCACCAGCACGAGGAGCTGCTCACCGTCCTCGACACGGTGCGGGCCAAGAACGCCGAGCTGGAGCGGCTCAACCTCGAGCTCGAGGAGACCAACCGCGGGGTGATGGCGCTCTACACGGAGCTGTCCGGAGAGCTGGAGCGCACCAACCAGGGCGTCGTCGCGCTCTACGCCGAGATCGACGAGAAGAACGACCGGCTGAGCGCCGCCAGCGAGGCGAAGAGCCGCTTCCTGCGCAGCATCAGCCACGAGCTGCGCACCCCTGCGAACTCCGTCCTCGGCCTCACCCGGCTGCTGACCGATCCCGGCGCGGGTCCGCTCACCGACGAGCAGGCCGAGCAGATCGGCTTCATCCGGACCAGTGCCACCGACCTGCTCGCGCTCGTCGAGGAGCTGCTCGACCTGGCCAAGGCCGAGTCCGGACGGCTGGTGCCCGAGGTCCGGGACGTCGACCTCGCCGCCGTGCTCGACGAGCTGGCGGTGATGACCGGGCCGCTGCTGCGTCCCGGCGTACTCCTCGAGGTGGAGGTGCCCTCGCCCCGCCCGGTGATCCGCACCGATCCCGACCTGCTGCGCCACGTGCTGCGCAACCTGCTCAGCAACGCCGCCAAGTTCACCGCCGCGGGGACCGTCACCCTCGCGGTCGCGACGGGTCCGGAGGGGACCACGGTGAGCGTCGCCGACACCGGCGTCGGCATGGGCGCCGAGGAGCGGGACCGGGTCTTCGAGGAGTTCTTCCAGGCCCGGACGCCGCTGCACGCGACGACCAATGGCACCGGCCTCGGCCTGTCCTTCGCGCTCGGGGTGGCGCAGGCGCTCGGCGGTGACATCACCGTCGACAGCACCCCCGGCACCGGCAGCCGGTTCACGCTGCACCTGCCCCCCGACCCGCCGGAGGCGACCTCGTGAGCACGCCGCTGATCCTGGTCTGCGACGACACCCCCGCCAAGCGCTACGTGCTGGCGAGCTGGCTGCGCCGCGGCGGGTACGACGTCGTCGAGGCCGACACCGCCTCCGGGGCCGCGCACACCTTGCACGAGCACCGGATCGACCTGGCGGTGCTCGACGTCCACCTCCCCGACGGCAACGGGCTCGACATCACCCGCGCGATCCGCGCCGACGCCGAGCTGCGCGGGACCCCCGTCGTCCACGTGTCCGCGGTCGCGATGGAGACCTCCGACAAGGTGACCGCGCTCGACCAGGGCGCCGACGCCTACCTCGTCGACCCGATCGAGCCCGAGGAGCTGCTCTCGACGGTCCGTGCGCTGCTGCGCTCCTCCGGGGCGCGACGCGAGGCCGAGCTGCTGGCGACCCGTCTCGGGCACCTCAACCGCGCGGCGGTCCGGCTCAACGTGGCGGCGAGCGTGCCGCGGCTGGTGGAGGCGGCCGCCCGCGCCGCCGCCGAGGTCCTCGGGGCACCCGCGACGGCCGTGCTGCGGGACGACGAGGGCGGGACGTGGCGGGTCACCCTGCTCGCCGCCGACCAGGCGGCCTCCGCCGTACCCGTCCCGGCCGAGCAGGTGGAGGGCTGGGCCGACCAGCTCCCGGCCGCGTCCGGCTCCTGGACCGGGTCGCCGGTCCGCGTCGCCGGCACCGTCGAGGGCGTCGTCGCCGTGGCCGCCACCGACGACCCCGAGGCCCGCGACCAGGCGGAGGTGCTGCTCGCCCGGCTCACCCAGGCGACCGCCGTCGCCCTGGAGAACCTGCGCGCCCTGGCCTTCGAGCACCGCACCGCGCTGATGCTCCAGCGCAGCCTGCTGCCCGGCGCGCTGCCGGAGCCCCCGGGCCTGCGGGTCGCCGCCCGCTACCGCGCCTCCCAGCAGCAGGTCGAGGTCGGGGGCGACTTCTTCGACGCCTTCGAGGTCGACGGGCACTGCTTCCTGGTCATCGGCGACGTGCAGGGCCACTCCCTGGAGGCCGCGGTCGTGATGGCCGAGCTGCGCTACTCCCTGCGGGCCTACGCGTACGACGGGCACGGGCCGACCGGCGTCCTCGACCGGCTCGACTCGCTCCTGGACCGCTCCGGCTCGGACCTCATCGCCACCGCCTGCGTCGCCGTGATCGCCCCCGACCGCAGCCGCGTCGAGGTCGTGGTCGCCGGCCACCCGTCCCCGCTGCTGGTCCGCGACGGCGCCACCCGCACGCTCACCGCCGTCGGCCCGCTGCTGGGGGCCGTGATGGGCACCCATCCCGTGACGGCGTACGAGCTGGAGCCCGGCGACCGCCTGGTGATGTTCACCGACGGCCTGGTCGAGCGGCGCGGCCAGCACCTCGACGCCAACCTCGACCTCCTGGCCGGCCAGGTCGCCGGCGCGTCCGGGGACAGCGGCGAACAGCTCGCCGAGTCGCTCCTCACCACCTGGGGCGAGAGCGAGGACGACGTGGCGCTGCTGGTGGTCGACGTCGGCTGAGGATCAGCCGGCGTACGCCACCGCCACGGCGGCGCCGAGCCGCGCGTTGGCGCGCACGAGCGCGATGTTGGCGGTGAGGCTGGTGCCGCCGGTGATCTCCACGATCCGGCCCAGCAGGTACGGCGTCGCGTCCTTGCCGTGGATGCCCAGCGCGTCCATGTCGGCGAGTGCCCGGTCGATGATCCCGCCGATCTCCTCGGCCGGGATCTCATCCTCGGCGGGGATCGGGTGGGCGACGACGAGGCCGCCCCCGAGGCCGAGGTCCCACTTGGCCCGCATCACGGCGGCGATCTGCTCGGGACCGTCGACCCGCATCGGGGCGGCGTGCCCGCTGGAGCGGGAGTAGAAGGACGGGAACTCGTCGCTCCCGTCGACCAGCACCGGCACGCCCAGCGTCTCGAGGGTCTCCAGGGTGAGGCCGATGTCGAGGATGCTCTTCACGCCGGCGCTCACCACGGCGACGTCGGTGCTGCCGAGCTCGGTGAGGTCGGCGCTGACGTCGAAGGTCTGCTGGGCGCCGCGGTGCACGCCGCCGAGACCCCCGGTGACGAACACCTTGATGCCGGCCAGCGCCGCGAGCCGCATGGTCGCGGCGACGGTGGTGGCGCCGTGCAGGCGACGGGCGACGACGTACGGCAGGTCGCGCACGCTCACCTTCGTGACGTCGCCGTGGCTGGCCAGCAGCTCGAGGTCGTCGGCCGAGAGACCGATCCGGGGGACGCCGTCGAGGACCGCGATGGTCGCCGGGACGGCGCCGTGCTCGCGCACGATGCCCTCGACCTCGGTGGCCATCGCGACGTTCTGCGGGTACGGCATCCCGTGGCTGATGATCGTGCTCTCCAGTGCGACCACCGGGCGGCCGTCGCGCAGCGCGGCGGCGACCTCGTCGGTGACGTTCAGCAGCGGGTGGGTCATGCGTGTCTCCTGACGAGGCGGTCGGTGAGATCCGGACGGACGGTGTGGGTGCCGGCGATGGTGAGCGCCGCCGCGGCGTGGCCGTACGCCGCCGCCTCGGCCTCGCCCTCGCCGGCCAGCACGGCGTGGCAGAAGGCGGCGAGCATGGCGTCGCCGGCGCCGGTCACGTCGACGACCTCGGGGGCCGGCACCGCGGCGAGCTCGGTCCGGCCGTCGGGGCCGCTGAGCAGCGAGCCGCGCTCCCCCAGCCGCACCCAGACGTACGACGCCCCGCGCGCGTGCAGGTCGTCGACGGCGCCGGCCAGCTGGCTCTCGGTCCTGACGGGCCGGCCGGTGAGGGCGCCGAGCTCGTCGCGGTTGGGGGTGACGGCGTACACCGGACGACCCGGGTCGAGCAGCGCGCGCAGCGGCTCGGCCTTCGGCACGCTCACCGGCTCCAGGACGACCCGGACACCGGCCGCCGCGGCCAGGTCGAGCGCATAGGCGAGGGTGGGCGCGGCGAGGTTGCCGTCGAGCACCACGAGCGAAGCGGCGGCCACGAGGTCGCGGGCCGCGCCGACGTCCGCGGGGGCCAGCTCGTCGGTCGCGCGCATGTCGGAGACGGCCACGACGAGCTCGCCGTCGGCGTCGAGGACCGCGGTGTAGGTGCCGGTGCCGTGCGGGCTGCGGCGTACGTGCTCGACGCGGACGCCGGCGTCCGAGGTCGCCGCGAGGACCTGGTCGCCGAGCGGGTCGGCACCGACGGCGGCGACCAGGTGGGTCCGGGTGCCGAGGCGGGCGAGGTTCTCGGCGACGTTGCGGCCGACGCCGCCCGGCGCGAACGAGGAGCTGCCGGGGTTGCTGGTGCCGGGCCGGGCCTTCCGGGCGCTGCGTGCCTTGACGTCCATGTTGGCGCCACCGACCACGACGACGGACGGCCCGTCGCCGAGGACGTAGCCGCGGCCGAGGATCGCACCCTTCTTGCCGAGGTTCGACAGGTGCACGTTGACGGCGGCCCGGGTGGTGCCGAGCGCGTCGGCGATCCCCTCGGAGTTCAGCAGCGGGTCGCGGCGCAGCAGGGCCACGATCTCGCGCTCGCGCTCGGTCAGACTCACCCTTAGAACTCTAAAGGGCCTTAATCTTTGTTAGCAAGGCCCGCCGGCACGGTCACGGCCGCGATGGCCGTCGTGACCGGGACGGCGAGGACGAGGCCGATGCTGGTCGCCAGCGTGCGGACGACCTCCTGGGCGATCTCCTCGGTGGCGAGCAGGTCGGCGACCGGGAGGCCGTAGAGCTGCAGCACGAGCAGGACGGTGAGCGCGGTGCCGGCGTACGCGAAGACGATCGTGTAGATCGTGGACGCGATGTGGTCGCGCCCGATCCGCATCGCGCTGGCGAAGACGGTCGCGCGCGACATCCCCGGCGCGGCGGCCCGCAGCTCCCACACCGCGGAGGACTGGGTGATGGTGACGTCGTTGAGCACGCCCAGTCCCGCGATGATCACCGCGCAGGTCAGCAGGCCGGTGAAGTCCAGGCCCGGCGCGAAGGTGGTGAGCGTGTTGGCGCCCTCGTCGGCGACGCCGGTCAGCCGGGTGGCCCCGACGGCCAGCCAGCCCAGGAGGACCGTCAGCAGGACGCCGACGTGGGTGCCGGCGAGGGCCGCGCTGGTGCGGATCGAGAAGCCGTGGGTGGTGTACAGGACGACGTACAGGATCGCGGCGGAGCCGACCAGGCCGACCGCCACCGCGGACTCCCCGACCAGCAGCGCGGGCAGCACGAACTGCCACAGCACCAGCCCCGCGAACACCAGTCCGACGAGGGCGAGCACGCCGCGCAGGCGCGCGACCGCGACCACCACCAGCACGAAGAGGCCGCCCAGCAGCCAGATCGGGCTGGTCCGCTCGACGCCGAACCAGCTCACGCGGGCCGGCTCGCCCTCGGCGCCCGGCGTGCGGACCAGGCGTACGTCGTCGCCCGTCGTCAGGTCCGACGCGAGCACCTGCGGCGGCACGGTCAGCCGGGTCGGCTCGCCGTCGACGTCCACCACGATCTGCCCGCACGCCGACCCGTCGTCGCCCTCCGCGCACGCGGGCTCGACCTCGACGACCTCGGCGGCCGGGAAGGTCACCCCCTCCGCCGCGAACGGCACCGAGTCGGCCAGCTTGTCGACCTCGTCGCCCGCGGGCCACAGCACCCAGACCCCGACCAGCGTCGCGAGCCCGACCAGGCCGAGGAAGCCCAGCAGGACGGCGCGGGCACCGCGGGTGACCGGCACGTCGGGCGCGTCGCCGTGGCCGTGGCCGTGCCCGTGAGGGACGGTCGCGCGCCTGTCTCGTCGGTGGGAATGCGCGCCGGCCATGGCCCCATCCTTCCTGACCTGCCTACGCTGCTGACATGTCCCTCGCCCGCACGACCGCCCGTGTCGCCCTCGGCTCGATCATGACCTTCGCCGGCGTCACCCACCTGACGACCGCCCGGGAGGAGTTCCAGGCCCAGGTCCCCGACTGGTTCCCGGTCGACGCCGACACCGTCGTGCTCGCCTCCGGCGCCGTCGAGATCGGCCTCGGCGCCGCGTTCGTCGCGCTGCCGAAGCACAAGCGCACCGTCGGCGCGATGCTGGCGGCGTTCTTCGTGGTGATCTTCCCGGGCAACATCGCCCAGTACGCCGAGCACACCGACGCCTTCGGCCTCGACACGGACACCAAGCGGTTCGTCCGGCTGTTCTTCCAGCCGGTGCTGATCGCCTGGGCGCTCTTCGGCGGCGGGGTCCTGCGCGACCGCAAGCGCGCCTGACGGCGTACGCCGGCTGAGCCGTCCGCCGCCGGCCGCGCTGTAACGCGGTGTTCGCCGGACTGGTGCGGTGCTGCGACACCGCACCAGGTCGGTGGACACCGCGTTACAGCCGGGCCCGGCGTACGCCGACCTACTGCGGGTAGCCGCCGTCCTTCAAGCCGGCCTCGACCTCGAAGCGGTTCATCCGGCCGGGACGGCCGACCTCCTCGACCAGGTAGCGGACCGGGAAGGTCAGGCCGTGGCGCGCCCACTGGTCGGCGTGCACGGCCTCGTGCCGCAGCAGCGCGGCGCTCGGCTCGCGGCGGGTGAGGAACACCCCGCCGACCGTGGTGCCGGCGCGCGCGAATCCGGAGACCATCCCGGTGGCGACGACCAGCTGCGTCGCGGGGTCGTAGCGCAGCTTCGCCCGCCACAGCCGCGCCCACAGGATCGCGACCGTGGTGGCGAGGAGCGAGCCGACCGACCCGCGGGCGGCCTGCTGACGTTCCTCGAGGCTGATGGTCATCGGTGCTGCTCCTCGTCGTCGTACCGCCCGGGGCGGCCCCCGAGCGGACTGTCGGTCCTGGGCGTCATCATGTCGTGTTGTGGCTGTGCGTCCCGAGGTTCCCGAGGAGTGGGTACGCCGGATCGGCGCCGTGCTCGAGGTGCTGCCCGAGTGCCGGCGCGTCGACGCGTGGGTCGGCGTCCAGTGGAAGGTGGGGTCCACCAGCGTCGCGCACGTGTTCGGCGGCGAGGACCAGCTGTTCCGGATCGTCTTCCACGCCGACCCCGACGAGGTGATGGCGTTCCAGCACCTGGGTCCGCCGTACTTCCGGGCCGGCTACGGCCGCGACGTCGTGGGCCTGCTGCTCGACGACGGCACCGACTGGGAGGAGCTCGCCGAGCTGCTCACCGACGGCTACTGCCGCCGGGCACCCGAGCACCTCGCCGATCTCGTCCCGCGGCCTCCGGCCCCGGACGGCTAGAGCCCCATCTGCGCGACGACGTGCTCCGCGATGGCGAGGCTGGAGGTCGCCGCGGGCGAGGGTGCGTTGCGCACGCTGGTGACCCCGTCGGACTGCTGGATGACGAAGTCGTCGACCAGCGAGCCGTCGCGCTCGAGCGCCTGGGCGCGCAGGCCGAGGCCGCTGCGGACCACGTCGGACGCCTCGATGCCGGGGACGTAGCGCTGGGCGGACCGCATGTACGCCCGCTTCGAGAGCACCCCGCGCGCCTCGGTGACGCCCGTGCGCCAGTGCTCGCCCGCGAACCGCCAGAAGCCGGGGAAGCCCAGGGTGTCGCCGAGGTCGCGCGCGGAGAAGCTCAGCCGTCCGTACGCCTGCCGGCTCAGCGCCAGGAACGCGTTCGGCCCGACCTCGAGACCACCGTCGACGCGGCGGGTGAAGTGCACCCCGAGGAACGGGTAGCGCGGGTCGGGGACCGGGTAGATCATGCCGCGGACGTGCTCGCGCTTGGCCGCGACGACGCTCATGTACTCGCCCCGGAACGGCACGATCCGCGGCGTCGACGGGCCGCCGACCAGCCGGCCGAGCCGGTCGGACTCCAGGCCGCCGCACACCACGAGGCGGTCGAAGCGGTGCGGTCCGCGGTCGGTCGTGACCTCCACCCCGCCGACCCCGCGGCGTACGCCGGTGACCGTCGTCGCCAGGCGCACCTCGCCGCCGGCCGCCTCCACGTCGCGCCCGTACGCCGCCGCGACCGCGACGTAGTCGGTGATGGCGGTGACCGGCGAGTGCAGGGCCACCAGCCCGGCGGCGTGCGGCTCCACGTCGGTGATGTCGCGGCCCTCGATCCGGCGCAGGCCGGGCACGCCGTTCTCGGTGGCGGTCCGCTCCAGCGCCTCGAACCGGCCCAGCTCGGCCGGATCGACCGCGACGACGAGCTTGCCGCACTCGTCGTACGGCAGCCCGCGCTCGGCGGCGTACTCCTTCAGCAGCGCGCGGCCCCGCGTGCACAGCTGCGCCTTCAGGCTGCCGGGGCGGTAGTAGATCCCGGCATGGACCACGCCGGAGTTGTGCCCGGTCTGGTGCGCGCCGAGCCGGTCCTCCTTCTCCAGCACGACGACCCGGGTGCCGGGGTGACGCAGGGTCAGCTCGCGGGCGACGGCGAGGCCGACGATCCCGCCGCCCACGACGCCGATGGTGCGCTCGCTCATCTGACCCCCTCACGGCCGGCGCGCTCGGCCGGGTGGCGCGACGGTACGACGGCGGGCGGACGCGGGGGAAGGCTCCGGCCCACCTGGTAGACCTGGGAGTCGTGAGCTCCTCCCGTACCTTCCGTCCCGCCGAGCAGGTCCTCCAGGCCGTGGCCACCGCCGCGTGGCTGGCCGTCCCCGACTACACCTCGCGCCCGCTGACCCGTCGTACGGCGCGGGCGGTCGTCCTCGCCGCGGCGACGGGTGCCGCCGTCCTGCTCGAGTGGCGCGCGCCGGCGGAGCAGGAGTCGGACGAGCCGGGCGAGCCGGGCGCCGAGACCGAGGTGCGCCCGGTCGTCGCCGCCGCGGCGATCGCCGCCGGGACCATCGGATCGGTCGGCGGCCGCCGGGCGACCCGGGCGGCGGCGCGCCGACTCGAGGCGCGCGGTGTCCGGCGGCCCTGGACCGTCGTCGGCCTCGGCACCGGCGCCGTCACCCTGGCCCTCTCGGCCGCGCAGGCCCGGTGGCAGCACCGGGCTGCCCCTAGGGCATGACCGGTGGCTCGTAGTCGAAGGTCATGCCGAGCAGCCAGAGCAGCAGCAGGACCACCGGCAGGTGGAAGAGGAACTGCAGGAACGTGAAGCCGACCAGGTCGCGCGCCCGCAGGCCGAGCACGGCCAGCAGCGGCAGCATGAAGAACGGGTTGACCAGGTTCGGCAGCGCCTCGGCGGCGTTGTAGATCTGCACCGTCCAGCCCAGGTTCATCTGCACGTCGGTGGCCGACTGCATGACGTACGGCGCCTCGACCAGCCACTTGCCGCCACCCGAGGGCACCAGGATCCCGAGCAGCGCGGTGTAGAGCGCGATGACCACGGCGAAGCCGCCGCTGCTGCCGATGCCGGTGAACAGGTCGGCGAGGTGCTCGGAGACCGTCATCCCGCCGCGACCCTCGGCCCGGGTGAGGATCGCGGCCATGGCGGCGTACAGGGGGAACTGGACGAGGACCCCGGCTGTCGCGGGGACGGCCTTGGCGGTGGCGTCGAGGAACGCCCGCGGGGTGCCGTGCAGCACCAGGCCGAGGACCAGGAACACCAGCAGGTAGGCGTTGAGGCTGCTCAGCACGGTGAGCACCGGCAGGTCGACGAACTGCCAGACCAGCCACACGAGGGTGATCAGACCGAGGAAGCCCGGCAGGATCCGCGAGTGCTCCAGCCACTCGCCGGGCCGGGTGCGCACCGGGGTCGGCGGCACGGTGTCGTCGAGGTCGACGCCCAGGTCCTCGGCGGTCTTGACCGCCTCGCCGCGCGGAGCGGACGCCCACGCCACGGCGACACTGAGCGCGATCAGGATCGCCGCCATCAGCAGCGACTGCCAGGTCAGGATGGTGGCGCCGAAGTCGAGCACCCCGGTGATCTCCAGCAGCTCGGGCGGCAGCGACTCCGGGGTCGCCTGCAGCTGGGCCGCCGAGGAGGAGAGGCCGAGCGCCCACACCGCCCCGAGGCCGAGGTACGCCGCCGCGCCGAGCGCCCGGTAGTCCGCGCGCAGGTCCGGGCGGCGTGCGATCGCGCGGGCGAGCAGCCCGGAGAAGACCAGGCTGAGGCCCCAGTTCACCATCGAGACCAGGCACGAGAGCAGCGCGACGAACGCGACGGCGCCGCGCGGGGTGGACGGGACCGTGGCGATCCGCAGGATCAGCCGCGCGACGGGCGGCGAGGTGGCGACGATGTAGCCGGTCAGCACCACCATCGCCATCTGCAGGGTGAACGCGGTCAGGTCCCAGAAGCCGCCGCCGAACGCGTTGGCCACGGTCTTCGGGCTGGAGCCGTTGAGCAGGGCCGCGACGGTCACCACGAAGACGCCGGCCAGGGCGAACACGTAGGCGTCGGGGAACCACTTCTCGGTCCACGCGGCACTGCGTTGGGCGAACCGGGCCAGCCCGCGCTCCTGGGTCTGCGTCGGTGCTGCCTGCGACATCTACTGCTCCTGGGGTCGGTGACTCGGGGTCCGGGGGTGGGCGCAACCCCGACCCCATGCCCGATAACCGGACACCCGAACCGTCCCCGCGGACGCCGATCGAGCTCGCTGCCCGCCGAGTCGGCAGAACTTGCGCGCCGAGTCGGCAGAACTTGCGCGCCGCCGACCGAGGGCTGAGGTCCACCGGGCCGGTCCGGACGAGCGACAGGTAACGGTTCTTGTGATGCCGGTGACAAGTTCCGGGCCCAGGGGCGTTGAGGGCTCGGCGCGCACCGCATCGGGAGGGAGATCCGGCGCCTACCGTGTGGCGGACGTCACGTGGTGACGGTTCGAACGGCTCGGCCGCTGAGGAGTGATCATGCGCGGACGGTGGGCGCGGGGTGGGCTGGCCGCCTCGGTGGTGTTGCTGCTCGGTACGACGGGCGTGGCGCCGGTGGGGGCGGAGCCGGATCCCGTCGAGACGACGCCGTTGTCGGTTCCGGGGAAGGCGGTGTCGCTGGCACAGGCCGGCGAGCTGGTGGTGTGGAGCGGCGAACCCGGCCAGGCGACAACGGTGCCGGCGTGGCTGTCCGGGGTCGCGGTCACCCAGGTGGTGATGCCGATCGATGCCGGCCTCGCGTTGACCGCCGATGGTCGGGTCGTCGGGTGGGGCAAGGACGAGTGGACCCTGCGTGCGGTCCCCCCGGTGGTGACCGAGGCCAAGGTCGCCCAGATCGCCGCGTTCGGTCCGTGCGCGGGGGCGGTGACCCGGGACGGGCGGGTGCTGATGTGGGGTGCGACCTGTGCGCTCTCCTTCTCCCCGCGGGCGGTTCCGGCGGGGTTGAGCGACGTCGTGCAGCTCGCGCTCAGCTACACCGCGGGGATCGCGCTGAAGCGCGACGGGTCGGTCGTGGCGTGGGGCCGCAACGTGCAGGGGATCACCGACGTCCCGGACGGGCTGCGGGCGACCGCGGTCGTGGCCGACGGATCGACGGCCTACGCCTTGACCGAGGAGGGGACCGTGGTGAGCTGGGGCGGATCCCCGGAACTGCCCGCCTCGATGCAGCAGCAGGGCAACGTGAAGGCCATCGCCGCCAGCGCCTCGGGGGTGTTGGCGTTGCTGGCCGACAACACGCTGGTGGCTCCGGGCAACCCAGGAGCGGAGGAGGAGTTCGCAGGTGTGGAGCCGGTGCTCCTCGCGAACGGAGGCTACGGCTCCGAGTTCGGGATCGTGGATCGCGATCGCGCTATTCACCACTGGAACGGGCTTCCCGGAGCCCCGGATCAGGTGCCGCCGGGGCTGAACGGGCGGCCGATGACGCAGTTCGTGCTCGGCCAGTGGGAGGCGCCGACGCTGACCACCGGTGCGGTGGTGATCGCGAAGCTGTTGCCCGCGGAGCTGCCGCAGGTTCACGGTGCGGTGAAGGTCGGATCGGTGCTCAGCGGGGTCGATGGCACGTTCTCGGCCGAACCGGAGTCGGTGCAGAGCCAGTGGCTGGTCGACGACGCCCCCGTCGCCGGTAGCGGGCCCGCAGGCGCTCAGCTGGTGGTGACCGCGGGCATGGTGGGCAGGACGATCTCCTACCGCTCCACCGCCGCCAAGACCGGGGAGGCGACGGTGTCCTCGTCCTCGGTGGGGGTGACGGTCCCGCCCGTGGTGGCGCCCCCGGTGGTGGTGCCGCCGGTGTCCTCGTCGACGAGGGCGCTGAAGGTGAAGGTGGCGAAGAAGGCCGCCAAGGTCACGGTCACCGCGACGGTGACGGCGACCCGCCCGCTGGCCGGTACGGCGGTGGTCACCATCACGAAGGGCACGAAGACCATCGTGTCCAGGACGGTCGGTGTTCCGGCCGCGGGTGCGGTGAGACTGACGGTCGCGAGGTTCGCGCGCCTGGTGGCCAAGAAGACCAAGGCCACCGGCAAGAAGGCGAAGACCGCCTACCGCGGCACGTACACGGTGTCGGTGAGGTATCTGGGCAACAAGCAGGTCAGGGCCAGCGCCGGGACTGCGAAGTTCGCGGTGAGGAGGTAGGACGGCGTACGCCGCCGGACCCGCACGAGCACCCGCAACGTTCCCGCCCCACGGACGGGCGATTGGTCAATCTGGTGGTTGACACCCCCGCGGGTCGAGCACATGGTCGAAGGACTGTGAACTCCCCGCGCCGCGACCGCTCGCGTGCGTGCCGGGCGGGTGTCGGCGCTCACGGCCGGACCACGCCGGGCCGTCGCCCGACCCCCGTCGGGCACCCGGCCAAGGCACGCGGACGAGGTGAGACACATGCGGAGGACGACGTCGGCCACGCTGGCCGCCGCCCTGCTGGTCGCTGCCGGAGCGGTGGCGACGACCGGGGCGGTCCAGGCGAGCGGGAACGGTCCCGGGCAGCACCACGGCCATCACGGTCATCACGGACACGGCAAGTCCCTCACGGTGGGCATGTACGACGTGGCCGGGACCCGGGTGGGGAAGGTCAAGATGCGTCAGCGGGGCGGCGTGATCGAGGTGACGGGGACGGTGGGCTCGCTGACCCCGGGCTTCCACGGCTTCCACGTGCACACGACCGGGATCTGCGACCCGGCCGCCCCGAACGGTCCCTTCACGAGCGCCGGCGGTCACTACGTCGGGAGCGGCGGCAGCCACGGCGACCACGACGGCGACCTGCCCTCGCTCCTCGCCGACGAGTACGGCGCGGCGCGGATCTGGTTCACCACGGACCGGTTCACGCTCGCCGAGCTGAAGGCGGACGACGGCTCCGCCGTGATGATCCACGGCGGTCGCGACAACTACGCGAACATCCCGACCCGCTACTCGGCCGGCGGCATCGCCGGACCCGATGCGGCGACGCTCGCGACGGGCGACGCCGGCAACCGGGTGCTCTGCGGGGTGATCGACTGAGCCGAACCTCCGATCAGGCGCTGTCGAACCACGGGTGGTGCAGGTCGTAGAAGCTCGCGCCCTTCATCGCGTACTCCAGCTCGCGTCGTACCTCCGCGGGCGGCTCCATGCGCTCGCCCTGCCGCGCGGCGTCCTCGCTGGTGAACGCGACGGTCTCGATGAACCTCCCGTCCGCCTCGATCGCGAGGGTCCCGCCGAGGATCTCCGGCCGCATCTCGTGCAGGGTGGTGGTGTCGGCCAGCATCGCCTTCAGCCGCGACGGGTCGTCGACCCGGCCGCGGATGATCTGCACGAACCCGGCCTCGTCGGATCCGCCGTCGAACAGCAGCGTCACGTCGTCGCAGTCGTGGAACTCGAGCGGCCCGTCCATCAGGGCGGTCAGCCGCTCGGCCCAGGCGCCCTGCTCGGGACGCGCCGAGTTCGCCATCGCCGCCTCGCGGGACTCGAACCGCACGACCCCCATCAGCTGGCCGTCGTCGGTGAAGCCGTACGTGCCCCCGAGCCAGCCGGCGGCGCCGGGCGCCAGGTCGCGGCGCCACTCGTCGAGCAGCTCGTGGGCCTCGTCCTGCCGGGTGCAGGAACCTTGGATCATCTGGATGAACATCGACTGCCTCCTCGGTCGTAGGTGACGGACCGGTCGAGGCCTCCACGGGCCCCGGCCGGGCCCTCCGCCACCGTAGGACGACCCGCCCACCTTCCGCATCGCCCAACAACACGATGCCGAGTCGGCAGAACTTGCGCGCCGAGTCGGCAGAACTTACGGCCGACTCGGCTCGTCGGCCCGTTCGAGAAGGCTCCACCCGGTCCAACCGCGCTCGGCCAGCAGCTCCTGGAGGCGCCGGATCATCGGGTGCGCCTCGACGGCGAAGGAGTCGACCAGCTCGATGAAGGCCTCGTCGCCGCTCTCCTGGCGCTCCAGGTCTCCCCGGGCGGCGGCCTCGTCCATCATCTCGGCCATCAGATCGGCCAGCGTGGCCAGCCGGTCCTCGTCCATCCCGCGCTCGTGGATCTCCGCCATCATCAGGTACATCCGCAGCGTCCGCGGGTCGTCGAGCTGCGTCATCTTGTCGGCCATGAACTCCGGCATCCGGTCCGGCCACCGGGCCGCGAGCAGGATCCAGCCGTCCCGTTCGCCCTCGACCAGCGCAGGCGAGACGCCGCTGGACCGGAGCCGGTCGAGGTACGCCACCGCCTCCGGCGGCAGCGCGAGCGAGTCGCCGGCGGCCAGCCGGGCGATCCGGCGCCGGTGCTCCTGCAGCTCGCGGACCTCCTCGCGTAGCCGGCGGTCGATCTCGGCCACCGCCGCCGCGAACTCCTCCTCGCTCGCGCCGAGCAGC
Source organism: Nocardioides sp. (assembly GCF_035503875.1). Lineage (GTDB taxonomy): Bacteria > Actinomycetota > Actinomycetes > Propionibacteriales > Nocardioidaceae > Nocardioides. Next base: position 201,617 of record NZ_DATJTA010000054.1, read on the forward strand.
TCCTGCACGCGGACCAGCGGTACGCCGGCCTCGGCCAGCGTCCGGATCCGGATCAGCTCGATGACCGCCCGCGCGTCGTAGCTGCGGTAGCCCGACGCGTTCCGCTCGGGCTCGGGCAGCAGCCCGATCTGGTGGTAGTGCCGGACCGCGCGCGGGGTCACCCCGGCGTACGCCGCCAGCTGGCCGATGGTCAACACCGGATCAGACTGCCCGAACCCGCGCGAACAGGCGACGCGCCCACCCGAAGCACAGCACGGTGATCACCGCGCACCAGCCGATGGCCCACCACAGGTCGGCGCCCGGGTCCCGACCCTCGAGGCACGCGCGGAGGGTGTCGATGATCGGGGTGAAGGGCTGGTTCTCGGCGATCCAGGCCAGCCCCGCCGGCATGGAGTCGGTGGGCACGAACGCGCTGGAGATGAACGGCAGCAGCATCAGGAACATCGGGGTGTTGCTCGCGGTCTCGACGCTGCCGGCGGCCAGGCCGAGCGCGACGCACAGCCAGGTGAGCGCGAGGGCGAGCAGCGCCAGGATCCCGACCGCGCCGAGCCAGCCGGCGACGCCGGTGTCGGGGCGGTAGCCCAGCAGCACCGCGACCGCCAGGACGACGGCGACGGCCACCGCGGTCTGCACGAGCGCGGCGAGGACGTGCCCGGTGAGCACCGAGGACTTCGCGATCGGCATCGTCCGGAACCGGTCGATGATCCCCTCGGTGGCGTCCTTGGCGATGTGGATCGCGGTGCTGAGCGCGACCGAGGCGACGGTGATGAGCAGGATCGCCGGGGCGATGTAGGCCAGGTAGTCCTCCCGCCCCCCGCCCCCGGGCAGGCCGGCGCCCAGGGTGCCCCCGAAGACGTAGACGAACAGCATCAGGAAGAGCACGGGCTGCGCGATCAGCATCAGGGTCAGCGACGGGTAGCGGACCATGTGCCGCAGGTTGCGCCGCAGCATCGTGGCCGAGTCGCGGGCGGCGTACGTCATCGTGCTCATCGGACCGTCTCCTTCTCCTCGGTCGTGACGGGGTGGCCGGTCAGGGCCAGGAACACCTCGTCGAGGGTCGCTCCACCGGCCTGCGCCTTCAGCTCGGCGGGCGTGCCCTCCGCGACCAGGCGGCCGCCGTCGAGCAGCCCGACCGTGTGCGCGAGCTGGTCGGCCTCCTCCAGGTACTGCGTGGTGAGGAAGATCGTCACCCCGTCGGCGAGCAGCTCACGCACGATCTCCCACAGGTCGCGGCGGCTGCGCGGGTCGAGCCCGGTGGTCGGCTCGTCGAGGAAGATCAGCCGCGGCCGGCTGACCAGGGTCATCGCGAGATCGAGGCGCCGTTTCATCCCGCCGGAGTACGTCGCCGCCCGCCGGTCTGCTGCCTCGGTCAGGTCGAACCGGACCAGCAGCTCATCGACGCGGGCCGCGGCGTCCTGCTTCGGCAGGTGCGCGAGGTCGGCCATCAGCCGGAGGTTCTCCCGGCCGGTCAGCAGCTCGTCGATCGCCGAGAACTGGCCCGTCACGCCGATGCTGCGGCGTACGCCGTCAGGGTCGCGTGCCACGTCGTACCCCGCCACGACGGCCTGCCCCGCGTCGGGCGCGAGCAGCGTGGACAGGATGCGGACCGTGGTGGTCTTGCCGGAGCCGTTGGGGCCGAGCAGGGCGTACACCGTCCCGGTCGGCACCGTGAGGTCGAGACCGTGCAGGACCGCGAGGTCGCCGTACGACTTCGTGAGGCCGGTGACCTCGATGGCGTCGGATCGCACGGCGCCCTACTTGTCCAGCTTCGTCGCGACGTCGCCGTTGAGCTCGGCGCGCCAGGTGTCCAGGTACGACGTCGCCCCGCCGCTGCGCGCGTCGCAGAACGCCGCCAGGTCGATCCCGGTGACGTCCAGGACGTCCTTGCCCTCCGCGGCGCTGGCCTCGAAGAGGTCGAGGATGTCGGCGAGGACCGCCACCGTGTCGACACCGCCGGCGGTGCGCCACAGGTAGGGCTTCAGCTCGCCGTACACGACCCGGTAGTCGCGCGGCAGCGCGTCGGCACGCGCTTCCATCCGCTTCCACTCCGCCTTGTCGCCGACGAGCTTGGTGAACAGGTTGGGCATCGGGACCTCCTCCGTGAGCCCGGCCGGATGGCCGGTAGGAGAAGCGTGCAAGGTTGACGCTGCGTCAAGGTCAAGCGCGGAGTTGAGGGGACTGTTCTCGCGTGCTCCGTGGCACTCCCCGGCCGTACTCTCGCGACATGAGGAGCACGAACGCGGTCGCGGAGATCGTCAGGATCTCCGGCATGTCGACGGCCGCGCTCAGCGGGGTCTCGGGCGTCAGCCGCTCCCTCATCGAGGACTGGCTCGAGGGCCGCTCCGAGCCCAGCGTCGCCGAGCTGGAGCAGTTGGCCGACACGGCGGGCTGCGCGCTCGAGGTGGCAGCGCGCCCTCAGACGCAGCCCGTTCCCGAAGCGTTCGTCGCCGTCCTTGAGTTCGGAGAGCTGTTCCCGCGCAAGGACCCAGAGCCACTGGTGAATCTCGGGCCGATGTGGCGTCGAGTTCAGAACCGGTGAGATCAGGACGTCGGCCTGCGCTTCGCTGCTACGGCGGCGACAGCACCGGCCCGACGTGGTCGAGGTCCAGCGACTCGACGAACGTCGGGTCCTCGTAGAGCGCCCGGAGCGCGTCCCGGTCGGCCGGACCGAGCAGCGCGGCGGCCGGGGTGTCGCCGGAGAGGCCGACGGTCCAGGCCGACTGCCAGAGCATGGCCAGGGTGCGGACGCCGTCGGCCATGTTGAGCGTGGTCCCTTCCCCGAACTCCTCCCACAGCGCGGTCGTGACGGTGCGGTTCTTGGTGGGGTGCTTCGCGGTCCGGCCGCGCTGGGTGGCGGCGTACGCCGTGGCGAGCGCGAACGGGTCCACCCGCCGGGCGCTCCGGTCCATGAGCTCGACGACGGCGAGGGCGGCGTGGTGACCCGTCGCGACCGGGTCGGGAGCCTGGACGGTGTCGTCGTCGATCGCCGCGCGCATCCCCGCCAGCAGCTCGACCGCGCGGTGGTCGACCATCGCGCTCTCGTAGGCGGAGTGGACGCCCTGGCCGATCGGCGGGTCGCCGCGGACGCCGTCCGCGTGCTGCGAGCCGTGCAGGGACTGGCACGCGTCGCCGACGTAGTGGGCGAGGAGTCCCGCGGCACAGACGAACCGTGTCGTATCGCGCGCCGCCGCTGCCGCGGTCAGCTCGTCGAAGAACTGCCAGACCCGGAACGGGAGCAGTCCGCGCTCGCGGGACTGCGCGTGTCCGGTGCGCGTGTAGAAGTCCCGCCACGTCTCGACGGAGAGGGTGTCGGGGTCCGCGATCGCGAGGCTGCGCAGGGTCGCGCCGTCGGAGTCGGGTACGTCGCTGTCCGCGTGGTGCGCCGGGTGCTCCGGCCCGACGCGCGCGCGGATGTCGCGCCCGCCAGGGACCTGGTCGGGCGTGGTCTTCCAGACCAGGTCGGGTACGTCGGCGAGCGGGATGAAGTCGCCCGCCTTCTTCGCGGCCACCGTCGCGTCGTTGACGTCGCCCGGGTCCAGCTGGTCGACGTCGAAGCTGACCCGGTCGGTGTTCGCGGCCATCAGCGTCGCGAGCGCGCCGGGCGCGAGGTCGGTGCACGCCAGCGTGGCGATCGAGTAGTGCCCGGTCTTTCCCCAGAACGGCTGGGCGCTGGTGTTGTGCTCGACAACCAGCTCGACGTCGAGCAGCCGCAGGACCGTCGTCATGCTGGCGGCGAGGGCGAAGTCGAAGCCCTCGGCGCCGGCCGCGGGCGAGCCGAACCGCTGGCCTCCCCACTGCACCGCGAGCGGGCGGAGCGTCCCGCGGCCGGCGTCGTCGGTCTCCGCCAGGTGCCACACCGTGCCGGAGTCGCCGGGCTGGGACCCGGCCGCGCCGGGGACCGGCGCGATGAGGAAGTCGGTGACGTCGTCGTACCCGCCCCGGCTGCGGTGCCGGAAGAACAGCGCGGCGACCCGCCCCTGCAGCAGGCCGGACGCGGCGCCGTACGCCGTGACCGGCGCGTCGATGAGCCGCGTCCCGATGTTGCGCTCGCTGAGGTCCGCGAGCTCGCCGACGTGCGGCAGCCCGAGCACCTGCGACGTCCAGTCGTCGACGTCCTCGACGGCGACCAGGCCCACGTCCAACGTCAGGTAGGACCGGCGGCCGGCGTACTCGGGGTAGACCTCGGAGAACGGCAGCCGGGTGATCTGGCGCTCCGCGGACGCACCGATCTCGACGCGGCGCCCGCCCAGGATCGTGCTCGCCGGATGGCCCGCGGGTCCGGCGACGTGGCGGCTCGTCAGCGCGTACGTCGTGTGCCCGTCGGTCACGAGCGCCCCCACGCTCGCGACGTTGTCGCGGCCCTGGACGGCGCTGATGAGCGGGCAGCCACCACCCACGCGCGTCCGCGGCCAGGACCACCGCGGCAGCAGCTCGGTGCTCGGCTGCTCCCGGCTCACGAGGACGACGCAGACGGGGACGGTGCGCCCGTCCGGGAGGAACAGCGTCTTCGGGACCATCTCGGTCGGCGGCGCCTTGTCGCCGAAGTCGTTGCTGTCGATCCACGCGTCGACGAGGACGAGCACGCACGGCCACGAGTAGTCGCGCACCTCGCTGTTCGCGAACGTCCGCGGCGGCCTCGGCTCGACCGACGCCGCCCGCCGCTCCTTGATCTGGCGGTACGACGCCGCGGCCGACGGCCACGGATCGTCGGTGCGGATGTAGTAGAGGCCGACCGCCGTCCCGACGACGTTCGCCAGGTGGGTCAGGTGCCAGTGGTAGTGGTCGCGGGCCTCGAGCAGGTCACGGACCGACAGGCTCGAGTAGTCGCGGTCGACGCCCAGCACGCTCGTCGCCATCGTCCCTCCCAGGATCCGGCTCCTCGGAGCATCGCACCCCGACGACGTACGGCGCGTGGCCCGAACGGGCCATTCCGGCGCCGCCCACGCGCACCGGCCCCGCTCGAACGGAGTGTTAGCCAGGTCACATCCAGGGGTACCGCCGATGTACGAATTTTCGGAGGGAGCTCACCGTGACGCGAAATCCTGTCGTGTGGTTGGCCGCGAAGACGAAGACCGGGGTGGTCGATCTGCCCAGCAATGCGGCGTGGGTGGCGTCCCGCACGCTCGGCGGCCCCGTCAGCGCCGTGTCGGACGGAGCCGAGGCGGTCGCCGGAGGTGCGAGCAACGGACTCGCCGACGGCGGACGCGCCGTGCAGCGGGCTGCCCGGAAGGTCCTGCCCGGAGGTGACCGCGTCGACGCCCGGCTCGCCGAGGCGCGGGCCGCGGTCGAGCGGGCGCAGAAGGCCGAGCAGCAGGCGGTGGCCCGGGCTGAGCGCGCGCACGAGCTCGCCGAGGAGGTCCGCGAGGTCGACCGACGCCATCGCGAGCGGCTCGCCGCGGCCTCCGAGGAGCGCGACCGTGCGATCGCCGACCGGGTCGCGGATGCGCGCCGCCGTGCCGATGAGGCGGTGGAGGCGGAACGGGCGTCGGTCGAGGCCGACTGGTCGGACCGGATCCACTCGCTCGAGGACGAGCTCGCGAGCGAGCGGCAGCGCGCCGAGGCCGAGGCGGAGGTGGGCCGGGTGGACGACCGGGCACAGACCGCTCAGCAGCTGCGCCACGAGGCGGCCGGCGTCACCGCGACCCTCGAGAGGCGCAGCGAGGTGAAGGACGCCGTCGGCCCCCTGAGCGAGCGGACCGTCGCCGAGCTGCGCCAGGTCGCGGCCGGCCTGGGCATCGAGGGACGGTCTCGGATGAAGCACGACGAGCTCGTCGCCGCGATCACCCGCGCGCGTGCCCGCCAGCGCCGCCCGGCGAGCGGGTCCGGTTCCTCGGCTGCCGCGCGGTCGGCACCGCGGAAGAAGACGACCTCCACACCGAAGAAGGCCTCCGCACCGAAGAAGCAGACGGCGAGGAAGCAGACGGCGAAGGCCGGCGGATCGCGCAGGACGGCGGCGAAGAAGTCCGCCGCGACCACGAAGACGACGAGTTGAGATCAGGAGAGTGCGAGCGATGAAGCTGCTGGGCAAGAGCGCCCCCGAGCAGGCGGTGAGCAAGGTCGAGCACATCGATCCCAAGACGGTGATCGCCTCGGGCGCCACCGCCCTGGCGGTGCTCGGTGTGGTGACCGCGGCCAGCGCGGTCGTCTCCAGCATCCGGGATCGGACCAGGAGGGTCTGACGCCGCAGGGACGGAGACGAGATGCGCAGATCGCGGACGATGCGACGACGCTCGCTGACGAGCCCGCGCAGCGTCGGGCTCCCCCAGGTCGTCGGTCCCCCGGAGCTCGGCGCCCCGGTCGCCGACCACGGAACGACGCTCGCCACGGGAGCTCTCGTCCACGCCGAGATCCTGGCCCGCGTCCTCGGACTCCGGCTCCTGCGGCTCCACGCCGACGTCGTGCTCAGCCCGACCGCGCCGGGCCCCACGTGGACCGTCGCCGCGGCGCGCCCGGCCCCGGTGCCGGAGCGACGCGCCGTACCGACCGACGGCGCACGTCCGGTCACCGGCACTCACCTGGGCGATGCCCGTCGGATCCTGGCCGATGCCGAGGAGCTTCTCGACGCCAACCGGCGGACAGGCGGCGGTGTCGCGGGTGGGCCCGCGTCGTCCTCGCCGGGGCGGGCCGACTGCTTGTAGCGTCGAGGCCTGACGCCACACTCTCGGAGGGTCGGAGGATCCATGGCTGACCATCCGGCAGATCGCGTCCTGGAGGCCGTCGGCCTCGCCGTCACGGGCGCCCACAGTCCGATTCTCCGTCCGACCACGGTCTCGGTCGGCACCGGAGTGGTGCACGGCGTCGTCGGCGATCCGGGCCACGGGCACACCGCGCTCGCGCTCGCGCTGGGCGGCCGACTGGTGCCGACGGAGGGGACGGTGACCCTCGACGACGACCCGGACCTGGACCGGCTGGCGCGGGCGGTGGCGCTGGTCGACGTACCCGGCGTCAGCGAGCCCGACGGCGTCCTCCCGCTCGGCACCGTCATCGGCGAGGAGCTGGCGATGGCCGGGCGGCCCGCCGACCGCGCCGCGGTCGGCGCGTGGGCACCCCCGAGCCTCCTGGCCACCCGGATCGAGGACGTCCCGGCCGCGGAGCGCGTGGCCCTGCTCCTCAGGCTCACGGCGCAGCGTCCCGGCACGCGCTTCCTCGTCCTCACGATGCCCGAGCGGTACGGCGCGCTGCCGGCCGACTGGGAGCCGGCCGCCGCCGAGCTGGCGGCGCAGGGCTTCGGCGTGCTGGTCACCATGGGGCTCGCGGCGGCGACCCACGCGCACGTCGCCGTCAGTGCGATCGGCGGAGCCGACGGCCCGCCCGAGACCGGCGGCCATGCCGCCGAGGAGGCGTGATGATCTCGGTCCGGCTGGCGATCACCGAGCTGCGGCGCATCTCCGCGGGGCGCCTGCCCCGCCTGGCGATCCTCGCGCTCGTCCTGGTCCCGACGCTGTATGGCGGCCTCTACCTCTACGCCAACCACGATCCGTACGGCCGGCTCGCCCAGGTGCCGGCGGCGCTGGTCGTCGAGGACCGGCCGGTCACCGTCGACCAGGACGGCCGGACGACCGAGGTCCACGCCGGCCGCGACGTGGCCGACCAGCTCCTCGACAGCGGCGACTTCGACTGGCACGAGGTCAGCGCGAGCGAGGCGGAGCAGGGGGTCGAGAACGGCACCTACGACTTCGCGCTCACCGTCCCCCGCGACTTCTCGGCGGCCCTGGCCAGCTCCGCGCGCTTCGACCCCGAGCAGGCGCGGCTGGTCATGCTGACCAACGACGCCAACTCCTACCTCTCCACGACGATCGCGGACCAGGTCACCGGCAAGGTGCGCAACGCCGTCGCCACCCAGGTGAGCGAGCAGGCGGCGTCCACGTTCCTCCTGGGCATCGCCGACACCCGGTCGAGCCTGGTCGACGCCGCGTCGGGAGCACAGGAGCTCGCCGACGGCGCGCGGCAGGCGAGGAGGGGCGCCCGACAGCTCGCCCAGGGCGCCACCGAGCTGAACGACGGCGCACAGACCCTCGCCGACGGTGCGAGCCGGCTCGACTCCGGACTCGGCACCCTCGAGTCGAGTACGGCGAACCTGCCGGACCAGACCCGGCAGCTGGCCGACGGCGCCCGGCAGGTCGCCGACGGCAACCAGCAGCTCGCGGGCGTCGGGGACGACATCGCCGCGGCGTCCCGCGACGTGCGGACGGCGTACTCGGGCGGGCGGAGCGACCTGAACCAGCGGATGCAGGAGCTGGGCCTCACCGCTCAGCAGCGGCGCGAGGTCCTGCAGGTGTACGACGACCTGGGCGCCACGGTCCGGGCGGCGGACGACGACGTCCAGGGCGCCGCCTCGCAGCTCGACCGGCTCGCGGCCGGCGCCGGGGAGGTGGCCGACGGCGCGGAACGGCTCGCCGCGGCGTCGCCCCGGCTCGCGGACGGGATCGCCGAGGCGCACGACGGCTCCTCGGACCTGGCGGCCGGAGCCGACCGCCTCGCCACCGGTGCGGCCGCCCTCGACTCCGGCGCGGCCGAGCTGCTCGACGGGCTCGGCGAGCTCGCCCCCGGAGCGCGACGGCTGGCGTCCGGCCTGGAGGCCGGCGTCCAGCGCCTGCCCGCCGTCGACGAGGAGACGCGGAACAGCGTGGCGAGCACGATCGGCGACCCGGTCGCGATCCGGGACAGCAGCCGCACCAGCGCGGGGTCGTACGGCGCCGGTCTCGCGCCGTTCTTCCTCTCCCTGGCGACCTGGATCGGCGGCTACGTCCTCTTCCTCATCGTCCGTCCGCTCTCGCGCCGGGCCGTGGCTGCCCGCCAGGGCGCCGTCCGCGTGGCGTTCGGCGGCTGGCTGGCACCCGCGCTGATCGGGGTCGTCCAGATGGGGGTGCTGCTCACCGTCGTCGCCCTCGCCGTCGGCATCGAGCCGCGCAACGCCCCCGGCACCCTGGCGTTCATGCTGCTGGTGTCGGCCGTCTTCGTGGCGATCGTGCAGATGCTCAACGCCTGGCTCGGCACCGCCGGGCAGTTCCTCGGCCTGGTCCTGCTCGTCGTCCAGCTGGTGACGGCCGGGGGCACCTTCCCCTGGCAGACCATCCCCGCTCCGCTCTACCCCCTGCACCACGTGCTGCCGATGTCGTACTCGGTCGATGGCCTGCGGCAGCTCATGTACGGCGGCCTCGACAGCCTGGTGCTCCGCGACGCGCTCGTCCTGGCCTGCTGGGGTCTCGCGGCGCTGGCGCTCACCGCCGTCGCGGCCCGCCGGCAGCGGAGGTGGACGGTCGCGCGCATCCAGCCGGAGCTGACGCTGTGAGGCTCAGACGGCCGACGGGTGCACGGACAGCGGGGTGACCTCGACGCTCATGTAGGGGAAGAGAGGCAGGTTCCACAGCAGCTCGTGGAGGGCGTCGTTGTCCGCGACGTCGAAGATGCTCAGGTTGGAGTAGCGGCCGGCGACCCGCCAGATGTGCCGCCACTCCCCCGAGCGCTGCAGCTCCTGGCTGTACGCCTTCTCCCGCGCGAGCAGGTCCTCCCGGCCGGGCAGGTCGGCCGGGAGGTCGACGTCCATGCGGACGGCGTAGAGCGGCATCAGGCGCGCTGGGGGTCGAGCACGAAGTCGTAGGTGACCTCGTTGCCCTGTCCGTCGGCGCGCGGGGTGGGCGCCAGCATGAGCTCGGGCTTCACAGCGTCGGCGATGTCGGTCTCGACGTACTCGCCGCCCTCGAAGTAGAGCTGCGAGGTCACGGTCTCGTGGCCGGCCGCGGAGACCTTGAGGTGGATGTGCGCGGGGCGCCAGGCGTGCCACCCGGCGGCGTCGATGAGCCGGCCGCACGAGCCGTCGGTCGGGATCTGGTACGGCGCCGGCTGCTTGGTGCTGATCGCGAACCGGCCCTCGGCGTCGGTGACGACCCGGCCGCGGAAGAGCCACTCGGGCAGACCCGGCGCGAACTGCGAGTAGTAGCCGTAGTCGTCGGCGTGCCAGATGTCGACGACGGCGCCGCCGAGCGCCGTACCGTCGACCGAGGTGACCTGGCCCTGGAACACCAGGTCGGTGCCGGGCTCGTCGTCGCGCATCGGGAGGGTGGCCACCGACGGCAGCTCGGGCGAGCTCGGCACGTAGTAGGGACCCTCGATCGTGCCCTTGCTGCCCTGGCGGTCGGAGTTCGCGACCTCCTCGACGACGTGCTCGAGCCACACGTCGAGGAAGAGCGGCCACTCGCCGTCCATGCCGACCTGGATCAGCCAGCTCTTGAGGTGGTCGTACTCCTCGTAGGTGACCTGCTTCTCCCGGATCACCTCGTGCAGCGCGCGGATGGCGGCCGTCGCGACCTCGTCGACCCGCTCCTTGCTGATCGTGGAGCCGGCGTTCGCGGTCTTCGAGCGGAAGACGGCCGTGGCGTTGGCGCCGGAGGCGGCCGCGGTGGCGTCCTGCTCGGCGAGCTCCGGGTGGTCGAGCTGCTGGGTCATGGTGGTGCTCCGTTCCGTGCTGCGGGTGGTCTGGTGGTCGCCGTCCTGGCGGTAGTGCGCGAGCTTGTGCTCGTCGATCTCGATCCCGAGTCCCGGTCCCTGCCGCACGCGCAGCTCGCCGTCCTCGATCACGAGGGGCTCGGCGAGCAGGTCGTCGGTCATGTCCAGGAAGTTGGAGAGCTCGGCCGCGCGTCGCGCGGTGAGCGGGTACGCCGCCCCGAACGCCGCGGCGCAGAGCGAGCCGAGCTGGCTGTCGATCTGGTTCCCGATGACGACCTCGACGCCGAGGCCCTCGCACAGGCCCACGAGGCGCTGGCTGGTGGTGAAGCCGGTGCGGGAGGTCTTGATGCTGATGCCGGTCGCGGCTCCCGACAGCAGCTCGCGCGTCACCTCGCCGGGACGGGCGACGCTCTCGTCGGCGAACATCGGGATGGTGGCCTGCTGCACCAGCCAGCGGCGGCCGAGCACGTCGTCGGCGGGGCACAGCTCCTCGGCGAAGGTCAGCCCGAGGTCGGCCATCTCGCCCAGCGCGCGGGCCGACTCGCTCGCCGTCCAGCCGCGGTTGCCGTCGACGTACAGCTCGACGTCCGGGCCGAGCGCCTCGCGCAGCGCGCGGCAGGCGTCGACGTCGAGGCGGTACGGCCGTCGGCCCACCTTGACCTTGAACGTCGTGACGCCGTACTCGTCGCGCATCCGCTCGGCCTCGGCGACCATCTCCGCGGCGGGGGCGAAGCCGACCATGTGGGAGACGCGCATCCGGTCGGTCCAGCCGCCGAGCAGCTCGGTGACCGAGGTGCCGAGGGTCTGGCCGATCGCGTCCCAGATCGCCATGTCCACGGCCGCCTTGGCGACCGGGTTGCCGACCGTGCGGTTGAGGCGGGCGAGCACGACCTCGCGGTCGAGGATGCTGGTGCCGACGATCGCGGGACCGAAGGAGTCGGCGACGATCGAGCGGACCGACGTCTGGGTCTCGCCGTAGGTGAACGGGCGCGGCGGGGCGTCCGCGGTCCCGACGATCCCGTCGTCGGTGTGCACCCGGACCAGCACGTGCTCGGCGGTGGCGACCTCGCCGCTGGCGAAGCGCAGCGGCTTGCGGTACGGGATCGCGTAGGGGATCGCCTCGACCCGGCTGATCTTCATGCGACGAGCGTCACACGCCGATCAGGACATGTGAAGGACACAGTTCGTCTTGATCAAGACCTCAGACGTCTTGATCGAGATCGACCATCGCGGCGCTCACGACGTCGAGCACCCGGCGTACGACGGGGGAGGTCTCGCCGAGCCGCGTGGCGACCGCCAGCGCCACGCGTGGCGGGTCCCCGGCCAGCGGACGGTACGTCGCGCCGGTGATCCGCAGGTGCCGCACCGAGGCCGGGACCAGGGCGACCCCCATCCCGGCCGCGACGAACGAGACGAGCGTCGAGGTCTCGGCGACCTCCGTCGGCCGCGGGGTGAACCCGGCGTCCCGGCACGCCGCGAGCACCGCGTCGTGGACGACGCTGCGGTGCTGGGAGGGGTAGCCCACGAACGGCTCGTCCCGGAGGTCGCGGATCGCGACGGTGTCGGCCGCCGCCAGCGGGTGCGTCTCCGGAAGGACCGCGACGAGCGGCTCGTCGCGCAGCTGCCGGACCTCGACGGCGGCGTCGCCGACCGGGGGCCGGAGCAGGCCGACGTCCAGGGTGCCGTCGAGCAGGCCGTCGACCTGGCTCGGCGTCAGCTGCTCGCCGCGCAGGTCGAGCTCGACGCCCGGCAGGGCGGCGCGCAGAGCGCGGCTGAGAGTCGGCAGCAGCTCGTACGTCGCCGAGCCGGTGAACCCGATGGCGACGTGCCCGACCTCGCCGGCGGCCACCCGCACCGCCTCGGCACCGGCGGCGTCGACGCCGGCCAGGATCTCCCGCGCCCGCACCAGGTAGCGCTCGCCGGCCGGGGTGAGCTCCACCCGCCGCGTCGAGCGGACCAGCAGCTGGACCCCGAGCTCCGCCTCGAGCTGCTTGATCTGCTGCGACAACGGCGGCTGGGCGATGAGCAGGCGCTGGGCGGCGCGCCCGAAGTGGCACTCCTCCGCGACGGCGACGTAGTAGCGCAGGTGGCGCAGCTCCATGCCCGGAGGCTACGACCCTCAGCCGCGGAGCGTGTGGGACGGCGCGACGCCGTAGCGCTCGCGGTAGGCGGCGGCGAACCTGCCGAGGTGTCCGAACCCCCACCGGTAGGCCACGTCGGCGACCGTCGCGGCGTCGCCGCCGAGCAGGTCGGCGTGCGCCCGTTCGAGGCGGATGTCCTGGAGCACGGCCATCGGCGTACGGCCGTGGTACTCGCGGAAGCCCTGCTGGAGCCGGCGGATGCCGACCCCGGCCACGGCCGCCAGGTCGGAGGCCGTCCAGGCCCGCGCCGGGTCGTCCTCGAGCGCGTCGAGCACCCGCGACACGATGCGCGGCTGCAGGCCGCCGTGCTCGTCGGACTCCGGGTAGCAGGCGAGGACCAGCGCCGCGGTGAGCGTCGCGCCGAGCCGCATGGCCACGGTCCGGTCCTCGCGCAGCTCGGGGCGGTGCAGCACCTCGCTCCCGATCGTCGAGAGCAGCGTGAGCCAGGTCAGGCCGGCGCCGCCGTGCAGGTCGATCTGGGCCGGCATCGCGGCGCTCGAGCCGCCGACCAGGGTGGCCACCTCCTGGCTCAGGTAGTCGCGGTCGATGCGCATGCCCACGATCGAGCAGTCGGCCGACCAGTGGGTCATCCGGGTGCGCACGTCGGGCGGGCAGACCGTCGCCTGGCCGTCCACCGACAGCACGTGCCGCTCGCCGACCCGGGCCTCGAGCACGCCGCTGCGCGGGACGTTCACCGCCCACGCGCCCGGGTGGTCGGACTCCACGGACACGTCGGAGCCCCAGCCGATGCGGGCCAGCCGGACCGGCCCGAGATCCACCGCGCGCAGCGTCGTCGCCGGCTGCCGCGGCGTACGGCGGACCGTCAGCCGGTGCGGGAAGTAGGCATCGGTGACGGCGTCGGAGAAGGACTCCCAGTTCGGGTCCACGGCGGTGCTCATCACCCGACCTCCTTGTGACGCCCCTCACGGTAGCTCCGGCGTCAAGACCGGCGGGAGCGCATCATGACCGCCGTCACAGCGCGTTGCGGCATCCGGACAGGTCCTGCGCAAAGCGGATCGACCGTCGCGCCGGACCGACCTAGCGTCCCTGGGCCATGAGCACCTCGACCGACACCAGAACGCTCCGGGACACCTTCGGCCGGTTCGCCACGGGCGTCACGGTGATCACCTGCCGGACCGCCGACGGCACCCCGCACGGGGCGACCGTCACGGCGTTCACCCCGATCTCGCTCGACCCGCCGCTCGTGCAGGTCGCGCTGACCCGTACGTCGAAGGCCTGCGGCCTGCTCGACGGCGCGTCGTACGCCGTCAACGTGCTGGCGTCCGACCAGGTCGAGGTGGCGATGCACTTCGCGGGCCGCCCCGGCGACGACCCGATCCGGTGGCGGGACGGCCCAACGGCCCCGCTGCTGTGCGGCACCAGCGCGACGATCTCGTGCCGGGCCTGGCGCACCGACGACGGCGGCGACCACCTGCTGTTCCTCGGCGAGGTCGTGGACGTCGAGGTCCACGAGCGCCGGCCGCTGCTCTTCCACGCCAGCGCCTTCCACCACCTCGGCGGGCGCAGCGCCGACGCCACCTGGCTGCACTGCGCCGACGACCCGCACAGCGGGTGGTTCGACGCCGCCACCCGCTTCACCCCCATCCCGTCCGCCACGCACTACTGAGGAGAACCGCCATGACCGACACCCTCGCCGAGCGCCCGAGCACCACCGACGACGCCCCGCCGACGGTCAACCCGGCCGCTGACTCACCCGCCAACCGGCGTACCAACTTCGCCTCGCGCCCGATGACCGGCGACGAGTACATCGAGAGTCTGCGCGACGGCCGCGAGATCTACCTGCACGGCGAGCGGGTCAAGGACGTGACCACGCACCCGGCCTTCCGCAACCCGGTCCGGATGACCGCCCGCCTGTACGACGCCCTGCACACCGGCCCCCACGTCGACGAGCTCACGGTGCCGACCGACACCGGCAACGGCGGCGTGACCATGCCGTTCTTCAAGACGCCGACCTCGTCGGCCGACCTGCTCAAGGAGCGCGACGCGATCGCCCGCTGGGCCCGGATGACGTGGGGCTGGATGGGCCGCTCCCCGGACTACAAGGCCAGCTTCCTCGGGACCCTGCACGCCAACAAGGAGCTCTACGCGCCGTTCCAGGACAACGCCGAGCGGTGGTACCGGGAGTCGCAGGAGAAGGTCCTCTACTGGAACCACGCGATCATCAACCCGCCGGTCGACCGGCAGCTGCCGCCCGACGAGGTCGGCGACGTCTACATGAAGGTCGAGAAGGAGACCGACGCCGGCCTGATCGTGTCGGGCGCGAAGGTCGTCGCCACCGGGTCCGCGATCACCAACTACAACTTCATCGCCCACTACGGCCTCCCGATCCGCAAGAAGCAGTTCGCGCTGATCTGCACGGTCCCGATGGACTCCCCCGGCATCAAGCTGATCTGCCGTTCGTCGTACACGGAGCAGGCGGCGAGGAACGGCTCGCCGTTCGACTACCCACTGTCGAGCCGGATGGACGAGAACGACACCATCTTCGTCTTCGACAAGGTGCTCGTGCCCTGGGAGAACGTCTTCATGTACGGCGACGTCGAGCGCATCAACGCGTTCTTCCCGCAGTCCGGCTTCCTGCCCCGCTTCACCTTCCAGGGCTGCACCCGGCTCGCGGTGAAGCTCGACTTCCTCGCCGGCCTGCTGCTCAAGGCCCTCGACTCCACCGGCTCGGGCGGCTTCCGCGGCGTGCAGACGCGCGTCGGCGAGGTCATCGGCTGGCGCAACCTCTTCTGGTCGCTCTCCGAGTCGATGGCCCGCGACCCCGAGCCGTGGGTCGGCGACGCCGTGATCCCGAAGCTGGAGTACGGGCTGACGTACCGGATGTTCATGATCCACGGCTACCCGCGGGTGAAGGAGATCATCGAGCAGGACGTCGCCTCGGGCCTGATCTACCTGCCCTCCGGCGCGGCCGACTTCAAGAGCCCCGAGGTCCGCCCGTACCTCGACAAGTACGTCCGCGGCTCCGACGGCATCACCGCCGTCGAGCGGGTCAAGGTCATGAAGGCGCTGTGGGACTCCATCGGCTCGGAGTTCGGCGGCCGCCACGAGCTCTACGAGCGCAACTACTCCGGCAACCACGAGAACGTGAAGGCCGAGCTGCTCTTCGCGGCCCAGGCCCGCGGAGACGTGGACTCGATGAAGGGCTTCGCCGACGAGTTCCTCTCCGAGTACGACCTCGACGGCTGGACGGTCCCCGACCTGTTCTGAGCGTCCCTCCCCTCGGAGAGGCCCGCGCGGCATCCCTCCTGCGCGGGCCTCTCCTGGTCCCGGCTGAGGCCAGGGACCGCAGCTCCGTAGTCGGACGTACATAAGTCCCGTCCGTCGGTAGTCCGCACGCTCAGCACGGTGCCGAGAGTCCGACCTCGACCCGTCCGGCTACGACCGCCCAGTCGTCCTGCCGACGATCCGTGAGTCTGCAACTGGGCCACGCTCGGCGGCGATGAGCCTGCAACGGCTGGTCTCGTGAATCTGCAACTGCCTCTCGGCGCGCTAGAGACGCATGGTGCGGCTAGGGCTTCGAGAAGGGCTGCGCGACGTGCGCTTCGCGGAGTGCCGGTCGCTGGACGCGTAGCTTCCCGTCTTCTCGGGCTTCGGATCGCCTTCTACTGCTCGTCTGTCGCGTACGCCAGGACCCTGGACGGCCTCTCGACCAATGGCTTCGAAGGACTACATCACGGCCATGTAAGACCTCCTCCGGACGAGAACACATAAGTTCTGTTTCCGTGAGCGCACATTCGCAAGACGTTGGCGAGTCCTGTTGCTTGCCAGTCCGGAACGGCACGCACGACATGCGAGGACACTGTGGGAAGCGTTAGCAGGCGACCGAACGGGCGATGGCGCGCGAGGTACCGAGACCTCGACGGGCGCGAACGCGCTCAACACTTCGTCGAGAAGGAAGAAGCACACATCTGGCTCGCGGCAGTGACATCCACGGCGGGGCAAGGTTGGACGGGGCACCCGAGGGCAGGGCGGATCACCTTCTTTGACTACGCGGAGCAGTGGCGCTCCATCCGACTTCACCGCGCAAGCAGCGCCGCCCACGTAGAGACCATGCTGCGACGCCACGCCTACCCCGCGCTCGGGGGCCGTCGAATCGGAACCATCGTTCACTCCGACATTCAGGGATGGGTGCAAACGCTCAGCCTGACCAGCAAGCTGGCTCCATCCACCGTCCGTGTGGTCCACGGCATTGTCTCGTCCGTTTTCCGCGCAGCGATCCGCGACCAGCGCCTCGTAGTGAATCCGTGCGAGGGCACACGTCTTCCTCAGCGGGAACGACGACTGGTAATTCCGTTGCGAACTGAACAGGTTGCGCGCCTCCGGACAGAGGTCCCGAAAGACCTACGCGCGCTCGTCACTCTCACGGCCGGAACCGGTATGCGCCAAGGCGAGGTCTTTGGAGTGACCCGTGATCGGTTGCGTCTGACCGGTGACGACCCAGTCGTGATCGTGGACCGACAACTTCTTACCCTTCCCGGTCCGACGACCGCGTTCGGTCCCCCGAAGACGACGGCGAGCCGCCGGGTCATCCCACTGCCCCAGGTGGTCGTCGAGGCGCTGGACCAACATCTGAGTGTCAACAACATCGACGACGACGGTCTGGTCTTCACTCTCAGCGGCCAGGCGATCATCCGATCCGCGTTCGGCCACGTGTGGCGCCCGGCCGCCAAGGCGGCGGGACTGAACGCGATGACGGGGACGGGTATGCACGCCTTGCGCCATTACTACGCGTCGTTACTCATTCGGTATGGCGAGTCGGCGAAGACGGTGCAGGCACGCCTTGGTCACGCGTCGCCGAGCGAGACGCTGGAAACCTACGCCCACCTGTGGCACGACTCGAACGACCGGACGCGCTTCGCTGTCGATGCCGAGTTGCGGTTCTGAAGGTGCGGATGGGCTGGCGCATAAGCCGGGTTCTGTGACTCCGAAGAGCCTGGCGACCATCCATCTCCGGCCACCGTTACCGACGGCCTCTAGCGGTCTACCCGCGTACTCAGGCGGGCCGCCCTCGAACGCACGCTGTCTGACCTTGCTCCGGGTGGGGTTTACCTAGCCGGTCTGGTCACCCAGTCCGCTGGTGGTCTCTTACACCACCGTTTCACCCTTACCTATCCTCGCCGGAGCGAGGGAGGCGGTCTGTTTTCTGTGGCACTGTCCCGCGGGTTACCCCGGGTGGCTGTTAGCCACCACCCTGCCCTGTGGAGCCCGGACTTTCCTCGACGCCCTCCAAGGAGTGCGACGCGGTCGCCTGTCCAGCCCATCCGCGCCAGCAAGCATAGGGCTTGCCCCGGCATGCGCGAGCAAACCCCGTCCAAAAGTGTCAGAGCCCCCGGCGCAGTGCCTTCACTCGGCTACATCTCCGGGCACTCGCTGATCCGTCCACAACAAACGGCAACCCAGCGCCGTGGGGTGAGTCAACTGGCCAACGAGCCAGCCTCCGCCTCGCCCGCGCCTTCTCCAGTCGCTCCGTCATCTTCGGCGCCTACTTCAAGGCGGCCACGCTATCGATCACTCGCGGTGGAGATCGTGAGAGCCACCAACGGTTCCCGTGTCCGGGATACACCCCAATCTTGGGTCCTCGATGCAGAGGCCATTTACGGCTGCTCTGCGCTCAGGCCGGACCTGCCTTCCTCGCGACATTCGCGTCGGCGCTCGCTCAGTGTGATCGGGTGGAACTCGTCGGCCTCGTCCACTCCGAGGAGGTGCCCCGTCGTTGGTGGTGTCATCTGGATCGGCTCGTAGTCGGTGTGGGCTAAGTCGTTTGGCGCCGAGGGGACGCGGATCGCTACTCCGGGGCAGTGATTGGGTCTTCCGCAGCAGGAGTGCGCCCACCAGTTGTTCGCATTCGCGGGGTGGGATCCAGCCGAGGCCGCGGCGGTGGTCGCAGCGCGTCACGGCTGCGTCCCCGTCGTGGTCGCTCATCTGGCCATCTCCATCCTTCGTCCTGGATCCTTCGTCTTGGCCCCGGATTCCGAGAGCCGGCATCTATTCCTTACTGGGGGTGATCACGCGCACGATCCACGTTGGAGGCCGACTTCGATACTTGCTGGACGGCGAGGCTGATCTGACGAGCCTCGGCATCGCTGAGCCATCTTCTGAGGAGGGCGTCGCAAACCTGACTCCAGGTCCCGGGGGCACCGCCTTCGGCTGGCGGAAGATCGCTGGCGCCAAACTTGTAGCGGTGCTCGACAAGACGATCGACCATCTGGCGCCGATCACCGTGTCGCACGACTGTCCTCAGCACGATCATCTCGGGCGTCTCTTCGAATGCGGCACCGCCGAGCATCCCGTTTCGCTCGGCTTCGCGGAGTAGTTGTCGGACCTCGGACTCGGCAAGATCGGCGATCTCGGCGATAGATCGACGCGGGGTTCCGTGAATGGCGAGCAGTGCGACGTCCTCAAGGGCCTCGATGTGGCTCAATCGGGTGCGTGCCTGGCGTTCGCGCACTCGGTCACGAAGCGCACTCCAGTCGTCGGGGCCCAAGCCAGGCAACTCAGCCGCCGGTGGAGTTGAGTGGTCCACGTAGGCGAGGTCGCTGGCCGGGGACAGGTTCGTGGCAGCCGATTCGCAGTGGTCGGGGCGACCGCAGCAGGCGTGTGGCCAGGGCGGGACGCCGGGGGCTGGGTGGCTCCATCCGAGCCCGCCGCCGTGGTCACAGCGGACCATCGCGATGTCGTCGTGTCCGCTCATCGTGACCACTCGGCGCAAATGATGGCGGCAAGGTCGTCGAGAGTCTCCTGGTGCCATGTCGCTCGAGCCCATGCGGCCGGTGCGAGTCCATCGAGTTCGCCAACACTGGTGTTGAGCAGGACCGCGACGGTCCACGGATCGAACGCACGCAGCGTGACCAGGGGCGTAGAACGCCCGGACTTCGCGTGGACGGTTCCGTCGGACGTCTGCTCGAACTGGGCTAGCGGATAGGAGTGGTTGCCATCGGATGTCTCAACGCCGAGGACGACTCCGGTTTGATGCCGCACGGCCAAGTCCTCCTGGGTGACCTGGAGGACCTCAGCGGTGCGGGCGGCTGACCAAAGCGGAGCAGCGACGTCGCGTATGTCGTTGCGCCCAGCGGAGTCTCTGTGCCCGGCCCATGCGTCACTCATCGAGCCCGTCCTCTCGTCACCGGCGTCAATGGCTCGACGTCCAGGAGGAGGAGGTTCGAGGCGTGCCCGTCACGGTGCAGCGAATGGATGGTCGTGTCGAAGTCTCGGCCTGGGAGCCGGACCGTCCGCGTCCCGGAGCAATGCATGTGCCCGTGGAACACGGCCCGCGGCCCCACAGCCTCTACCGCGGCGGTCACTTGTCGCCGTGACCCCGCCGACGCTGCAAGTGCGTCGGCGGGCCAGCCCCACGGGTCGTTCGCGAGGATCTCTTCGACCGCCGGTACTGCGTAGGGGACGTCGACGGTCTCGTGGGAGAGGAGGACGTCTGCGTAACCGCCCTCGGTCGCGAGAGCCACCTGCTCATCGGTGATCGCCTCAGCAGGCCACCAGTCCTTCCCTTCCGTTCGGTGACCGCGGTCGAGCGACGTGGCACCACCCAGGCAGACGAACGTCCGCCCGGCGATCGCGAACCGGTAGCCGCGTGGCATCACGGCGACCCGGTCCGCCAGGTGCAGCGGAAGCGCTCGATCGTCCGCGCTCCGGTTTCGTGGGTCCTGCCATCGCTGGGATAAGGCGTCGGCGTTGTCGTGGTTGCCCTCGATGATGAGGAGGTCGAGGTCGTAGCGCTGGCACAGCGTGGATGCCTCGTCGGTCATCCGCCGTGAGGACGCCCCTGGCCACAGCAGGCCCCAGTCGCCGAGTTGGATAACTGTGCGGACGTCGCCGCGCTCGCCGATCGACTGTAGACGGGACCTCACCCAGGACCGGTTGCCGTGCACGTCACCCATCAGCGCCACCGTCGTCACGAGCGTTTCCAGGTCTCGGTGCCGATCTGGTCGGCATGGGTCTGGCACAGCGTCAGGTACCAACCCGACTCGGGCTCGATGCGCAGGACGCCCGGGGTCCCGCAGGTCTCACATGTCGACGAGGCCTCGGTCTGCGCTTCACGGACGCGGGCATCGAACCTTTGCTGAACGTCCGGGTCGTCCGCGTGGGGTGATGCGTAGAAGTCGAGCGAGCCGAACTTGGACTTCACCTGGCTCAGGGTCCAGTTCGCGCTGATGGTGCTCAGGTCCTCAGCGAGCCGGACCAGGAGGTCAACCCAGCCGTCACCGCAGTTCCACCAGTACCGCTCCCAGGCAGGCTCGACGCGTTCTCGCAGGGGCGTCAGTCGGTCGTCGGCTTCATCCATTGTTACCACCTGACCTACCTGCGGAGCCGGTAATAGCTCGGGCCGAGGACCGTTCTGGTGTTTGGCGCCCTTCGGCAAGCATGACGATGATCTCGAGTGGATCGATTCCGAAGTTGAGGGCATCGGCAGAGATCTGGGTGGGCGTGTGAGCACACAGCACGGAGGTCAGGTCCTCGAAGGACCATCCGTGAACAACGCACTGGGTGACGAGCCACGGGTCCAGCCCGCACTCGATCCACTCGTCAGCCGCGGGTGGCTCGTCAACGCTATGTGTCATGACAGGACGCATCTGACTTGACGACGGGAGCGTCGCTCTTGCCGTCCGACGAGATCCCTTGCTGCAGATCGGTCGCATAGCTGTTAGCGCATCCCGCTTGCATCATGATTCGGGCACGCATGCTCGCCTGCCACCTGGCCCCCGACGCCGCAGACCCAACACTCGCCGACCGTGAGTTCGATGTACTCGTTGCACATGTCCAGGCAGACGCGGGACTCGGACACGGCGGTCGGGTTGTTGCAGTAGTAGTCGCGTAGGTATGCCGCATGTGGGCCTGCTGGTTGGTCAGGGCTGAGGTGAACCTGGAGGGAGTCGGGATCGCCGGGGACGTCGTCTGGTCGCGCTGTAGGCATGGCTTTCCCTTCGCTGGCTTCTTGCTGGCGTGGTCGTTTCGTCCGGATCGGTTCATGAGGCGCGGCCGTCGATGAGGGGGGTGATACTGGATTGGGCGAGGAGACGTCGAAGGTGACGCCCTGGCTGGGTCAGTTGCAGACCGCGTGGAGTGCGGTCGAACAGTTGATGGCCCAGGCGCCGCTCTAAGCGGCGCGTGGATTCCGAGAGGGTGCTCGGGGTGAGGCCGAGCCGGTGCGAGGCGATGGTCATGGTGGAGCTCTCGGCCACGACTTGAAAGCGGGCAAGGTCGATGCGTAGGCGCCGCTCGCTGTGGTTGTCGGGTCGCTCAGCAATCGTGATGACCTCGTCCAGTGGCCGACCGTCATATGCGCTTAGGTGTCGGCTCGCGCCCCTGGCTGGCCTCTCGTCCCATCCTCCCAGTTGACGGGTCATGTCGGGGGCCGGGCCGAAGAAGGAGCCTTGTCCGGTGCGGCGAGGCGACCAGGTGATCGGTTCGTCGAGGTGGTTGACCTGGAGGGCTCGTTCGGCAACTCGTAGCAGGGTGGGAGGTGGCTCGGCGCGCCAGTGTTCGCGCACGGTGGCGTAGGCGCGGCGGTGTCCGGCGAGGAGGTCAAGGTAGGGGTCAGTGAAGAGCAGGTCGTGGCCGGTGAGGAGCTCGTGGACGTGCCAGCCCATGAAGGCGGTGAGCCGCTCGGTTTGCCTGAGCCCGGACTCTTCGGACACCCGTTGCGCCAGGCGCCTGCTCGGGCGGCGGGGTTCTTGGAACGTGTATCGGCGGCGGGCGTAGTCGATGGGTACGTCCACAGTTGAGAGGAAGTCGTGGAGTGCGAGCAACTGGGCGAACGTGCCGCTGGGCCGGGCGGTCTGGAGATCAAGGATCCCGGCGAGTTCTCCCTTGAGTTGTTTGACGAGTCTGGGCGAGTGACCCAGGGATGCGAACGCCGTATGGAGGCCTGCGCCACTGGCGATGGCCACGATCGCAGTACTTGCTGCGCACGCGTAGTACCCCGCCTGCGCGGTGGAGGCATCGGACAGGAGGAGGCCTGGCCACAGGCTGGCGGGGACCTTGCTGGGGTTCAGTGGGCGGCGGCGGTGGCCAGTGATGGTGAAGCGCGTGGCAACGAGTCGTACCGCCAAGGTGGCTCCTGGGCGCGCGCTCGTGGCTTCTCGGCGAAGCGCGGTGGCCAGTTCCCACGAGGTGCCGTACTTGCTGACGAACTCCCCGGTCGAGGCTTGTCCACGGACGGGAAACGCGCCGAGCCGTTCGCGTGCTGCTTCCACGCTGTCGTTGGCGAGAATGTGAACAGCGACGGTGGCGCAGAGGCCGGTGATGACGGGCGAGCGAACTGTGGCCTGCATCCGGACCGCCGGTCGTTCGCTGTTCGGAAGCCGAAGAGCATCAGCCCAGAGTTCTCCCAAGCCCAGCGCCGATTCTCCGTGGGCCTCTGGGGCGAGGTGGCGAGGTGGGTTGCGGCTTGGAAGGGGTGGTTGCGCATCCAGGAGTTGACCGAGTTGGGGTCCGGCCAGTTGCGCATCGAGACGGGTGGCCAGCAGCCGCACGATGGTTGCCACGTCGCCAAGCCACTCGACGGCGGGGCGCTCGGCACCCAGGGACTCAATCGTGGTGATGTCCCCATCGAGCACACGGTCAAGCAGCTGCTGCGCCCGACTCACCGGACCGAACGACTCGTCTGGCGTCTCCGGGGTGAGTTGTTGGGTCGACGAGGCGAGTGCCTCGACCGGACAGACGCACTCTCGCTGGGCGTTGACTCGCAGTCCAGTGTTGATCCCTCTGGGATGGCCCATCGGGCTGGTTCGGACCGGTTGAGAGCAGGTGGGGCAGTCTCCGAGTAGCAGCCGGTGATGGCGCACGCAGGCGAAGGACCACATCAGGTACCAGCCGATCCGCCATCGAGCCCCGCGCTCAACGAGGCACTCGGGGCAGAACCGGGCTCCCTGGCCGCGCGGCCAGGAACCGGAGGGGTACCCACGGGCATCCGCTTGAGGAACCAGCCCAAGATGTTCGAAGCGCTGCAGCGTCATTGCTCGCAGAGTCACCTCGCCCAGACCGAGGGCCAGGCTGAGTCTCAGCACCTGCTCGGCACCGAGCGGCGCCACCGCTCCGAGGGCCAACCTGAGGGGCAGAGCGAAGTGGCGTCGCAGGTTCATCGGATCGGTGCGCATGCCGTGCGCGAGGTGCTCCAGGTAGCCGTCGAGCGGCTCGTCTTCAAACGGGGTCGGCATGAACCCGAACCTCTCCCCGGCGGAGCCGAACGGTGAGCCCGGCGGTAGGTCAAGTTCTACGACGGCCCGGGGGTTCGGGACGTCGGGGTGCGTCCGGGCCGGTAACCGCCCCATGAGCCCGTTCCGGGTCATGCGAAGTCACCGACCGCGGCATAGAGGTGGTCCTTGGTGAGAGCACGTCCGTTGTCCCAGATGGCCTCAACTGCGGCCGTCTTGACGGCCTCCAGCATGGATCCGGTCAAACCTTCGAGGCGCGTGGTGAGCCAGAACATCGTCTCGGGGTTGAGACCGGGCGCATGAAAACCCTCGATGCGCTGTAGGTGCCGAAGCAGGGCAGCGAACAGGTCTGCGGGCTTGGGACCTCGGTCGCGGTGCAAGGGCAGCAGCACCAGGCGGTTGGCTCGGCGGCGCAACTGCTGTGCTGAGTCGTTGTTTCGGCCAGGATCTCGTAGCCAGGCTGAGCGACTCAGATCGATGCCGACCACCACGATGGGGACCGGTAGGTCGAGCAACGCGCGAAGACCGTCGCTGAGTCTGCTCGCCTGGTCGGAGATGCGGCGGCAGAAGTGGCCGTCGTCGACGACGATCAGTTCCACGCCATGGGCAAGGAGGAGTTCGCTGAGTCGGTTGTGTAGACGGTGCTCATCACCATCTGCGGGGAGCCCGCAGGCACGCGCGATCGCCACCAGATAGGCCTTGGAGGTCTGGTTGGTCTGCGACGCCAAGTAGATGTACGGAGTCTGCTGGCGGCCCTCCGGGCTTTGGGTCCGCCATTGCGGATGTGCCATCGCACGGTCGAGGAGGACAGCAGTGATCGCGCTCGACTTGCCGAGGAGCGAGGGTCCTTCGATCGCCAACCATCGCCGGTTCGTGCCGGTGTGCTGGCGGAGAAGTCGATCGATCGCGACGGCGATCTGGTCCTCGTACACGGCCACGTGCAGGGTGTGAATCCATGCCTCCATCTCCGGCCCTGATTGCGACGGCGGCGGCCCCGTTCGCAGCCGGTGGATAGCCCCCCAGGAACTGTGATCCGTGAACCGGAACGCGTGCCGGTGCCCGGCCAGGGGACCTTCCGTTTTGTCGGTACTGGACGCCGCAGATCTCGACGGGTTCGTCATGATCAGGCCCCACCTCCGGTCGGACCCCAGGGGTCGGCGGCGTCCCTCGAGCCCCCGGTGATGCCCTCGTCCCACTCCCTCACCGAGGCAGCGGACGAGTCCGAGGCGTTGGCGGTGTCAGGTATGAAGTCCTCGAGCCGCCAACCACCGTTGTCGACGTGGGCCTCTGCCGCTGGGCCTTTGCGCTTAGTGCGGGAGGAGGTGCGGCGCAGGGGCACGACATTCTCGTCGGGGTTGAGGTCGTCGTCGTTCCAGGACTGCTGGAACAACTCCAACAGATCGGCTCGGCGCTCCCCGATTTCGGTATGGGTCGGCCACTTTTGGCCGGTGTGGCCCAGCGTGGTGGCGATCATGCGTCGGACGCTGTCGAAAGCCGGGGCGACCCCACTGTCGGCCCCCGGGCTAGAGAGCCGACGGACGTTGAACGTCCCGGGCTCGATCCAGTAAAGGCGGTGCTTGGCCTGAGGGTCATAGAAGAAGGCCAACTTGCGTGCTTCTCCTCGACGCGTGGACGCGTCCTTCAGGTCCTGGTAGTCCTCACACCAGTAGCGACGGCGCTCCCAGGTGACCCCGTCGTCTTCGGGTTTGAGCAGTTTGGTCGGCAGCAACCGCAGGGCCAGGGTGGGGTCCGCAAGGACTCCAATGACGTTGCCGAAGCGCAGCGATGCGAGGACCGCCTGGATGGGCGTCAGAAAGCGGTTGGTGGTGCCAACTTGCAGTCCGGTATGTGGCTGGTTGGCCGCCCATTCTGGCCACTGGCTGAAGGCGCGTGCAGCCTGCTCGAAGGTGGGAATGTCTCCTGGGGAAATGAATTTCGGGCGATTGACAACGGTGTTGCCCTTGTGGCTCGGAACCAACTGGCACGAGATTGCGAACGTGTGAATCAGCGACTCGACGAAGGCCTTGTCCGTCGGTGTCATGGTCGCCGCCCAGTGCAACTCGATCGACAGTTGGGCGCATAGGGAGATCCATAGGGTGTTCTCCTCCTCAGCGCCGTGGTCGAGCCGAATGCTGGTAGGCAGCACCCCCGGTGGCGGACCGGCATTCGGGGGAAATGCGTTCAGCTGCAAGAGCGAGGGCACGGCGCTGATTTGGGCACCATGCTCCGCGCGCGCAAGGCAGTGACCGCCGATGATGTCGAACAGAAGCAGCGCCAGATCTCGACCCCGCGGGGGTTCCCGGACCAGGCGCAGCCAGGTCATCTTTGTCGAGACGCACACTGCAAAGACGGCGTAGGCACGGCGTGGCTCACCGTCAGGACCCTGCACGAAGAAGTCGGTGGGTGTGGCGTCCACCTCGAGCATCTGTGCGAAGTCGTATGCCCGGTGGCGCAGCGGTCCGTCCGTCGGTCGCTTGGATTGCTCGTGGCGCGTTTTAGCGTTGCGCTGGGTGCGGCCACCGTTGAGTTGATGCCAGAGCGCAGCGAAGCGGTGGTATGGGAGCACCTCGTCGATGCCCGGGAGTTCCCGACCGTCGGGGCCGGGGGTTCCTGGGTTTCGCGACACCATCCCTCGGCGTCGAAGGTCGACGATGACGGCCGCGTAGTCGGACTGCAGGTGCTTCTTGCTGCCCAGATGCCCGGCCTGGGCGTGCTCGCGGATCACCGCGAGGATCTCGGGTGCAACGTCGATGACGTTCTTCAGTTGGGCCTTGCGACCGGAGTGAGGGATAAGACCGACGATGCCGCGGGCACGGTACGCAGCCTCGCGGCGCGACATCGTCGAGGCGCTCCAGCCGAGTTCGGCGCGCTTGGCTGTACGACGCTCGGTGACCGTCGTCTTCTCGGCGTCATACAGTTCTGCATCCTTACTTGTGTCTCCGGCGGGCCGACCACTGATGACATCGATCAGATGGGCCTGGGAACGGAGTGCTTTGTTGCGGACCTCTGGTGCGATCCAGTGGAGCACTTCGGCGTCAGGGTCCGGCACAAAGTCAGGAGTGAGCGCCCGATGGGCCACCGAGACCGCACTCAGCAGTTCCTGGAGCGACTTAGATTCGGTCTCGCCGTTCTTGAACAACTCGAACATGATCTGGCCGGAGTCGTCGTAACTGTCCAGAATGATGGGCTGCTCGCCGTCTGCCGACACCGCAGGTCGCTCGTCTCGCGCTAGCGTCAGACGAACGACCGGTTGTGCGCGAGCAAAGGAAGGGGTCAGGTCCGGAAGGTCTGACTCTGCCGTGGACGTGTTCCCTCCGCCTCCGGGGGCCGGCGCATCGGGATCCCAGGGATGTTCGGCCGGATCCACGGATCCTCCATCGCGCACGTCGTCGCTCAACGTGCCCAACTCGAAACGTCCGGATGTTGCCTCGACAAGACACTCGAAAGTCGCAGCGGCTGATCCAGGTTCGTGTGGAAATGACCAACAGCCAGAAGATGCATAGCAACCTCCAGGCCGATCCGCACCGACGCCATCTGGGACTTCTCGCGGTGGGCACCGTCTGCGAAGTCGGTCTCGGGTGCTGCGCCCGCAGCACCCGATTGCGGCGGTCGGTAGGCCTCGCCGGCGCGTTCACGGCAGATCGCTTCGACGACGCCTCCGATCGAGCGTGACCGAGACTGAAGGGCGATCCGGACCTCGGAAGCAAGGAACGGGTTGGGTCGTCGGTAACCAGAGAGAATCTGCAGGTTCATCGACATCTGGCGCGTCACATCGCTCAGGAGGTGGTACCTGGTCCCTGCCCTGCCCAGCGAGCGCTGTGCCAATGCGGTGCGAGCCTCGATCCACGGGTCAGCCCGCCGGAAGGCGGGCTTCACTTCGAAGACGACCAGTTGTCCGTCGATGACGGCGGTCAGGTCCGGGATGTGCACAATCGATCCCTCGTCGTGGTCCCAGACCAGCATGAATGGTTGGGCGTAGAGTGCTGAGACATCGGGGTGCATGACCAACGCGTGAGCCCAGGCCAACTCGAGACCGGAGTCCAAGGTCAGCATGAGCGCCCGGCCTTCACGCACTACCGGAAGCATGGCGATCCGGCTGCGGGCACCCTCATAGGTGCCAACGCGGCGTACCGGCTCGACGAGGTAGGCCGGGGTGGGGATCGCGAAGTCCAGGACTGATTGCACCACGGCGGACTCAGCGACCTTCCACACCACCCTGGCCCGCACATCGTCCATCTGACCCGACGCCACGAGAGCCATCGCCCGCTCGCGAGAAAGCTGCCGCCCCACAAGGCGGCGAACGGCCTGAGGGATGCGCCGAGTACCCCGACGGGCTGTCGCAGCAGGCGACACCTCATGCACGACCGGGAGCGCACACTCCGCGGGGGACCAGCCTTCGGCAGGACTATCGCGGGGGTGCGGGGCGCCGCCCGTCATCCTTCGGTCGCTTTCGAGTGGATGGGCGTGTTCCGAGGCTCCGTTGATAGACGCCTACACGCCTTGCGTCGCAGTTGGAGTGGATGGCGCGCATACGCGCCAATGGGCATGGCAGTGGTGGGAATCCGCTGAGGGTCAGCGGATGGGCGGTTCCCGACGGCGTTGCCCTCGTGGCCCGGGATCAGTTGGCAGGCTCGGGCGAACTCGCTGATGACGGACTCGACGTACGCCTTGTCCGTCGGTTCACGGGTGGCAGCCCACAGGATCGTGACTCCGATCTGGGCGCAGTATCGGATGAGCCGATGGCTCTCCTCCTTGGGGCCGTGGTCCAGAACGATCGCTCCGGGCAGCCAGGCAGGCGGGGCGCCAGTGCTACGCCATAAGTTCAGCGCCAACACGTTCCGCGGCAACGCTGGAACCGATTGCCCCGGGCGGTTGGCAACTCCGGAGGCGAACGTCTCCTCGCCGCCCGCCATGTCCCACAGCAGCAGTGCGACGTCACGACCCCGTGGGGCTCCTGCGGTGACCCGCACCCATAGGTACTTGGTGCTGACACACTTAGCGAAGACGGCATGAGCCTTCACCGGCCCATCGGGGCCCTGCACGAACACGATGGTGCACCCACCGGGTTCGATCTCGCCTGCGGCCATCAGTTCGAGAGTGCGGGTTCTTGCAAGTACCGGCCCGATCGCTGCGCGCACCTCCGGTGCCATCCGTCTGGTGCCTCGACGCGCAGTCGCCTTCGGCATCCGCGGATGGGGGTCGGGCAGGTTCTTCACGAGAGCAGTCCCTGCGGCCTCGTCCGGCGCCGATTCGGCGGCCTTGGACGGTCTCGAAACCGAGCCGCGCGCCTGCGGCAGGCATGACGAAACGTCGTCAGATGCAGGATGATGGGACACAGCGGTCACCCTCTGTCGTACTCGCAGTCCAATGCTCCGACGAGGGCCACCGCAAGTGAGGTCCCGACTGTTGGCGCAGCGGGACCTCACGCCATTTCTGGCGGAA
The DNA here is from genome assembly GCF_035503875.1 of Nocardioides sp. Lineage (GTDB taxonomy): Bacteria > Actinomycetota > Actinomycetes > Propionibacteriales > Nocardioidaceae > Nocardioides. The sequence continues at coordinate 230,835 of NZ_DATJTA010000054.1, forward strand.
TGCGAGGGCTTCGTCGAGGGACAAACTACGCCGCTCGAGCGTGTTTGCACACCCCTCGCGATCTCAGGCGTGAGTGTTCTGCCCGAAGTGCCTGCCCATTCCACGCTGACTTTTCCGGACTCATCAAGTTAGTCTCACGGGTAAGGACGATCTTTTACGTGAAAGGTTGGAACAAGTGGCCGCATCCCCCGACATCCTGCGCGGTCTCAGCCCCCGCACGGTGAGGCGACTGCGCTTCATATCTCACTCTCCGGATCACTCAGTCCTGACTGCTCCGTGCAGATTGCCGGGGTGCGGCCGCACGATCGTGCGCGGAGCCGAGCGCGGGCGCGACCGATGGTTCTGCAACCACAAGTGCGCCGACGACTTCCGCGTACGCCAACGGGCGCTCTCGGCGGCCATCGAGGAACTGCTCGAACGACTTAGCGACTCGTCACTGACCACCCGTGAGCGACGGCGCACGGCCTCTGATCTTGCCTACTTGGTCGAGATCCGTCAGCCCTATGTGGCGCCCGCGAGGTGGCGGCGAGAAGTCGGAGAAGATGACGAGAACGGAGGCCTGGCGGACAGCCTCAAAAACTCGGCCCTTGAGGCGGCCTTCGAGCCGCGATCAGGCAAGCGCTGCACAACCTGCAACGGAACTGGCGACATGAGCCGATTGACGCCGAAACCAGGTGATAGTCCGATCAGCAAACGCGCCACCGAAGGAGCACTGTTTGGAGCGATCGCCGACCTGATGAGTCTGCTCCCCTGGGTGAGCCCGAGAGTCGCTATCGCTATCGAGGCTGAGGAGGCCGAGCACGAGTGGAGGCGTCGCGCGCGTCAGTCGACCCCCCGCGGTCGTGGCTAGTACCGGTCCAGATCGCCACTGAGGCAACGATCGCTCGACTGTCCAATCGGGTGCAGACGTTCACGCGACCGGCCCCAGGCCAGCTTTGACCCGCTCCTGCACCTGGCTCCAGTAGGCGCCAGCCAGTGCCAAGATGAGGTCGTCGACGCTCGGGCTGTCGCTGAAGAAGCGATCCGTGATCTCTTGAAACCGCACCGGAACCCGAAGATGCGTGCCGCTTGCGCGTCGTGTGGATCGTGTCCCTGCTCGACCGAGGTCGTCATATGGAACCGACGACCCGCCGCGCGCTGTGCATGACATCTAGCCGAGCCACTGCCCGGTGGGCATCGGGTCCTAGCCGCGGCTGTCGGCCGATGGGAAGTTCGCGCGGATCACAGAAGGGGTTCGCCGCAGCTGAAGCAGGTGTCCTCGCCGTTCTCGTAGATCATCCCGCAGCAGTACGTCGGTCCGCCGCTGACTTCAAAGCAGCCTTCGTGCCAGTCCTCGCCGTTGAAGTCGAGGTGGCTGTCGTCGCCCTGTATCGGCTCGCCGCAGCCCTCGCAGGTGAGCATGGTCATCTCGCCCTCACTGATCTCTTGCGTTGGCCCAGTCCCAGCAGTCCGGGGACGTCATTGGCGAGCAGTAGCGGCTGTCGTGGCGCTCTGAGTACTCATTCATGTTCGCTGTGGGGTTGCCGCAGTTGGGGCAGGTCGGGTGCTCCCCTGGACAGGTGCGGCTGTTGTGTCCGCCAAGTCCGCATACCGTGCACGCCATGCGGGCATGGTAGGCGTGCACGTGCCGCCAGCACTCAAGGTGTAGGAGATTGAAGGCGATCGCATCCTGTCGTGGGCGAGGGGCGGCAAGACAGACCCCGAGAACTGCCAGACGCTCTGCACCGCGCTACAACCGATCTTGCCGCTCGGCACTCGGCTAGTCCGCCCGCAGGACCACCGCCGCGACCTTGTCGTAGGTCGCTGGCCGGCCAACTTGCAGGAGAAGAAGCCGACCCATGCCCTCCATGTACTCCTACTGTTCGAACGCGGGGTTCCAGTGACATAAGTCGGCCCGCGTGGTGACCGGGTGGCCCACGCCCCCGGGCGGGCGCGCTCGGAAGTGGCGCGAGCACTGCGTATGGGTGTCATCGAGATCGGTGAAGGTCTGCGAGAGCGCGTAGGTGCGATCCGCTGGCTCGCGGTATCGATTCCGCCTGAAGGTTGCGCCGCCTACAGCACTGCCGTCGGGGCCCATTACGGATAAGCAGCGCGCCGCTAAGAGCGGCAAGGCATCCATGTCGTCGGAGGAGGTAGCCGAATACTTCGGCATCAGCGCTCGCACAGTACGGCGAATGATGTCGCGCCAAGAGTTGTCCGCCAACCGCATCGGAGGGCAGTGGCGGATCCCAATCACCGACATCGAGGCCCGGGAGAAGCGGACCTCCACCAAGAAGTGGCGATAATCCCACGCCGGAACCTGTCTTGCATACGCTCTCGGTCGACGCCGGCCACAGTGGCGCCCCTCTCCGAAGACGAGAACGCGGGCGTCGTTCCGGGTCGCAACGGGCCAGCGGACGCGGACGTCGAGCGTGCTCAGCGGCCTGATGGCGTGCGGCCACTGCAGCGGCCAGCGGATGTAGCGCGGCACCACCCGGAGCCGTGAGCCCTACTCGTGCCCGATGTGCAGCCAGACGATCAGCAACTTCAAGGACCTGGGCGGGGAGTTGCTGCGGCAGAAGGGCGAGCACGTGTGCTGGCGGCGCGTCGAGGCCGTCCACCAGGGCGGCGCCGCGGTGGAGTCCGAGGTCGAACGGCGGCTGTAGGAACTCGACCGACTGATCCGTGACGCGCCGTCCCCGGGAGGCGCGTGCCGACCTGCAGGCGCAACAGGGCAGCCTGCTCGGCCTGCGCGACGAGAAGCGGGCCGAGGCGCCGCAGTCGAGTGCGTCCAGGAAGGCACCGACCGCACCTTCCGCGAGGACTACGAGGCCGCGGCGACGGTCGGGGAGCGCCGCGCCGTGCTGGACGCGGTCGGCGCCGTCACTCGGGACGCGCCCGGCGGTCGCAAGCGGCAGGTCCTTGCCAGCCTGGCGGTCGTCTGGACTGGCGCAGTCGGTTCGGCGCTCATGCCCGACGAAACCTGGGCTACCTGGCGCTCCCGGTCGGCGCTCAACCCCTCGTCCGCGACCGGGTGGGCCGTCTTGATGATTTTCCGGAGCGTGTGTTGGACGGACTCACCGTAGGCCGGTTGAGGTTGATGACTAGGACGTTCGCCGTCAGGGGTAGCCGTGACGTCGGTCAGACACGCCTGCGAGGAGACGCCGGCCCAGAAACGGCATCGGCGTGCGGTGTCCTCGCTGGAGGCATACACAGCGCCGCTTCCGGTGGTCGATGTCTCGACCGGCGCCTGAACCGGCGTCCACCACCTGCGAGACTTTGCCCGGAACTCGTGGCAAGCTCGGTAGAGGCCGAGCGACTTGGAGGAAGTGAATGGCTGATCGACGGGAGAGACCGCCCGACGCCGAAACTGTCGGTGGGGACGACCATGCTGCAGCCATGGGCACCGTGACGAGGGCGCTTGGCATCCCCGAAGCGCTGCTCGAGGAGGCGATCGTCGAGGCGCGCGCCGTGGGGCGACACCGCGTCCGCGCCGTTCCGGCTCGACGCATTGACGAACTCGTTTCGGAGATCGCGGACACCACCGGAGCGCGTGGGACTGCCTGATGCTCGTCCGGCAAATCCATCTCCACAACTTCAAGGCGTACCGCGGCACGCACGTTCTAAATCTGGCGGAGCCCACCCGCAACGCCAACGTGTACCTGTTCGGCGGGGAAAATGGGGCGGGTAAGACCACTCTGGTCCAGGCGGTGCTCTTGGCTCTGTACGGTGTGGGAGCCAGCGGTCTGCCAGGAATGCCGCGGCAGGGCCGGGACTTCCGCCGCCGTTACGCCGAGTGGCTGGCGGCCGGTTGCAGCGCCGGCGCCCGCGGGGCGCATGACGACCTCATGAGCGTCGGCGTCGTGCTGCAAGACGGCGACAGCCGGGTGGACGTCAAGCGGTCGATCTGGTTCCGGGCCGATGGGTCGGTCGAAGAGGAACTGCTCGAGGTCCGAGAGGACCGCGAAATTGGATCCGAGCTCTACTCGGGCGAGGACGCACAAGAGCGCGTCGCGATCTGGATGCCGCGGCATTTGGCTGAACTGATCTTTTTCGACGGGGAGCAGGTCCGCTCCAAGCTTGGCGACGACTCCGGCTCGATCGCCGACGCCCTTGACCGTCTTCTTGACCTCGAGCCAATCAAGAAGCTCACCTCCGACATCGCCAGGCTCAGCAGGGACAGGCGCACCGCCTTGCTTTCCGAGACGCAGGTGGACGTTCTCGACGCGTGGGAAAGGGAGCTTGGGGCACTGACGGAGGCGCTCCGTGAGAACCAGCTCAACGAGCGGGAACGCCGCATGCAGGCCGACGACCTGGAAGAGAGCCTGGCTACCGTTCAAGCGGCGATCGACGAGCGCCTGTCGGGCTCGTCGCCCATCACGACCGTCCAGATTGACGCTGAACTCACATCCCTGCGCGGGCGCCGCGACGAGCTCCGCTCGCGCTTCGGTCGAGGGCTCGGCGAGTGGTTGTACCTCGGCATGTTCCCGGACCTCCTGCGGGATGTCTCGATTGACCTCGCGAGCGAGCAGGACGCGAGGGCTGGCCGCGAGCGACGGAAGCTGCAGGCGGAGGCATCCGACAAATTCGCCGCGCGCCTCCTGGCTGGTCTATCCGGCCGGATGCCGCCGGCAGCGGTCGAGGAGGTCGAGCGCCTTACTGTGCAGCTCCGCGGTGACCTGTCGGAGGGCGCTGATGCTTGCTCGAGCGACGAGTTATCGAGCGGGCTCGGCGTCCTCTCCGATGAGGAGGTTGCTGCGGCACTGTCCACCGCAAAGACGCTGGACAAGCGCGACGTAGAGGATATCCAATACTTGGCGCAGGACCTGACGGCGATCCAAGCCGAGATTGGGAAGTTAGAGACGCGCCGCCTCGAGCTGGCCGAGCAGGGCGCAGTGGACCGTCTGCTTGTGCGCGCGCAGGAGCTTCGTGACGGTCTATCGGAGCTGCGGGCGCAGCTTGGAGCAACTGAGCTTGCCGCCGCCGAGAAGCGGGACAAGGTGGCTGAACTCGAGCGGTCGATCGCCCGGCTCACCGCGCGTGCAGAGGATAGCGACAGCGCGAATCGCTGGCTTGCGGCGGCGGACCTTCTCACACGTGGGCTCCGAGCGTATGCGGACGAACGGCGTCGACTCGCGCTCGCCGGGGTCTCCAAGGCACTGCTCCGGAGGTTGAAGGACCTCCTCCATAAGCAGCACCTTGTCACTGCCGTGGAAATCGACCCTGTCACCTACGAGACACAGCTGTTTGGCCGCGGCGGGCGGAAGGTGCACCTGCCATCGGCGGGCGAGCATCAGTTGACGGCGATGGCATTCGGGGCGGCGATTCTAGATTGCTCCGACTCCGCCCTCCCCATGTTCATCGACACTCCGCTCGCGCGGCTGGACGCCTCGCACCGCACCAACGTCGTCGAGCGGTTTTGGCCGCGCGTCGGCAGGCAGGTCTTCGTGCTCAGCACCGATGAAGAGGTGCGCGGGACCTTGCTTGAGGGCCTGCGTCCGTACATCGTCGAGACCTTCGTGATCCTGCACGACGACGCGGTGTCGGAGAGCCGGATCGTCGCTGGCGACTATTTCGCGGAGGGCAAAGCGTGACTAGTCTTGTCGAAGGTGCGCTGCATGCGACCTACCAGCTTTCGCCCACCGGTTCCGGCCGCCTGAGGCGACTGACGGCAGCCAGCGGCCTGTCGAACGAGAACGTCCTTAGTCGGGTCGCCTTGGCCACGTCGCTAGCCGATCCGGCGCCAATCTCCGTCGAAGTGTCTCCGGTCGGTGGCAAGGGCAAGGAGATCAAGGGGACGACTCTGCTGGGCAGGCCAGGACCCGCGAGCCTCCTCGTAGCGCTGATCGTGCGGCACCACGACGAGGAGGTCTCGGCCGCCGAGCTCCGAACTCTGATCATCGGACACTGGGAGCGGGGGCTGCAGGTCATCAATGCCGCCGCGGGCGGTGGATCAGTGGTGGACCAGATCGCTGAGCGCATTCGGCTGCAGGACGCCAGTACGCCAGCTGTCGCCGGCGGCCGCGGGGCACAGACACGCGACAGCGTGGCGGCGTCGCTCGGACGGGAGTTCGGCCGGCTGCCCGTGGAGGTGCGCAGGCTGCTCGCTCTTGTGGGCCGCTTCGACCTCGGCAGGGCGAGGGCGGCTGCGACTCGACTGATCGACGAGGTCGGCACCTCCGGGGCTGCGACCGGACGCGTATCGGAGTCGCAGGCCATGCGAGTGCTGACGGCCTGGGGCCTGAACCGGCTTGGGATGACGGCGTCGGACTCTGCCACCATGGAGCGCATCCATGACGCGGGCGACGGGCTGCCGGTCACTACCTCGGAGCGCGACAGCGTTGAGTTTCTCGCAAATCTCGGCCTGGTGGACCTCATGGACGGGCAGGGCCGCGAGCTACGCGCCGTCCCATCGACAATGGCAGTCGCCCTTGGAGCAGAAAGTTGGCGTCAATGACCACCCGACCGACCGTCTTCCACGGACCCACCGAGATCAGCGAGGAGTTGCGCGAGAAGACTGACGCGATCGTCGCCAGGCTGGTGGAGCGGTACGAGGACCCGGCCGACAACCGGCCCTGGATCGTCGCGTTCAGTGGAGGCAAGGACTCGACCCTCGTCGGCCACCTCGTGTTCGAGGCGCTAGCCCGCGTGCGGCCCTCCCGGCGCACCCGTCACGTGCACCTCCTGTCCTCCGACACCCTGGTTGAGACACCCGCCATCTCGTCGTTCGTGACGAGTCAACTGAAGGCGATCGCGGACGGCGCGAGACTTCGCGGTCTGCCGATGACCACTCATCTCGTCCGGCCCGAGCTCCACGAGACCTTCTGGGTACGGCTGATCGGGTACGGCTACCCGGCCCCAAACCGCACCTTCCGCTGGTGCACCGAGCGCCTCAAGATCAAGCCGACCAACTCGTTCATCCTTCAGCAGGTCGAGGCGGCGGGCGAGGTCCTGATCCTGTTGGGGAGCCGCATCGAAGAGAGCGCCACCCGGGCGCGGAGCATCCGCAAGCACGAGACGTCCGGGAGCGACATCAATCCGCATAGCATCCTCAAGAGCGCCTGGGTGTGGGCGCCTATCCGTGACCTTACGACCGAAGAGGTGTGGGAGTACCTGGCGCTGACCCCGTCGCCCTGGGGTGGGAATCACCGGCAGTTGCAAGTGCTCTACAAAGAAGCGAACAGCGGCGAGTGCGCGATCGTGATGGACGAGACGACTAAGCCGTGCGGTAACAGCCGCTTCGGCTGCTGGACCTGCACCGTTGTGGACCGCGACAAGAGCATCGAGGGATTCATCGGGTCGGGCCGCGCGGAGTACGCCGGTATGGCGGAAATGCGGGACTGGCTCATCGAGCTCCGAGACAACCCGGAGGACTACCGCGAGCCAGTGCGTCGCAACGGTCGTCCCGGCAACGGGCCGCTCAAGTTATCGGTGCGGCGCGACGTGCTCGAGCGGCTCCTTAGTCTGCAGGATCTACTCGGCGAGGAGCTGATAAGCGAAGAGGAGGTAGCGCTCATCAAGCAGGTGTGGGTTTCGGACGGACTTATCGACGACGGTGGGGCGCTGGCGACGCTTGAGGTATGACGACCGCTGAGCCATTCGAGCTCCGTGACTACCAGGAGCAGGGCGTTCGGTTTCTTAGTGCCACCGACCGGGCCCTCCTGGCGGACGAGATGGGCCTGGGCAAGACCGTCCAGGTCGCTGTGGCACTCGCGCGGCTGCGGGCGCACGGAGGTCTCCGGCGGGCGCTCATCGTGTGCCCGGCGAGCCTCCAGCTGAACTGGACACGCGAGCTTCGGCGGTTCGGCCCGCCCTGCGCGGTTCGCTCGACTCAAGACTTGGGCGAATCGGACCGCGAGTGGCTCTACCGGCTTCCCGTCCCTCTGACAATCACAAGTTACGAGAGCCTCCGAACCGACTTCCTGCCGGTTGCGCCGCGAACGGACTTCGACGTTGTTGTGTTCGACGAGGCGCAGCGCTTAAAGAACCGCGACAGCGTGACGACCTGGGCGGCCCATCGCGCAGGCGGGTCGAGGGTGTGGCTACTCAGTGCCACACCTCTCGAGAACGGTGTTGCGGACCTCGGTAGCCTGGCAGAGGTCCTCGGACTGCTACCGCGCGGGGGCGCCGCGTCCGAGGACTCGGCGCAGGTTCAGGAGGCGTTCCAGGGTCGATTCCTCCGGCGCCGCAAGGTGGACGTGCTCCGTGAGCTGCCGCCGCTCATCGTTCAGGAGATGCCGCTCAGGCTGAGCGGCCAGCAGCGCACCGAGTACGACGACCTCCTCCACGACCAGGAGTGGAACGGAGGCGTCGCCGACCTGCTCGCCCTGATCACCCGACTCAAGCTTGTCTGCAACCGCGCCTCGGACGGTTCGAGCGTCAAGCTTGACGCGCTCCGCTTGATCCTCGACGATCCGGCCAACGAGCCGGCCAAAGTGATCGTGATCAGTCAGTACACGCGGACCTTGCGCTGGCTTGCCGAGGTGCTGGAGGAGCGGTCCATGCTCTACGTCGGAGACCTGTCCGCGACGGCGCGCGATCAGGCGCTTCGAGCCTTCCAGGAGGCTGATGGGACAGCGGTGCTGCTGCTCTCACTCAAGGCTGGTGGTGTCGGCCTCAACATCCCGGAGGCGACACACGTCGTCCTGTTCGACCGCTGGTGGACTCCGGCGGCGGAGGACCAGGCCGTGGCCCGTGCCCACCGGTTCGGCCGCGTCGGCGCACTCCTCGTCTACAGCTTCCGTGTCGCGGACTCGGTGGAGGACCGCATCGTGCAGATTGCCCAGGACAAGACCGACATCTTCGACCAGGTTGTCGAGGACGGGATGGTCGGCGCTGCGGAGGTGGCCGGCTGGTCGCGCCGCGACCTTCTGGCGGTCCTTGACCGCACCTGACCGAAAAGTCAGAACATGCGGCGAACCGAGCTGCAGAAACAGTCGGTCCACTTAACATGACGGACCTAACCCTCCGAAGGAGACATTCCGTGGCAAAGTTCCAGGACTACAGGGCGATCCCCCTCGATGATCTCGAGATCGGGCAGGGCCAGGTCCGTGTGAGCGAGACGGGCGTCGGAATCGATGAGTTGGCCGACAGCATCGCTGCGGTCGGACTGCTCGAGCCCATCGTCGTCGCCCCCACCGACGTCGACGGGCGATACGAGATCCTGACAGGGCAGCGGCGCTTTCTCGCCCACGTCAAGCTGCAGGAGACCGGCCGTCTGGACCCTCCGGAGATCATGTGCGCCGTCCTGTCCGAAAAGGTGGACGAGGCGGAGGCTAAGGCGATCAGCCTGACGGAGAACCTGATGCGCCGGCCGCTGACGCTGCGCGACACAATCCAAGCTTGCGTATACCTATACAAGCTGTATGACTCAATCAAGGAGGTCAGCGCGCAGACCGGCATTTCGCAGTCAACGCTCCGGGAGTACATCAAGTACCCGCGTCTGATGCCTGAGCTTCGCGACCTCGTTGACCACGACAAGGTGAAGCTCAAGGTCGCGCTCCGCGCCCAGGACATCGCGGCCTCGAAGACGGACTCAGGTGACCCGCAGTCGGACGTAGCCGTTGAGCTGGCCAAGGAGATGTCCGGGATGAGCGGCGCCCAGCAGGACAAGCTGGCCGCCCAGGCCAAGGCCGAGCCGGACGCGCCCGTCGAAGAACTGATCGAGGAGGCGAAGGGGCCTGGCAAGATCGTCCAGATCGTCGTCACGCTCACCTCGGCCCAGCACGCCCGCATACAGAGTTACGCGCAAGAGCAGGGTGCGAAGCAGGACGACGCCGCAGCGCAGCTTATCGAGGTCGCGCTCAACAACGCCGGCTTCTGAACAGATGACCGCAATCGAACCGCGCTGGACCTCGGACGAGCGCGCCGCGCTGCTCGCGAGCATAGGCGGCGGCGCCCACGTTCGGCCCCTAACGCCCGCGGCAGTCGGGTCGCTGCTCACGCGGGAGGCGGCTCGTGGGGTACGTCACGACGCGATGGCGGAGGCGCTCCACCTGGACTCGGCGGCCATGATCGGCCGCTTCATCCGAGTAGCCGGCCTCCCACCGGAGATCGGCGCGAGCGTCGGTTGGGGGCGGAGCGCGAAGTGGATCAACCTCACCCAGGCGCAGGAGATCGCCCGGCTCGAGGCACCGTCCGAGCAGAGGGAGCTCACTAGGCTCACGCTCGAGTACCGGCTCAGCGGTACCGAGGTGCGCGGCGCGGTTCAGATCTGTCTGCGCCGCGGGGTCGGCGTCGCGGCCGGGGTCGAAGAAACGGTCCGCCTGCGGCCGGTGATCGAGCGGCGCTACGTGCAGATCGGGAGCCTGTCCCGCTCCGAGGTACAGGTGGCTGTTGCGGCGATGAGTGAGGCGGACCGCGCGGCGCTCCTATCGGGCGCTCTCGCGAGCGTCGGCCTCACGGTCCTGGACGCCACGCTGACCGAGCGCGGCTACGTCCTGGTCCTCGATGAGGAGACGGGCGCTAGAGCAGACGCAGACCGACTTGAGGGCGAGATAAACCGCGCCCTCGCCGAGACGATTGAGGCAGCCTGAGGTGGCAGATAGCCCGCGAGTGTCCGTCGCGGCGGACGGAACCATAGGACTCGCCGCCGGCGTCGTCGCCGACGGGTACAACGCGGACGCGGCGATCCGTGTGCAGTCCCACGTGCACGCCGACCACCTTCTCGGCTTCGACGCCAGCAAGGGCTCCGGCCAGATCGTGTGCACGAAAGCGACGCGTGCTCTGCTGATAGCCATGCGTGACCCTGACCTCAGGTTCCGCAGCAACCTGAGGGGTCTCGAGTACGGCGAGCCGTTCACCTTCGAGGACCCGGCCGGCGGGCAGGCGACAATCACCCTCTTGCCGGCTGGACATATGGTTGGCGCCGCCCAAACGAAGGTCGAGGGAGGCGACGGCTACGCGGTCGGGTATAGCGGCGACTTCTCGATGCCTCTCGACGAGGTCATGCAGGTCGACGAGCTGGTGCTTGATGCCACGTACGGCAGCCCGGACACGAGCCGTCGCCGGTACAGCCAGGTACAGGCCGAGGAACGCTTCGTGGACGAGGTCCTCAGCCGCTCGAAACTCGGCCCCGTCATCGTATACGCCCACCGTGGGACCCTCCAGCGCGCGATCGCCGTTCTCGATGACGCTTGTGAGCTACCCATGCTCGGTTCCCCCGGTCAGCGCGCGGAAAGCGCCGTGCACGCGCAGTTCGGCTACGTGCAAGCCGCTCTCCTAGACCCCGCGAGCGAGCAGGGCAAGGGGGCACGGGCAGCGGGTGCCTACGTGGAGTTCGTTGGCACAGGAGACCCTCTTCGGGAGATGCGCCCTGGCGAGCACCGAATCAAGCTCTCTGGGTCCATCACGCAGATGGACGATCCCTACCTTGAGATCACGCCGCGGTACTGCCGCATAGCCATCACCGGCCACGCGGACTTCGAGGAGACGATGGACTACGTCGACGCCGCCAAGCCTTCATTAGTCGTTACCGACTCAGCCCGAAGTACAGCGCACGCGACCAAACTCGCTGAGGCCATCACGGGGCGGATGGCGATCGCCGCCGTCGCGATGCCGCGCACACCGGTCATCGACTAGCGAGTCGTTTCCTGCCACCCCTGGATCCTGGCCACCTCTGACCGCGACAGTTGAAGGTCGCGACCAGGTGCAGCGCGTCGGCACACGACGTCGTTTTCGATCCGATCAGTTCCCGCCTCCCGGCGGATCGGGTACAACTGTCGCCTATGGACCAGCCTGAATTCGAGGACGCCTACACGGCCCAGTTCGGACTGCGCTCGGACCTTGGTGCGGCCGCGGAGCGGATCCTTCGGAAGCTGCTGGACGCCGAGGTCATCTCGACCCTCAGCACCGGCACCGCGTGAAGACGAGGGAGTCCGCGCTCAAGAAGCTCGCGAGGAAGAACCTCACCAGCATCGAGCATATGACCGATGTCGTCGGTCTGCGTGTCATCACATATCTGCGTGACGAGGTCGACGAAGTCGCCAAAATCGTCGAACGAGAGTTCAACATCGATGAGGAGAACTCGGTCGACAAGCGTGCAGCCCTGGACCCCGACCGTTTCGGATACCTGTCCGTTCATTATGTCGCGTCTCTTTCGGCTGAGCGTGTCGCGTTGCCGGAGTACCGGCGGTTCGAGAATGTGCGGTTCGAGCTACAAATTCGATCGGTCCTGCAGCACGCCTGGGCGGAGATCGAGCACGACATTGGCTACAAGTCGGAGTCAGCCGTGCCGAGGAGCGAGCGGCGTGGTTTCTCACGACTCGCCGGAATGCTCGAGCTGGCCGACGACGAGTTCGTGCGCATTCGAGACCGCCTGGCTGAGCGACAGTCGGCGATCGCGGAGGGGGTGGCTCGTGGCGACGCCGGCGTCGAGATTGACCAGGACGCAATTTACGCGCTCCTGACTTCCGGAGACAACACGCTGAACCGTATGGACCTAGCCATCGCGCGTTTCGGCGCTGGCGCCGAGGCGACCAATGGTATGGCTGACCGCGAGTACGCCGGCGCGAGGGCCACACAGCTGCGGCGCTGTGGGATTGAGGTCCTCGGCGATGTGAAGCGGCTACTGGTGGATCACGGGGACGAGGTGCTCGAATACACCCGTCGCTGGCTGCAATACGACTACCCGGCGAGCGCGGACCTGCCGACCCTCCCGGAGTCCGAGGACGACGTCGAGCCAAACGCCCTCTACCGACAACCACCGGATCGGCTCGCCGAGTTGAGCTGGCCTCGGGGACTGACGCTGTACTATCTCGCGCGCTATCTCGCCGCCGCGGAAGCGTTGCAGGCTTACCTTCTTGATCATCAATGGGGAGACCAGACCTTCGAGGAGAGAGCATCGGCTGCCTGTCTCGCAGCTGCTCGCGGCCTCGACCCCGTACCACTCTCATAGTGATACGAGAGCCCGCCCTCATGGGCCACGCTGCCACACGCGTCGCGCGAGCAGCTGGTTGCGACGTTGGCACCTGTGGCCCGACCGCGAAGGGCGGCTGAAGGATCTACGATTGCGGCGCGGTCGAGCGCCTCCGCCTTGTTCGCCAACTCGGCGGTATGACGTCGCGCGGTGCGGGTCGTAACAAGTTCGCTGCATCTCAACAGCTGCTGACCGGCCGCAGTCTGCAACGATTGCAGTTTGGATCGTTCCCTTGCAGATTCAGCTATCGTCGGCACGTCCCAGCTTCAGTGCGCCATGTCCACGAAGCGCGAGTAGTGCCCCTGGAAGGCGACGGTGATGTCGCGAGTGGGGCCGTTGCGGTGCTTGGCGACGATCAGGTCGGCCTCGCCGGGGCGGGTCGACTCCTTCTCGTAGACGTCGTCGCGGTGCAGGAGGATGACCATGTCGGCGTCCTGCTCGATCGAGCCGGACTCACGCAGGTCGCTGACCATCGGGCGCTTGTCGGCGCGCTGCTCGGGGCCACGGTTGAGCTGGGAGAGCGCGATGACCGGAACGTCGAGCTCCTTGGCGAGCAGCTTGATCTGGCGGGAGAACTCCGAGACCTCGAGCTGGCGGGACTCGACCTTCTTGCCCGAGGACATCAGCTGGAGGTAGTCGATGACGATCAGCCGCAGGTCGTGGCGCTGACGGAGCCGGCGGGCCTTGGCCCGGATCTCCATCATCGTCATGTTCGGCGAGTCGTCGATGAACATCGGGGCCGAGGAGACCTCGCCCATCTTGCGGGCCAGCTTGGTCCAGTCGTCGTCGTTCATGTTGCCGTTGCGGATGTGGTTCAGCGGGACCTTCGCCTCGGCGGAGAGCAGGCGCATGGTGATCTCGGTGCGCGTCATCTCGAGGCTGAAGAAGACGCTGGCCAGGTTGTTGTGGATCGACGCCGCGCGGCAGAAGTCCAGGGCCAGCGTCGACTTCCCCATGGCGGGACGGGCCGCGACGATGATCATCTGGCCGGAGTGCAGGCCGTTGGTCAGCTCGTCGAAGTCGGCGAAACCGGTCGGCACGCCGTAGATGCCGGACTCACGGTTGCTGATCGCCTCGATCTCGTCGAGGACGCCGGTCATGATGTCGCTCAGCGGGGCGTAGTCCTCGCCCGTGCGCCGGTCGGCGACCTTGTAGACCTCGGCCTGCGCCTGGTCGACCACGTCGTCGACCTGGCCCTCACCGGCGTACCCGATCTGCACGATCTTGGTGCCCGCGTCGACAAGCCGGCGCAGGATGGCCTTCTCGCGCACGATCTCGGCGTAGTAGCCCGCGTTGGCCGCGATCGGCACGTTGGCCGAGAGGGTGTGGAGGTACGGCGCGCCGCCGATCCGCTGCAGCTCGCCGCGGCGCTGGAGCTCGGCCGCCACGGTGACCATGTCGACCGGCTCGCCACGGCCGTAGAGGTCGATGATCCCGTCGAAGATCGTCTCGTGGGACGGGCGGTAGAAGTCGACGCCGCGGACCGTCTCGCTGACGTCGGCGATCGCGTCCTTGGAGATCAGCATCGCGCCGAGCACCGACTGCTCCGCGGCCATGTCCTGCGGCGGGGTGCGGTCGCCCGGGGTGGTCGGGCGCTCCCCCGGCGCGTAGGAGACGGGACCGTCTCCCCAGTCCTCGAACGGCGGCTCGGGGAACTCCCGTCCGGCCTGCTCGGCGACGCTCAACATGCCTCCCACGATGGTCCCGGATCGACCCCGGATGATGGTGACGACCCTAGGGACGGGCACCGACAACGCGTCGCAGCAACGCACCCGGCGGTGCCGACGACCCCGGGACCGTACGACGCGGGGCGGGCCGGGCGACACCACCTTGTCCACAGGGCCTGGGGATAACCGTCCGACGGTCGTGGACGACACGCACGCAGCTGTGCACAGGATGGGGAGAAGACTGTGGAAGACACGCCGCAGGCTACCCTCACCAAGCCGCTGACCTGCGGAAACAGTCGCCTTCGCATGTGGACGAAGAAATCCGCCAGGTTGCTCCGTTCATCCGCCCGCCATCTGGACGTAGCCCGTTGCTATGTCGACAAAGCACCCCGAACCGCCGTCCTTCCACAGGAACACCGGGGTTTTCCACCGCTCTCGTTGACTAGTCCCGTTGCCGTCATTTCCGGGCCGTGGTCCCTACATGACTAGGCTCTCGCAGGTGCGTCGCGCCCAGGACCGGGAGATCCTGCGGCTCGCGGTCCCCGCGTTCCTGGCGCTGGTCGCCGAGCCGATGTTCCTGCTCTCCGACGCCGCCATCGTCGGCCACCTCGGCACCCCCGAGCTCGCCGGTCTCGGCATCGCCGGCGTCGTCCTGCAGACGGTGGTCGGGCTGTGTGTCTTCCTCGCCTACGGGACCACCGCCGGGGTTGCTCGACGGCTCGGTGCGGGCGATCGGCGGGGTGCCCTCGCGCAGGGCGTCGACGGGCTCTGGCTCGCCGTGATCATCGGCGTCGTCGCCACCGTGCTCGGGATCGCCACGACCGGCCCCCTCGTCGCGGCTTTCGACGCCTCACCCGCGGTGACCGAGCACGCGACGACGTACCTGCGCATCGCCTTCCTCGGCACCACGCCGCTGCTGCTGATGCTCGCGGCGACCGGCGTACTGCGCGGGCTGCAGGACACCCGCACGCCGCTCGTCGTCGCCGTGGCCGGCAACGCGCTGAACATCGCGCTCAACCTCCTGCTCGTGTACGGCGTCGGCCCGATCGGGGGCCTCGGTCTGCCCGGGTCGGCGCTGGGCTCCGTCCTGGCCCAGGTCGCGAGCGCCGCCGCCCTGCTCTTCGTGGTCGTCCGCGGCGCCCGGCGCGAGGGTGCGTCGCTGCGACCGCACCCCGCGGGTATCCGGGCCGCGGGGCGGTCCGGAGTCCCGCTCGTGATCCGCACCCTCACCCTGCGGGCGGCGCTCCTGATCACGACGTACGCCGTCACGCTCGGCGCCGTCGACTCCTCGGTCGACCTGGCCACCCACCAACTCGCGATCACGCTGTGGACCTTCCTGGCCTTCGTGCTGGACGCCATCGCGATCGCCGCGCAGGCCATCACGGGCAGGCTGCTGGGCTCCGGCGACACCGAGGAGACCCGGGCCGTCACCCGCCGGATGGTGCAGTGGGGGGTGGGCAGCGGCGTCGTGACCGGTCTGCTCCTCGCGGCGGGCAGTCCCCTGCTCGGCCGCCTGTTCACGACGGACCCGGCGGTCCGGGACGCCCTCGTCCCCGTGCTCGTCGTCGCTGCGCTGGCCCAGCCGATCGCGGGCGTGGTGTTCGTGCTCGACGGGGTGCTGATCGGCGCCGGCGACGGGAGCTACCTCGCCCGCGGCGGGTTGGTCACGCTGGTGGTCTACGCGCCCGTCGTGCTCCTGGTGGCCGGCGGCGGGCTGGTGGCGGTGTGGGTCAGCTTCGCCTTCCTCTTCATGGGCGCGCGCCTGGTCGTACTCGTGCACCGTGCCCGGGGCGACGCCTGGCTGGTGACCGGCGCCTGACCTCCCGCGGGGAGACGCAGCAGGACCCGTCCCTCCGTGAGGAGGAACGGGTCCTGGTGGTCAGGCGTGGGTCAGGCCGGGATGACGTTGAGGGCCACCTTGGCGGACACCTCGTCGGTCAGCTTGACCGAGACCTCGTGGGCACCCAGAGCCTTGATCGGGTTGCCGAGGACGATCGTGCGCTTGTCGACGGCCTCGCCGGAGGCCTCCGTGAGAGCACCGGCGATCTCGGACACCGTGACGGCGCCGAAGAGGCGGCCGCCCTGGCCCGAGCGGACCTTGACCGAGACCGCCTGGGCCTCGAGCTTGGTCTTGATCTGTTCCGCGTGGTCGTGGTCGCGCACCGCGCGGCTCGCGCGGGCGGCCTTGATCGACTCGACGGTCTTCTCGGCACCCCGGGTCCACCGGATCGCCACGCCGCGCGGGACGAGGTAGTTGCGGCCGTAGCCGTCCTTGACCTCGACGACGTCGCCGGGGCTACCGAGGCCGGTGACCTCCTGGGTCAGGATGATCTTCATGCGTCCGTCCCCTCTCAGCGACCGGTCGAGGTGTAGGGCAGGAGCGCGACCTCGCGAGCGTTCTTGACCGCGATGGCGACGTCGCGCTGGTGCTGCACGCAGTTGCCGGTCACCCGACGCGCGCGGATCTTGCCGCGGTCGGAGATGAACTTGCGAAGCAGGGTGGTGTCCTTGTAGTCGACACCGCCCGCCTTCTCCTTGCAGAACTGGCAAACCTTCTTCTTCGGCTTGCGAATCACTGCCTTGGCCATTGTGGTGCTTCCTTTCTAGAAGCCCGGCTCGCGCCGGAATGGTTGAGGGTGTTCGTTAACGGTGGTTGAGGAGGGCGCTCTGCGCCCGTCTCGAAACCGATCAGACTCAGAAAGGCGGCTCGTCGGAGCCGACGCCGGGGGCGCCCCACGGGTCGTTGGCGGGAGCACCGCCGCCGCCGCCGGAGTTGCCACCCTGAGGAGCCGGGGTGGCCCAGGGGTCGTTCGCCTGCTGCTGCTGCTGCGGACGCGACTGGCCGCCACCGCCGCCGTACCCACCACCGCCGCCGCCGGAGCGGGACGCGCGGGTGACCTTGGCCGTGGCGAAGGCGAGCGCGGGACCGACCTCGTCGACCTCGAGCTCCACGACGGTGCGCTTCTCACCCTCGCGGGTCTCGTAGGACCGCTGCTTGAGCCGGCCCTGGACGATGACGCGCATCCCCCGCTGGAGCGACTCGGCGACGTTCTCCGCGGCCTGCCGCCAGACCGAGCAGGACAGGAACAGCGCTTCGCCGTCCTTCCACTCGTTGGTCTGCCGGTCGAAGGTGCGCGGCGTCGAGGCGATCCGGAAGTTCGCCACTGCCGCACCCGAGGGGGTGAAGCGCAGCTCCGGGTCGTCGACGAGGTTGCCCACCACCGTGATGACGGTCTCGCCTGCCATGAGGTCTCCTCAGCTTCTTGTCTGATCGTGTCCGGTCGTCGTCGCGCCCATCGTGGAGCAGGGCGCCGACAGCCGGAAGGGGTCGTCCACAGACGACGCTCAGTGAGCGTCGGGGCGGATGACCTTCGTGCGCAGGATCGACTCGTTGAGCGTCAGCTGGCGGTCGAACTCCTTGACCGTAGCCGGCTCGGCGTTCAGCGAGATGACGGCGTAGATGCCCTCGGCGTTCTTCTTGACCTCGTAGGCCAGCCGGCGGCGACCCCACACGTCGACGGACTCGACCGAGCCGCCGTCCTTGCGGATGACGTTGAGGTACTTGTCGAGCGACGGACCGATGGTCCGCTCCTCGAGGCTCGGGTCGAGGATGACCATGACTTCGTAAGCGCGCAAAGCGCGTCCTCCTTTGGACTCGGCGGCCACGGTCTCTCCGTGGCAGGAGGGTGCTGCGTCCCCACGACGAACCGGAACGGCTTCGAGGTGGAGGCCACGCGGCGACCTGGTCCCGTCGGTGGGCAGGGCGCAGCGGACAGCACAGGCTAGCAGCGGCGTCGTACCGCCTCCCAATCCTGTGGGAGGCGTCGGGACGGCGGTTTGGTTTCACGTGCAACCGGCCCGGCGCGGTCGTCGCTCCAGCCTCGGATTCATCACGGTATGCAGACCAGTCGGCACCTCCCACGGCGTACCCACCGTGGGAGGTGACGGCTCGTCTGCATACCGTGATGAGCCTGCAGACCCCGGCCCCGACCCCACTGTCCCCGCGCCTTCCTACGATGGGCGCATGAGCCAGATCGCCATCGGAGCCCACGTCGACCAGACCGACCCGATCGCGGAGGCGCGCGCCCGCAACGCGCCGCTCGTGCAGTTCTTCCTCGGCGACCCGCAGGGCTACCAGGGCCCCGAGTTCGCGTACGCCGGCGGGGCCGATGGACTGAAGGCGGACGCGGAGGCGGCGGGCATCGACCTGTACGTCCACGCGCCGTACATCGTCAACGTGGCCACCACGAACAACCGGATCCGGATCCCCAGCCGCAAGCTGCTGCAGCAGCACGTCGACGCCGCGGCATCGATCGGCGCCAAGGGCCTGATCGTGCACGGCGGCCACGTCAACAAGGCCGACGACCCGGCCAAGGGGTTCGACAACTGGCGCAAGGCCGTCGAGGCCACCGACCTCAAGCTTCCGCTGCTGATCGAGAACACCGCCGGCGGCGACAACGCGATGACCCGCTACCTCGACCGCATCGAGGGCGTCTGGGCGGCGATCTCCGGCACCGAGCAGGCAGACATGGTCGGCTTCTGCCTCGACACCTGCCACGCCCACGCCGGCGGCAACGCCCTGGAGACGGTCGTCGAGAAGGTGAAGGCCATCACCGGCCGGATCGACCTCGTCCACTGCAACGACAGCCGCGACGAGTTCGACTCCGGCGCCGACCGGCACGCCAACTTCGGCGCCGGGAGGATCGATCCCGATCTCCTGGCCGGCGTCGTCCGCGACGCCGGCGCCCCGGTGGTCTGCGAGACACCGGGTCCCGCCGACGCCCACGTCGCGGACTTCGCCTGGCTGCGCGAGCGGCTCTGAGCCGTCCCCGCGAACCGGCCGCCCCCGTGCGGCGGCCGGCCCCCGGGCACGACTCAGGGACGACTCATGCGGTGACGGCGACGTCGAGCAGACGCACCTCGACCGAGTCCGGGCGGCCGCTGCGCTGACGCTCCATCCGCACCGTGTCGCCGGACGACGCCAGCTCTGCCGACCCGAACACCAGGAACGAGAAGACGTGCCCGTCGTCCTCGATCGGCACGAGGTACGACGGCCGCTGGGCCACCCGCCACCGGCTGGCGCCGAGCCGGCGGCGGAAGACCAGCTGGACGCAGTCGCCCACGCGGGCGTCGACGGCCTGCCCGGACGCCGGGTCCTCGAGCACGTGATGGCTGATCAGCTGCTTCGTGGCGATCGACATGGTGGGCCTCCTCGAACGGGGTGTACGTCGGACAGGAGCCCCGAGGACGGGCCCTGATACCCCGGTCCGGTTGTCTAGCCAGGGGTTCTCGACGCGACCCGCCCGGTGCTCTACTCGGCGGGTGCCGGGACCGGGTCTGGTCGTTCTCATGCTGGCGCCGGTGGTCGCGGCCGGCGTCCTGCTCCTGATCCATCGGCGTCGGCTCGTCGCTGCCACACCGCTCCGCGCGCTCTGGCTCGTCCTCCTGGTCCTCCTGGCCACCGTGCTGGCGAGCGGGATCCAGGCCGGGACCGTCGTGTCCGACAGTCTGGTCAACCGGGTCCTCGCCGTCGTCGTCCTTGCGGCGGCCATCGCCTTCGTGAGGATGAACTGGAACCAGCAGTCCCGACTGGTCCGGAGCGGCGTGCTCCTCACCGCCGCAGGCGCCGCCGGCAACGCGCTCGCCTCGCTCGTCTACGGCTTCATGCCGGTCCTGGCCGCGTCCGCGCGCTGGCTCGGTTCCGACCTCCAGCCCGGCGATCGACCCGACCCCCAGTACGTCGCCGCTCACGCCTCCCAGCTGCCCGCGCTCCTGCTCGGCGACGTCCTGCCGGTCCCCGGACTCGACGCCGTCATCAGCATCGGCGATCTCCTGCTCGCCCCTGGTTGCGCCATCCTCCTCGCCGCGGTTCTCGCGCCGCTCTTCGAGGCTCTGCCCGTCCCTCACGTCTCGAAGGAGGTGAACCCATGAAGGACTCCCTCAAGACCCGCGTCTACGTCGCCGCCGCCAGCGTCGCCACCACCGCGCTCGCCGTCTACGCGCTCGCCGCGCCGTACCACGCGGGCAACTGAGATCAGCCGAAGCAGACCAGCGGCACCGGAGCGGTGCCGGTCGTGACGGCCGGCACCGCCTCGGCCAGCGCCGTAGCCGGATCGACGCCGGCGGCGAGCTGCTGGTGCACGGCGACCAGGACGTCGTACGCCGCCGCGTCGTTAACCGCGGCTGCCGACGCGATGACGCAGCGCGCGCCGGCGTGCAGCCACGCCGCGCTCATGCCGATCAGCTCCTCGCCCCAGCGCACCGTCGAGCGGCCGACCTCGCACGCGGAGAGCAGGACGACGTCGGGGACGGAGCGGAGCCGGTCGATGTCGTAGCCGAACCACGACCCGTCGGCCAGCATCAGGCCGGAGAAGAGCGGATTCTCTGCGGAGTGCCGGCCGTGCGCCGCGACGTGCAGGACGTCGACCTGCTCGGCGAGCTCGGAGACCGCGGCGGCGGTGGCACTCGCCCCGGTCAGCACCCGCGCCGCGGGCCACTCCTTGACGGCCGCGTTGACCTCGTCCTCGGCACGCATCACGCGCGGCCCGGCGACGAAGCCCGCCGTCCTCGTGCGCAGCGGGGTCGTACGGCGGGCCAGCCAGGACGTCGCCGACTGCGCGACGGTGACGGGGCGTCCGACGTACCCGGGCAACAGCGTCCAGGGCATCCCCGCCAGGACGCCCGACGGGGTGAGCACCACCCGACGATCGCCGACCGCGTCCAGCACCGGAGCGACCAGCAGCGCAGCGAGCTCGTCGAGGCGTGCCGCCAGGGCGGCGCGCACGGCACCGGCCATGGGCTGGGCGAGGTCGGCTGCGGCCACGTCGAGGTCCGGCAACAGGCCGCCGACGAGATCGTCGAGGGTGCTCCGGGCACCGAGGTCGACCCAGGTCGCGTCGGCATCGGTCACCACCAGGGCGACCAGCACGTCAGCGGTCACCACGTAGGCGACGAGCGCGGTCTCCGGGTCGAGCGTCCCCTGCAGCTCGGCCATGCCGACCGGGTCCACGACCTCACCGGATCCGCGGTGCTGCCACGCCCGCTCGCGCACCCGCTGCCGGAGCTGGGCCTCCCGCACCGGGTCACCGCGGCTCTCGCCGGACGCCAGCTCGCGCAGTTCGGCCAGGTCGGCGACCAGCTGCTCGTCCTCGGGGGCCTGCACGGGCTGCACCCGGCTGGCCAGCATCCGCGCGCGCTCGGACCACTCGAACAGGACGGCCGGTTTCCGCGACTCCACCGCCAGGGCGAGACCGCGCACGCCCAGGCGTACGCCGTGGCCCGCGACGCCGGTCTGGAGGTCGAGCGAGCCGAACGAGCTCTGCCACGCATGCAGGTCGGCCAGGCCCGCACGCAGGTGTCCGAGCGCATCCGTACGCCGACCGGCTGCCGACGCCGCGCGGGCTCGGGCCTCCCGGTCGAGCAGGCGTACGCCGAGGGGCGCTCCCCGGGGCACCGGTGTGCGGACGTGCGGGAGGGTGCGCAGCCGCAGGGCGATCGCCTCCCACCGGATGCCCTGGGTCTCCAGCTCGGTCGAGACGTCGTGGACCCGACGCTCGGAGACCGACCGGCCGGTCGCGGCGTCGGCCGCGAGGAGAACGGCGTCGGCACGTGCACGCCAGGCGTCGGCACCGAGAGCGAGGAACCGTCGCCGGGCGCGCTGGGCGCTCAGCCTCGCCTGCGGGGGATCTTGGTCGAGGACGCTGCGGGCCAGCGTCAGCTCGGCCTCGGCCTGGAGCTGACGCAGCCGACGCGACCCGTAGGCCCGGCCCGCCTCGTCCAGCATCCGTCGGCCCTCGGCCGACAGGCCGGCAGCAAGCAGGACCTCGGCACGGTCCTGGAGACCCACCGCCCTCAGCACCTGGCCCCGGGGGGCCAGAATCTCGTGGGCGCTCGCCATCAGATCCAGCGCACCGACGAGGTCGCCCGCGAGGAATCGGGTGTACCCCTGGTTGTGGATCGCCTTCGCCTCGCCCACCCGGTCGCCCGCGGCCGCGAGTGTCCTCGCCGCATCGCCGAAGTCCCGGTCGGCCGCCCGGATCTCCCGCCGGTCGAGGTGCACGGTGCCACGATTCAGCAGAGCCTTGCCGCGATCCGCGGTCTGCTCGTCGAGCGCCGCGATCGCCTGGCCGAACGCCTCGAGGGCGAGGGCGGCCTGCCCGGTCCGACGGAGGATGAGGGCGCGCTGACACAGCAGGACGCCCCTGATCGAGCGGGGCAGGTCGCGGTTGGCGAGCGCCCGTTCGACGAGCGCCAGGCCGGTCGTGGGATCGGTGGCGTCGGTCTCCACGTACGCGAGACTCGCCTCGACCTGGGCGCGCTGCCCCGGTTCGGTGGCGGCCGCCAAGGCCTTCCGCAAGAGCGAGCGGGCAGCACCGAGCCGGCCGGCGTTCATCGCCGCGACCCCGCGGCGGTGCAGCTCTTCGGTCGGTGCCACCCTCACATCATGGCGTGACCGAGGCGAGCTCCCCCAGGATCTCCCATCCGCGCGCCACGGCCGAGATGCTGTCCTCGGCCGCCGGCCCGGCCAGGAGACCGGCCGCCACGCGCCCCGCGAACAACGGCGCGGAGAACGACGTACCGCTCCACACCGCGAAGCCCCCGCGGAAGTCGTCCGGATCGATCGACTCGCGCTGGCGCCCGAACGCCTCCGTGCGCGCCACCGGCTGCAGTCCGCCTTCGAACGGCGGCATGGTGCTGACCAGCGATGCGCCCGGGACCTGGGTCGTGACCCAGGGTCCCGCGTTGCTGAACAGGGCGTCGCTGATCCCGTTCGGGTTCAGCGCCGCCACGGAGACGACCGGAAGGCAGGTCGGGTCCGGCTGGACCGGTCCCTGACCGTCCGACCACGGAGCGAACGCCGCTGGGAAGGCGGGCCGGCTCGTGGCGTCGTTGCCCGCCGAGCAGACGACCATCGTGCCGTGGCGCGAGAGGTCCTCGAGGATGGCGTAGAGCGTCGGGTCGAACAGCAGGTCCTCGGGAGTCTCGTGGTAGTAGCCGATCGACATGCTGAGGACGTCGATCGGCTGCCCGCCCTCCTCGCCGGCGCGGTGCCGGCGGACCAGCTCGGAGATCTGCGACAGGGCCGTGATCCAGTCCGACTCCGCCACCGGTCCTTCGGACGGCATGATCCGCCAGGACAGGATGTCGGCGTCCGGGCAGGCCTGGTGCACCAGGCCGGCGATGAAGGTGCCGTGCCCGGACATCGCGTCGATGACCCCGTCGAGCGGTCCGACCAGGTCACCACCCACCTCGGAGTCGGCGACGGTCGGGTCGAAGCCGATCGGCTGACCGTCCAGCGTCACCGAAGTGTCGACGACGTCGTCCAACCAGGGGTGAGTGCCGCAGCCGGTGTCGAGGATCGCGACCACCGGCCGCCGCCCGGGGATCTCCGCGTCGGCCCGGCGCAGCGGTGCGGGTCCGACGTACGCGACCGGCTGGCGGCCACCGCTCCCCGCTTCGCCGTACGCGGTCATCGGACCGGACGCCGGGTGGCCGTGGTTGTACGGATGGCCGTGGTTGTAGGGGTGCCCGTGGTTGTAGGGGTTCCCCTCGCCCGCCGGATGTCCGTGGTTGTAGGGGTTGGCGAACACCACGTGCTCGAGGCCCACGCCACGGACCGACTCCACGCCGAACTGGGCGCGCGTCTGCTGGAGCAGCGTCCAGCCGTCGGGTGCGATCGTCGCCTGGTTCGACGCGACGACGAGTCGGAGCGGCACCACACCGAAGCGTAGGCCGGCGGTCCGGGGATCCTCCTCCCCCGGGAGCACGTCCCACCCGAGCGGCCTCGCCACCGCCCGCAGCACCTCCAGCGCGCCGTCGAGGTCGACCGACTTCGACACCAGCAACCGGGGGCCGACGTACACCGTCGACCGCGGACGGACACCCCGCACCGTGATCGCGGTGGCGGGGTCGAGCACCCGCCCCTCGACGCCGGCGATGGTATCCCGCGGCGGCGGCACGGGGTCGCGATCCAGCGGCTTGCGTGGAGCGGCAGGCTTCTCGTCGTCGGGCAGCGCCATGGGGTTTCCTCAGATCTCGAAAGTGGGGGTGGAGAAGGCCGGGCGGGCGATGTCGTGGGGCTCCAGGCTGAGCCGGAGCAGGCCGAGCGGCAGGCCGGTGAGCTCGAAGCGTCCGGTGTCGGTGACGGTGGCGGCGTGCTCGCCGGCGCGGACGGTCATCGGCTCGGGCGGCACGACCCAGCCGTCGATGCGGGAGCGGCCGTCGTCGACGGCGACGCGGACCAGCAGGTCGGTGTCGCCGTGCACGAAGCGGAGCGTGTACGTCGCCGTGCCGCGAGCGCCGACCAGCTCCTCGGAGCGCTCGACCAGCTCCATCAGCCCGAGCAACTCGCCGTCGATGTCGCTCGCCTCGAGGGCGGCGGCGGCCTGCATCCGGGCGACCAGGCCCTCGGGGACCGGATCGCGCTCCTCGTAGACCCGGCGTACGACGTCCAGCAGGTCCTCGCGGCTCATCTCGCTCATCAGATTCCTCCCGCCTGCACGAGGGCGACGCGCAGCTTGGCCAGGCAGCGGCCGCGGGTGGGCCCGATGCTGCCGACGGGCATGTCCAGGTCGCTGGCCAGCGACTGGTAGTCGGGGCGCCGCTCGAAGGCGACCACGCGCAGCAGCCGGCGACACCGCTCGGGCAGCGCGTCGACGGCGGCCCAGAGCCGGTGTCGGTCGTCGTTCTCCACGGCGTCGGCCTCGGCCGACCGGCCGGAGGGCAGCCGGGCGGCCAGCTCGTCGTCGGGCGTCGGCGTGGCGTGCTGGCCCGCCTTGGACACGCGCCAGGCCTCCCGGCGCGCGGTCGTGGTGAGCCACCCGCCGACCGCGGTCGCGTCGGCGATGGTCGTACGGCGGCGCACCAGCGCGAGCCAGGTCGTCTGGACGACGTCCTCGGCGACGTCCTGCGGGAGCCGGTAGGCGCGCACCACGTGCCACAGCACGGGCGTCATCAGCGCGACCAGGTCGTCGAGCCCGCTCGGGTCGCCGGCGCCCCATCGCTCGAACGCCTGCCCGGCGTCGACCCAGAGCCGGTCGGGTGGCGCCTTCGCCCCCGTCGCGACACGTCCGGTCGGTCGGCTCGCCGCCATCCTCGCCTCCAGCACCATCACGTCTGCCCAGGAGCACCGTGGCTCCGTCCTGATACCCCTGACCTCATGGTGGTGCAGACCACCTCCGCGCGCCACGGTGTTCAGACCAGCCGAGGGCGGTCAACTAGCCTCGGGGCCGTGACTCACCCCGGCTCCGCCCTCAGCGTCCGCGAGATCTCCCCCGAGGAGCACCTCGCGTTCCTGCGGACCCGTCCCTCGGCCTCCTTCCTGCAGACCCCGGCGTGGGGGCAGGTCAAGGCCGAGTGGCGCCGCGAGTCCCTCGGCTGGTACGCCGACGACGAGCTCGTGGGTGCCGCGCTGGTGCTCTACCGCCAGCTCCCCCGGCTCAAGCGCTACCTCGCCTACCTGCCGGAGGGACCCGTCATCGACTGGGACACCGAGCAGCTCTCGGCCTGGCTGGCCCCGATGGCCGCGCACCTGAAGGACCGGGGCGCGTTCGGGGTCCGGATGGGTCCGCCCGTCGTCACCCGCCGCTGGACCGCCGCCCAGGTCAAGGAGGGCATCGCCGCCCCCGCCGTACGGCGCCTCGGCGACCTGCCGCCCACCGAGCGGGACGCCACCGGCGCCCGGGTCGTGACCCAGCTGCACGAGCTCGGCTGGCGTCCCCAGGTCGCGGAGGGCGGCTTCGCCGCGGGTCAGCCGCAGTACGTCTTCCAGGTCCCGCTCGTCCATCCCGACGGCACCCCCCGCACCGAGGACGAGGTCCTCAAGGGCATGAACCAGCTCTGGCGCCGCAACATCAAGAAGGCGGCCAAGGAGGGCGTCGAGGTCACCACCGGCTCGGTCGAGGCGGGCAGCAGCGACGACCTCGAGGCGTTCCACGACCTGTACGTCCACACCGCCCGCCGCGACCACTTCACCCCGCGGCCGCTGTCGTACTTCCGCACCATGACCGACGCGCTCAGCAACGAGGACCCCGACCGGTTCCGGCTGTGGTTCGCCCGCCACGAGGGCGATCTGGTCGCGGCGACCATCGCGGTCCGGGTCGGCACCCACGCCTGGTACTCCTACGGCGCCTCCTCCACCGAGAAGCGCGAGGTCCGCGGCTCGAACGCGATCCAGTGGGCGATGATGCGCGACGCCCTCGCGGCCGGCGCGCACGTCTACGACCTGCGCGGCATCACCGACACCCTCGACGCCGACGACTCCCACGTCGGGCTGATCCAGTTCAAGGTCGGCACCGGCGGCGAGGCCGTCGAGTACGCCGGCGAGTGGGACCTCCCGCTGAACCGCGCGCTGTACGCCGCCTTCGACCTCTACATGAAGCGACGCTGACCATGAGCCTCACCCTGACCGTCGACGGCGACCGCTGGCGCGCCCACCTGCGTACCGTCGCCGAGACCCATCCCGGCCTGGTGCCCGTCGCCAAGGGCAACGGCTACGGCCTCACCCTCGGCCGGCTGGCCCGCAAGGCGCAGTGGCTGGGCGTCGACACCCTCGCCGTCGGGACGTACGACGAGCTGCCGCACGTCGCGTCCCGCTTCGACGGCTCGCTGCTGGTGCTCACCCCGTGGCGACCCTTCGGCGCCGCGCTCGAGACGGACCCGGCCCTGGCCGGCCGGCTGGTGCACACCATCGGCCGCACCGACGACCTGGCCGCCCTGCTCGAGCGCCAGCGCGACGCCCGATTCGTGCTGGAGCGGATGACCAGCATGCAGCGGCACGGGTTCTCGGCCCGCGAGCTGTGGGCGGCCGCGCGCCTGCTGCACGACCGGCACCCGGGCGCCCGGCTCGAGGGCATCGCCCTGCACCTGCCGCTCCAGCAGGGCTCGCACCTCTCCGAGGTGAGCCGGCTGATGAACGACGTCGTCGCGGCCGAGCTCCCGACCCGCACGATCTGGGTCAGCCACCTCACCGACGCCGAACTCGCCCAGCTGCGCGCGTCGTACGCCGACTACGACATCCGGCCCCGGATCGGGACCGGCCTGTGGCTCGGTGACCGCGACGCGCTGCGGGTCACCGCGACGGTGCTGGACGTGCACGAGGTGGAGCGCGGCGACGCGTTCGGCTACCGCGGCCGCACCGCGCCGAAGTCCGGCCACCTGCTGGTGGTCAGCGGCGGCACCGCCCACGGCATCGGCCTCGAGGCGCCGACGGGCGACCAGAGCATCCGCGCGCGGGCGGCCACCGTGGCCCGCGGGGGCCTGGACGCGGTCGGCTTCGTGCGCTCGCCGTTCTCGATCGACGGCAAGCAGCGGCTCTTCGCCGAGCCGCCGCACATGCAGGCGTCGATGCTCTTCCTGCCGCACGGCCCGCGGGTGCCGGAGGTCGGCGACGCGGTCCAGGTGCGGGTCCGCTACACCGCGACGACGTTCGACCGCGTCGTCGTGTCCTGAGGCGGGTCGCCGGGCGGGGCCTCGAGCCGGGCCGCGTCGGCGCGCACCGGGTCCTTCCGCGGCACCAGGATGTCGCGGACGACGAGGCCCACCAGGAACAGCTCGCCGGCCATCCGCAGCACGATGGCGACCCAGTAGACGCCGGCGTCCCCGCCGCCGCCGGGCGCGAGGAACCCGCCGAGGTACCACCACACGGCGGCGAAGTAGAAGATCTCGGTGGCCTGCCACACGATCTGGTCGCGCCAGCGCGGCCGGGCGAGCACGGCGAGCGGCAGCAGCCACAGGACGTACTGCGGTGAGTACACCTTGTTGACCAGCAGGAAGCCCGCGACGATCAGGAAGCCGAGCTGCGCCATCCGCGGGGTCTCGGGGGCGAGGATGCCCAGCACGAACACGCCCACGCACCAGCCGCCGAAGAGCAGCCAGGACCAGGTGTTCACGGTCGAGGCGTCGATGCCGTCGGTGGCCTGGGAGACGACCAGCCAGGCCGAGCCGAGGTCGGGCCCGCGGTCGGAGTTGAAGGTCCAGAACACCTTCCACTCCTCCGGTCCCCGCAGGTACGCCGGCGCGTTGGCCAGCACCCAGGCCGCCACGGCCGCGGCGGTCGTGACGACGAAGTCGCGCACCCGCCGGTCGCACAGGCAGATCACCAGCACCGCCCCGAGCAGGAACAGCGGGTACAGCTTGGTCGCGGCCCCCAGGCCGATCAGCACCCCCGTCAGTGCCGGCCGGTCCCGCGCCCAGGCCCACAGGGCGCCGGCGACCAGGGCGACCGCCGCCAGGTCCCAGTTGACCAGCGCGGTGAGGGCGAGCGCCGGGGAGGCGGCGAACATCGCGGCGTCCCAGGGACGCCGTGGGTCGACCTTCGCCAGCAGCCAGGCGGCGAGCAGCACCAGGACGGCGAAGCCGAGCGCGTTGACGATCACGAACGCCCGGATCTCGCGCTGCACCTCGGGGTCGCCGAAGAACTCGGACGTGGGTCGCTGGGCGCGCTCGGAGACGTCGGGCGACCCGGTCAGGACCTGCGCGACCTTGGCGGTGGCGAAGGCCCAGTAGGCGATGCCGACGGGGTACTCCATCACCTCGTAGCGACTGCGGACGTCCGCGTCGTCGTCGTACGGCCAGGCCAGCTCGGCGAACCCGCGCCCGGTGTAGAGGTACGGCAGGTCGGAGTAGCACATCTGGGTGTAGCGCGTGGTGCCGTCGGTCCAGGTGTCCTCGTAGCAGGCCGACTTCTGCACCATCCCCAGCGCGAAGGTCAGCGCGGCGAGGGCGAGCACCACCCGCACCGGGGTCCACCAGCGGTGCCGGCCGGCCCGCGTGCCCAGCGGTCCGCCCACGCCCGCACTCACCGACGCGACGACGCCGTCGGTGTGCGTGGGGTGGACG
Organism: Nocardioides sp.; assembly: GCF_035503875.1. Taxonomy (GTDB): domain Bacteria; phylum Actinomycetota; class Actinomycetes; order Propionibacteriales; family Nocardioidaceae; genus Nocardioides. Next base: position 260,235 of record NZ_DATJTA010000054.1, read on the forward strand.
GTCTCGCTCACCGGCGTCCGGCCCCGCCGACGACCGGCGACCCGGTCGGCTCGGTCGGCTCGGTCGGGACCGGCTCGGTCGGGGTCACCGGAGGCGGTGTCGTCGGCGCCGTCGTCACCGGCGGGGGCGGCGGCTCCGGGGTCGGAGTCGGCTCCTTGCTCGGCTTCTTCGTCGGCTTCTTCGTCGGCTTGTCCGACGGCTTCTTCGACGGCTTCTTCGTCGGCTTCGGCGGCGGTGGGACGTACGGCGCGTGGCCCTGCTGGGGCGCCTCGCCGTCGACGTACACGGGGTCGGGCAGGTCGAGGACCTCCTCGCCCTCCATCGCCCGGGTCATCACCGCGGTCCAGGTCGCCGTCGGGTAGTCGCCGCCGTAGAAGCTCGGCAGCCAGTCGTCGAGCGGTTCGGCGCCCTTGCCCCGGACGTAGACCACGGACGTCGCGAGCTGCGGCGTGAAACCGCTGAACCAGGAGGAGACGACGCGGTCCTTGTCATTGGTGGAGGTGCCGGTCTTGCCCGCGGCGGGCCGGCCCAGGGCGTTGGCGTCGGAGCCCGAGCCGGTCCGGATGACCTGCTCCATGGCGTAGGAGACGTCGGCGGCCATGTCCTCGTCCAGGACGCGCTTGTTCTTGCCGTGGTGGACGTAGACCTCCTCGCCGTTGCGGTCGACGATCTTCTCGATGAGGTACGGCGCGGCGTACACGCCCTTGTTCGCGATGGTGGCGTACGCCGTGGCCATGTTGATCGGGCTGACCGTCGCGCTGCCGAGGGCGACGCCGATATTGGGCTCCAGGCCGGGCGTCCTGTTGGGGAAGCCGGCCGAGCGGCGCGAGGGCGCCTTCTCGGGCGGGATGCCCATCGCGTTCATCATCTTGATGACCTTCTCCGGACCGTTCGGGATGCTGTCGGTCAGGTCGATGAACGCGGTGTTGATCGAGTCCTCGGTCGCCTTGATCATGTTGACCCGGCCGTAGGACCGGTTGCCCTGGTTCTCGAAGTCGGTGCTGCCGATGGTGATCGGGCTGTTGCCGTCGAAGGTGTCCTTGAGGGAGTAGCCCTCCTTGATGCCGGCCGCCAGCGCGAACGGCTTGAGGATGGAGCCGGCCTGGCCGCCGGCGACCGCCCAGTTCAGCTGGGACTGCAGGTAGTCCTGGCCCCCGTAGAAGCCGCGGATCGCGCCGGTCCCGGGCTCGACGCTGGCAACGCCCACGTGCAGGTTCTTGTCACCGAAGCCCTCGGGCCGCGCCTCCTTGACCCCCTCGGCCGCGGCGTCCATGTCCTTCTTGCGCAGGGTGGTGGTCACCCGCAGGCCCTTGCCGACGACCTCCTCCTCCGGATAGCCGAGGCGGGCCAGCTCGGCCTTGACCATCGCGAGCATGTGCCCGCGCTGGCCGCCGTACGAGTCCTCCTTGACCACCGGCGGGAACTTCGGCAGCCGCCGCTGGGCCTTGGTCGACTGCTCCTCGGTGATGTAGTCGAGGCGGGCCATCGCCTTGAGGATGAAGTCGTAGCCGGCCTTGAGGCTCTCCTTGGCCGTGTCGCCGTTGGCCGGGTCGTACGCCGTCGGGTTGTTCAGCACCCGGGCCAGCACGACCGACTCGCGCAGGTTCAGCTCCTTGGCCGGCTTGCGGAAGTAGGCCTGCGAGGCCGCCTGGACGCCGTACGCCCCCCGGCCGAAGTAGATGGTGTTGAGGTAGTTGGCCAGGATCTCCTTCTTGCTCTGCTGACGCTGGATCTTCAGCGAGAGGATCGCCTCCTTCACCTTGCGGGTGTAGGAGCGGTCCTGGTTGAGGTAGAGGATCTTGACGTACTGCTGGGTGATCGTGGACGCGCCCTGCGTCGAGCCGCCGGAGGCGTTGCTGAACGCGGCGCGCAGGATGCCCTTGGGGTCGATGCCCCGGTCGGACCAGAAGGACTGGTTCTCCGCCGCGACCACGGCGTTCTGGAGCGTCTCCGGCATCTCCTCGAGCGGGATGATGTCGCGGTTCTGGGTGGCGAAGGTCCCGAGCTTGTCACCGTTGGCGTAGCTGACGACCGTGGTCTCGTCCTGGAACTCCTCGTTCGGCGCCGGGACGTCGATTGCCTGGTAGAGCGCGACGAACGAGCCGACCGCGAGGAGGGTGCACACGAGGCCGACGATGCCGACCCACTTGCCGGCCCGTAGCATCTTCTGCTTGCGGGTCCGGGCCGGTTTCGGGGCCTTCTTCTGAGCGGGGCCGGCGGCCCGGCGCTTGCCATTCACGCGCGGTAGCTCCACGGTCTCGGGTCGGGATCAGGGCTCGGGAGGCCGTTAAGGCCACGACAGAGGGTACGCAACCAGACCCAGCGGTCTCATTTGCGGAAACCTGCGACTCGATGCGATGCGAATTCACGTCGGCTGGATATATCGCTACGATAGGTCGCATGGCACGTCGGGCAGAGACCATCGAGCTGGCAGTCCTCGGGCTGCTGCACGAGGGACCGATGCACGGCTACGAGCTGCGCAAGCGGCTCAACCTGATGCTCGGCTGGGGCCGGGTGCTGTCGTACGGATCGCTCTACCCGACCCTGAAGAAGATGCTGCGTGGCTCCCTCATCGAGGAGACCACCGCGACGATCACCCCGGTGACCAAGCGCGCCCGCATCGTCTACGAGGTCACCGAGGCCGGCACCCGGGAGTTCGAGCGCCTGATGTCGGAGGTGGGCCCCACCGCCTGGGAGGACGACAACTTCGACATCCGGTTCGCCTTCTTCGGGCGCACCGACATGGAGATCCGGCTGCGCGTCCTCGAAGGCCGCCGGATCCGGCTGCAGGAGCGGCTCGACCGCGTGCAGCGCGAGCTGAACATGACGGAGCAGGAGGTCGACCGCTACGCCGCCGAGCTGCAACGGCACGGCGTCGAGTCGGTCGAGCGCGAGGTCCGCTGGCTCTCGGACCTCATCAACGCCGAGCGCAACGCCGGCCTGCCCCCGCCCGCGACGCCGCCGGTGCCACCGGCGCACCAGGCCTGACCGGGCTCCGGCCGACCCGGCCGGCACCAGACCTAGACCACACAGTCCCAGACAGACGTCATCCCCAGCGGTGACAGGAGAGGAATCCCGATGGGTTCGGTTCGCGTAGCAATCGTGGGAGTCGGCAACTGCGCCAGCTCCCTCGTCCAGGGCGTCGAGTACTACAGGGACGCCGACCCGAGCGGTAGCGTCCCGGGCCTCATGCACGTCGCCTTCGGCGACTACCACGTCAAGGACGTCGAGTTCGTCGCCGCCTTCGACGTCGACGACCTCAAGGTCGGCAAGGACCTCTCCGAGGCCATCAACGCCTCGCAGAACAACACCATCAAGATCGCCGACGTCCCGACCCTCGGTGTCGAGGTGCAGCGCGGCCCGACGCTCGACGGCCTCGGCAAGTACTACCGCCAGACCATCGACGAGTCCGGCGCCGAGCCGGTCGACGTCGTGCAGGTCCTCAAGGACCGGCAGGTCGACGTGATGGTGTCCTACCTCCCGGTGGGCTCCGAGGAGGCCGACAAGTTCTACGCCCAGTGCGCCATCGACGCCGGCGTCGGCTTCGTCAACGCGCTGCCCGTCTTCATCGCCTCCGACCCGGTGTGGGCCAAGAAGTTCGAGGACGCCGGCGTCCCGATCGTCGGCGACGACATCAAGTCCCAGGTCGGCGCCACCATCACGCACCGCGTGATGGCGAAGCTGTTCGAGGACCGCGGCGTGGTGCTGGACCGCACCTACCAGCTCAACGTCGGCGGCAACATGGACTTCAAGAACATGCTCGAGCGCGAGCGCCTGGAGTCCAAGAAGGTCTCCAAGACCCAGGCCGTCACGTCCAACCTGACCGGCGAGCTCGCCGGGAAGGTCCACGACAAGAACGTGCACATCGGCCCGTCGGACCACGTCGAGTGGCTCGACGACCGCAAGTGGGCCTACGTCCGGCTCGAGGGTCGCGCCTTCGGCGACGCCCCGCTGAACCTCGAGTACAAGCTCGAGGTCTGGGACTCCCCGAACTCCGCCGGCATCATCATCGACGCGCTCCGCGCCGCGAAGATCGCGAAGGACCGCGGCATCGGCGGCCCGATCATCTCGGCGTCGTCGTACCTCATGAAGTCCCCGCCGGTGCAGCTGCCGGACGACGAGGGTCGCCGCCGCGTCGAGGCCTTCATTGCCGGTGACGAGTGAGTGACTGAGTCACTCCGCTGATCCGCACGGAGCCCCGTCCGACCCCACCAGGTTCGGGCGGGGCTTCGTCGTTCTGCCGAGTCGGCAGAAGTTGCGCGTCGAGTCGGCAGTAACTACTGCCGACTCGAGGGGTAACTTCTGCCGACTCGGCGGTGGGTCAGCGGCGGCCGGTCTTGAACATGCCCCGGGCGATCTCGCGGGCGGCGGTGCGGGCGAACTGCTTGAACGCCGAGGACCCGACGACCTGCTCGACGACGCTCTTCTCGGTCTTCTTCCGCGGCTGGGGCGCGGGCGACCTGGCCGGCTCGGCCTGCTCGGCCTGTTCGGCCTTGGCGGCCCCGGCTTCGAGGCGGGCGGCCAGCAGCTCGCGCGCCGACTCCCGGTCGATGGCGGCGCCGTACGTCGCCTGCCGCGGGCTGGCCGCCACGGTGGCGGTCAGCAGGTCGGGGTCGCACGGGTCCATCCGGGCCTCGGGCGCGCGCAGCCGGGTCGCGGCGACCGGGGTGGGAGCGCCGTCCTCGTCCATCACCGTCACGACGGCCTCGCCGGTGCCGAGGCCGGTGATGACGGCGCCGAGGTCGGCGTACCCGCTGGTGGGGTAGGTGGCGACGGTCAGCTTCAGCGCCTTGGCGTCGTTGGGGGTGTGCGCGCGCAGGGCATGCTGGATTCGCGAGCCGAGCTGGGAGAGCACGTCGTCGGGTACGTCGGTGGGCCGCTGGGTGACGAAGAAGATGCCGACGCCCTTGGAGCGGATGAGCCGCACGGTGCGGGCGACCTGGTCGAGGAACTCCTCGGAGGCGTCGTCGAAGAGCAGGTGGGCCTCGTCGAAGAAGAAGACCAGCTTCGGCCTCTCCACGTCGCCGACCTCGGGCAGGTCGTGGAAGAGGTCGGCCAGCAGCCACATCAGGAAGGTGGAGAACAGGGCAGGTCGGTCCTGCAGCTGCGGCAGCTCCACGAGCGAGATCACGCCCCGGCCGTCCTCGGCGAGGGCCAGCAGCTCGGCGGAGTCGAACTCCGGCTCGCCGAAGAACGCGTCCGCCCCCTGGTCCTGCAGGCCGACCAGCTCGCGCAGGATGACGCCGGCCGTCGCCGAGGAGAGCCCGCCGAGCTCCTTCAGCTCGGCCTTGCCCTCGTCGCTGAGCAGGTGGGCGACGACCGCCCGGAGGTCGGCGAGGTCGAGGAGCGGCAGACCGGCGTGGTCGGCATAGTGGAAGACCAGTCCGAGGCTGGACTCCTGGGTGGCGTTGAGACCGAGGACCTTGCTGAGCAGCGTGGGACCGAACGCGCTCATCGTGACCCGCAGCGGGACGCCCTCCCCGACGCCGCCGAGGGCGTAGAACTCGACGGGGAAGCCGGTGGCCGTCCACTGCTGGCCGAGCGTCGCGGCCCGGGCCGTCAGCTTCTCGCTCGGGGTGCCGGGCTGGGCGAGTCCGGAGAGGTCGCCCTTGAGGTCGGGGGCGAAGACCGGGACGCCCTGCGCGCTGAGCTGCTCGGCGAGCAGCTGCAGGGTGCGGGTCTTGCCGGTGCCGGTCGCCCCGGCGACCAGGCCGTGCCGGTTCAGCATGCCGAGCGGCACCCGGACCGGTACGCCGGCCAGCCCGCCGTCCTCCAGGAGCAGGCCGCCCAGCTCGAGGACCGGCCCGTCGAAGGCGTAGCCCGCCGCGACGGCCTGGGCGATCGGGTCGGTGGACTCGTCGGTGCTCACCTCTCGCACCCTACGACCGGCCCCGGCCCCCGGGGCACTAGCGTCTTCGCGGGAGGTGGTGGCGATGGGCGCCGAGATCGTGCTGGTGAGTGGCAGGCGGCTGACGCGGGGCGTCCTGGAGCAGCTGTTCTCCGACCCGGGCGTCCGCTCGGTGCTGGGCGAGGCCACGCTCGCGGGCAGCCCCGAGGAGCACCTCCGGGTCACCCGGATCGACACCGCGCGGCTCGAGCTCCTCCTCTACGGACCGCAGGAGAGCCGCACCGGCGGCGGGGTGGCGGCGTACACGACGGAGCTCGGAGTGGCTCGGCCCACCGACGCGGCCGGGAGCACCTGGTGGACCCGCTTCGAGATCACCCGCGGCGCCGACGACGAGGCGGCCGTCCACGTGCTGTCCGCCGTCCTCGCGGCGCTCGCCGGAGCCAGCTCCGGGCACGTCGTCGCCGACGGACAGATCGTGGAGCTCGACGGGGTCGCCCCGCCCGCTCCCGCCGAGCCCGCCCCCGCGGCGGCCCCGGCGCCGGACCTCAGCAGCGGACGCGCCTACCTGACCGTGCTGCTCCCCTTCACCGCGCCCGACGAGGCCGGCTGGCGGCGGACGCTGCAGGTGGTCCACGCCCTCACCGCCGACGTACCCGACCTCTGGCCCGGCTCCGTGCAGGTCGACGGCGAGTGGCGGCCGTTCACCGCCACCGACCCGCCCCCGCCGTGGTGGCCCTCCGAGCAGTGGCTCGCGAGCGCCGAGCCGCCGGCCACCTGGGAGCTGGCCGTCGCGAGCGAGCCCGGACGCCGGCTCAGCCAGGTCTCCCTGACCGCCACCGTCGACCCCGCCACCACGGGCCGGCTGCTGCTCGCCCTGGCGGCGCTCGACGCCACGTACGCCTTCCTGCACCACTGGACCCCCGCCGAGCGGCTGCCCGCCGGCGCGACCGGGCTGCGGCACGACGACGCCGACGACCCCGCCGACGTCCCCTGGGTGCTGCTCTCCGAGGACGACCTGACCGCCGGGCTGCCCGGCGTCTACTGGGCGCAGATCGTCGGCCCGGAGCTGGAGGCGCTGATCGGGCGCGACCGGCTGGCCGCCACACCGGCGCACCGGGTCGAGGAGGTCGGTCCGCACCGCTGGCTGATCCAGCTGACCCCGTCGGCCACCGACGTCGTCGACGACCTGCCGCGCGTCCTGGAGGCACAGCGGCGGGTGCGCGAGCACCTGCGCGTGGGGTGACCCCGGACGTCCGTCCGGGGTCACCCGCCGGTCAACGGACCCGGTACTTCCCGCGCACCACGCTGCGGTGGCCCGCACGGTCGGTCGCGACAGCGCGGTAGACGATCACCTTCCCGCGCTTCTTCCGGGTGGTCTTGACGACGCAGGTGTCGACGCCCGACCACCGGTCACGGGCCGCGCAGCGCAACGTCCGCGGGGCGGCGTACGTCCGACCGGGCTGGACGCCGCGCACGCGCACCCGCGGTCCCTCGAGGTCGATGCGGATGCCGGTCACGACCACCGTCGCCACCGTCCCGTCGCGGGCGAACACCTCACGGATGATCGTCCGCCCGCCGCGGCGGTTCGCGTCGAGCACCACGGGAGCGGGGCACGTCTCGATCAACGGCGCCGTCCCGGGCGTGCAGCGGAACGTGACCGTCACCGGCCCGCGGTACCAGCCCGCCGCCGAGCGTCCGGAGGCGCTCGAGAGCGTGTACCGGATCGTCGGGTCCACCCACGCGACGGTGTGCTCGGACGCGGCGTGGTCGGTGCTGCCGACGTACCTCGCCCGGATCCGGTGCTGGCCACCGACGGTGCCGCGGTCGCGCACCAGCACGGCGGTCATCACCCCGCCGATCCCCTCGTTCAGTGCGGCGGTCCCGAGGACGGTCGCGCCGTCGGAGAACTCGACGAGACCGGTGGGGCGGCCGCCGCCGGGAGCGAGGACGCTCACGGTCGCCACGAGCGCCCGGCCGCGGACGTCGAGGTCGACCGCGGTCGAGGCGGCCGAGACGACGATGCTCTGCTCCGCCTCGGCCGCCTCGTGGTCGGCGTCGCCCGGCCAGGTGACCGTGAGCTCGCAGGTCCCGGCGTGGTCGAGCACGACGTCGCCCTCGTCGGTGTGGCAGACCGCGGGCGAGTCCACGGCCACCTCGACGTCGCCGCCGGCGGGCACCGTCGTCGCGGTCACGTCGTAGCGCTGGCCGACCACGCCCGTGGCCGGGCTGGTCACCGTGACGGAGCCCGGGTCCTTGCGGACCACGACGGTCTGGGTCACGGTCGGCGCCGCCTCGTACGACGCGTCGCCCTCCTGGTCGGCCCGGATCACGCAGCTGCCCGCGTGGTCGAGGCGGACCTCGCCCGCGTCCAGCGAGCAGACGCCGGCGGACGCGGGATCGATCGAGAACGTCACCGGGTTGCCGGACCCGCCGCCGGTGGCCTCCGGCTCGTAGGTGCTGCGCAGCGGCGCCGCGACCGGCGGGAGGGAGACGAAGGTGATCGCCTGGGCCAGCTTGGCGACGGTGATCGTCTCGCGCACGGTGTTCGGCGCGTAGTCGTCGTTCGAGATGTCGGCGACGACCTCGCACTCGCCGGGCGCGAGGAAGCTGACCTCGCCGGTCGAGTCGTCGTACGAGCAGGCCGTGCCCTCGCCGGCGTCGATCCGGAACCAGGCGTCCGGTGCACTCACCGCGGGGGTGTAGGTGCCACCCACCCGGCCGGGCTCCGGCTTCGTCGAGATGAACTCGAGGGTGCCCGCCCCGATCGTGATGTTCTGCGTCCGGGACGCGGTCCAGTAGCGCTCGTCTCCTCCCTTGGTGGCCCGCAGCCGGCAGGTGCCGACGTGGTCGAAGGTCACCTGGCCGGTCGCGGCGTCGTAGGTGCACGGGTAGGTCATGAACGTCGGCGGCATCGGGTTGCCGGTGATCTCGAACGTGATGTCGTACGACGACGGCCCGCCGGTCGCGGTGGGGGTGTAGGTCCCGCCCACCGTGGCGTCGACCGGGGCGGTGCTGGTGAAGCTCACCGTCTGCGCGAGCTTGTCGACGTACACGTCCTGCCGGGCCGTCGGGGCGGCGGCGTGGTCCGCGTCGCCCGCCTGGTCGGCCAGGACCGAGCACACGCCGCCGATCAGGAAGGTGACCACCCCGGACGTCGCGTCGAGGGTGCACACGGCGGCCGAGTCCGGGTGGATCGACAGCGTGACCGGGTTCCCCGAACCGCCGCCCGTCACGGTCGGCGTGTAGGTGTCGTCCGGCGCGGCGCCGGTCGGCGGCGTCCCGAACGAGATGGTCTGCAGGCGCTTGCCGACCTCGATCTCCAGCTCCTGGCTCGCGGCACCGCGGGCGGCGTTGGCGGCCACCACCCGGAACTCGTAGGTCCCGGTGGCGGTCGGCGTCCCGGCGAGCTCACCCGTCGTCGCGTCGAGCGCGACGCCCGGCGGCAGCTCGCCGTACGCCCGGAAGGTCACTGCGCCGCCGTCGTTCCCGGCCGCGTCGAAGTCGTAGCCGTCGTACGCCGTGCCGACGTTGCCGGTGCCGGGGAAGTCGGTCACGGCGTCGAGGGTGGGCCGGGGCACGTAGACCCCGACGCCGACCGGGTCGTCGATCGCGGCGACCGTCGTCGGTGTGCCACCCGCCGCCGGCACGGAGAGGAGCTCGTCGTCTCCGGAGGCCGCGACGAGGACGTCGCCGTCGAGGGCGAGGGCGACCCGCTCCGGCCCGCCGATCCCGGACGCGAGCGCGACGCTCGGGTCGTCGCTCCCGACCCGGTGCACGCTGCCGGAGACCGAGTCGGCCACGAGGAACGAGCCGTCCGGCCCGGCGGCGAGGCCGGAGACGAAGCCGAAGGGAGCACCGACCGGCGAGCCGGTGGCGGTCTGTACGACGAGACCCGTCGTGGGCGCGACCTGGAACGCGGCGTACGTCTCGGTCAGGTCGTCGGCCGCCAGCGCGGTGAAGGCGTACAGCGGCGAGGCGTCGAAGGGCGCGACGGAGCCGTCGGCCGACACGATCCGGACGTCGGTCCCGCCGGACCCGTCGTCCACCGCGGCGAGCAGCCGACCGTCGGGCCGCAGCGCCAGCGCCTGCACGCCGTGGGCGAAGGAGGTGAGCTCGGAGCTGGTCGACCCGTCGCCCGACAGCTCGACCAGGCGGTCGCCGGTCGCGACCACGACCTCGCCGTCGTCGCGAACCACGACGTCGGAGACGGGATCCAGGCCGGACGCGACGGTGACGGTCTCGGAGCCGCGGACCCGGACGACGTCACCGCCGGCGGTGCCGACGAACGCGTCGCCGACCTCCGCCGGCGAGACGGGTACGACGGCGACGCCGGACGGGTGCAGCAGGTCGGCCGAGTCGAGCATGTCCGTCTGGGCGGACCGGTCCGGAGACACCCGGACCACGCGGTTGTTGACCCGGTCGGCGACGTACGCCGCCCCGTCCACGCCCAGCGCGACCGCGGCCGGCTCGTCGAGATCCTCGCCGAACGAGGTCCGGCCGCCGGTCCCGTCGGTCTCCCACACGAGGTCGTTCCAGGTCTCGGCGACGACCAGCCGGTCGTCCGGGGTCACGGCGAGACCGGACATGTTCCGCGGCTGCACGGTCGACGGGTCGAGCGAGGGGTCGTAGGTCAGCTCGGGGACGGCCCGCTGGTCGGAGCCGTCGTACTCCATCCGGGTGGTGCTGCTGTCGCAGCAGTCCACGGCGACGATGTCGCCGTCGGAGAGGACGCCGAGGCCGGCGTAGTTGGGGTACGGCGACTCGTAGACGTGGAGCTCGAGGTCGCCGCCGGTCAGCGGCACCCGGCCGATGCCGCCCCACCCGGTGCCGCTGAAGAGCACCCCGCCGGCGCCGTCGAGCGCGAGGTGCGTGACGCCCCAGGCCCCCTGGTACGGGTTCAGGTCCTCCGGCTCGCCGCCGTCGGCGGGGATCCGGACGATCTTCGCCCGGATGCTGTCCGCGACGACGACATCGCCCTCCGGGGTCACCACCAGGCCCGCGGGCTCCCCCAGACCGGTGGCCAGCTCCCGGATCGGACCGCCGTCCGCGGGCTGCACCACGACCCGGTCGTGCCCGGTGTCGGACACGACGAGGTCACCCGCCTCCAGCCCGAGCGGGACCGGGGCGGCCGAGGCCGGGGCGGCCGGTCCGACCAGGGCGAACGAGGAGACGACGAGGGCCAGCGCGGCAGGAGCGGCGGAGCGTATGCGCAACACGCCCACGGACGCTAGGAGTTCCGCCCGTTCCTGGGGTCGGATTCACCCAAGAGGACGAGGTCGGTCCAGACCGGTCAGCGCTCGGCCGCCCACGCCAGCAGGGCGGCGCGCGCGTCCTCCTCGCTCATCGGACCGTTGTCCATCCGCAGCTCGAGGAGGAACTTGTAGGCCGCGCCCACCTCGCGGCCCGGCCCGATGCCCAGGATCTCCATGATCTGGGTCCCGTCGAGGTCGGGCCGGATGGAGGCGAGCTCCTCCTCCTCGGAGAGCCGCGCGATCCGCTCCTCCAGCTCGTCGTAGGTACGACGCAGCCGGTCGGCCTTGCGCTGGTTGCGGGTCGTGCAGTCGGCGCGGGTGAGCACGTGCAGCCGCTCCAGCTGGTCGCCGGCGTCGCGGACGTAGCGGCGTACGGCGGAGTCGGTCCACTCTCCGGTGCCGTAGCCGTGGAAGCGCAGGTGCAGCTCCACCAGCTTGCTGACCGACTCGATCTGGTCGTTGGAGAAGCGCAGCGCCTTCATCCGCTTGCGGGTCAGCTTCGCGCCCACCACGTCGTGGTGGTGGAAGGTGACGGTGCCGTCGTCGACGAACTTCCGGGTGCGCGGCTTCCCCACGTCGTGCATCAGCGCCGCGAATCGGGACACGAAGTCCGGCTCGCCGCCGAGCCGGTCCTCGAGCGCGATCGCCTGCTCGAGGACGGTCAGGGTGTGCTCGTAGACGTCCTTGTGACGGTGGTGCTCGTCGCGCTCCAGCGAGAGCGCCGGGAGCTCGGGCAGCACCTGCGCGGCCAGGCCGGTCTCGACCAGCAGCTGGAGGCCGAGGCGCGGGTACGGCGCGCAGATCAGCTTGACCAGCTCGTCGCGGACCCGCTCGGCCGAGATGATCTGGATCCGGTCGGCCATCGCGGTCATGGCGGCGACGACCGACTCGTCGACGGTGAAGCCCAGCTGGGCGGCGAACCGGGCCGCGCGCATCATCCGCAGCGGGTCGTCGGAGAAGGAGTCCTCGGGGCGCCCGGGCGTGCGCAGCACCCGGTGGGCGAGGTCCACCACGCCGCCGTACGGGTCCTCGACCTCGCGGCCCGGCAGCCGCACCGCCATCGCGTTCACGGTGAAGTCACGGCGACCCAGGTCGCCGTCGAGCGAGTCGCCGAAGTCGACCTCGGGCTTGCGGGAGGACGGGTCGTACGACTCGGAGCGGTACGTCGTCACCTCGACGTCCCACTCGCCCTTGCGGCAGCCGATGGTGCCGAAGGCGCGGCCCATGTCCCAGATCGCGCTGCCGCGATCGGAGCGTGCCCACGTCCGCAGCAGCCGCTCGGTCTCGTCGGGCCGGGCCGACGTCGTGAAGTCGAGGTCGTTGTGGTGCCGGCCGAGCATCGCGTCACGCACCGGACCGCCGACCAGCGCGAGCTCGTGCCCGGCCGCCTCGAAGAGCGCGCCGAGCTCGTCGATCACGGGGGCGATCCGATCCAGCTCGGTCGCCACGGACCGCTGTACCTCGGCAAGGTTCAAGGGCGGCAGGACGACGTCGGGCACAGCGGGTGAGTCTACGAGGTGGCGCCGCAGGCTCAGACTCCCGGCGGATAGAGTCGAGTGCATGCTCCGCCCCCTGTCGCTGCTGCCTGCCCTCGTGCTGGCGGCGACGACCTGGGTGGGCTGGAGCGGACCCGCCGAGGCGGCCCAGGCGGCCCGGCCCGACGACCCCGACGCGCCGCTGTCGGTGAGCATCGAGACGATGTCGCCGTCGACCGTTCCGGACCGCGGCCCGGTCGTCCTCACCGGCCGGGTGACCAACGACAGCGACGTCACCTGGTCGACGATCAACCTGTACCCGTTCATCTCCGCCCAGCCCCTCACCACCCGCACCGAGCTCGTCGAGGCGGCGGCGACCCCGCCGTCCGCGTCGGTGGGCGACCGGGTCACGACGCGGGGGCCGTACTTCACCGTCGACGAGCTGGCCCCCGGCGACACCGCGTTCTACACGGTCCGGGTCCGCAGCGCCGACCTGCGCGCGCACGTCGCCGAGAAGGGCGGGGACCTCGAGGCGAACGCGGGCGCCTACTGGTTCGGCGTGCACGCCCTCGGCCGCAGCGCGACCGACGCCGGCACGAGCGCCCCGACCGCGGACGGTCGCGCCCGCACCTTCCTGCCGCGCGTGGGCGGTACCGAGCGTCAGGTGAAGACCGCGCTGGTCGTGCCGCTGCGCGCCGGGATCGAGTACGACGACGACGGCTCGATCGCCGGCCCGGCGGCCTGGTCGTCCTCGCTGGCCACCGATGGGAGGCTGGGCGGTGCGGTGCGGTTCGGAGCGGCGGCCGGCAGCCGCCCGCTCACCTGGCTGATCGACCCGGCCCTCACCGACGTCACCGCCCGGCTCGCCGCCGGGAACCCCGGACGCTCACTCGGCTTCACCGTCGACCCCGAGGCCACCGAGGATCCCGACCGGCAGCTCGCCGATCCCGAGGACCCCGCGGAGACCCCGCCCCCCGAGACCGAGACCCCGCTGCCCTCCCCGGAGACCTCCGCCGCCGGCGAGGACGGCTCGGACGAGCAGACGGAGGAGGAGGCGCCGAAGCAGCCGACCGCCGTCGAGGAGGCCGCCGCCCGGTCCGCGACGGCCTGGCGCGACCGGCTCGGCGACGCCCTCGAGTCGGCCGAGGTCCTGGCCCTGCCGTACGGCGACCTCGACGTCCCGGCCGCGGCGGCGCACGACCCGGCGGCGTACACCCGGGCGCGGCAGCGCTCGGGATCCACGCTGCAGCCCTGGGAGGTCCCGACCAGCCCGGCGCTGGGCGGACGGACCTTCCTCGACCCGGACTCCCTCGAGCTGGCCGGCGACGACGAGACGCTGCTCGGCTCCGACCTGATGGTCCCGGAGCTCGGCGCCGAGGCGCCGACCGTCGTCACGGTCGACGGTCGCCGCGTGGTCCTCGCGTCCACGGCCGCGGCGAGCGGTGGTCCCGGCCCCGACGACCCGCTCGCGGGGGTCGCCGTACGCCAGCGGATCCTCGCCGAGGCCGCCGTACGCCGCCAGGCCACGCCGCGCGAGCCGTTGGTCGTCGTCCTGCCCAGCGGCTGGTCCGCGGACGACGCCGACGGCTTCTTCGACGGCCTCGAGCAGCCCTGGCTGGACCTGACCACCGTCGCGGACGTGGTCGACGAGCGGGCCACGGAGCTCGATCCCGCCCAGGTCGACTACCCCCGCGTCCAGGAGCGACGGCAGCTCGACGCCTCCGTCTTCGCCTCGGCCCGCGAGCTGAGCGAGGCGGGCACCACGCTGCAGTACCTGCTGACCCGCAACGACACCGTGGGGCGCGAGGTGAGCGACCAGGCGCTGGCCTCCCTCTCGTTCGCGAGCCGCGCCGATCCCGACGCCGCCCGATCGAGCAACGCGGCGTCCCGTGAGGTGCTGGAGGAGCTGCTCGCCGGGGTGCGGATCGAGGCGCCGCGCCAGGTGACGCTGTCCAGCGCGAGCGGCCGGTTCTCCGCGACCCTCGAGAACACCCTCGACCAGCCGGTGACCGTCCGGGTCCGGGCCGTCGCCGAGGAGCCGATCACCATCACGATGACCGAGGAGGACGTCACCCTGCCGCCGCGGAGCCGGCGCAGCGTCCTGCTCACCGCCTCCACCGAGCAGCAGGGAGTCCACAACATCACCCTCCAGGTCACCGACATGGCCGGGACGATCGTCGGCACCAGCGACCGGCTCCCGATCCGCGCCGCCCAGGTCAGCAACGTCATCTGGCTGATCATCGGCACCGGTGGCGCGCTGCTGCTGGGCGCGATCGGGGTCCGCCTCGCGCGGCGGATCCGCGCGGCCCGTCGTACCTCCGGCGCCGGCGAGGGTCCCGAGGACACCCGCCACGAGGCCGAGGCCACCGAGCAGACGCCCACCCCCGCATGAGCGTCCCCGACACGAGCGCCCGCGAGGACGCGGCCGAGACCGACCGCAAGATCCTCAGCGCCAGTGCGGTGATGGCGGCCGGGACCATCGTGTCCCGGCTGAGCGGCTTCGTGCGCTCGGCGCTGCTGGCCGCCGCGCTCGGCGCCTACCTGCACGCCGACATCTTCACGATCGCCAACACGATCCCGAACATGCTCTACATCCTGCTGGCCGGCGGCGTCTTCAACGCCGTCCTGGTCCCGCAGCTGGTCCGCGCGATGCGCGACGACCCCGACGGCGGGGAGGCCTACACCAACCGGGTGGTCACCCTGGCCGCGCTGTTCCTCGGCGCGGTCACCCTGCTGCTGGTGCTCGCCGCCCCGCTGGTGATGTCGCTCTACCTCGACTCGCAGTACGACGCCCCCGACCTGGCCGCGCACCGCGAGTCGATCATCGACTTCGCCCGGCTCTGCCTGCCGCAGGTCTTCTTCTACGGCATGTTCGTGCTGGTCGGGCAGATCCTGAACTCCCGCGGGAAGTTCGGGCCGATGATGTGGGCGCCGATCGCCAACAACGTCATCTCGGTGCTGGTCCTGGTCGTCTACCTGCTCACCTTCGGCCCCGCCGAGGGCGATGACCGGTTCGGCGCCTTCACCCCGGGCCAGGAGCTGCTGCTCGGCATCGGATCGACGGCGGGCATCGTGGCCCAGCTGCTGATCCTGGTGCCGTTCCTGCGCGCCGCCGGGTACACCTTCCGGCCCCGCTTCGACTTCCGGGGCACCGGTCTCGGGCACACGATGCGGCTGGCGGTGTGGACGGTGCTCTTCGTCATCGTCAACCAGGTCGCCTACACCGTCGTCGTCCGCCTGGCCTCCAGCGGCACCGTCGGCGGCATCGAGGGCGGCACCGGCTACATGGTGTACTCCTCCGCCTTCCTGATCGTGATGGTCCCGCACTCGATCATCACCGTCTCTCTGGCGACGGCGATCCTGCCGCGGCTCTCGGCCCGCGCGGCGGAGGGCGACCTCGCCGGGCTGGCCCGGACCCTCACCGGCAGCCTGCGCACCGCCCTCGCCGTGGTCCTGCCCTTCGCGGCGCTGCTCCCCGTGGTGGCGCCGTACATCGCGCAGGTGGTGTGGGGCCACGGCGCCGCGGCCGACGACTTCGACAGCTACGTCCCCACGCTGGCCCTCTTCGGGCCGGGGGTCGTGTTCTTCACCGTCCACTACCTGATGCTGCGCGGCTTCTACGCCCTCGAGCGCACCCGCACGGTCTTCTTCATCCAGTGCTGGGTCGCGGCGACCAACATCGCCGTCGCCCTGGTGCTGGTGCTCAACACCGGCGCGAAGCAGACGTCGCCGGCGCTGGTGATCGCCTACTCCGCGTCGTACGCAGTCGGCGCGGCGATCTCGTACGGCGTGCTCCGCCGGGTCCTCGGCGGCCTGCGCACCGGCGAGCTCGTCCGCTTCCTCGTCCGGCTGCTCGTCGCCACCGCGATCTCGACCGGCATCGCCCTCGCCGTGGCCTGGCCGCTGCAGCGCGCGATCGAGGACTCCTCCTGGCTGCCGGCCCTCCTGGTCGGTGGGCTGGTGACCGTCGTCGACGTCCTCGCGTTCCTCGTGCTGGCCCGACTGCTGCGGCTGCGCGAGGTCACGTCCGTGCTGCAGACCGTGACCCGCCGCCGTCCGCCCGCGCACCGGGCCTGACCCGGCCTACGATGAGGCGGGGGCCCGCGAGCGCCCCGCCGCCGTCCGCCCGCCGTCGGAAAGGAGTCGCCGCCTCGTGCCGCACTCGAACCGACCCGGCGACGTCCTCGCCGGCCGCTACCGGCTGGTCGACCTGCTCAGCGAGAGCGGCAACGGCCGGTTCTGGCGCGCGCACGACCGGGTCCTGGAGCGGCACGTCGCGCTGCACGTCATCGCCGAGGACGACGAGCGCGCGGCCGGGCTGGTCGAGGCCGCGCGGATGTCGGCGACGGTGCTCGACCCCCGGTTCCTGCGCGTCCTCGACGCCGAGCGCACCGGGGGCCTCTGCTACGTCGTGAACGAGTGGGGCTCCGGGACCTCCCTCGACACCGTCGTCGCCACCCACGGTCCGCTCCCGGCCCGGCGCGCCGCGTGGCTGGTGGCGGAGGTGGCCGACTCGATGGCCGTGGCCCACGACGCCGGGGTCGCGCACGGCCGGCTCGCGCCGGAGAACGTGCTCATCGACCAGACCGGCGCGGTGAAGGTCATCGGCTTCTCGGTCGACGCCGCCCTGCACGGGCTGGCCCCGGGCCGGATCGGGACCGACGTCACGGATCTCGCCGGGCTGCTCTACTGCGCGCTCACCGGTCGCTGGGCCGGCGTCTCGACCTCCGCCGTACCCCCGGCTCCGCAGGAGCACGGCCGGGTGCTCCGTCCGCGCCAGGTCCGCGCCGGCGTACCCCGTCCCCTCGACGCGCTGTGCGACGAGGTCCTCAACCCCTACTCGGCGACCCGCGGCCGCGAGGACGTCGACCTCGGGACCGCGCGCGGGATCGCCGACCTGCTCACCGAATTCGTCGGCGACCCCTCCGGTCTGGCCGAGCAGCTCGCGCTGTCCAACCTCCGCCCCGGCGAGACCGTGGTCCTCCCGCAGGTGCCGGAGATCGCCGTCCGCGAGCCCGACCCCGCGCCGGCCCCGCCGGAACCCGAGCCGGAGCCCGAGCCCGCCGCCGATCCCGAGCCCACCCGGGCCGGGCTGCCGATCTTCGGCGACGACATCGACGACGTCTCCTGGCTCGACGCCCCGGACACCGCGCCGCCGCCCCCGCCGCCGTTCGAGAGCCCGCCCGAGCGGCCGCTCTTCGCTCCCGAGCCTCCCGACGGTGGCCCCGCGCGCCAGGTCCGGCCCTCGGTCACCGCCCGCGAGGCGCAGGACCGCGCCGAGTACTGGCCCTGGGAGGCCACCGACCCCGGCCGCACCTCCGGCACCGGGATCACCCCCGTCGTCGACGACGTGCCGGGGCGCAGCTGGCTGCGGCTCGCCGCCGGCATCGCCGCGGCGCTCCTCCTGCTGGTGGCCGTGGTCATCGCATTCAACCTCGGGCGGGGCAAGACCCCCCTCGGCACCGAGCCCGACGACGACCCGACCCCGTCCGCCTCCCCGACGCCCACGGCAGAACCGACGCCGGTCGAGGGGATCACCGCGACCGCCTTCGACCCGCAGAGCGACGACGGCGTCGAGAACGACGACACGGCGGGCAACGCCGTCGACGGCGATCCGGCGACCACCTGGCAGACGTCGGGCTACTTCGACCAGCTCGGTCCGCCGCCGGGGCTGAAGACCGGCGTCGGCCTCGTCGTCGACCTCGGCGGCGAGCAGGCTGTGCGCGAGGTCGACCTGCGGCTCGTCGGGGAGCCCTCCGACATCAGCCTCTACGTCACCGCCGACCGGCCCACGGACGTGGACGGGCTCGAGCCGGTCCTGCGCCAGTCGGTCGGCACCTCCGACACGCTGACCCTGGAGCAGCCGGTGTCCGGGCGCTACCTCGTCGTCTGGTTCACCGCCCTGCCGGAGGTGGGGGGAGACTTCCGCGGCGAGGTCGCCGAGATCGCGGTCCGGGCCGGATGAGCGAGGACCTTCGCACCGACGCCGACCTCCTCGCCGCCCACGTCGCCGGGGACACGTCGGCCTTCGGCGTGCTCTTCGCCCGGCACCGCGACCGGCTTTGGGCGGTCGCCGTACGCACCATGGGCAACCCGGAGGACGCGGCCGACGGTCTGCAGGACGGCATGATCGCGGCGTACCGGCGTGCGGGCTCCTTCCGCGGCGACGCCGCGGTGACCACCTGGCTCCATCGGGTCGTCGTGAACGCCTGCCTGGACCGGCTGCGCGCCGCGAAGGTACGACGCACCGAGGCGCTGCCCGACGACCTCGAGGAGTACGCCGGCCGCGGGTCGATGGTCACGTCCGTGACCGAGTCGGGCTCCGACGCGGGTGATCCCGCCGACCTCTCGGTGCGCGCCGAGCGACGACGCGCTGTGCTCGCCGCGCTCGCCCTGTTGCCGGCCGAGCAGCGGGCGGCCCTGGTCCTGGTCGACATGGAGGGCTACTCGGTCGCCGAGGTGGCGCAGATGCTCGACTGCCCGGAGGGGACGGTGAAGTCCCGGTGCTCCCGGGGCCGGACCCGGCTGGCCGCGCTGCTCGGCGCCCTCGCCCCGCGAGTGGACGAGGGTCACACCCCGTCCAGGAACCCTCGAGCGGCGGCCGCCGTCCGACCTGGGGAGGGCACGACGGCACCTCCGTAGGCTGGATCGTCGTACCCACCCGTTCCCCACCCGTTCCCCACCCGTCGAGAGGAGGCGCAGATGCCCGATCCGGATCCGCAGGCCCACGATCGCGAGGACGACGTGCGCCGACTCCTCGCCGAGGCGCGGCACGACGGCCCGGTCCCCGTCAACGTCGCCGCCCGGCTCGACCGGGTCCTGGAGCAGCTCGCGGCCGTGGGTCCGGTCGAGGTCGTGTCCGAGCAGGAGCCCGCCGAGGACCTCGACGACCTGGACGCTCACCGGCGCCGCCGCCGCGCGCGCAACCTGCTGCTCGCCGCGGCCGCCGTCGTGGTCGTCGGCGTCGGGCTCGGACAGCTCGGCGGGCCGGCGACCGACTCGGGATCGGACGGGAGTGCCGCCGGCGGCTCGTCGTACGTCACCACCTCGGACGCGGACGCGTCGGAGGCCGTGCCCCAGGACGAGAGCCTGCCGTCGGCCGAGAACTACTCAGGCAGCCTCGCGAAGCGCCTGCGCGCACCCGAGCCGACCTCCCCGCGGCCTGTCGTGGTCCGGGACCGCGACTTCGCGTCCACCGACCGGCTGCGTGCGCTGCGCGAGCTGTCGACCATGACCCGATCCCTCGGATCGACCGTCGAGGAATACCCGGCGGACGCCCGTGCCGGAGACCGACCCATGTTGGACAGCGCCGGGCGCGCCTCCTGGTACGCCTGCAAGTCCGGCCCGTACGGCGAGGGCCACCTGGTCGCCGTGCAGTACGACGCCCACCCGGCCGTCCTGGCGATCCGGCCGGCGACGGGCGACTCGACCGTCGTCGAGCTGCTCCGCTGCGGCAGCGGCGCCGTCCTGCGCTCGGCCACGGTCCCGCTCTCCTGAGCGCCGCCCGACCGAGCGTCGGCACGGCCCCGCGCGGGGAATGCCCCTCGCCTACGATCGGTTCTGCAGGTGCAAGCTCATCGACTCGAGAGGACGTCATGTCCGAGACCCGCAACGTGATCATCATCGGCTCCGGGCCGTCCGGCTACACCGCAGCGGTGTACGCCGCGCGCGCCAGTCTGCAGCCCCTGGTCTTCGAGGGCTCGGTGACCGCCGGCGGTGCCCTGATGAACACCACCGAGGTCGAGAACTTCCCCGGGTTCCGCGACGGCATCATGGGCCCGGCCCTGATGGACGAGATGCGCGCGCAGGCCGAGCGCTTCGGCGCCGAGCTGGTGGCCGATGACGTGGTCGAGGTCGACCTGACCGGTGACGTGAAGGTGGTCAAGACCGCCACGGACACCTACACCGCTCGCGCGGTGATCCTGGCGACCGGCTCGGGCTACCGCAAGCTCGGTCTGCCGAACGAGGAGGAGCTCTCCGGCCGCGGCGTCTCGTGGTGCGCGACCTGCGACGGCTTCTTCTTCCGCGAGCAGCACATCGCCGTGGTGGGTGGCGGCGACTCGGCCGTCGAGGAGGCCACCTTCCTGACCCGGTTCGGCTCGAAGGTCTCGCTGATCGTGCGGCGCGACGAGCTGCGCGCCTCGAAGATCATGCAGGAGCGGGCCTTCGCCGACCCGAAGCTCGAGATCGAGTGGAACTCCGTCATCGAGACCATCAACGGCACCGACCGCCTCGAGTCCGTCACCCTCAAGGACACCGTCACCGGCGAGACCCGCGACATGCCGGCCACCGGCCTGTTCATCGCGATCGGCCACGACCCGCGGTCGGAGCTGCTGACCGGTCAGGTCGACCTGGACGACGACGGCTACGTGCAGGTCCGCCACCCCTCGACCGCGACCAACCTGCCCGGCGTCTTCGCCGCGGGTGACCTGGTGGACCACCACTACCGCCAGGCGATCACCGCCGCCGGCACCGGGTGCGCCGCGGCCCTGGACGCGGAGCGCTACCTCGCCGATCTCGACCACTCGGCGGCCACCGCGGCGGAGGCCCAGGACGCCGTCGCCTCCTCGGCCGTCTCCGAGCAGGTTCAGACCGCGGGCCTGTGACCACCGGCCGGGGAACATCCGGCTCAGGCATCGCGTTCACCCAGTACTGACTTCCGACGCACCAGGCATCCAGAGAGAGGGACAACCGTGGGCAACATCTCCGCTGTGACCGACGCCGAGTTCGAGGCGCAGGTCCTGAAGTCCGACAAGCCGGTCCTCGTGGACTTCTGGGCCGAGTGGTGCGGTCCGTGCCGCCAGGTCGCCCCGATCCTCGACGAGATCGCCGGCAGCCACGGCGACAAGATCACCTTCTTCAAGATGAACGTCGACGAGAACCCCGTCACGCCGTCGTCGTACCGCGTCACCGGCATCCCGACGATCAACGTCTACCAGGGCGGCGAGGTCGTGAAGACGATCGTCGGCGCCCGCCCGAAGGCCGCGATCCTCAAGGAGCTCGAGGACCTGATCAACTGATCCGGCACCTCACTCCGAGGCCCTCGGCACGCTCCCGCTCACGCGGGTGGGTGTCGGGGGCCTCGCCGGTTTCGGAGCCGGCCGTACGACGTCGACGAGCCGCTCGATCGCCGACTCCACCTCGTCGCGCCAGGTCAGCGCGGAGCGCAGGTCCATCCGCATCCGCGGGGACGTCGGATGCGGTCGCTGGGTCTTGAAGCCGACGCTGCCCAGGAAGTCGGCCGGCACCGTGCACCGGACCCGTTCCGTCACCGGCGACGCGCCCCCGTGACGCACATGACCGAACGCCTCCACCGCGGGGATCCCGCCGCGGCGGATCAGGTCGCGGGCCATCCCCTGCACCAGCAGCCGGCCGAGGCCGCCCCCGGTGCGCGCGGGATCGACGTACACGGTGGTCAGGAGCACGGCGTCCGGTGAGACCGGGGCCGTCGGGAAGCTCGCCGCCCCGGGGACGAACGCCTCCGGCGCGTAGACCGCCATCCCGGCGACGTCGTCGTCGACCAGGACCACCCGGCCGCACGAGCCCCACTCGCGCAGCACCTCGCTGAGCCACGCCTCCTTCTCGGCCGCCGCCTCCTCCGCGGGGACCCGGTCCCGGCGGACCGGGTCGAGCTCCCAGAACAGGCAGCTGCGGATCGACTCGGGCAGCCGCGCGAGATGGTCGACCGTGAGTCGCACCACCTTGCGGGACACCGTTCCTCCTCGTTCCGGCGGCTGTGACCGGAGGTACGCGCCCGAAACGCGGTCCGAGCGTGCGGACGGCGCGTCCATCGTTCATGCTAGAGGGATCATGGAGAACACGCCCGTACGTCCGCCCAGTGCCCGGCTCGACTCGTACGTCGACCGATACGCTGCGCGCACCGCGGGCATGACGGCCTCGGAGATCCGGGCCCTGTTCGCGGTGGCCTCCCGACCCGAGGTGGTCTCCCTCGCCGGCGGCATGCCGAACATCTCCGGCCTCCCCCTCGACGTCGTCGGCGGCGCCATCTCCGACCTGATCGCCCAGCAGGGGCCGGTCGCCATGCAGTACGGCTCGGGTCAGGGCGTGCCGGAGCTGCGGGAGCAGATCACCGACGTCATGCGGCTGGAGGGCATCGAGGCCCACCCCGACGACGTCGTCGTCACCGTCGGCTCCCAGCAGGCCGTCGACCTGGTCACCCGCGTCTTCTGCGACCCGGGCGACGTCGTGATCTGCGAGGCCCCGTCGTACGTCGGCGCGCTGGGGGTCTTCAAGGCCTACCAGTGCGATGTCGTGCACGCCGAGATGGACGCGGACGGTCTGGTCCCCGAGGCGCTGCGCCAGGCGATCGCGTCGGTCAAGGCCGCGGGCAAGACGATCAAGTTCCTCTACACGATCCCGAACTTCCACAACCCCGCCGGCGTGACCCTCTCCGCCGAGCGTCGCACGGAGATCCTGGAGATCTGCCGCAGCGAGGGCGTCCTGGTGCTCGAGGACAATCCGTACGGCCTGCTGGGCTTCGACCGCGACCCGATGCGCGCGCTGCGGGCCGACGAGGCCGACAACGTCATCTACCTCGGTTCGTTCTCGAAGACCTTCGCGCCCGGTTTCCGGGTGGGCTGGGCGCTCGCCCCGCACCCCGTGCGCGAGAAGCTGGTGCTGGCCCAGGAGTCGGCGACCCTGTGTCCGCCGCAGTTCTCGCAGATGGCGGTGTCGGCGTACCTCGCGAACCATGACTGGCAGGGCCAGATCAAGCAGTTCCGGGAGATGTACCGCGAGCGCCGCGACGCGATGGTCTCCTCGCTCGCCGACCTGATGCCCGCCTCGTGTCGCTGGAACGTCCCCTCGGGCGGGTTCTACGTGTGGCTCACCCTGCCGCCCGGGATCGACGCCAAGGGCATGCTGCCCCGGGCCGTCACCGCCCGGGTCGCCTACGTGCCCGGGACGGCCTTCTACGCCGACGGCTTCGGCAGCTCGCACATGCGGCTCTCGTTCTGCTACCCGACCCCCGAGCGCATCCGCGAGGGCGTACGCCGCCTCGCCGGCGTCCTCGAGGCGGAGATGGAGCTGCGGGCGACGTTCGGTCCCGCCGTGCCGGTCCGCCAGGTCGGTCCGCAGGGGTACGACGGCCCCAGTACCGACCTGAGCTGACACCCCGCCGGGACCCGCTCGGGCTCTCAGTCTCGACCTGTAGGTTCACCTCCGTGCGCGACCTCACCTACCCCCCGATCATCCTGGCGGCCAAGACCGGGTTCCGCCTGCTCGGGCAGCGGATCACGCTGACGGGTGCCGAGCACGTCCCGCGGTCCGGAGGCGCGCTGCTGGCGTTCAACCACGTCAGCTACCTCGACTTCATCTACGGCGGTCTCGCGGCGCACCCGTCCCGCCGCCTAGTCCGATTCATGGCCAAGCGGGAGATCTTCGACCACCGCGTCGGCGGACCGGTGATGCGCTCGATGCACCACATCGAGGTCGACCGCGGCGAGGGCGTGGCGTCGTACCGCTCGGCGGTGAAGCACCTGCAGGACGGCGAGGTCGTCGGGATCTTCCCCGAGGCCACGATCTCCCGGTCCTTCGAGCTCAAGGAGTTCAAGACCGGTGCGGTGCGCATCGCCGCGGCCGCGGGCGTCCCCGTGCTGCCCGTCGTCCTGTGGGGAACCCAGCGGATGATGACCAAGGACCACCCGCGCGACTTCGGTCGCGGGAAGTCCATCGCCATCACGGTCGGCGCTCCGCTGTACCCGTCCGGCGAGGATCCCACCGCCGAGACCGCCGAGCTGCACGCGACGATGGCGCGCCTGCTCGACGAGACGATCGCGGCGTACCCCGCCGACGAGCAGCCGCCCGGCTCCTGGTGGCTGTCGCAGCGCCTCGGCGGCTCAGCCCCGACGCCGGACGAGGCGGTCCGCCTGGACGCGGACGAGAAGCGCCGACGGGCCGAGAAGCGTCGCGCCGCCCGTCGTTGATCTATCAATGAAGCGATTAGTCGATTTGTCGACTTAACGCTTCATCGCTCAGATCGGTCGGTCGCTGCGGTTGCGCGGGTCCATGACGTCGACGATCCGTCGCAGGTCATCCATCGAGGCGAACTCCACGGTGATCTTGCCCTTGCTCCGGCCGAGGTCGACCTTCACCCGCGTCTCCAGGCGGTCAGAGAGACGCTCCGCGAGGTCGGCGAGGCCGGGGGCCGTCGGCTTGTTCCGGCGGCCGCGGCGCTCGGCGCCACCGTGGTCGCCGACCGCGACGATCTCCTCCAGGCCGCGGACGCTGATCCCCTCGGCGACGACCCGCTGCGCGAGCCGGTCCTGCAGCTCAGCGTCCTCGACGGCGAGCAGGGACCGGGCGTGGCCCGCGGACAGGACGCCGGCCGCCACCCGGCGCTGGACCGCGGGGCTGAGGCGCAGCAGGCGCAGCGTGTTGCTGATCTGGGGTCGCGAGCGTCCGATCCGCCCGGCGAGCTCCTCGTGGGTGCAGCCGAAGTCCTCCAGCAGCTGGGCGTACGCCGCCGCCTCCTCGAGCGCGTTCAGCTGCGAGCGGTGCAGGTTCTCCAGGAGCGCGTCCCGGAGCATGTCGGTGTCCTCGGTCTCGCGGACGATCGCCGGGATCGTGTCGCGACCGGCCTCCTGGGAGGCGCGCCAGCGCCGCTCCCCCATCACGAGCTCGTAGCTCTCCGGCCCGGTCCGTCGTACGACGACCGGCTGGAGGAGCCCGATCTCCTTGATGGAGTGGACGAGCTCGGCCATCGCCTCCTCGTCGAAGACCGAGCGGGGTTGCACGTGGTTCGGCACGATCTGGCCGATGGGGAGCTCGGCGAAGTAGGCGCCCTCCACGGGGGCCAGGGCCGTCCCGTTCCCCGGCGAGTCCCCGTTGGCGTGCTCGACCGGCTGCTCCTCGCCGCGCGATCCGCTACCGCGTCCGTCGCGCTCGGCGGGCGCGGGGGCGGTGGGGATCAACGACCCGAGACCACGGCCAAGACCGCGGCGCTGCTGGGGACGGCTGCTGTTCACGGACGGACTCCCTTGGTGGCGATCTCGCGAGCGGCTTCGAAGTAGCTGAGGGCGCCCGGGGATCCCGGGTCGTACGTCATCACGGTCTGGGCGTACGACGGCGCCTCCGAGACCCGCACCGAGCGCGGGATCGCGGTCTGCAGCACCTGGTCGCCGAAGTGCTCGCGCACCTCGTCGGCCACCCCGGCCGCGAGGCGCGTGCGGGCGTCGAACATGGTGATCAGGATGGTGGACACGGCGAGGTCCGGGTTCAGGTGCGCCCGGACCATGTCGACGGTCTCGAGCAGCTGACCGAGACCCTCCAGCGCGTAGTACTCGGCCTGGATCGGGATCATCATCTCGTCGCCGGCCACGAGCGCATTGAGCGTCAACAGGCCGAGCGACGGCGGGCAGTCGATCAGGACGTAGTCGTAGCGGTCCTCGCCGATGCTCTCGTCGCCGACCAGGGGATGCCCGTGCACCGCCCGGCGGAGCCGGCCCTCGCGGGCGACGACGCTGACCAGCTCGATCTCCGCACCGGCCAGGTCGATGGTCGCCGGGACCACGTCCAGGCCCTGGATCTCGGGGCACGGGGAGATGACGTCGGCGAGGGCCGCGCCATCCACCAGGAGGTCGTAGGTGGACGGAACACCGCGATGGTGGTCGATGTTCAACGCCGTCGACGCGTTCCCCTGCGGGTCGAGGTCGATGACCAGGACCCGCTGCCCGAGCTGCGCCAGGGCCGCCGCGACGTTCACCGTGGACGTGGTCTTGCCGACCCCACCCTTCTGGTTGGCGACCACGAAGACCCGGGTCGCACTGGGACGGGGCACCACGCGACGGTTCGGGCCGGTCTGGCGGGCCATCACGATGTGCTCGGCCGCCCGGGCCAGCGGGGTGCTGTTGTCCGCCAGGTCGCTCGCATACGGCGCCACGTCGCCGGCGGTTCGCACTCGGAAGGTCACGGTCGGCGTCTCCTGGGTTTCACGTGAAACATCGTCGGTGCCCACCTGTGGAGAACTTGGGCCATTCTGTGGATGGGCACGCTCAGAAGGGCCTTCTACACCGGTGGAAAACTTCTCCGCGCCGCCGTCGGGACGGCCGCCCCGGGAGAGCTCGTCGGTCACGTGTCCTGCTTTCGCTGCGATCGTCGGGGCTTGCGCCGGGGGCGCGCTCGGGAGGCGGATGCCGGTGCAGGGGCAAGCGGCCAAGATACCTTCGCGGGGTCGGCCCACACCACTCGAAGGGCCACGGTGGTGGACGACAGCACGCCCTCGCCCAACGTGACGACCTCCGGGGGTGCGCAGCCCCACCGGGACAGCGCCGCCTCAGCGGACCGGATCTCGTCGTCGACGCTCGAGCCCTTCATCGCCACCAGTGCTCCCGTTGGCGCGACCAGCGGCATCGACCAGTCCAGAAGCCGCTCCAGGGGAGCCACGGCACGAGAGGTCACCACGTCGAAGCGGCGCTGCCCGTGCAGCGCATCGGCCCGTCCTCGGATCACCTCGACATTGTCGAGAGCCAACTCTGCGACCACCTCCTCCAGGAAGATGGTCCGCCGCAGTAGCGGCTCGATCAGGGTCATTCTCAAATCGGGTCTCGCGACGGCCAGGACCAACCCGGGCAGGCCCGCTCCCGAGCCGATGTCCGCCACCGTGGCCTCCGGCGGCAGAAGGTCGCCCAGGACCGCGCAGTTGAGGAGGTGACGGTCCCACAGGCGTGGCGCCTCCCGCGGTCCGATCAGGCCGCGCACCACACCGTCCGTGGCGAGCAGCGCGGCGTACTGCTCGGCGAGCGGGAACCGCGCAGACGAGAACACCCTCCGCGCCACGTCGGGCGCAGAGGGTGTTTCACGTGAAACGTCGTCCATCGATCAGGCCGGGAGGATCACCACGTAGCGGCGCGGCTCAACGCCCTCGGACTCCGACGAGAGCCCGGCGGCCGCAACGGCGTCGTGCACGACCTTGCGCTCGAACGGCGACATCGAGCGCAGCGAGACAGACTCCCCGGACTCCTTGACCTCGGCAATCTTCTCCTCGGCCAGCTTCTCCAGCTCCGCCCGCCGATCCGCGCGGAACCCCGAGATGTCCAGCATCAGCCGCGACCGCTCACCGGTCTCGCGGTACACCGCGAGCCGCGTGAGCTCCTGGAGCGCGTCGAGCACCTCTCCGCGCTGTCCGACGAGCTGCGACAGGTCGGCACCGACGATGGAGACCGCGGCCCGATCGCCCTCGACGTCCATGTCCAGATCCCCGTCGAGATCCGCGATGTCGAGCAGCTCCTCGAGGTAGTCAGCCGCGATCTCGCCCTCCTGCTCGAGGCGCTCCATCCGGCTGGCACGCTCCGACGACGACTCCTCGGTCTCGCCCCCGAGGGGCGCCTCGGTCATCTCGTCCGTCATGACTTCTCTCCCTTGCTGGGCTTCTTCTGGCTCGTCTTGGCAGGCGGGTTCTTCTGGCCGGACTTCGCCTGGCCACCACCCTTCGGCCCCTGCTTGGCCTGGCCGCCGCCGGCCGGGCGGTTACCGCCCTGGCGGCGCTGCTCGCGGCTCTGCTTCTTCGGCTGCTGACGCGTCGCCGGACGCGGCTTCTCCTCGACCGCGGGGGGAGCATCCTCCACCACGAGGGTGCCCTTCCGCTTGGCCTTGGCCCGGTCGCGGTCGACCTTCGCCTGGAACGCCGGGGTGCCGGGCGCCGGGTTGTTGCGGATCACGTAGAACTGCTGGCCCATCGTCCACAGGTTCGAGGTGGTCCAGTACAGGAGCACCCCGATGGGGAACGCGACACCACCGAGACCGAAGGCCACCGGGAGGACGTAGAGGAGCAGCTTCTGCTGCTGGGCGTACGGTCCGCTCAGCGCGTCAGCGGGCATGTTCTTGCTCATCAGCTGACGCTGCGTCGTGAAGGTGGTCGCCGTCATCGCCAGCACCAGGATCAGCGCGAGGATCATCACGGAGCCGTCAGGGCTCGGGCCCCAGATACGCGCCTGCCAGAAGCTCTCCGACAGCGGGAAGATCCCGAAGATCTCGGACTCACCGAACTTGCGGGCGAGGTCCTCGGTCAGCAGGCCGTGCGCCGTGCCCTTCTTCGCCGCCTGGTCGAGCAGCCGGAAGAGCGCGAAGAAGATGGGCATCTGCAGCAGCAGCGGCAGGCAGGAGGCGAACGGATTGGTGCCGGTCTCCTTGTAGAGCTTCATCGTCTCCTGGGCGAGACGCTCCCGGTCATGGCCGTACTTCTTCTGCAGCTCCTTGACCTTCGGCTGGATCAGCTGCATGTTCCGGCTGGACTTGATCTGCTTCACGAACAGCGGGATCAGCGCCATCCGGATGACCAGCGTCAGGCCGATGATCGACAGCGCCCACGACGCGCCGCCCTCGGGGTCCAGCCCGATCTGCGTGAAGAACCAGTGCCACGCGAGCAGCACCGCCGAGATCACGTAGTACAGCGGCGTCATGATCAGACTGCCGATGTCGCTGAAGATGCCCACGGATCAGGCTCCTTGCCGGGGTGAGGGGGCGGCCACGCAGGAGCGTGGAGGACGAGAACGAGCGGGCACCGGGTCGTAACCACCGGCGGCCCAGGGATGACACCGTCCGAGCCGGCGGACCGCAAGCCACGAGCCACGCAGGCTGCCGTGCACCTGCACCGCCTCGAGCGCGTACGCCGAGCAGGAGGGGTGGTAGCGGCAGACCTGCCCGTAGAGCGGGCTGATCACCGCGCGATAGGCGCGCAGCAGGGCCACGAGGACGTACTTCACGACAGCACCCGGTCGACGCACAGCGCCAGGTCGGACCGCAGCTCGTCGTACGACGACGTCGCCGCGGCCGGCAGCGCCCGCACCACGAGCACAGCAGAGCCCGGGAGCACAGCGAGGTGCTCCCGGGCCAGGTGTCGAAGGCGGCGCTTCACACGGTTGCGGACGACGGCGTTGCCGACGGCCTTGCTCACGACCATCCCGATGCGGGGAGGCGCGTCGTCCCCCCCGACGGAGCCGAGGTGGACGACGACGGTCCGCGAACCCGATCGCCGGCCCCGAGTAGCGGCACGGAACGAGTCCGCATCCGTCAGTCGGTGGTCCGGCGACAGCAACGCAGCTCCCGCGAGGACGGCCGGGCGGCCGTCAGACGGCCAGGCTCTTGCGGCCCTTGCGGCGGCGCGAGGAGAGGATGGCGCGACCCGCACGGGTGCGCATGCGCAGGCGGAAACCGTGGACCTTGTGGCGGCGACGGTTGTTCGGCTGGTACGTACGCTTGCTCACGAGCTTCTCTTTCGGTGGGTGTTCAGGCCTGTGGGCCCGGCGGATCGGCGCTGCCCGTCGACTGCTCGACGACAGGCGATCAACACCGGATGACCGGCCAACGGTACGCGCTGCGATTCGACAGGGTCAAACCGGCGACCGACGCCGACCACACCACCTTACGACCCAGCCCTCAAGCCTGTGGATGACGGCTTGCCGCAGCCAGAAGCAGCGGGTTAGGTTCGCGGCACCGAGGTTCCCCGCCATCCCGCTCGGCCGGCCTCCGCCAGATCACCGCTCATTCGGTCGCGTGAACCAGAAACCTCCACCTGACCTGCGGAGATGCAGGACACTGGCCGCCTGGGATGCGTCTCGGAGCGAAACCCACCACCTTGACCGAGCCAGGTTCACAGGCTGTGGAAAAAGTTGTGGAAACCACCCGAGGACGCGACTCTCGAGGTGACGAGAGATCGACCGACCGACCAGAGAAGTGGGAACCCCGTGGATCAGGACTCCGACCTCACCGCCGACCCTGCCGCCGACCTCGTCGGAGCCTGGGCTCGCGTCGTCCGGGAGCTCCAGCCGAACCAGCGCGCCTGGCTGCGCGCCAGCGAGCCCGTGACGCTGCACGGCAACACCGCGATCATCGCGGTGCCCAACGACTTCACGCGCAACCAGCTCGAGGGCCGACTCCGCGCCCAGCTCGAGGAAGCGCTCACCGTCGCCTTCGGACGCGAGATCCGGATCGCCGTCACCGTGAACCCGCTCCTCGAGGAGGCGCCTCCCGCGCCGACCGGAGACGAACCGCTGCTCGACCCAGATGATCGACAGATCGATATGTCGACAAACCGACCTTCGCTCGCTCCGAGCCCGATCGACGCCGGACCCGGTGACCCGCTCTCCGACCCCATGTCCGGACCGGTGCACGCCGGAGCGACGAAGCCCTCCGCGCTCGAGACCCGGCTCAACCCCAAGTACACCTTCGAGACCTTCGTCATCGGCTCGTCCAACCGCTTCCCGCACGCCGCCGCCGTCGCGGTCGCCGAGGCCCCGGGCAAGGCGTACAACCCGTTGCTCGTCTACGGCGACTCCGGCCTGGGCAAGACCCACCTGCTGCACGCGATCGGCCACTACGTCCGCAGCCTCTACACCGGCGCCAAGGTCCGCTACGTCTCGAGCGAAGAGTTCACCAACGAGTTCATCAACGCGATCCGCGACGACCGGCAGGACCGGTTCAAGCGCCGCTACCGCGACGTCGACGTGCTGCTGATCGACGACATCCAGTTCCTGGAGGGGAAGACCCAGACCCAGGAGGAGTTCTTCCACACCTTCAACACGCTCCACAACGCCAACAAGCAGATCGTGCTGACCTCCGACCGGGCGCCCAAGCGGCTCGAGGCCCTCGAGGACCGGCTGCGCAACCGCTTCGAGTGGGGCCTGATCACCGACGTCCAGCCGCCCGACCTCGAGACCCGGATCGCGATCCTCCGCAAAAAGGCCGCGATGGACCGGCTGACCGCGCCGCCGGACGTGCTGGAGTTCATCGCCTCCAAGATCCAGACCAACATCCGCGAGCTCGAGGGGGCGTTGATCCGGGTCACCGCGTTCGCCAACCTCAACCGCCAGGAGGTCGACATGACCCTGGCCGAGATCGTCCTGAAGGACCTGATCCCCGAGGGCGGCGAGCCAGAGATCACCGCTGCCCTGATCATCGCCCAGACCGCGGCGTACTTCGGACTCTCGATCGAGGAGCTCACCGGCCCCAGTCGCGGCCGGCACCTCGTCATGGCCCGCCAGATCGCCATGTATCTGTGCCGCGAGCTCACCGACCTCTCCCTGCCGAAGATCGGCGCTCAGTTCGGCAACCGCGACCACACGACGGTGATGTACGCCGACCGCAAGATCAACCAGCTCCTCGCCGAGCGACGCGCGGTGTTCAACCAGGTCTCCGAGCTGACCAACCGCGTGAAGATGCAGGCCCGCCAGTCCTGACCGCTCACCCGTTCGCTGACCGCACCTCACCGGGTCGGGCGGCGTACGAGCGCGCCCGCCCGACGACGCCCGCTCACCTGTGGACATCTTGTGGTTCGCAACCCCGGTTCCTCCCCACCCCCTGTGGACGAACAACAACAAGTTCGTCACTCGCGCTACGTCTCCACACGGCACCTCGAGTGGTCTCGAGATCGTCCACACCCGCGATGCACAGCCCGAAGGCCACCTGACCTGCGTAAACCACAGTTCTCCACAGATTCCACGGATGCTCTGACTCCTACGTACCTCCAGCCAAGTCGATCCTCGGTGAACATCCATCCGGACCTCGACCTGGGGACAACCGGCCCGCACCTCCCCCGAAAGCCCGCGTCATGGCAGGATTCGCAATCCCTGGATCCGAGTCGAAGGACGACACATCGTGAAGTTCCGCGTCGAGCGCGACGTGCTCGCCGATGCCGTTGCCTGGGCCGCGCGCAGCCTGCCGGTCCGGCCGAGCGTCCCCGTCCTGGCCGGTCTGCTGATCGAAGCCGGTGACGAGGGCCTGGTCCTGTCCACCTTCGACTACGAGACGTCGGCCCGAGCCACGCTCAACGCCGACGTGGCCGAGGAGGGTCGCGCCCTGGTCAGCGGCCGACTGCTGGCCGACATCTGCCGCAGCCTCCCCGCCAAGCCGGTCGAGATGGTCATCGACGGCGCCCGCGTCTCGCTCACCTGCGGATCCGCACGCTTCAGCCTGCAGACCATGCCGGTCGAGGACTACCCGACCCTGCCCGACATGCCGGCGGCGACCGGCACCGTGCAGAGCGACGTCTTCGCCCACGCCGTCGCCCAGGCCGTCACCGCGGCCGGACGCGACGACATGCTCCCGGTCCTCACCGGCGTCCGGATCGAGATCGACGGCTCGTCGATCTCGCTGCTCGCCACCGACCGCTTCCGGCTCTCCCACCGCGAGCTCGGCTGGGACCCGCGCACACCCGACGAGGCCGTGGCGGCCCTGGTGCCGGCGAAGGTCCTCGGCGACACGGCGAAGTCCCTGACCGCGGGATCCGAGGTGACCATCGCGCTCGCCGCGGGCGGCTCGGGCGAGGGCATCATCGGTTTCGAGGGCGCGGCCGCCGGCGGCGTACGACGCACGACGACCCGTCTGCTCGACGGCGAGTTCCCCAAGGTCCGCAGCCTGTTCCCCTCGGAGCACCTCACGGTCGCCACGGTCAAGAAGGCCGACCTGGTCGAGTCGGTCAAGCGCGTCGCCCTGGTGGCCGAGCGCAACACCGCCGTCCAGCTGGCCTTCAGCGACGGCGTGCTGACCCTGGACGCGGGCTCGGGTGACGAGGCGCAGGCCTCGGAGTCGATCGAGGCCGCGATCAAGGGCGACGACATCACCACCGGCTTCAACCCCCAGTTCCTGCTCGACGGCCTGACCGCCATCGACCAGGACGAGGTCGAGCTCGCCTTCACCCAGGCCTCGAAGCCGGTCGTGATCAGCGGGGCCGTCGCCGACGGCGACCAGGCCCCCGGGTTCCGCTACCTGCTGATGCCGCGCCGCCTGCTCT
Organism: Nocardioides sp.; assembly: GCF_035503875.1. Classification (GTDB taxonomy): domain Bacteria; phylum Actinomycetota; class Actinomycetes; order Propionibacteriales; family Nocardioidaceae; genus Nocardioides. The sequence goes on from NZ_DATJTA010000054.1 coordinate 293,556, forward strand.
CGTGAGCCAGCCGCCCCGCCTCTAGGCTGACGGGGCGAACGCCACTACGGGAGGAATCACGATGCACCTCGGACTCGTCGGCCTCGGCAAGATGGGTGGCAACATGCGCACCCGGATGCGCAACGGGGGCGTCACCGTCGTCGGGTTCGACCACAACCCGGAGGTCTCGGACGTCGGCAGCCTCGAGGAGCTGGTCGAGGCACTCCCCTCCCCCAAGGTCGTGTGGGTGATGGTCCCGGCCGGTGACCCGACGCGCGAGACGATCCGCCGGCTCGGCGAGCTGCTGGGCGAGGGCGACCTGGTCGTCGACGGCGGCAACTCCAAATACACCGACGACCAGGTGAACGCCGAGCTGCTCAGCACCCGGGGCATCGGGTTCGTCGACTGCGGCGTCTCCGGCGGCGTGTGGGGCCTGCAGAACGGCTACGCCCTGATGTGCGGCGGCTCCGACGAGGACGTCGCCAAGGTGCAGCCGGCCTTCGACGCGCTTCGGCCCGAGGGCGAGTCCGGCTTCGTGCACGCCGGCAAGAAGCCCGGCGCCGGGCACTTCGCCAAGATGGTCCACAACGGCATCGAGTACGCGATCATGCAGTCGTACGCCGAGGGCTTCGAGCTCCTCGAGAAGGTCGACCTGGTCGACAACGTGGTCGACGTGTTCGACTCCTGGCGCGAGGGCACCGTCATCCGCTCGTGGCTGCTCGACCTTCTGGTCGCGGCCCTGCAGGACGACGCCCACCTCGACAAGATCGCCGGCTACGCCGAGGACTCCGGCGAGGGCCGGTGGACCGTCGAGGCCGCGATCGACAACGCCGTACCGATGAACGTCATCGCCGCGTCGCTCTTCGCCCGCTTCGTCTCCCGCCAGGAGGAGAGCCCGGCGATGAAGGCGATCGCGGCCATGCGCAACCAGTTCGGCGGCCACGCCGTCCGCACGGAGCCGCCGGTCGGCGGGGACGCCAACCCCGGATAGTCCCGGTGCACGTCTCCCACCTCTCCCTGCACGACTTCCGTTCGTACGCCGTCGCGGAGGTCCCGCTCGAGCCCGGCGTCACCGCCTTCATCGGCCGCAACGGGCAGGGCAAGACCAACCTGGTCGAGGCGATCGACTACCTGTCGCGACTCAGCTCGCACCGGGTCGCGTCAGACGCGCCACTCGTCCGGGCCGGGGCCGACCAGGCCGTGGTGCGCGCGGCCGTCGTACGCGACGGGCGGACCGCGGTCCTAGAGATCGAGCTCAACCCCGGCAAGGCCAACCGCGCGCGGATCAACAAGTCGCCGCTCCCCCGGGCGCGCGAGCTCGTCGGGCTCGTGCGCACCGTGGTGTTCTCCCCCGAGGACCTCACCCTGGTCAAGGGCGACCCGTCGGACCGCCGGCGCTTCCTCGACGACCTGCTGGTGCTGCGCGCGCCGCGGCTGGCCGGCGTCCGGTCCGACTACGACCGGATCCTGCGGCAGCGAAACTCGCTGCTCAAGACCGCCGGAGCCGCCCGTCGCGGAAGCTCCTCGCAGGAGGGCGCGCTGTCGACCCTCGGTGTCTGGGACGACCACCTGGCCCGCACCGGCGCCGAGCTGCTCGCCGAGAGGCTCGCCCTGGTCGACGTGCTGCGTCCCTACCTGGGCAAGGCATACGAGACCGTGGCCCGCGGCGCGACGCGCGACGACGCCGAGATCGAGTACCGCCCCTCCTGCGACCTGGACGGCGCTACCAGCCAGGAGGCGTTGGCCGCGATCCTGCTCGCCGAGGTCGAGCGACGCCGCGGCGACGAGCTCGACCGCGGGATCTCCCTCGTCGGGCCGCACCGCGACGAGCTGCTGCTGACCCTGGGTCACGGTCCCGGCGAGGGAGCGCTGCCGGTCAAGGGGTACGCCTCGCACGGGGAGTCGTGGTCCTTCGCGCTCGCGCTCCGGCTGGCGTCGTACGACCTGCTCCGCGCGGACGGCGACGACCCCATCCTGATCCTCGACGACGTCTTCGCCGAGCTCGACTCCGAGCGGCGTGCCCAGCTGGCCGATCTGGTCGCGGGGGCCGAGCAGGTCCTGGTGACAGCGGCCGTCGCCGCCGACGTACCCGCCGCTCTCGCGGGCGCCCGCTACCTCGTGAAGGGCGGCGAGGTCACCCGTGAGCAGTGACGAGCCGACCGACGCGCAGCCCGGCGAGGAGCCGGTACGCCGCGACGACGGGCTCGACCTCGCCCGGGCGCTGACCCGTGCGACGGCACGCTCCGGTGGACCCGCACGGCGCAAGCCGAAGTCCGGCCCCCGCCGACCGACCGTCGGCCGGGTCTCCGGATCGCATCCCGACGAACGCGACCCCCAGCTCCTGGAGGCCACCCTGGGCCGGCTGGTGGGCGACTACGGCTGGGAGCTGGACCTGCGGATGCAGGGGGTCTTCGGCCGCTGGCCCGAGCTTGTGGGCGACGAGGTCGCGGCACACTGCACCCCCGAGTCGTTCGCCGACGGCAAGCTCGTCGTCCGCACCGACTCGACCGCCTGGGCCACCCAGCTCAAGCTGCTCGCCCCCACGATCGTCCGCCGGCTCAACGAGCAGCTGGGGCACGGCACGGTCGCGCTGATCGAGGTCCTCGGACCGCACCTGCCGACCTGGAAGAAGGGGCCCCGGTCGGCGCGCGACGGTCGCGGTCCGCGCGACACCTACGGCTGAGACCGGCACGGGCCGATCCGGCGATCTGGGAGCCCCGCCGACGTACGGGGGTTCAGGTGACCCCCTGCTGAGGGCTCTCGGATGCCCCAGAAGGCCGCTCAGCGGCCGAATTCATCCACAGACGACCCCCGCAGCCGGCGTGAACCATGGAATCCGGCGTTCTGGGAGCTATCATGGAGGTCGGCCGCCACGCACTCTCGCTCGCGGCCTTCTCCATGCCATGACAGCCGCAGAAGAGGTGCGCGTGAGCGACGTCAGCCCGATCGAGCCCGACGAGACCACCGCCGCCCCGGTCCCGATCACGTCCAGCAGGGTCGACAGCGAGTACGACGCCTCCGCCATCCAGGTCCTCGAGGGCCTCGAGGCCGTGCGCAAGCGTCCCGGCATGTACATCGGCTCGACCGGGGAGCGCGGCCTGCACCACCTGATCTGGGAGATCGTGGACAACGCGGTCGACGAGGCGCTGGCCGGGCACTGCGACCGGATCGTGATCACCCTGACCGAGGACGGCGCGGTCAGGGTCGAGGACAACGGCCGCGGCATCCCGACCGGCACGGCGCCCGGCCAGGAGCTGCCGGCGCTCACGCTGGCGCTGACGGTCCTGCACGCCGGCGGCAAGTTCGGCGGCGGCGGCTACAAGGTCTCCGGTGGTCTGCACGGGGTCGGCGTCTCGGTCGTCAACGCGCTGTCGACGCGCGTGGTCGCGGAGGTGAAGAACCGCGGTCACCTGTGGCGGCAGAGCTTCTCGATCGGCGTCCCCGACGGCGACCTGGAGCAGGTGCGTCCGCTGGAGGACGGCGAGCGGACCGGGACCACGATCAGCTTCTGGGCCTCCCCCGAGATCTTCGAGACCACGACGTACTCGCTCGAGACCATCACCTCGCGCATCCGCGAGTACGCCTTCCTCAACAAGGGACTCGAGATCGTCGTGCGGGACGAGCGTCCGCAGGCCGCGGAGATCGCCGACGCCGTCGAGGACGAGACCGTCGACGCGGCGGTCGACTCCGCGGGACACGACGCCCTGAAGAAGGCGGCCGGCGGCGGCACCGAGCAGGTCTTCCGCTACGACCGCGGGCTGGTCGACTACGTCGAGCACATCAACCGCAAGAAGCAGGCGGCCAACCCGAGCATCATCTCCTTCGAGGCGGAGACGCCCGACAAGGTCGAGAACCACATGAGCGTCGAGGTGGCGATGCAGTGGAACACGACGTACACCGAGTCGGTCCACACCTTCGCCAACACCATCAACACCCACGAGGGCGGCACCCACGAGGAGGGCTTCCGCGCGGCGCTCACCACGTTGATCAACAACGCCGGCTTCGACTGGGGCCTGATGAAGAAGCAGGAGGACCGGGTGTCGGGCGACGACATCCGCGAAGGCCTCACCGCCATCATCTCGATCAAGATCGGTGAGCCGCAGTTCGAGGGACAGACCAAGACCAAGCTGGGCAACACCGAGGCCAAGGGCTTCGTGCAGCGCATCGTCAACGACCAGCTCGGCGCCTGGCTGGAGCAGAACCCGGCCGAGGGCAAGGACATCATCCGCCGGGCCCAGGCCGCGGCGACCGCTCGCATCGCCGCCCGCAAGGCGCGGGACCTGGCCCGCAACCGCAAGGGCCTGCTCGGCGGTGGCGGCCTGCCCGGCAAGCTGCGCGACTGCAGCTCGCGCGACCCGGAGGAGTGCGAGGTCTTCATCGTCGAGGGCGACTCGGCGGGTGGCTCGGCGGTCATGGGCCGCGACAACCGGATCCAGGCGATCCTCCCGATCCGCGGCAAGATCCTGAACGTCGAGAAGGCGCGCATCGACAAGGTCCTGGCCAACCAGGAGGTCCAGGCCATCATCTCGGCGCTGGGCACCGGCGTGCACGAGGAGTTCGACCTCGCGAAGTTGCGCTACCACAAGATCGTGCTGATGGCCGACGCCGACGTCGACGGCCACCACATCAACACCCTGCTGCTCACGCTGCTGTTCCGCTTCATGCGCCCGCTGATCGAGGCCGGCCACGTCTACCTCGCCCAGCCGCCGCTCTACCGGATCAAGTGGAACAAGCCGCACGAGCACGAGTTCGTCTACTCCGACGCCGAGCGCGACGCCGTGATGCGCGACGGCCTGGAGCAGGGGAAGAAGCTGCCGAAGGAGGCCCCGATCCAGCGCTACAAGGGGCTCGGCGAGATGAACGCCAACGAGCTCTGGGACACCACGCTCGACCCCGACCAGCGGGTCCTCCTCCAGGTGACCCTCGAGGACGCCGCGCAGGCCGACGAGATCTTCTCGATCCTGATGGGCGAGGACGTGGACCAGCGCCGCTCCTTCATCCAGCGCAACGCCAAGGACGTCCGATTCCTCGATATCTAGGTATCTAACGCAGAACCTAGACATCGATAGACGACACCAGAGAGAGCAATTGTGACTGAGACGCAGAGCAACCTCGGCGACGGCGGCGCGGGCGGCGGGCGGGTCCAGCTCGTCGACCTCCAGGACTCGATGAAGCGGTCCTACATCGACTACGCGATGGCCGTCATCGTCGGGCGGGCCCTCCCCGACGTGCGCGACGGGCTCAAGCCCGTGCACCGCCGCGTGCTCTACGCCATGTACGACGGCGGCTACCGCCCCGACCGCGGGTTCAACAAGTGCGCCCGCGTCGTCGGCGACGTCATGGGTAACTACCACCCGCACGGTGACAGCGCGATCTACGACACCCTGGTCCGCCTCGCCCAGCAGTGGGTGATGCGCAACCCGCTGGTCAGCGGCCAGGGCAACTTCGGCTCGCCGGGCAACGACCCCGCCGCGGCAATGCGGTACACCGAGTGCCGGATGGCGCCGCTGGCCATGGAGATGGTCCGGGACATCGACGAAGAGACCGTCGACATGACCCCGAACTACGACGGCAAGACCCAGGAGCCGACGATCCTGCCGGCCCGGTTCCCCAACCTGCTGGTCAACGGCTCCGCGGGCATCGCGGTCGGGATGGCGACCAACATCCCGCCGCACAACCTGCGCGAGGTGGCCGAGGGCGCGACGTGGGCGCTGGAGCACCCGGACGCCAGCCGGGAGGAGCTCCAGGACGCCCTGATCGAGAGGATCAAGGGTCCCGACTTCCCCAACGGCGCGCTGATCGTCGGCCGGGAGGGCATCGAGCAGGCCTACCGGACCGGCCGCGGCTCGATCACGCAGCGCGCGATCATCGAGGTCGACGAGGAGAAGTCCGGACGGACGGTCCTCGTCATCACCGACCTGCCCTACATGGTCAACCCCGACAACCTGCTGATGAAGATCGCCGAGCTCGCCGACGCGGGCAAGGTGCAGGGCATCAGCGATGTCCGCAATGAGACCTCCTCGCGCGTGGGCCAGCGCATCGTCGTCGTGCTCAAGCGCGACGCCGTGGCGCGCGTCGTGCTCAACAACCTGCTCAAGCACACCGAGCTGCAGACGAACTTCAGCGCCAACATGCTCGCCCTGGTCGACGGCGTACCCCGCACCCTGTCGATCGACCAGTTCATCAGCAACTGGGTCGAGCACCAGATCGACGTCATCCGCCGGCGTACCGAGTTCCGGCTCCGGAAGGCCGAGGAACGGGCCCACATCCTGCGCGGGCTCGTCAAGGCGCTCGACGCGCTCGACGAGGTCATCGCCCTGATCCGCCGCTCCCCCGAGGTCGAGGACGCCCGCCGCGGCCTGATCGAGCTCCTGGAGATCGACGAGCTCCAGGCCAACGCGATCCTCGACATGCAGCTGCGCCGCCTCGCCGCGCTCGAGCGCCAGAAGATCATCGACGACCTCGCCGAGATCGAGCTGCTCATCGCGGACCTCGAGGACATCCTCGCCAACGTCAGCCGCCAGCGGCAGATCGTGATCGACGAGCTCGCCGAGATCGTGGCCAAGTACGGCGACGACCGCCGTACCCAGATCATCGCGGCGGCCGGCGACCTCTCGATGGAGGACCTGATCCCCGACGAGGACCTCGTCGTCTCCATCACCCGCGGTGGCTACGCCAAGCGGACGCGCGCCGACCAGTACCGCACCCAGAAGCGCGGCGGGAAGGGCGTGCGGGGCGCGAGCCTTCGTGGCGACGACGTGGTCGAGCACTTCATCTCGACCACCAACCACCACTGGCTGCTGTTCTTCACCACCGCCGGCCGGGTCTACCGCACCAAGGCGTACAACCTGCCCGAGGCCTCGCGCGACGCGAAGGGCGGCCACGTCGCCGGCCTCTTGAGCTTCCAGCCGGACGAGAACATCGCCCAGGTGCTGGCGATCCGCGACTACGACCAGGCGCCGTACCTCGTCCTGGCCACGCGCAGCGGCCTGGTGAAGAAGACCCGGCTGGGTGACTACAACAGCCCGCGGCAGGCAGGCGTCATCGCCATCAACTTCCGCGAGGACGACGACGAGCTGATCGGCGCGGAGCTGGTCAGCTCCGAGGACGACATCCTGCTGGTCTCCCGCAAGGGCCAGGCGATCCGCTTCCGCGCGGACGACGGCCAGCTCCGGCCGATGGGCCGGGCCACGTCCGGCGTCACGGGCATGAAGTTCAAGAGCTCCGACGACGCCGTGCTGTCGATGTCGGTCATCCGCGCCGCCCAGGTGGCGGCCGAGGAGGCCGCCGGGCTCAGCGAGGAGAGCGCGGACTCCGCCCACGTCGAGGCGACGACGGAGCAGGTCGCCGAGGTGAAGCCGCAGTACGTCTTCACGATCACCGACGGCGGCTTCGCCAAGCGCACCCGGATCAGCGAGTACCGCATCACCGGCCGCGGCGGCCTCGGCGTCAAGGCGATGACCCTCGACAATGAGGACCGTGGAGTCCTGGTGGGCGCGTTCATCGTCGAGGACGGCGACGAGGTCCTCTCCATCACGCAGGGCGGCCAGGTGGTCCGCAGCCCCATCAACGCCGACTTCCGGCCCACCGGGCGCTCCACGCAGGGTGTGAGGTTCGTGACGCCGAAGGGCAAGGACGCGGTCGCCGTCGTGGCCCGCTCGGTCGAGGCCAAGGTCACCGAGGAGGCCGACGAGGTCACGGACGAGACCGACGAGAACGGCGCGGAACCGACCGCGGATTCGGGCGCCGAGACCGGGGTTGAGGGCGCCGACGTCGCCGCCGACGAGTCGTCGGATGCGGACGGGAGTGCAACAATCGATCGGACCAGCACGACCGACCAGCCCGGGGATGAGGACGCATGACGGACCGTTCGGCGGAACGAACCGCCTCGCGGCCTGCCCAGGAGGGCGGCCGGGGCAACGACGAGACGGCCGTACGCCCGCCGCTGCGGGACCGCGTCCAGGCCAAGATCGGCGGCGCCGCCGACGAGCACCGTGCCAACGCGGCACCCGGATCCCCGGCGGCCGCGAAGAAGGCGGCCGGAGGCGGCCGTTCGCCGCGACGTGCCCGGCTCCGGCTGACCCGGATCGACCCGTGGTCGGTGATGAAGACGTCGTTCCTGCTCTCCATCGCCTTCGGCATCGTCACGATCGTGTCGGTGCTGATGGTCTGGAGCGTGCTCGACGCGGCCGGCGTCTGGGAGTCGATCAACAAGTCGGTGCGCGACATCCTCGGCGGCGACACCGCCCAGGACTTCAACGTGGAGGACTACGTCGGCACCTCCCGCGTGGTCGGCTTCACGATGCTGATCGCGGTCGTCGACGTCGTACTCCTGACGGCGATCGCCACCCTCGGGGCCTTCCTCTACAACATGGCGGCCGCCCTGCTCGGCGGCGTCGAAGTGACCCTGGCCGAGGACAACTGACGCCCGTCCGCCCCGTTTTGTCGGGCTCCTCGAGGGTGGGGTAATGTCACCTCTCGGTCGCCCGGCGACCGCTTCCGGCTTGTCCGGATGCGGGCCTATAGCTCAGACGGTTAGAGCGCTTCCCTGATAAGGAAGAGGTCACAGGTTCAAGTCCTGTTAGGCCCACACACACGGGGGCTCCGCCCCCGTGGACCACGGGGGCTCCGCCCCCAGACCCGACCGGGAGTCGCCGTGAAGAAGCTGGTCCTGATCGCGATCGCCGCGGCCGGAGCGATCCTCGCGAAGAAGAAGATCGACCAGGGCCGGGCCGAGCAGGCGCTCTGGGCCGAGGCCACCGACTCGGTCACCCGGAAGGCCTGACCTTCCCACTCGGGGCCTTGGCGCAATTGGTAGCGCACCTGCTTTGCAAGCAGGGGGTTAGGGGTTCGAGTCCCCTAGGCTCCACCACCTGAAGCCGCAGGTCTTCCTGCGGTTTCTCTCCATTTCGGTCCCATTCCCCGGGTGCCGCCGGATCGTCTTCGGGGTCGTGGGGAGAGCTCCCACCGACGCAGCTAGCTTCTCCGGCTCAAAGCTGCGAAGCTGCGCCGGATGGACGGCTACGCGCGGCATGTGAAGGGTCATCTGTCGCCCGAGCAGGCCGCTGAGATGAAGGCCGTGGATGGTCTGGCGGAGAGGCTGTTGGCGCACATCGACGCCACAAAGGCCGAGATCGCGGGTCTGCATGTGCACGGCGCGAAGAGCAAGGCGATCCAGGACCATTTCGCCATCCTCCTGCGCGAGGAACTCCGCTTCGGTGAGGAGGTGGTGTTGACCCCGCAGAGCGGTCTCGTCACCCAAGCGAGACCGGACTTCTTCTTCGAGTTGGCCGACGGGCGCGGGGTCATCGCCGAGGTGGAGCGTGGCGGAACGATCACCAACAATCACGACCTCAAGGACTTGTGGAAGGCGCACGTCGCGCCCGATGCCCACCACTTGTTCCTGATCGTGCCGCACAACAATTGGAAAGGAGACGGCTCTCCTCGTGAACGTCCCTTTCTGACCGTAGCCCGCCGCCTGGGCGCGTTCTTCGGCGACCCACGCAGGGAGATCGACGTACTCAGCGTGCACGTGTTCGCGTACTGATTGGCCCGATCCAGTGAGTCGAGCTTGTCGGTTCCGGGCGCGGCGGCACCCAATATTGGGGATGAGCAAACATCGTCGTCTGATCTGACTAGTCCAGGCGCGGAAATCCTAAGGACTGCTCTCACCGAGCCCTCGCCTCTGCCTAGGCTGCTGGGCCGTGGACTCCCAGGTGAAGAAGAACCCTCTGCGACGCGGCGCACTCGCCGCGCTGACCACAGCCGTGCTGTTGCTCGGCTCCACGCTCACTGCTGCGCCTGCGCAGGCCGAGCCGGACGATCTGTTCGGCGAGCTCGTGATCAACCTCGTGGACGCCCAGGGCCGTCCGCTTGCCGGCAGTGTCACGGCCTACCAGACCAACGGCTACTGCCCGATCCACCTGCCGGAGCTCGGCGAGAGTGGGCCGGGCGCCATGGCCTCGTCGTACCGGATCGAGGTGCCGGCGGGCAACTACGGCCTGCAGGGCGTCGCTCCCTGGGGCGGGGTCGTGTGTGCCGGGGTCTCCCCGTGCGTGCCGCCGGGCTTCGGCAGCGCGGAGGCCCCGCCGCCGACCATCACCAGTGCGGTGACGGTGACGGACAACGGACCGCCGGCGGTCCACACCATCCGGTTCCCCGTCCCGGTGACGATGTCCGGGACCCCGCGAGTCGGCAGCGTCCTCACCGCAACCGTCTCCGCGGCCCAGCAAGCGCTGTTCGCCGGACCCGTCAACGTGCCCGGGCTCGGGAACGTGATGGGGGATGCGGAGTTCCAGTGGCGCCGCAACGGCTCCCCGATCCACGGGGCCACCCAGACCACCTACCAGCTGGCACCCCAGGACGCCGGCCGGAGGATCGACGTCGTCGTGAGGTACCCGGCGATGCTCCGCCTCTTCCTGTCCAGTCTCAGCGGCGGCGGCTGGACCGTCACCGACTACACCGTCCCCGGAGTGACGGTCGGCAAGGCCGTGACCCGTACGACGGCGGACCTGCTGCGCAAGCGCATCTACGCCGGCCGGGGCGCCAACGTCCGGATCGACGTCACCGCGGGGCGCACCCCCGTCACGGGCGGCAAGGTCCGGCTCACCATCGGCAAGCGGAAGATGACGAAGACGGTCCGCAACGGCAGCGCCCGGTTCGCGCTCCCGAAGCGCCTGAAGCCGGGCAGGTACAAGATCGCCGTCCGGTACCGGGGCACGACGTCCTTCGAGCCGTCGACAGCCCGCAACCTGAAGCTGCGGGTCGTCCGGAAGTAGCACCGTCGACCGCCGAGGGGTCCGTCGTCCACGAGGACGACGGAC
>NZ_DATJTA010000055.1:0-6172 GCF_035503875.1 Nocardioides sp.
GGCGCCGGCGGCGACGGTGCCGACGTTGCGGGAGACCTCGTCGGCGGCGCTGGAGACGACGCCGGCCTGGACGCTGGTCTCCTCGGCGCCGGCGGCGATCTGCTGGCTGGAGGCGGACAGCTCCTCCGACGACGCCGCGACGGCGTTCGCGGAGGCGGAGACGGCGCCGATGATCCGGCCGACGGAGTCGACGGACTGGTTCAGGGCGTGCTCGAGCTCGCCGAGTTCGGCGGCCGAGCGCTCCTCGGCCCGCTGGGTGAGGTCACCGCCCGCGAAGGCCTTGAGGAGGTCGATGCTGCTGCGCAGCGGCCGGGTGATCGACCGCGCGATCAGCGTGGCCAGGACGCAGAGAGCGAGCAGCCCGACCACCGCCGCGATCATGAGCAGCCGGATGGACGAGGACAGCGTGTTCTGCATGGTCTCCTCCTCGGCCTCGGAGGCGGCCGTGATCGCCTCGATGGCAGCGCTGACCACGGCGTCGGTCGCGTCGTTGGCCGTCTGGACCTCGTCGACGAGCTGGGCGCCCTTGCGCTGCCAGCCGGTCTGGTCCGCGGCGACCTTGGCGACGATGGCGGTGATTGCCTCGCCGTACTCGACGAAGGCGTTCTGGAAGGCCCGGGTCTGCTCGTCGTCGCCGCCGCCCAGGTTCAGGGCGTCGAGCTGCCGGAGGTAGTCCTCGACCTGGCCGAGGTCGTCCTCCACGTCCGCGAGGAGCGCGGAGGGGTCCGCCGCCGCCAGCGCCTTGACGCCGGTGACCTTCAGCTCGCTGGTGCGGGTGTCGATGGCGCGCACCAGGATCACGGCGTCGCCGTACCGGGCGACGTCGTCGGCCTCGCGGTCCAGGGAGCGCAGCCCGTTGAGGGCGACGCCGCCGATGGTGACGGCGGTGACCGCGCCGATGCCGGCGATGGCGGCCAGCCGGCGTCCGACGGTCCAGGTGATCGGGCTCTTCATGATGGGTCCTTTCGGGACGGGTCAGGCGGCGACCGCGCGATCGACGTCCAGCGCCAGGAGCAGCTGGTCGTCGAGCTTGTACGCGCCGAGGATGAGTTCCCGAGAGGGGCCGGAGAGGGTGTCCGGCGGGGATTCGAACTGGTCGTCCTCGACGTCCACGACGGAGCCGATGGTGTCGACCAGGAACGCGACCGGCTCGCCGGCCACGCGGATGACCACGAGCATGGGCTCGTGCTCGGTGCTGCGGGGCGGCAGCTGGAGCTGCTCGCGCAGGTCGACGGCGCTGAGCACCTGACCGCGCAGGTTGATCAGGCCCGCCAGGGTCTGCGGGGCGAGCGGGATCCGGGTGCGGGGCAACCCGCGCAGGACCTCCTGGACCGCGCCCACGCCGACGCCGTACATGCGGTCGTCGAGGGTGAAGGTCACCAGCCGGGTGCTCACATCGCCTCCTGGAGCTCGTTCGTCGCGAGGCCGTCGAGCTCCGCGTCGGTGATGGCGTAGAACTTCGGGTCGGCCGCGAGGATCGCGGCGCGCACGTCGAGGACCTCGACGATCCGGTCGCGGATGAGCGCGCTGCCCAGCAGGCCGTGGTCGTCGACGTCGCTGCTGACCTGGGTCTCGTCGTCGACGATGTCGACGATCTCGTCCACCACGATGGCCACGCTGCGCGAGCCGGCCGAGTAGACGACGACCACCAGGTCCTCGCCCTCGCGCTCGCTGTAGGCGCCGAGGTGGCTGTTGAGCCGGAGCAGCGGCAGGATCGCGCCGCGGTACTGCACGACCTCGCGGCTGCCGACCTGCTCGACCTGGTCGGCCGGGATGTTCTCCAGGCGGGCGACCGAGGACAGCGGGATGGCCACCCGGCGACCGCCGCCGATGCCGGCGACCAGCATCCGCAGGTGCTCCCCGCCGCCGAGCGTCTCGTCGGTCGAGGCGGTGTCGGCGCGCTCGGACACGTCGGCCACCAGGGCGCGACGGGCCAGGGCCTGGACGTCCAGGATCAGCGCGACCCGGCCGTCGCCCAGGATGGTGGCGCCCGAGTAGGTCCCGAGGGCCTTCAGCTGGGAGCCGAGCGGCTTGACGACGATCTCCTCGGTGTTGAGGACCCGGTCGATGACCAGGCCGAACCGCTTGGAGTCCGCCTGCAGTACGGCGATCAGCACGTGACCGTCCGAGCGGTCGGACTCGACGCCCAGGACGTCGGTGAGCCGGACCAGCGGGAGCAGCGTGCCGCGCAGCCGGTAGACCGAGGCGCCGTTGACGTCCTCGACGGCGGTCGCGGCCCGGTCGGCGTCCAGGGCCACCAGCTCCAGCAGGCTGACCTGCGGGATGGCGTAGCGGTCGCCGGCGCACTCGACGGTCAGCGCCGGGACGATGGCCAGGGTGAGCGGGATCCGCAGGCGGCACGTCGTACCGCGCCCGACGACGGACTCGACCTCGATGGTGCCGCCGATGCCCTCGATGTTGGTGCGGACGACATCCATGCCGACCCCGCGGCCGGAGACGTTGGTGACCGCCGCGGCCGTGGAGAAGCCGGGCAGGAAGATCAGCTGCAGGATGTCGGCCTGCGACATCGTGGCGATCTGGCTCTCGGTGCGCAGGCCCCGCTGGACCGCCTTCGCGGCGATCTTCTCCGCGTCGATGCCGGCACCGTCGTCGCACACCTCGACGACCACCTGGCCGCCCTCGTGGTAGGCGCGCAGGGTCAGGGTGCCCTGGGCGGACTTGCCGGCCGCGACGCGGTCCTCGGGGCTCTCGAGCCCGTGGTCGACGGCGTTGCGGACCAGGTGGGTCAGCGGGTCCTTGACCGACTCCAGGAGCGAGCGGTCCAGCTCGGTCTCCCGGCCGACCATCGCCAGGCTCACCTTCTTGCCGCACTGCGCACCGAGGTCGCGTACGACGCGGGGCAGCTTGGACCAGAGGTGGTCGATCGGCTGCATGCGCGTCTTCATGACGCCCTCCTGCAGCTCGGTCGCGATCAGGTTCAGCCGCTGCGAGGAGCGGGCGAGGTCCTGGTCGGCCTGCTCGCCGGCCTGGCGCACGATCTGGTTGCGGGTGAGCACCAGCTCGCCCACCAGACGCATCAGGGTGTCCAGCAGGTCGACGTCGACACGGATGGAGGACTCGGCGACGGTACGGCGCGCGGCCGGCTCGTCCGTGGCGGCGTCGGCCTGGGGTGCGGGAGCGGGCGCCGGGGCCGGAGCGGGGGCAGGCTCCGGCGCGACCTCGAGCTCCTCGGCCGTGCTCGCACCGAGCTCCTCGAGGAGGTCGGCGACCACGTCGGCCACGGGCTCGAGGATCGGCTCCGGCGTCGGCTCCGGCTCGGGCTCCGCGACGAGCTCGGCGGACTCCGGGGTCGCGGGAGTCGCCGCGGCCGCGGGCTCGCCGCCCTCCAGCACGACGGTGATGGCGGCGACGACACTGTCGACGGCCACTCCGGCCTCGGTGCCGCCGGCCTCGATCGCCGAGAGCAGCTCGCGGACCTTGTCGACCATGGCGAGCAGCACGTCGGTCGTCGCGGGCGTCATCGACATCTTGCCGTCGCGCAGCCGGGCCAGCAGGTTCTCGCCCACGTGGGCGACCGCCTCGAGGCTGCCGAAGGCGAGGAAGCCGCTGGTGCCCTTGATCGTGTGGATCGTGCGGAAGATGCTGCCGAGCAGCTCCCGCGAACCCGGGGACTGCTCGAGAGCGACCAGGTCACGATCGAGCTGGTCCAGGTTCTCGTGGCTCTCCACGAGGAACTCCTGGACGATCTCGTCCATCTCCTCCACGGTGCCCGCCTTTCTGTGCTCACATCCGTCGATGCCCTGCACATCGACCGGGCGGCGGGCCACCTGAGGGAACAGGGGGACGCGTCGGGAGGCCACGTAGCCTGAGGGCATGTCGTTGCTCCGCCAGCCGATCCTGTTGCTCTCGCGCAGTGGTCGGGTGAAGTCGCTCGTCAGCACGCTGCCGGTGTCGTCGGCGATCGTGACGGGCTACGTGCCCGGTGAGACGACCGCGGCGGCCGTCGCCGCGACGGCCCGGCTCGCCGAGGACGGGCTCCGGGCCACGCTCGACCACCTCGGCGAGGACACCCTCGACGTCGACCAGGCCGAGGCCACCGTCGAGGCGTACGTCGTCCTGCTCCGCGAGCTCGCCGCTGCGGGACTGACCCCGGCGGCCGAGGTCTCGATCAAGCTCAGCGCCATCGGGCTGTCGCTGCCCGACGCGGCCGGCTTCGGGGGCGGGCACAAGATCGCGCTCGAGAACGCCCGCACCATCTGCCGGGCGGCCCGCAACGCCGGCACGACGGTCACCGTCGACATGGAGGACCACACCACCACCGACGAGACGCTCACGATCCTGCGCGAGCTGCGCAAGGACTTCCCCGAGACCGGTGCGGTGCTGCAGGCCTACCTGCGTCGTACCGAGGCGGACTGCCGGGCGCTGGCCTACGAGGGCTCCCGGGTCCGGCTGTGCAAGGGCGCCTACGCCGAGCCGGAGGCGGTCGCGTTCACCGACCGGCTCGAGGTCGACAAGGCCTACGTGCGCTGCCTGAAGATCCTGCTCGCCGGCCGCGGCTACCCGATGATCGCCACCCACGACCCGCGGATGATCGAGATCGCGGCGTCGCTGGCCAGCCGCTACGACCGGGTCCGCGGCACGTACGAGTTCCAGATGCTCTACGGCATCCGCCCCGAGGAGCAGCGCCGGCTCGTCGAGGCCGGCGAGACCGTGCGGGTCTACGTGCCGTACGGCGCCGAGTGGTACGCCTACCTGATGCGCCGGCTCGCGGAGCGTCCGCAGAACCTGTCATTCTTCGTCAAGTCCCTGATCTCGAAGAAGTAGACGCGCCCCAAGGAGTTCGATGACCTCGCAGACCGCCATCCTCGGTGCCGGGGTGATGGGGGAGACCCTGTTGTCCGGCCTGGTCCGCGCCGGCCGGCGGGTCGACCAGCTGCTGGTGGGCGAGAAGCGGGCCGAGCGCGCCCGCGAGCTGGAGGAGCGGTACGGCGTCGCCGTGGTCGGCAACGTCGAGGCCGCCGGCAAGGCCGACACCGTGATGCTGGTCGTGAAGCCGCAGGACATGGGCGACGTGCTGGCCGAGATCGCGCCCGTGCTGCGCCCCGGCCAGCTGCTGGTGTCGCTGGCCGCCGGGATCACCACCACCTTCATCGAGGGACACGTGCCCGAGGGGGTCGCCGTCGTCCGGGTCATGCCGAACACGCCGGCCCTCGTCGACGAGGGCATGGCCGCCATCTCGCCGGGCTCGCACTGCGACGACCACCACCTCGCCGAGGCCGAGGAGCTGATGGCCTCGGTCGGCAAGGTGCTGCGGATCCCCGAGCGGCAGCAGGACGCGGTCACGGCCATCTCCGGCAGCGGGCCGGCGTACCTCTTCTTCGTGGTGGAGTCGATGATCGAGGCCGGCGTCCACCTCGGACTGCCCCGCTCCACCGCCACCGACCTGGTCGTCCAGACCGTCGTCGGCTCGGCCACCATGCTGCGCGAGACGGGCACCCACCCGGTCGTGCTGCGCGAGCAGGTCACCTCGCCCGGCGGCACCACCGCCGCCGCCCTGCGCGAGCTGGAGGTGCACAAGGTGCGCGCGGCGTTCCTGGCCGCGATGGAGGCTGCGCGCGACCGCTCCGCCCAGCTGGCCGCCGGCTCCTGAGCACCGACCGGGCCGGACCGGGCCGGCCGGGGTCCTCCGAGGCCGTCCGGGGCTAGCCTGGCCGCAGGAGGTGCGATGGTCCGGCGGATCCTGGCCCGCGTGGTCGTGACGCTCGCCGTCGCCGTCGCCGGCGCGGCGTTCATGTCCGGCAGCGACCAGCCGGTGACCGCGCGCCCCTACCCCTCCTGGCAGGAGCTCGCCAGGCCCCCGCTGTCGCCACGCACCCACGCCCTCGGGGTCCACGTCGGCCATCTCGTCCTCGTGCTCGGCGGCGTCGAGCGCGGCGGGCCGCGGCTGCTCGGCGACGGCGCGGCCTACGACCTGAGCACCGGCGTCTGGCACCGCCTGCGGCTGCCGATGGCCGTCACCGACCGCGACCAGGCCACGGCCACCGGCGGCGTGGTGGTCCTCCGGCACGCGCTGACCGGCCGTCCGGCGACCTGGTGGCGGTACGACGTGCGCCTCGGCACCTGGACGCGGATGACCCACCTGCCACGGCGACCGGTCGCGCCGTCCGCGTTCGGCTCGGAGGTCTATGCCCTGTCCGGTCGTCGCGTGGTC
>NZ_DATJTA010000056.1:0-19507 GCF_035503875.1 Nocardioides sp.
CTCTTGCGGATGTCCTTGAGCAGCTTCTCGCGCTCTTCCTCACCGAGCTTGGCGACGTTGATCTCCAGCGAATCGGCCCACAGGTGGTCGTCGTCGGAGAAGTCGCGGCTGGTCTTGGCGGTCTCGATGAAGGCCACGCGGCGCTCGAGCGACTCCTTGAGCTCGAGGATGCGCTCCTCCTTCTCAGCGGCGTAGCTGTCGAGCGTCTTGTTGACCTCGACCTCCAGCGTTTCGAGGTCACGCGCGCGCGCCTCGTCGTCGACCCAGGTCACCATCGAAGCGGCGAAGTACAGAACCTTCTCCAGCTCCTTCGGCGCCATGTCCAGCAGGTAGCCGATGCGGCTCGGGACACCCTTGAAGAACCAGATGTGGCTGACCGGAGCCGCCAGGTCGATGTGGCCCATGCGCTCGCGGCGCACCTTGGAGCGGGTCACCTCGACGCCGCAGCGCTCGCAGATGATGCCCTTGAAGCGCACGCGCTTGTACTTGCCGCAGTAGCACTCCCAGTCCCGGGTGGGACCGAAGATCTTCTCGCAGAAGAGGCCGTCACGCTCGGGCTTGAGCGTGCGGTAGTTGATGGTCTCCGGCTTCTTGACCTCACCGTGGCTCCAGGTGCGGATGTCGTCCGCGGTGGCCAGGCCGATCTGAAGCTGGTCGAAGAAGTTCACGTCGAGCACGATGGCTGCAACCCTTCGGTAGTTCTAAGAAATGACGTAGGGGGCGGAGGCGGGGCCGACCGGAGCCGGCCCCGCGACTCACACCTCTTCGACCGAGCTGGGCTCGCGGCGGGACAGGTCGATGCCGAGCTCCTCGGCGGCGCGGAAGACGTCCTCCTCCGCGTCGCGGAGCTCGATGCTCGAACCGTCTTGGCTGAGGACCTCGACGTTCAGGCAGAGCGACTGCATCTCCTTGACGAGCACCTTGAACGACTCCGGGATGCCGGAGTCGGGGATGTTCTCGCCCTTGACGATCGCCTCGTAGACCTTGACGCGTCCGGGGACGTCGTCGGACTTGATCGTGAGCAGCTCCTGCAGGGCGTAGGCGGCGCCGTACGCCTCCATCGCCCAGACCTCCATCTCGCCGAACCGCTGGCCGCCGAACTGGGCCTTACCGCCCAGGGGCTGCTGCGTGATCATGGAGTAGGGGCCGGTGCTGCGCGCGTGGATCTTGTCGTCCACGAGGTGGTGCAGCTTGAGGATGTACATGTAGCCGACCGACACCGGGTCCGGGAACGGCTCGCCGGAGCGGCCGTCGAACAGCGACGCCTTGCCGTTGGCCTTGACCACCCGCACGCCGTCGCGGTTCGGGATCGTCGAGCCGAGCAGGCCGGTGATCTCGTCCTCGCGGGCGCCGTCGAAGACCGGGGTCGCGACCTTGGTGTCCGGCTCCGCCTTGTCGGCGTGGATCTTGATCAGGCGCTGCTTCCACTCCGCGTCGGTCTCGTCCTCGGCGAGCTTGATGTCCCAGCCCTGCTTGGCGAGCCAGCCCAGGTGGAGCTCGAGGATCTGACCGATGTTCATCCGTCGCGGCACACCCAGCGGGTTCAGCACGACGTCGACCGGGGTGCCGTCCTCCATGAACGGCATGTCCTCGATCGGCAGGATCTTCGCGATGACGCCCTTGTTGCCGTGGCGACCGGCGAGCTTGTCGCCGACGGAGATCTTGCGCTTCTGCGCGACGTAGACGCGGACCAGCTGGTTCACGCCCGGGGGCAGCTCGTCGCCCTCCTCGCGGTCGAAGACGCGGACGCCGATGACCGTGCCGGACTCACCGTGCGGCACCTTCATCGAGGTGTCACGGACCTCGCGCGCCTTCTCACCGAAGATCGCGCGGAGCAGGCGCTCCTCGGGGGTCAGCTCGGTCTCGCCCTTGGGCGTGACCTTGCCGACGAGGATGTCACCGGTGGTGACCTCGGCGCCGATGCGGATGATGCCGCGCTCGTCGAGGTCGGCCAGCATCTCCTCGGAGACGTTCGGGATGTCCCGGGTGATCTCCTCGGGGCCGAGCTTGGTGTCGCGGGCGTCGACCTCGTGCTCCTCGATGTGGATCGAGGTGAGGACGTCCTCCTGCACCAGGCGCTGGCTGAGGATGATCGCGTCCTCGTAGTTGTGGCCCTGCCACGGCATGAACGCGACCAGCAGGTTGGTGCCGAGCGCCATCTCCGCGTCGTCGGTGCAGGGACCGTCGGCGATCGGGCTGCCGACCTCGAGCCGGTCGCCCTCGCTGACCAGCGGGCGCTGGTTGATGCAGGTGCCCTGGTTGGAGCGCTTGAACTTCGCGAGCTTGTACGAGGAGTACGTGCCGTCGTCGTTCATGGTCTCGACGAGGTCGGCGGAGACCTCCTTGACCACACCGGCCTTCTCCGCGACGACGACGTCGCCGGCGTCGACCGCGGCGCGGTACTCGATGCCGGTGCCGACCAGCGGGCTGTCGCTCGTGATGAGCGGCACGGCCTGACGCTGCATGTTGGCGCCCATGAGCGCGCGGTTGGCGTCGTCGTGCTCGAGGAAGGGGATCAGGGCCGTCGCGACCGACACCATCTGGCGCGGCGAGACGTCCATGTAGTCGACCTCGTCGGCCAGGATCTCGGAGACCTCGCCGTCGCGCTGGCGGACCAGCACCCGCTCCTCGGTGAACCGGCCCTCGTCGTCGATGACGGCGTTGGCCTGCGCGATGACGTAGCGGTCCTCGTCGTCGGCGGTGAGGTAGTCGATCTGGTCGGTGACGCGGCCACCCTCGACCTTGCGGTAGGGGGTCTCCACGAAGCCGAACGGGTTGATCCGGCCGTAGGAGGCCAGCGAGCCGATCAGACCGATGTTCGGGCCTTCCGGCGTCTCGATCGGGCACATGCGGCCGTAGTGCGACGGGTGCACGTCGCGGACCTCCATGCCGGCGCGGTCACGGGACAGACCGCCGGGACCGAGGGCCGAGAGGCGACGCTTGTGCGTCAGGCCGGCGATCGGGTTGGTCTGGTCCATGAACTGCGAGAGCTGCGAGGTGCCGAAGAACTCCTTCAGCGCCGCGACCACGGGGCGGATGTTGATCAGCGACTGCGGCGTGATCGCCTCGACGTCCTGGGTCGTCATCCGCTCGCGGACCACGCGCTCCATCCGGGCCAGGCCGGTGCGGAGCTGGTTCTGGATCAGCTCGCCCACGGTGCGCATCCGGCGGTTGCCGAAGTGGTCGATGTCGTCGGCGGCGATGGCGAGGGTGCCCTGCGGCGCCTCGATCTCCTCGCGCCCGTCGTGCAGCGCGACGATGTACTTGATCGCAGCGACGATGTCATCGACGGTCAGCGTCTGCTGGTCGAACGCCTCGGTCAGCCCCAGCTTCTTGTTGATCTTGTAGCGACCGACCTTGGCCAGGTCGTAGCGCTTGGGGTTGAAGTAGTAGTTGTTCAGCAGCGTCTGGGCCGCCTCCTCCGTGGGCGGCTCGCCCGGACGGAGCTTGCGGTAGATGTCGAGGAGCGCGTCCTTCTGCGTCTCGGTGTGATCCTTCTCGAGGGTCAGCATCATCGACTCGTACTGGCCGAACTCCTCGCGGATCTGCTCGTTGGTCCAGCCGAGGGCCTTGAGCAGCACCGTGACGTTCTGCTTGCGCTTGCGGTCGAGGCGGACGCCGACCAGGTCGCGCTTGTCGATCTCGAACTCCAGCCAGGCCCCGCGCGAGGGGATCATCTTGGCGGTGTAGATGTCCTTGTCGGACGTCTTGTCGGCGGTGCGCTCGAAGTAGACGCCCGGCGAGCGGACGAGCTGCGAGACGACGACGCGCTCGGTGCCGTTGATGACGAAGGTGCCCTTGGGCGTCATCAGGGGGAAGTCACCCATGAAGACGGTCTGGCCCTTGATCTCACCGGTGTCGTTGTTGGTGAACTCGGCCGAGACGTACAGCGGCGCGGAGTAGGTGAAGTCCTTCTCCTTGCACTCGTCCACGGTGTACTTCGGGTCGTAGAAGACCGGGTTCTCGAACGAGAGCGACATGGTCTCGGAGAAGTCCTCGATCGGGGAGATCTCCTCGAAGATCTCCTGGAGACCGGACTTGCTGGAGACGTCCTCGCCCTCGCTGCGGCGACGCTCGACGACGGCGTCCCACTTCTCGTTGCCGATCAGCCAGTCGAAGGCGTCGGTCTGGAGCGAGAGGAGCTGGGGGACCTCGATGGGGTCCTGGATCTTGTTGAACGAGATGCGGCGGGGGTTGGTACCGGAGGTGCTGCGCGCGGCCAAGAGGTGTCCTTCGACAGATCGCACTGGATCGCGTCGATGCCCACCACTAAGTCAACCACCGGGCAGGAGACTCGCATTTGAGGGCAGACGCAAAGCGCTACGATACCCCGGTCGAGGGCGCCACACAATATCTGCGTGCGCCGGAACTGGCGAGCCTGGCGTCGATCATGCGGGGCGTCGGCCCGAAGGTCAAGCGGTTCGCCCGAAACCGGCCCTCGCGTGTCGCCGGGACCGGGCCGGACGGGCGTCGGCTCAGACCACCCGCATCGCGGCCACCAGCCACTCGTCGTCGACGCGCTCCATGGTCATGGTGACCCAGGTGCGGGTGACGCGCGGCTCGGCCTGCTCCTTGTTCGTGGCGGCCTGGTCGACGAAGAGGAACACCTGGACCCGGTCGTCGTCGCCGGCGCGGACGATGCTGGAGTCGACCACCGAGGTGGTCAGCGTGGTGCCGGTGTTGGGTGCGTTCTCGTCGATCACCTCCTCGAAGAGCTGGTCGCGCTCCTTCTGGTACGTCGCCGTGAGGTACGCCGCCGCGGACGACCGCGAGCCCTCGAGGTCGGCCGCGTCGTAGGACAGCACCGGCGGCACCGCGCGCTCCGCCGCCGCCTGGGCGGCCCGCGCGGCGTCGGCGACCGCGTCGTCGGAGGGCTGTCGGGCGAGCAGGGCCGCCCCGACGACGAGCGCGGCCGTCAGCAGGCCCAGACCGAGCAGCACCCAGGTGGGAACGACCCGGCGTCGCGGTGCGGCCGTCGCGGTCACCGGAGTCGGCTCGTCGGGAGCCTCCTCCTCCGGCTGCTGCGCGGTCAGCTCGGCGTCGTACGCCGCCCGGCGGGCCGGGTCGAGGAGCACCTCGGCGGCCTGGTTGAAGGTGCGGAAGCGCCGGTCGCCCGGGTCGAGCTCGGCGATCGCGGCTCGCCAGGCCTCCCGGATCTCGGCCTCGGAGGCGTGCGGGTCGACGTCGAGCAGGTCGTACCAGGTCGGGGTCATCGGCCGGATCCGTTCGTGGGCGCGGGTGCGGGGGTCGGCGACGTGCCGCCCGACTCTTCGGCGACGGCGGACGCGGTGTTGGACTGGTCGACCAGCCAGTCGCCGGAGACCTTGACCAGGTCGACGACCATCCGGAAGGTCTGCGTCTGGACCTCCTGCGTGCTGCCGTCGTCGGCCCGCTGGGTGAAGGTCGACTCCCCCGCGACCAGCGCGCGGGCCGAGTCGCCGTCGAGGTACTGGACGCCGACGCCGTGCACCGTCGCGGCCTGACCGACGCCCTGGCTCTTGACCAGCTGCTCGATCGCGGTGATCGACTCCTCGTAGGCGGCGCCGAACTTGTCGGTCACGACCTCCTCGACCTGGGCGCGATTCTCGGTCAGCCGGCCCGCGTCGTCGAGGTCGTCGGGGCCGTAGGTGTAGCTGCGCAGCATGAACTGCCGCGCCTGGCTCATCACCGCGTCCCGCTCCGCCTGCCGGTCGTCGGCGGCGCCGCTGCGTCCGGACAGCAGCCAGACCAGGCTGCCGGCGGACGCGAGCATCAGCACGAGCAGGACGACCAGCAGCACCACCCGGAACCGCGCGGAGCGGGGCGGGTCGTGCTTCTCGGTCGGCTCGGGCGCGTCGGTGGTCACTCGTGGCCCAGCAGGGGCTGCAGGTAGAGCCATTTCCAGGACTCCTCTCCGGGGGACGTTGGGGCGGCGGTACCGGCCTCGCCGAGATCGGCGAGGCCGCCCGGCAGCCAGGTCAGCGCTCGGTTGTCCCGGTCGTACGACGCCACGACCGGCGCGTCGTAGTCGGCGGGCGCGCGGGGCGCGAGGTTCTGGGGGCCGCGGGCGTTGCTGCGCGTCGCCGGCTCCGTGCAGCCGGCCTTCATGTTCATCGGCCGGTCGCCGCGCTCCTGCGGGATCCGCTTGTCGGTGCTCTCGTAGCCCTGGTGGCAGGTGGGGTGGGTGGTGAGGATCAGCCCGAAGTGGGCGTCGTACAGGCCGGTGTCGGGCGACTTCGAGACCACGGTGTAGCCGCCCTCCACGATGTAGGGATAGACCACCAGCAGCTGCTCGATGCCGGGCAGGTTCGCGGTGACGACCTCGCCGGTCGTGACCAGGTTGTTGATCAGGTCGCCGAGCTCGACGCCGTTCTGCTCCAGGAAGGTGCGCAGCTCGGTGGCGGCCAGCGAGCCCGAGTCGATGAGCCGGCGCAGGTCCGGGTCGGACGCGGCCAGGGTGCCGGTGAAGAGCTTCAGCCGGCTGGCGAAGGTGCGCAGCGCGCTCGCGCTGTCGACCTGCCCCTGCAGCACCGTGTTGCTGTCGCGGATCAGCGCGCTGGTGATGTCGAACTTGTCGTTGGCGGTCTCCAGGAAGGAGTTGCCGGTGTCGATGATCCGCTGCAGGTCCGGGCCGGTGCCCTCGAAGGCGTCGCCGAGCTCGGAGACGGTGGTGCGCAGCGCGTCGGGGTCGACGGAGCCCGCGGTGGTCGCCAGGTTCGTGAGGAGGGTGTCGGTGGCGATCGGGATCCGGGTCGCCTCCTCGGCGATCTCGGCGGACTCGGCGAGGTACGGGCCGTCGTCGACCTGCGGCTGCAGCTCGACGTACTGCTCCCCCACCGCGGAGCGGTTGCCGACGACGGCGAGGGTGTCGGCCGGGATCCGGTCCTGCTCGTCGTCGATCGACAGGTGGACGTCGACCCCGTCGCCGGTCAGCACCAGCCGGCTGACCTCGCCCACCGTCACACCGCGGTAGGTCACCTCGCCGCCGGCGAAGATGCCGCCGGAGTCGGGGAAGTGCGCGACCACGGTGTAGGTGTCGTCGACGAAGAGCCGGTCGAGGCGGGCGTAGCGTGCCCCCACGAAGCTGACGCCCAGCAGGGTGACGATCACGAAGACCAGCAGCTGGACCCGGGTACGACGCGTGATCATCGGCTCACCATCCCCGGGACGAGCAGGCTGACCAGGCCCGGGTCGTAGGCCTCCGCCAGCTGGCCGAGGGTCGGTCCGCGGTCCGCCTTCGCCGCACCCGGCGCCGGCCGGCTGAGGCCGAGGCCGTCGAGCAGGTCGTTGACCCCGGGGACCGGGAGCGAGGGCAGGCCGGGCACCTGGTTGAGCAGCCGGCAGACGACGGTGTCGCGGTTCTTGGGCTTCTGGCACTCCGCCTTGAGCTTGAGCAACGCCTCGACGCTGCCCAGCACCTTGCGGCACGCGTCGCTGTCGAGGCCCCCGCTGGTGATGCAGCGCAGCACGTTGTCGAGGACCACCGTCGGGTCGACGTCGCTGGGCAGCAGGGTCGGCAGCTGGGTGGCGCCGGGCGTGAGGCCGAGGGACAGGTCGATGTCGAGCTCGACGGAGAGGTTGGTGTAGTCGCCCATGTGCAGGTTGCGGGCGACCTGCGGGTCCCGGCCGACGACCTCGTCCACGAACGGGTAGGTCAGGAACACGTGGAAGGCCTTGACGAAGGCGTCGCCGGACCGAGCGAGCTGGCGCAGCGTCGGCTCCAGCTGGGCCAGGGTCGAGATCGTCGCGTCCTTGGTCTGCTCGATGACCCGCACCCCGACGTCGCCGAGCTCGTTGAGGCTGCGCAGCATGGTGACCAGGTCCTCGCGCTGCCGGTCCAGGGAGTCCAGCGCGCTCGGCAGCTCCTCCAGAGCCGCGTCGATCGTGCCCTGCTGCTCCTGGGCCGTGCGGGCCAGCCGGTCGAGGTACTCGATGGCGCCGACGATGTCGGCCTTGCCGGCGTCGAGGTTGGCCATCAGCGTGTCGACCTGGGTCAGCACCGACCGGGCCGCGCCCTCGCGGCCCGCCAGCGCCTGGTTGAGCTCCTGCGAGATCGTCTTCAGCTGGGCGATGCCGCCGCCGTTGAGCACCAGGCTCAGGGCGCCGAGCACCTCCTCGACCTCCGGGTTGCGACCGGAGCGCTCCAGCGGGATGGTCTCGCCGTCGCTCAGCTCCCCCTCGGCGCCCGACTCGGGCGCGCCGAGCGAGACGAACTTCTCCCCCAGCAGGCTGGTCTGCCGGATCTCGGCGACGGCGTTGTCGGGCAGCTTGGTGTCCGAGCGGAGCTCGACGGTCACCTCGGCGACGTACCCGGACAGGTCGACGTCGGTGACCTTCCCGACCGAGACGTCGTTGACCTTCACCGTCGACTGGGGCACCAGGTCCAGGACGTCGGCGAACATGACCGTGACCTCGATGGCGTCCTCGTCGACGTCGGTCCCCCCGGGCAGCGGCAGCTGGTAGACGTCGACGTCGCAGCCGGTGAGCGCCAGCGACCCGACCAGCAACCCCGCCACGGCGGAGGCGAGCCCGCGCCGCCCCCTCATCGCTTCGCTCCCACGAGTCCGCCGAGGGTCGGGTCCAGCACGGCCGACGGGTCGACCGGCGCCCGGCCCGACAGCGCGCCGGCCCGCGGCAGGATCCCCTGCACCAGCTGGCACAGGGTCCCCGTGGGGTCGTTCTGCGCGAGGATGCTGCAGAGCAGCAGCCCCGGGTCGGAGACGATCTCGTTGGCCAGGTTGCCGATGTTGGCGTTGGTGTCGAGCGTGCCGGTCTGCGGGTTGTAGGTCAGGTAGAGGTTGTTCAGCGCCAGCGGGCCCGCCTTGAGGATCTCGTCGAGCGCGCCGCGCTGCTTGACCAGCACCTTCGCCACCCGGTTCAGCCCGGCGATGTCGCGGCCGAGCACCTCGCGGTTGTCGCTGACGAAGGTCGACACCTCGCCGAGGGCGACCGAGAGGTTCTCCAGGGACGCCGAGAGCTCCTCCCGCTCACCGGCGAGCATCGTGGACACCTTCCCCAGCGAGTCGTTGAAGGAGCGCACGGTCTGGTCGTTCTCGGCCAGCGTGCCGATGAACGACTCCAGCTGGGCGGCGGACTTGAACAGCTCGTCCTTGTTGTCGTCGAGGGTCGTGCTCAGCCGGCCGAAGTCCTTGATGGTCCGGTTGAGCTGGGCGCCCTGTCCGGCGAAGTTCTGGGCGGTCGTCTCCAGCAGGTCGGTCAGGGCGCCCTCCCGGTTGGCGCCCGTCGGGCCGAGGGCGACCGTGAGGTCGTCGATGCTGGAGTAGATCTGGTCGAGCTCGAGCGGGACCGAGGTGCGCTCGACCGGCAGGGTCGCCGCGTCGGCGATGATCTCGCCCTTCTCGTACGCCGGGGTCAGCTGGATGAACCGGTCGCCGACGATCGACGGGGCCACGATCACCGCCCGGGCGTCGGCCGGCACGTCGACGTCGGCGTCGTACTCCATCTCGACGACGACGTCCGTGCCCGAGGGGGTCACGTCGACGACGCGGCCCACCGGGACGCCGAGGACCCGTACGTCGCTGCCCTCGTAGATCGAGATCGTGCGCGGGAAGTGGGCGGTCAGCCGCTTCTGCTCCTCGGCCCTGAACATGGTCAGCGCCGCCGCGACCACGAGGGCGAGGACGACGAGGAGCGGGACGACCCGGCGGAGGCTCATCCGACACCACCGCCGTTGGCGAGGTCCGGCACCGGCGGGAGGTTCTGGATGTAGGTGTCGAACCAGGGACCGCCGCCGAGGGTGCTGGCGAAGACGCGGTAGAACGGCGCCATCAGCCGCAGGCTGTTGTCGAGGTTGTCCTCGTTCTTGTTCAGCACGCGCAGCACGTTCTCCAGCTCGGTCAGGGCGGGCTTGAGGTCGTCGCGGGACTCGCGGACCAGCGCGGTCAGGGACTTCGAGAGGGTCGTGGTCGAGACCAGCAGCCGGTGCACGGCGTCGCGGCGGGCGACCAGTGCGCGGACGAGGACGTCGGAGTCCTTCATCAACCGGACGATGTCGGTGTCACGGGCGTCGAGCACCGCGGTCACCCGGTCGAGGTTCTGCAGCAGGGTCCCGATCTGCTCGTTCTTCGCGGCGATGTTGGTCGACAGGGCCGAGACCCCGCTCAGCGCGTCGCGGAACTCCTCCGGGGTGTTGCGGGTCAGGTCGGCGAGCGTCGTGAGCGAGTCGGCGAGCTGGTCGGTGTCGATCTCCTCGGAGGTCTCCGCGAGGCCCTCGAACGCCTCGACGACGTCGTACGGCGAGCTCGTGCGCTCGACCGGGATCTCGCTCTCCTCCGGGAGCTGGCCCGAGCCGGCCGGCTCCAGGGCGAGGTACATCGCGCCCAGCAGGGTCTTCACCCGGATCGCGGCCCGGGTCTCGGGACCGAAGCCGGAGTCGGTCTCGACCCGGAAGGTCACCTTGACGTAGCCGCGGTCCAGGTCGACCGACTCCACCTTGCCGACGCGGACCCCGGCGATGCGGACCTCGTCGTCGGCCTTCAGCCCGCCGGACTCGGCGAACGCGGCGTAGTAGGTGTCGCCGCCGCCGATCAGCGGCAGGTCCTGGGCGCGGAACGCGGCCAGGAGCAGACCGGCGACGACGGCGAGGCTGACCGCGCCGATGACGACGGGGTTGCGCTGGCGGAAGGGGACGCTCATCCGAGATCACACCTCTCGCCACCGACGTTGTACTTGACCGGGACTGAGATGCCGGCGGGCAGCCGGACCCGGCCCTGGAAGTGGCAGAGGTAGAAGTTGAACCAGGCGCCGTAGATGGCGGTGCGGCCCACCTTCTCCAGCTTGATGGGCAGCACCTGCATGGCCCGGTCGAGCTCGCCCTTGTTGTCGTCGATGTTGGAGGCGAGGCGGCGCAGCTGCTTCACGTCGTCGACGAACGGCTCCTGGATGCCGGTGACGAGATCGGCGGTCTGCTCGGAGAGCAGCGAGATCTGGTCGAGCGAGGAGAGGATCGCCTTGCGGTCCGACTTCAGCCCGCCGACCAGGGTCTTGAAGTTCACGATCAGCTGGGAGAGCTGGTCGTCGCGGTCGCCGAGGTGGTCGAGCACGTCGTTGAGGTTGGTGATCAGCGACGAGATCACCTCGTCGCGCTCGGCGAGGGTGCTGGTCACCGAGGCCGTGTGGCCGAGCAGGCTCTCCAACGTGCCGCCCTCGCCCTGGAAGACCTGGACGATCTCGTAGGAGAGCTGGTTGATGTCGGACGGCGAGAGCGCCTGGAAGAGCGGCTTGAAGCCGTTGAACAGCACGGTCAGGTCGAGGGCCGGCTTCGTCCGGGCGACCGGGATCGTCGCGCCCTCCTCGAGGGGCGCGGTGTCCCCGACCCCCTCGGCCAGCGAGATGTAGCGCTGCCCGACGAGGTTGCGGTAGCGGATCGACGCCGTGGTGGACCCGCGCACCGCCGAGTCCTCGGCGACGTCGAAGGTGACCAGCGCCCGGGTGCGCTCGACGATCTCGACGTCCTTGACCGTGCCGACCTTCACCCCCGCGATCCGGATCTCGTCGCCGGTGACGACTCCGGTGGCGTCGGTGAACTCGGCGGAGTACTCGCGGGAGTCGGCGAAGGAGAGGTTGCCGATCGTGATGACCAGGACTCCGGTCGCCAGGGTCGTGACGACGATGAAGACCAGGAGCTTGACCAGGTCGGCACCGGTGCGCCGGTCGAGGAGCATCATCGCAGCGACACCTCCGCGCCCCGGGCCATCGGGCCGAGCAGCAGCACCCCGAGGTCGCCGACCTCACCGGTCTCCCGCCCCGTCCCCCGGGCGAGCAGCGAGCGGAGCAGGTCGGCCTCGGCCGAGGTGCCGGCGTACGCGTCGCGCAGGCCGTAGCCCGGCGCGACCCGCGAGGTGCCCTTGCCGGTCGGCTCGTCGACGCCGTCGTCGAGGTCGGGCTGGCGGCGCAGCGGGTTCTCCTGACCCGAGTTCGGCGTCGGGAGGTGCAGGCAGGTGGGCCCGCGGTCCTCGCCGAAGCGCGGCTTGTCCTCGGGGCCGTACGGTCGGGGTTGGTTGGGCAGCGTCTCCAGCACGATGTGCAGCGTGTGACCGCGGAACGCCTCGGCCTGGAGGGCGCCGGCGCCGACGATCCCCTTCAGCAGGCAGGGATACTCCGGGGCGTACTTGGCCAACAGCCCCACGAACGGCTCGGTCACCTCGCCGAGCCGGATCAGGTTCGCCTCGTTGTCGGCGAGGAAGTCGCGGGCGGTCCCGGAGAAGGCGGACACGTCGCGGAAGAGCAGGTTGAGCGCCTTCTCGCGCTCCTCGAGGGTGCCGGTGGTGGTGATCGTGTCCCGCAGGATCTGGCCCACCTCCGGCAGGATCTCGTCGTAGGTGTCGGCGACCTGGATGGTCAGGCGGAGGTCCTCGACCAGCGCCGGGATCTGGGGGTTGAGCCGCCGGAGGTAGCTGTCGACGGTCTCCAGGTTGTCGCCGAGCCGGTCCCCGCGACCTTCGAGCGCCGTCGCGAGCGCGGTCAGCGTGTAGTTCAGGTCGGCGGGCTGCACGGTGCGCAACAGCGGGTAGAGGTCGGAGAGGACCTCCTCCACCTCGGTCGGCAGCTCGGTACGCCGGATCGTCGCGCCGGCCTGCAGGGTGTCGCCGCCCGTGCGCTCCGGGACGACGAGCGAGACGTACTTCTCCCCGAAGAGGGTCTTCGGGACGATCGAGCCGGTCACGCCGGCCGGGATGATGTCGCGCTGGTCGGGGAAGATGCCGAGCTCCACCTCGGCGCCCTCGGCGTCGGCCCGGACGTCGAGCACCTCGCCGACGATCACGCCGCGGATCTTGACGTCGGCGCGACGCGGGAGCTGCATGCCGATCTTCGAGGTCTGCAGGGTGACCCGGTCGTAGTCGGTGAACCGCTGCGTGAACACGCCGTAGGTGAGGTACGCCGCGAGCACGACGAGCGCCAGGAACACGACGCCGAGCAGCTTGGTGGGCATCGCGCTCACCCCGCCAGCCGCACGGTCGTGGACGTGCCCCAGATCGCCATGGACAGGAACAGGTCGATCACGTTGATCGCGACGATGCTGGTGCGCACGGCGCGGCCCACGGCCACCCCGACGCCCGCGGGTCCGCCCGAGGCGTTGTAGCCGTGGTAGCAGTGGATCAGGATCACGACGACGGCGAAGACCAGCACCTTGCCGAAGGACCAGAGCACGTCGCCGGGTGGCAGGAACTGGTTGAAGTAGTGGTCGTAGGTGCCCGACGACTGCCCGTAGAACTGGGTGACCACCAGCCGGCTCGCGAAGTACGACGACAGCAGGCCGACGACGTACAGCGGGATGATCGCGATCAGCCCGCCGATCACCCGGGTGGCGACCAGGAACGGCATCGACGGGATGGCCATCACCTCGAGCGCGTCGACCTCCTCGGAGATCCGCATCGCGCCGAGCTGTGCCGTGAAGCCGCACCCGACCGTGGCCGCGAGCGCGATGCCGGCGACCAGGGGGGCGATCTCCCGGGTGTTGAAGTAGGCCGAGATGAACCCGGAGAAGGCCGCGGTGCCGAGCTGGTTGAGCGCGGCGTACCCCGAGAGCCCGACCTGGGCGCCGGTGAAGAAGGTCATGCCGACGATGACGCCGATGGTGCCGCCGATCACCGCGAGCGCGCCGGAGCCGAGGGTGACCTCGGCCAGGATCCGCAGGATCTCGCGCGGGTAGCGGGCCACCGAGCGTGGCAGGGCGCGGAGCACGCGCAGGTAGAACCGGAGCTGCTCGCCCAGGCGGTCGAGCGCGCCCAGCGGGCGCTCGTAGACGCTGCGGAGGTCGGCCATCACGCGGTCTTCGGTGGGACGACCTGGAGGTAGATCGCGCTGAGGACGAAGTTGACGATGAACAGGAGCAGGAAGGTGATCACCACGGCCTCGTTGACGGCGTCGCCCACGCCCTTCGGCCCGCCGGCCGCGTTCATGCCCTTGTAGGCGGCGACGACGGCCGCGATCATCCCGAAGATCAGCGCCTTCAGGAGTCCGATCCACAGGTCGGGGAGCTGGGCCAGGGCGGTGAAGCTGGCGATGTACGCGCCGGGCGTGCCGTCCTGGAGCACCACGTTGAACACGTAGCCGCCGGAGACCCCGACCACGCTGACCATGCCGTTGAGGAAGAACGCCACGAGCATGCAGGCCAGCACCCGGGGTACGACGAGCCGCTGGATCGGGTCGATGCCGAGCACCATCATCGCGTCCAGCTCCTCGCGGATCCGCCGCGCGCCGAGGTCGGCGGCGATCGCCGAGCCACCGGCGCCTGCGATCAGCAGCGCCGTGGCGATCGGTCCGGCCTGCTGGATGACGGCGAGCACGGACGCGGAGCCGGTGAACGACTGCGCGCCGAACTGCCGGATCAGGCCGCCGACCTGGAGCGCGATGACCGCACCGAAGGGGATCGCGACGAGGGCGGTCGGGATGATCGTGACCGAGGCGATGAACCAGGCCTGCTGGATGAACTCGCGCAGCTGGAACGGTCGCTTGAACAGCGCCCGGCCGACGTCGAGAGCGAACGCGAACAGCTTGCCCGCGGTCCCGACCGGGGCGAGGAAGCGGGTCGCGGTGAGGGTGGCCATCGAGCGGGTCAGCCGCCCGTCACCATCGACATCTTCGCGTCGAACGACCCGGGCGGCGGGACGACGCCGTTCTCGCGACACCACGAGCCCGGCTCGCGCTGGGAGCGTCGGGCGATGCCGTTGGAGGGCTCGAGCTGCATCGGGATCGGCGGCAGGGGCGGCAGCTCCTGGCCCTGCTCGGCGGCGAGCTCGTCGGCGTCCTTCTCCTCGGACATGCCGATCGGGCCGACCTTCTGGGCGTTGAGGAACTGGCGGACGACCGGCTCCTCCGAGCTGAGCAGCATCTCGCGCGGGCCGAACATGGCGAGGTGCCGGTGGTAGAGCAGGCCGATGTTGTCGGGGACGGTGCGCGCGGTGTTGATGTCGTGGGTGACGATCAGGAACGTCGCGTCGATCTGCGCGTTGAGGTCGACGATCAGCTGGTTGAGGAACGCGGTGCGGACCGGGTCGAGCCCGGAGTCGGGCTCGTCGAACAGCACGATCTCGGGGTCCAGCACCAGTGCCCGGGCCAGGCCGGCGCGCTTGCGCATGCCGCCGGAGATCTCGCCGGGCAGCTTGTCCTCGGAGCCGACCAGGCCGACCAGGTCCATCTTCTCCATGACGATGTCGCGGATCTCGGACTCGGACTTCTTGGTGTGCTCGCGCAGCGGGAACGCGACGTTGTCGTAGAGGTTCATCGAGCCGAACATGGCGCCGTCCTGGAACAGCACGCCGAAGAGCTTCCGGATCTCGTAGAGCTCCTTCTCCGAGCAGCTCGCGATGTCGGTGCCCTCGATGATGATCGAGCCCTTGTCGGGCTTCAGCAGGCCGATCAGCGTCTTCAGGAACACCGACTTGCCCGTGCCGGACGGGCCGAGCATCACGCAGATCTCGCCCGCGGGGACGGTCAGGGTGACGTCACCCCAGATGAGCTGCTTGCCGAAGGACTTGCTCAGGTCGTCGACCCGGATCTCCACGCCCATGCTCGTGACACCCTCCTGCGCCCGCCGTGGTGGCGGCCGCTGCTCCCGACACGCGTTCGGTGAACGCCTGTCCCACTCACCGGTAACAACGGGGGTACAGCGACGGGGTTACGCCACCGATGTGCCGGCCGTCACGGGATCGACACGAGCCGAGATGTCGGCCGGGACCCGCGGCGACCTGCACAAACACCCTCCTGAACCGGAACTGCGAGGGCTTGTGCCCGCGTGTCGGAGGTCTCAAACGCGTCGGGAGACGCGACAGGGGCGGCCACCCGTGTGCACGGGTGACCGCCCCTGGCGGCGATGCGGCTGGATCAGCCGATCAGGTGAAGATTCGTCACTTGAGGGTGACGGTGGCGCCGGCGCCCTCGAGGGACTCCTTGGCCTTGTCCGCGGTGGCCTTGTCGACCTTCTCGAGGATCGCCTTGGGGGCGGACTCGACGAGGTCCTTGGCCTCCTTCAGACCGAGGGACGTGAGGCCGCGCACCTCCTTGATGACGTTGATCTTCTTGTCGCCGGCCGACTCCAGGATGACGTCGAACTCGTCCTGGGCGGCAGCGTCGTCGCCACCGGCAGCGGCGCCGCCAGCGGCGGGGGCGGCGGCCACGGCGACCGGGGCGGCGGCGGTGACGCCGAAGGTCTCCTCGAACTGCTTCACGAACTCGGAGAGCTCGATCAGGGTCATCTCCTTGAAGGCGTCAAGGAGCTCGTCGGTGCTGAGCTTCGCCATGGTGGCGTTCCTTCCATTCGGGTGCTCCGGGCGGTTCGCCGGGAGCGGGTTTCAGGTGGTGTGGTGACGCGAGAGCCGTACGGCTCAGGCGTCGGTGGTCTCGGCCTCGTCGGCAGCGGCCTCGGTGGGCTCCTCGGCGGGAGCCTCCTCGGCAGCGGCCTCGGCGACCGGGGCCTCCTCGGCGGCGGCCGGCGTACCAGCACCACCTGCGAGGATCGAGGGGTCCTCCTGGGCCTTCGCCTGCAGGGCGCCGGCGAGCCGGGCAGCCTGAGCGAGCGGGGCGTTGAGGAGGTAGACGGCCTGGCTCAGCGACGCGAGCATGGCGCCCGCGAGCTTGCCCAGGAGCACCTCGCGCGACTCCAGATCGGCCAGCTTGGCGATCTCGGAGGCGTCGAGGATGTTGCCGTCCAGGACTCCACCCTTGATGACCAGGGTGGGGTTGGCCTTGGCAAAGTCACGCAGACCCTTGGCCGCCTCGACGACGTCGCCCTGGATGAAGGCGATCGCGGTCGGGCCGGTCAGCAGGTCGTCGAAGCCGGTGATGCCCACCTGGTTGGCGGCGATCTTGGCCAGCGTGTTCTTGACCACGGCGTAGTTGGCGTTCTCACCCAGGGAGCGGCGAAGGTCCTGCAGCTCCTTGACGGTGAGACCGCGGTACTCGGTCAGCACGGCACCGGCGGCGTCGTTGAAGGACTCAACGATGTCCGCGACGGCGGCGTTCCTGTCTGCCCGCGCCATGGGTCTCCTTCCGGACTGGGAGACCACCGCACAGCGCCTGGGAAAGACGAACGCCCCGAGCGCAGGCTCAGGGCGTGGACACGACGGGTCGTGATCTTGCTCTGTCCCCTGCGCAGGCCGTCCGCTTCCGCGGAACCTTCGGTCGGCCTGCATGCGCAGCCCCACCACCGGCGGTCTCTGGTTTCAGCAGCGAACTGTATAGCGGCCGTAGACGATCGTCCAAATTCACTGGACGCTCAGTTCAGGACGCGCACCGGATCCCCCGCGAGCCAGGCGGCGACGTCCGCGACGGCCTCGGTGAAGAACCGGCGGTAGTTGTCCTGGGTGACGTAGCCCAGGTGCGGCGTCGCCAGCACGCGCGGGTGGTCGCGCAGCGGGTCCCCCGCCGGTAGCGGCTCGGTGTCGAACACGTCGACCGCGGCACCGGCGAGCCGGCCCGCCTCGAGGGAACGGAGCAGCGCGGCGGTGTCGACGAGCCCGGCGCGCGAGGTGTTGACGAGGTACGCCGTGGGCCGCAGCAGGTCGAGCTCGCGGGCGCCGACGATCCCGCGGGTCGTGGCTGCCAGCACCAGGTGGATCGAGAGCACGTCGGCGGTGGCGAACAACTCGTCCCGGCCGACCAGCCTGGCTCCCCCGCCGGCGGCCCGCTCCTGCGTCAGGTGCGGGCTCCAGGCGACCACGTCCATGTCGAAGGCCGCACCGACCCGGGCCACCCGGCTCCCGATCGAGCCGAGGCCGAGCAGGCCCAGCGTCCGCCCGGCGAGGTCGGCGCCCACGGTGGTCTGCCAGCCGCCGGCGGCCAGGGACCGGCTCTCGGCTCCGACCTGCCGGAGCAGACCCAGCACGAGCGCCCAGGTGAGCTCCGCCGTCGTGGTCTTGGACGACGACGTGCCGCAGACCGGGATGCCGCGCTCCCGGCAGGCGTCGAGATCGATGGCGGCGTTGCGCATCCCGGTGGTCACGACGAGCCGCAGGTCGGGCAGCCGGTCGAGCAGGTCGCGGGTCAGCGGCGTCCGCTCACGCATCAGCACGACGATCTCGGCACCGGCGAGCACCGCCGCCGTCGCGTCCTCGTCGAGGTGCTCGCGCACCGTCTCGACCTCGACCGGCAGCGTCGACCAGTCGGCGTACGACGTCGCGACGCCCTGGTAGTCGTCGAGGATCACGCAGCGAGGAGTGCCGACCATGCCCGCAACGTACGACGCCCCGGTCACCGAGACGGTGACCGGGGCGTCGGGATGCTTCAGCGCGTCAGGCTCAGGCCTGCGCCTCGTCCTCGACCGCGAGGTTCTTGGTGCGGTTGGGGTCGACCTGGACACCGGGGCCCATGGTCGTGGAGACGGTGACCTTCTTGATGTAGCGGCCCTTGGAGCTGGCGGGCTTGAGCCGCAGCACCTCCTCGAGCGCCGCGGCGTAGTTCTCCGCGAGCTGGACCTCGGAGAACGAGGCCTTGCCGATGATGAAGTGCAGGTTCGCGTGCCGGTCGACACGGAACTCGATCTTGCCGCCCTTGATGTCGGACACGGCCTTGGCCACGTCCGGCGTCACGGTGCCGGTCTTCGGGTTCGGCATCAGGCCGCGGGGGCCGAGCACGCGGCCGAGACGGCCGACCTTGCCCATCATGTCGGGGGTCGCGACGACGGCGTCGAAGTCGAGCCAGCCACCGGAGACCTTCTCGATGAGCTCGTCGCCGCCGACGACGTCGGCGCCGGCCTCACGGGCAGCCTCAGCCTTGTCCGCGTTCGCGAACACGAGGACGCGGGCGGTCTTGCCGGTGCCGTGCGGCAGGTTGACGGTGCCGCGGACCATCTGGTCGGCCTTGCGGGGGTCGACGCCGAGACGCATGACGACGTCCACGGTCTCGTCGAACTTCTTCTTGCTGGCGCCCTTGGCGATCTTGATCGCGGGCAGCGGGGCGTAGAGCTCGTCCTTGTCGAACGTCTCCGCGGCCGCGCGGTAGGTCTTGCTGCGCTGCATGAGCTTCTCGTTTCTCTTGGAAAAGATGTGGTTAGCGGGCCAGCGCGGCCCTCCCACGGCTTCAGTCGGTGGTGACGCCCATCGAGCGGGCGGTGCCCTCGACGATCTTCATCGCGGCGTCGATGTCGTTCGCGTTGAGGTCGGGGAGCTTGGTCTGGGCGATCTCGCGCACCTGGTCCTTGGTCAGCTTGCCGACCTTCTCCTTGTGCGGGACACCCGAGCCCTTCTGCAGACCGGCGGCCTTCTTGATCAGCTCGGCGGCCGGCGGAGTCTTGGTGATGAACTCGAACGAACGGTCCTCGTAGATGGTGATCTCGACGGGGATGACGTTGCCGCGCATCGACTCGGTCTGCGCGTTGTAGGCCTTGCAGAAGTCCATGATGTTCACGCCGTGGGGGCCCAGGGCGGTACCGACGGGCGGGGCCGGCGTCGCGGCGCCGGCCTGGAGCTGCACCTTGACCAGGGCAGCGATCTTCTTCTTGGGAGGCATTCCTCTATCTCTCTCTCGTGGTCATGACGGGGGCGTTCCCCCTGCCACATGTGCTGATGTG
>NZ_DATJTA010000057.1:0-2217 GCF_035503875.1 Nocardioides sp.
CGGCATCGAGTTCCTCGAGCGGGCGATGGACGTGTACCCCTACGCGAAGCGGATTCTGCTGACGGCGTACGCGGACACCAGCGCGGCGATCGACGCGATCAACATCGTGGACCTCGACCACTACCTGCTCAAGCCCTGGGACCCGCCCGAGGAGAAGCTCTACCCGGTTATCGACGACCTCCTGCGGGCCTGGCAGGACGAGGATCGCAAGCCGGTGCGCGAGGCCAAGCTGGTCGGGCACCGCTGGTCGGCGCCCTCGGCGGCGATGCGCGACTTCCTCGCCCGCAACCAGGTGCCGTATCGCTGGTACGCCTCCGACAGCGACGAAGGACGGCGGCTGCTCGAGGCGGCCGGCGCCGACGGCCGCGATCTCCCGGTGCTGATCACCACCGACGGCGAGCCGATGATCGCCCCGTCCCAGGCCGAGGTGGCCAGTCGGGTCGGCCTGGCGACCAGCCCCGAGCGTGACTTCTACGACCTGGTCGTGGTCGGCGGCGGGCCGGCCGGCCTCGGGGCGGCGGTCTACGGCGCCTCCGAGGGGCTGCGCACGGTCCTGGTGGAGAAGTTCGCCACCGGCGGCCAGGCCGGCCAGTCCTCCCGGATCGAGAACTACCTGGGCTTCCCCGACGGCCTGTCCGGCGGCCAGCTGACCGACCGGGCCCGGCGGCAGGCGGTCAAGTTCGGCGCCGAGCTGCTGACCACCAAGGAGGCGGCCGGCCTGGAGGTCAACGGGCCGGCCAGGACGCTCCGGCTCGGCGACGGCAGCGTGATCGACGCGAAGGCCATCATCCTCGCCACCGGGGTGTCCTACCGGCAGCTCAACGCCCCCGGCTGCGCCGAGATGACCGGGGCGGGCATCTACTACGGGGCGGCCCTGACCGAGGCCGAGGCGTGCAAGGACGCCGACGTGTTCATCGTCGGCGGGGCCAACTCGGCCGGCCAGGCCGCCGTCTACCTGGCCCGGTTCGCCCGCTCGGTGACCATGCTGGTGCGCGGCGGCTCGCTCGAGCTGTCGATGTCGTACTACCTGATCCAGCAGATCGCCGGCATCGAGAACATCTCCGTCCGCACCTGCACCGAGGTCATCGAGGCGAACGGCGACGGTCACCTGGAACAGCTGGTGCTGCGCGACCTGAACACCGGCGCGACCGAGCCGGTCGACGCCAGCCAGCTGTTCATCTTCATCGGGGCGGCGCCGAGAACCGGCTGGCTGGATGGCGTGGTGGCCCGGGACAGCCACGGGTTCATCGTGTCCGGGCCGGACCTGAGCCAGGCCGAGCACAAGCCCGGCTGGCCGCTCGACCGGTCCCCGTACCACCTGGAGACCAGCGTGCCCGGGGTGTTCGCGGCCGGCGACGTGCGCTCGGACTCCGCCAAGCGAGTCGCGTCGGCCGTGGGTGAGGGCGCCATGGCCGTCATGCTGGTCCATCGCTACCTGGAGACACTATGACCGCCAACCCCGCGGCGACCGCGCCGGAGACGCCAGACGTACCCGACAAGCCGGTGCAGACGGAAACGCTGCCCGGCGAGTGCTCCCCCGACCAGCTCAGGACGCTGTTCCTGTTCGAGAAGCTGACCGACGAGCAGCTCCGGCGGCTCTGCCAGGAGGGGCACGTGGAGCTGGTCAAGCCCGGCGTCCTGTTCGCCGAGGGCGCTCCGGCCGACTGCTTCTACGTCCTCATGGAGGGCACCCTGGTCACCTCGCGGCGGGTCGGGCCGGACGACGTCGAGGTCGGCCGGACCAGCCAGCGCGGCGTCTACACCGGCGCCTACACGGCCTACCTGGGCGACCGGGTGCCGCAGGTGTACCAGAACACCGTCCGCGTCACCGAGCCGTCCAAGTTCTTCGTGCTCGGCGCGACCTGCTTCGCCCAGATCATGACCGAGTGGTTCCCGATGCCGACCCACCTGCTCGAGGGGCTCTGGCTCGGCGGCCAGCGGTCGCGCGAGGCGGTCGGCCAGCGCGAGCGGCTGCTCGCGCTCGGCTCGCTGACGGCCGGCCTGACCCACGAGCTGAACAACCCGGCCGCCGCCGCCGTCCGGGCGACCGTGACGCTGCGCGAGCGGGTCGCGGCGATGCGCGGCAAGCTGAAGATGCTGGCGGCCGGCAAGTACGAGAAGGCCAGCTTCGACTCGATCATCGAGCTTCAGCAGCGCGCGGTCGAGCGGGTCGCCAAGGCGCCCAAGCTCGCCCCGCTCGAGGCGTCGGACCTGGAA
>NZ_DATJTA010000058.1:0-32037 GCF_035503875.1 Nocardioides sp.
ATCCTGAAGACGCCGTAGGCGGGCGGGGGGACGGGCGCGTTGGCAGCGGCCGCGAGGCCCATGCCGAGGACGCGGCGGGTGTCGGCGGGGTCGATGATCCCGTCGTCCCACAG
The DNA here is from genome assembly GCF_035503875.1 of Nocardioides sp. GTDB lineage: Bacteria > Actinomycetota > Actinomycetes > Propionibacteriales > Nocardioidaceae > Nocardioides. The sequence goes on from NZ_DATJTA010000058.1 coordinate 114, forward strand.
GCGGGCGGTGGCGTAGTAGGGGGAGCCCTGCGTCTCGTACTGCTCCCGGATCGGCGCCTTGAGCTCCTCGTCGTCCGGGCGGCCCGCGACCGTCGCGAGCACGGACGCGGCCTGCTCGCCGCCCATCACCGAGATCCGGGCGTTCGGCCACATCCAGAGGAAGCGGGGGTCGTAGGCCCGTCCGCACATGCCGTAGTTGCCGGCGCCGAAGGAGCCGCCGATGACCACCGTGAACTTCGGCACCACCGAGCAGGCGACGGCGGTGACGAGCTTGGCGCCGTCCTTGGCGATGCCGCCGTTCTCGTACTCCCTGCCGACCATGAAGCCCGAGATGTTCTGAAGGAAGACCAGCGGGATGCCGCGCTGGTTGCACAGCTCGATGAAGTGCGCGCCCTTCAACGCCGACTCGCCGAACAGGATCCCGTTGTTGGCGACGATCCCGACCGGGTGGCCCCAGATGTGCGCGAAGCCGGTCACCAGCGTCTCGGCGTACAGCCGCTTGAACTCGGTGAACCGCGAGCCGTCCACGATGCGCCGGATCACCTCGCGGACGTCGTACGGCGTGCGGACCTCGGCGGGGACGACGTCGTAGATCGAGGCCGGATCCTCGTGCGGCTCCTCGACCTCGCGCACCTCCCAGGGCGCCGCCCCCGGCAGGGGAAGGGTGTCGACGATCCCGCGCACGATGGCCAGCGCGTGCGCGTCGTCGTCGGCGAGGTGGTCGACCACGCCGGAGGTGCGGGCGTGCACCTCGCCGCCGCCGAGCTCCTCGGCCGTGACGACCTCCCCGGTCGCGGCCTTCACCAGCGGCGGACCGCCGAGGAAGATCGTGCCCTGGTCGCGCACGATCACGGTCTCGTCGCTCATCGCCGGCACGTAGGCGCCGCCGGCCGTGCACGAGCCCATCACCGAGGCGAGCTGGGGGATGCCGCGCGCCGACAGCTGCGCCTGGTTGAAGAAGATCCGGCCGAAGTGCTCCCGGTCGGGGAACACCTCGTCCTGCATCGGCAGGAACGCCCCGCCGGAGTCGACCAGCGCGATGCACGGCAGCCGGTTCTCGGCCGCCACCGCCTGCGCGCGCAGGTGCTTCTTGACCGTCATCGGGTAGTACGTCCCACCCTTCACGGTCGCGTCGTTGGCGATGACCATCACCTCGCGACCGTGCACCCGGCCGATCCCCGTCACGATGCTCGCGCTCGGGACGGCCCACTCCTCGCCGTACATGCCGTACGCCGCCAGCGGGCTCAGCTCCAGGAACGGGCTGCCCGGGTCGAGCAGCCGGTCCACCCGCTCGCGCACCAGCAGCTTGCCGCGTCCCGTGTGCTTGTCCCGCGCGGCCTCGCTGCCGCCGCGCCGCACCCGGGCCAGCCGCTCGTGCAGCTCGTCGACCAGCTCTCTCATCTGCGCCACGATGCCAGGTTAGCGATCGTTAACCACCCGCGCCAGGACGGACGCCCCGGCGGGCGGGCGCCGTACGCCGATAGCCTGAGCCCCATGACCAGCGCCGCCGAGGCCCCCACGCGGCGCGACCAGATCCTCACCACCGCCGCCGAGCTGTTCGCGGCCCGCGGCTTCCACGGGGTCTCGGTCGCCGACCTCGGCGCGGCCTGCGGCATCTCGGGACCGGCGCTCTACAAGCACTTCCCGTCCAAGGACGCCGTCCTCGCCGCGATGCTGGTCTCGATCAGCGAGGAGCTGCTCGCCGTCGGGCGCGAACGGGTGCACAGCGCGACCAGCGGCGCCGACGCCCTCCGGGCGCTGGTCGACTTCCACACCGGATTCGCCCTCCGGCGCCGGGCTCTCATCGTCGTCCAGGACCGCGACTGGGAGTCGCTCCCCGACGAGGCGCGGGAGCAGGTCCGGACCCTGCAGCGCGCGTACGTCGACCTGTGGGCCGACCAGCTGCGCCGGGTGCACCCCGGGCTCGGGCTCGACGAGGCCCGAGCGATGGCCCACGCGTCCTTCGGACTGATCAACTCCACCCCGCACAGCGGGCTGCTGCCCGACGAGCCGATGCACGAGCTCCTCGTGCGGATGGCCCTCGGAGCGCTCGGCGTCTCGTAGGGTGCGGGCCATGCGTGCCCGGCTCGTCGCTCTCGTCGTCGCGGCCGTGCTCGGCGCCGGTGGCGGGATCGCGGTGGCCCTGGCCCAGGGCGAGGACCCCGGCCGGCGGCCGGCTCCGGTCGCGGACCCGCTGGGCCTCGGCATCCCGCAGGTCGACCTGGACTGCACCGGCGAGGCGGTCATGGTCGTGGGCCTCGGCGACAACGCCGCGACCCTGCGGACCGAGATCGTCAACACGCCCGACGTCGACCTGCGCTACCTCGACACCCGGCGATCCTGCGACGCCCGCTGGACCCCGGAGAGCTCCGACGCCCGCCCCCGCTGGGTCCTGTACGCCGGCCCCGGCGACCGCACCGAGCTCTGCGTGGACCGGATGACCGAGCCCGCCCACCAGCGCGACAACGTGACGTTCCTGCGCGACGGCAGCGACCACCGGGCGATGTGCCTGTGCGAGGTCCCCGTCAGCGAGGCGCCGCGGCTGGAGGTCGGCACCCCCGCCGCCAGCGACCCGCGCAACCGGATCTGGATCGGTGAGCTGCAGGACATGCTGATCACCGTCGACGCCGAGCTGCGCCCCGACGAGGAGATCCGGCTCACCGACGACCGGAAGCGCACCACCTTCTACGACGAGCGCATCGCGGAGCGGATCGACGTGGTCCGCGCCAGCGCCCAGCTCAAGCAGAACGGCGTCCTGGACACCCAGGTGTGGCGCCGGGTGATCGCGGGCGGCTGCCAGTTGTACGACTACTCCTGAGGTCTCACGACAGCCGGTAGAAGCGGAACATCTCGTGCTCGATCGGCAGCACCTCGACCGAGCCGAATCCGGCCTGCTCGGCGTACTCCCGCAGCACGGCCGGGCGCATCACGGTGCCGGTCCCGACCGACGGTTCGTGGGACAGCCCGTCGGGCAGGCAGACCAGCATCGAGACGCCGTACATCAGCTGCTCCACGGGGTCGCCCGGACCGGTGAACTCCTCGGGCACCCGCTCGTCCATCACGACCAGGGTGCCGCCCGGCTTGAGCAGCCGGCGCGCGCCGGCCAGCACGGCCACCGGGTCCGGCAGGTCGTGGACGCACTCGAACGCGGTGGCCAGGTCGAATCCGCCCGCGCCGGGTGCCTCCGCGGCGTCGACGAGGTGGAAGGCGACCCGGTCGTCGAGACCGTACGACGCCGCGTTCCCGCGGGCCGCGTCGACGGAGTCGGCGTCGACGTCGAAGCCGGTCACGGTCGCGGCGGGGTACGACAGGGCGATCCCGATCGACGACCAGCCCTCGCCGCAGCCCACGTCGGCGACCCGGCCTCCCTCGCTCAGGATCTGGTGCACGTCCGGCACCGCGGGCAGCCACTCGCTGCCGAGCAGGTTGAGGTACAGCGGCCGGTTGGCGTCGGCCTGCGCGGTGCGCATCAGCGCGCCGTACTCGCTCCAGCCGACGCCGCCGCCCTCGCGGTACGCGGTGAGCAGCGCGGGCAGCTGGACCGCTGCGGCGGCGACCATGCGGGCGAACGGGGTGAAGTAGGCGACCGAGTCGGGGTCGACGAGCACCGGCACGTGCTCCTCGGGCACCGAGTAGCGACGCGCGTCGGCGGGTAGAGACGGGGCGTCCACCTCGAGCAACCCGGCGACGGTCTGCTGCTCGAGCCACTCGCGGGCGTAGCGCTCCTGCATCCCGGCTCCGGCCGCCGCCTCGGCGACGGTGGACGGGCCGCGTCGGTGGAGCAGCCGGTAGAGGCCGAGCTGGTCGCCGATGTGCAGCGACAGCACGTCCAGGGCGCCGAGCACGGAGCCGAACAGGTGCTCGGCGAGGTCGTCGGTCTTCATGGGTCCTCCGGGGGGTGGCTCGGATCGTTCGGGATCGCAGCCTGCGCGCCCGGCCTGACAGACGGCCGTCACCGGGCTGACAGGGGCTGGCAGGTGGCGGAGATGCCCAGGAATGTCGTGGCGCCGCACGGACGAACGGGATCATCCTGAGCGGATGACGGTCCTGGCGGTGCGCGTGCTCGGCGAGCCCGAGCTCGTGCTGGCGCACGGGCCGGTCCCCTTCCCCGCGGGCCGGCCGGGCCGGCTGTTGGCCGCGCTGGTCCTCGCCCACGGCCGGGCGCTGGCTGTCGAGCGGCTCGTGGACGACGTCTGGGGCGAGGAGCCGCCGGGCGAGGCCCGGGCCGCGCTGCACACCACCGTCGCGCGGGCGCGCCGGGCCCTCGCCGAGCAGGCCGCACTGGTGCAGCGGACGAGCGCGGGCTACCGGCTCGACGACGCCGACGTGCGCCTCGACTCCGACGACTTCCTGGCCCGGATCGCACCGGTGCCGGGCGAGGACGCGACCGCGCGCGTGCAGCGGTACGACGCCGCGCTGGCCCTGTGGCGGGGACCCGCCTGGGGCGTCCTGGCCGAGGACCTGGCCGCCGGCGAGGCGCTGCGGCTGACCGAGGCGCGGCTGGGCGCCCTCGAGGAGCGGGCCGCCGCGCTCCTCGAGACCGACCACGCCGACCGGGCCGTGGGCGAGCTGCGGCTGCTGGTCGCGGACGAGCCGTTGCGCGAGCGCGCCGTCGGGTTGCTGATGACCGCCCTGCGGCGCACCGGCGACGTGGCCGGCGCGCTCGCGGCGTACGCCGTGCACCGCCGGCGGCTCGCGGACGAGCTCGGCCTGGACCCCTCCCCCGAGCTGGTCGACCTGCACCGCGAGCTGCTGCTCCGCCGGCCGGCGCCGGGCCGCCGGCTGAGCGTCGTACGCCCCGAGGAGCCCGGCGGGGCGGCGGGTCCGCGGCTGCACGGACGGGACGCCCAGCTCGCGACGCTCGACCGGATGCTCGGCCTGCACCGCTGCGTCACCGTGGTCGGCCCGGGCGGGGTCGGCAAGACGACGCTGGCCGCGCACGCCGTCAGCGAGCGCGAGCACTGGTGGGTCGACCTCGCGACCGTGAGCGACCCGTCCGGCGTGCTGCCCGCGGTCGCGGGCGCCCTCGGCGTGGAGGCCTTCCCCGGCGCGACCCTGGCGGAGGCGGTCCGGCACCGCGCGGTGTCCGCGGACCGGATCCTGGTGCTCGACAACTGCGAGCACCTGCTCGGGGTGGTGGGCGAGCTCGCCGAGGACCTGCTGGCGGCCGGCCCGCGGCTGCGGGTGCTCGCCACCTCGCGGGAGCGGCTCGCGGCCGTCGGCGAGCAGGTCCTCCTCCTGCCCCCGCTGCAGCTGCCGGCCGCCGGGTCGGAGGCGGCGGAGTCTCCCGCGGTCGCCCTGTTCCTGGAGCGGGCGGCGGCGGTGGCGCCCGACCTCCCGACCGACGAAGCCACCCTGCGCGCGGTCGCCGACCTGGTCCGCCGCCTCGACGGCCTCCCGCTCGCCATCGAGCTCGCCGCCGGCCGGGTCGGAGCGTTCACGCTCGACGACCTGCACGCACGGCTGTCCGACCGGCTCGACCTGCTCCACTCGACACGACGACGCGGTCCCCGGCGCCAGCGGACCCTGAGCGCGACGATCGCCTGGTCGGTCGACCTGCTCGCGCCCGCGGAGCGATCGGTGTTCCTGCGCCTCTCGGTCTTCGCGGGCAGCTTCGACCTCGACGCCGCCGAGGCGGTGCTGGGCCCGGGGGCGGCCGACCTCGTCGGCGTGCTGGCCGAGCGTTCGTTGCTGGTCCGGCCCGGACCCCGAGGACGCGGCGAGTACCGGATGCTCGAGACGCTGCGCGCCTTCGCCCGCGCCCGCCTCGACGAGATCGAGCTGGCGGCCGTGCGCCGCGCGCACGCCTCCTGGGCCGCCGACCTCGTCGAGCGGGCCGCGACCGGCCTGCTCGGTCCGGAGGAGGCCGGGTGGGGGGCTCGCCTGGACGCGGCCCAGGCCGACGTCGCCGCGGCGGTCCGGTGGGCGATCGCGGGCGGGGAGGCGGCGCTCGCCGCCCGGCTGGTCGGCGGCCTCGACCGCTGGGCGTACTACCGGCTGCGGCCCGACGTGCTGCGCTGGGCGCTCGACGTACTCGACCTCGGCGACGCCGGGGAGACGGCGACGGTGCAGGTCTGCGCGGCGTCGTACCACTGGCTGACCGGGTCGTACGACGCCGCCCGCGCCCACGGCGAGCGCGCGGTGGCCCTGGCCGAGCCGGGCTCGGTCGTCGCGGCCCGGGCGCTCGACGCGCTGTCCGACGTCGCCCTGGCCGTGGGGGACCTCGACGAGTCGATGCGCTGCAGCCGCGCGGGTTACGAGGCGGCCAACGCGGCCGGCGCCTGGTCGTACGCCGCGACGGCCGCGGTCGGCATGGTGCTCGCCGAGACGTACGCCGGCGGCGACGCCACCCACCTGCTCGCGGTCGCCCACCGCGCCGCGATCCGCTCCGGCAACCCGACCTGGTCGGCGTTCGTGCGGTACGCCGAGGCGGAGGTGCTCGCCGACTCCGATCCACAGCACGCCCTGGCCGCCTCGGCCGACGCGATCCGGATCGCCACCCCGGTCGACAACCGGCTGGTGCTCGGCATCGCCACCACCGTGGACACCGCGATCCGATGCCGCTCCGGGCCGCTCACCGCCGACACCGTCGAGCACACCTGCCGGGCGATCCGGCACTGGATCGCGTCGGGCAACGCGGCGCTCTTCCTCACCTGCCTGCGCAACGTCGCGCCGCTGCTCGAGCGCCTCGGCGCGGCGCACGCCCTCGTGGAGCTGGTCGCCGCGACGTCCGGCACCGACGCGGCGTACGGCGCGGAGGCGATCCGGATCGACGCCGGTCTGCGGCACGCCCGGGCCGTGCTCGGCGAGGAGGGGTACTCCGCCGCCTGGGCGACCGGAGCCGGACGGAGCCCCGTCGAGGCCGGCCAGGAGCTGCTCGAGCTGCTCCCCGGACTCGTCGGAACCTAGAGCAGGTGGTCGACCCGGCTGTCGGGATCGTCGAGCAGCTCCAGCAGCCGGGCCGCCCGCAGCGCGGCGTCCAGCGCCGACTCCAGGTCGGCGTCGCCGGGGTCGTCCCGGCCCGGCGGCGCCTGCTCCCGTTCGTGCAGCCGGGCCAGCAGCTCTTCACGGGCCAGCCCGCGCAGGTGGAGCAGCACGAACGGGTCGGCCTCGAGGAGCCAGGTGAGCTGGTAGAGCACCGCGAGCGCGTGCCGGCACGGGTCGGTCCAGGCGTCGCAGGTGCAGGCCGAGCCGAGCTCGCCGCCATACGGCAGCAGCTCGACGCCGGCCTCGTCGGCGTGCTCGACGAGCAGGTGCGGCAGCTCCCCGGCGAGGAGAGCGGCGATCCGGCCGGCCTCGGCCGCGACCACCTCGACCAGGGCGGCCCGGCCGTCGGCGTCGAGGACCGGCAGCACCCCGGCGACGGTGACCATCTCGTGCTCGTCCTCGACCGCCGCGTAGTAGCCGCCCTCCTCAACGGCGATCTGGCCCACCCGTCCGGTGCGCGACAGCTTGCGCGCCGCGACCAGGTCCTCCTGGGCGAACGCAGACTCCTCGACCGCGCGGACCCAGGCCTTGCCCCACCACGTCGTCGCCCGGGTGGCGGAGCGCCGCGGGGCGATGCGGGGGTGCAGGTGCCGGGTCATCAGCTCGGCCGCAGGGTGACGAGGTCGCGCAGCTCGTCGTTGCTGAGCTCGGTCAGCGCGGCCTCGCCGCGGCCGAGCACGGAGTCGGCCAGCGCGCGCTTGCGCTTCAGCAGCTCGGCGACCTTCTCCTCGACGGTGCCGCGGGTGACCATACGGTGCACCTGGACCGGCTTGGTCTGGCCGATCCGGTAGGCGCGGTCGGTCGCCTGGTCCTCGACCGCGGGATTCCACCAGCGGTCCAGGTGGACGACGTGGTCGGCGCGGGTGAGGTTGAGGCCGGTGCCGCCGGCCTTGAGCGAGAGCAGGAAGACCGGCTGCTCGCCCGCCTGGAACGCGCGCACCATCGCCTCGCGCTGCCGCACCGGGGTGCTGCCGTGCAGGAACTGGTGCGGCACCCCCGTGCGATCGAGGTGGCTCTCCAGGAGGTGGCCCATGGCGACGTACTGGGTGAAGACCAGCACCGCGCCGTCCTCGGAGAGCGCGGTCGCGAGCAGCTCGTCGAGCAGGTCCAGCTTCTCGCTGCGCCCGGCCAGCCGCGCCGCACCCGACTGCTTGAGGAACTGGGCCGGGTGGTTGCAGATCTGCTTCAGGCCGGTCAGCAGCATCAGCACCAGACCGCGGCGGGCGTCCTCGTCGGCGCGCTCGATCCGCTCCATGGTGTCGCGGACGAACGCCTCGTAGAGCACCGTCTGCTCGCGGGTCAGCCGCAGCGGGTGGTCGGTCTCGGTCTTGGGCGGCAGCTCCGGGGCGATGCCCGGGTCGGACTTGCGGCGGCGCAGCAGGAACGGCTCGACCAGCTCCGCGAACTGCTTGGCCTTGGTGGGCTCCACCCCCGACTCGATCGGGGCGGCCCACACCTTGCGGAAGGCGTTGCGGCTGCCGAGCAGGCCCGGCGTCGCCCAGTCGAGGATCGACCAGAGCTCGGTCAGGTCGTTCTCGACCGGCGTGCCGGTCAGCGCCACCCGGCCGGCGCTCGGGATGGAGCGCAGCGCGCGGGCGGTCGAGGAGCGGGAGTTCTTGATGTGCTGGGCCTCGTCGGCGACGACCAGGTCCCACGGCACCGCGGCGAGCTCCTCCGCCGAGACCCGCATGGTGCCGTACGTCGTCAGCACGAACCCACCGCCGGCCGACCCGAGCAGGTCGGCCTCGTCGAGACCCTCGAGCGAGCGCTGGCCGCCGTGGAAGCGGCGTACCTGCGTGCCGGGGGCGAACCGCTCGATCTCGGCCTCCCAGTTGCCGAGCAGGCTGGCCGGGCAGACCACGAGCGTCGGCCCGACGGGTGTCGGGCTGTGCTCGACCCGGTGCAGGTGGAGCGCGATCAGGGTGATCGTCTTGCCCAGGCCCATGTCGTCGGCCAGGCAGGCGCCCAGGCCGAGGTCGGTCAGCTCGGCGAGCCAGGTCAGCCCCTGGCGCTGGTAGTCGCGCAGCGTGGCCTGCAGCGCGGCCGGCACCGGCACCGGCTCCCGGGTCACCGCGCTGGTCAACCGCTCGCGCACCTTCAGCAGGGACGCGCCCACGACGACCTGGGTCTCCTCGGCCTCGGCGCCGGGGACGGGCACCAGCGCGGTGCCGGTCAGCGTCGCCGCCACCGCCTCGCCGGCGCTGACCCGACGCAGCAGCCGCTTGCGGGCGCGCCGGGCGACCGTGGGGTCGATGACCGTCCAGTTGCCGCGCAGCTTCAACAGCGGCGAGGCGGACTGGGCGAGCTGCTCCATCTCCTCCTCGGTGAGCGGGTCGCCGTGCAGGGCGACCTGCCAGTTGAAGGCGAACAGCTCACCCGCGCCGAACAGCCCGGTCTGCAGCGGCTCCTCGCGCGGACCGGAGTCGGCGGGCGCGCGGTCGAGCACGGCGCGCGTGGTCAGGTCGCGGCCGAGCGAGCGCGGCCACAGCACGTCGACGCCGCGCTCCCGGAGGGCGGCCACCCCGTCCTCGAGCAGGCTCGCGATCTCGGCACCGTCGAGGGTGATCTGGTCGGGCACCCTCAGCTCCAGCAGCCGGTCGAGCACCGGCCAGGCCTCGGCCGCGGCGCGCAGCGCGATGGTGGCGTGGGTCCGGGCCCGGTCGCCGAACCCGTGGCTCGCGTCCGGACCGCCCTCCGCCCAGAGGACGGCCGCATCGCTCACGTGCAGCGGGTTCTGCTCGTCGTGGACCTGCAGGACCACCCGCACCGCGCCGTCGACCAGCTCCTCCTCGTCGGCCTCGACCCGCAGCGAGATCGACACCAGCTGCGGGCGCCGGTCGGGCGGCTCCTCCCGGTGCTGCTCGATGCGACGCTTCAGGCGCGATCGGAAGTCGGGGGCCGGGTCGGGCCGCGCCGCCTCCGGCGCCGTACGCGGGACGGCGTCGACCACGGCGGCCAGCACCGAGCGGACCAGCTCGGTGGCCGCGGCGGGCTCCAGGCCGATCGCACCCCGGCTGCCCGCCAGCAGGCTGATCCGCTCGCGGTCGTCCGCGTCCAACGGGGCGACCTGCCACGCCGGGACCGGCCCGGTCGCCGGCTCCAGCTTGCCCGCCGCGACCAGCCGCAGGCCGAGCAGCGCAGCGCCGGCCAGCAGCGAGACGCTGGGGTGCAGGTCGTCACGCGCCTGCGCCTTGGTGAGGACGGGCAGCGCCGAGCGGATCGGGAGCACCACGGTGCGCCGGTCGTCGCTGAACTCGACGGTGCCCTCCCGCGGCGGCTCGGCGGCTCGGAAGGTCGCCGGACCGGAGACGGGCACGAAACTCACGACAGGGACCGTAGCCCGGGACGCCGACACCGAGGTTCACGGCGGTTACTAGGCTCGACTCTCATGAGCATCCTGGACACCCCGATCGCCCGCCTCGACGGCACGCCCGCCACCCTGGGCGAGATCACCGGCGGCCGCCCCGCCCTGCTGGTCAACGTCGCGAGCAAGTGCGGGCTGACCCCGCAGTACGCCGGTCTCGAGCAGCTCCACGAGGAGTACGCCGCCGCCGGGTTCACCGTGGTCGGCCTGCCGTGCAACCAGTTCATGGGCCAGGAGCCCGGCACGTCCGAGGAGATCGCGGAGTTCTGCTCGGCGACGTACGGCGTGACGTTCCCGATGACCGAGAAGATCGAGGTCAACGGCGACGGCCGGCACCCGATCTACAGCGAGCTCGTCTCCACCCCGAACGAGCAGGGCGAGGCCGGCGACGTGGCGTGGAACTTCGAGAAGTTCCTGGTCGCCGCCGACGGCACCGTGGTCGCCCGGTTCGGCCCGCGCGTGGATCCGGGCGACCCCGCGCTGGTCGACGCCGTGAAGGCGATCACGGCCTGATCCTCCGGCGGCCCTCGGGGGCCGCCCGGGTGAGCGAGCACACACCCTCCGGCGACGAAAGTCGGTCGTCGGCGGACCGGGTGCGCTCGTAACCTTTCTCGGTGACCACCGCCCCCTCCACCAGTCCTCCCTCCCCCAGCGCCGACTCCGACAAGCTCGACCGCGGCGTCCTCCTCGTCGCCGGCGTGGTGGTGCTCGGCGCGATCATGTCGATCCTCGACATCACCGTCGTCTCCGTCGCGCTGAAGACCTTCGAGGCCGAGTTCGGCGCCACCACCGCCCAGGTGGCCTGGACGATGACGGCCTACACGCTCGCCCTCGCGAGCGTGATCCCGCTGACCGGCTGGGCCTCGGACCGGTTCGGCACCAAGCGGCTCTACCTCACCGCGATCGCGCTCTTCGCGGCCGGGTCGGCCCTGTGCGCGGTGGCCACCTCGCTGGAGATGCTGGTCGCCTTCCGGGTCCTGCAGGGCTTCGGCGGCGGCATGCTGGTGCCGCTCGGCATGACGATCCTGACCCGGGCCGCGGGCACGGAGCGGGTCGGCCGGGTGATGGCCGTGATGGGCATCCCGATGCTGCTCGGCCCGATCGCCGGCCCGATCCTCGGCGGCGCGCTGATCGACAACGCCTCGTGGCACTGGATCTTCCTGATCAACGTCCCGATCGGCATCGTCGCCCTCGTCTACTCCGCCAAGGTGCTGCCGGCCGACGACCCCACCCCGTCGGAGACCTTCGACTGGCTCGGCATGGTGCTGCTCTCCCCCGGCCTGGCGCTGTTCCTGTACGGCGTCTCGACGATCCCCGAGACCGGCTCCGCCTGGCACGCCAAGGTGCTGGTGCCCGCCGTCATCGGCCTGGTGCTGATCGTCGCCTTCGTGCCGTGGGCGCTCAGCCGCCGCAACGCCCACCCGCTGGTCGACCTGCGGCTGTTCGCCAACCGCACCCTGACCTTCGCGGTGATCGCCATGTCGCTGTTCGCGATCGCGTTCTTCGGCGCCAGCCTGCTCTTCCCGCAGTACTACATCGGCGTGCGCGGCGAGTCCGCGATGATGGCCGGCCTGCTGCTGGCCCCGCAGGGCATCGGCGCGATGCTCACGATGCCGGTCGCCGGCGTACTGAGCGACAAGATCGGCCCCGGCAAGATCGTGCTCGCCGGTGTCGCCACGATCACGGTCGGCCTGGGCCTCTACGCCACGCTGGACGACACCACGTCGTACTGGTTCCTCGGCCTGGCGCTGTTCATCCAGGGGCTCGGCATGGGCGCCACGATGATGCCGATCATGTCGGCGGCGCTGCAGACGCTGCGCGAGCACACCATCGCCCGCGGCTCGACGCTGATGAACATCATCCAGCAGGTCGCCGCCTCGATCGGTACCGCGATCTTCTCGGTGCTGCTCACCAACGGCATCAAGAACGACGTCGGCCCCACGGACCCGGTCGGCGACCTCGCCGACGTGTTCGGCAACGTCTTCACGGTCGCCACGGTGATGGTCCTGCTGGTGCTGATCCCCGCGTTCTTCCTGCCTCGCAAGAAGGCCGAGCACGCGGTCGACCCCACCCTCCTCGCCGGCCACTGAGCCACTCGCGCCGCCCCACCCACCCCGCGCCGAGCCGGCGCGAGTTTGCCGCCGACCCGGCGCGAACTCGCGCCGGCTCGGCGGTTCTCGGGGTCAGGTGAGGGCGACCCGGCCGGTGATCGGGGGCAGGTCGGCCAGGGTGACGATCCCGGGCGGGGCGGCGACGACGTACGGGACCGCGTTCGTGACCGGCATCGCCGTGTAGATCATCCCGAGGTCCATGAACCCCTCGGTCCAGTCCTGCGGGGGCAGGCAGTGGATGACCGTGCGCATGTTGGGCACGCCGAAGACCTGGATGACGTGGCCGTGCGCCAGCGGCTTCGGGGGTACGACGTGGTCGCCCATCGTCCAGTTGAAGCCGACGCTGACGACGTTGCGGTCGCCCACCCAGCCGCGGTGGTAGCCCATCACCCCGCCGACCGTGCCGGCCGGGATCTGCATGAAGCCGAGGTCGGTGTCGCCGGTCGCCTCGGTGAAGGTGACGTCGAAGGTCATCCGGTCCAGGGTCACGCCGAGCGCGTCGGCCATCATCGCCGCGGACTCGGCGAACACCTCGGACTCGCGGCGTACCGACTCGGCCAGGCCGGGGGTGTCGGGGCGCTGCGAGAAGCCCATCGCCGTCTGCGTGCCCGCCGACTCGTACGTCGAGCAGTCGACCGACTCGGTGATCCGGATCTCCTCGACCCGCTCGCAGGAGCCGCTGAGCACCATGCCGACGAGGTTGGTCATGCCCGGGTGCGCGCCGCTGCCGAAGATCGTCGCGTTGCCCCGCTCGCAGGCCTTGCGGACCCGCTCCAGGTCCTCGGGTGTCTGCTTCCCGCCGGTGATCCAGGCCGCGCTGGAGCAGACGTTGACGCCGGCCTCCAGGAGCGCGCAGAGCTCGTCGACCGAGGGCCACAGCGGGTTGTAGCAGCACGCGTCGGCGCCCAGCGCGAGCAGCTCCGCGATGTCGGACGTCGCCCGGACGCCCGTCGGCTCCGGCCAGCCGCACAGCTCGGCGGCGTCCCTGCCCACCTTGTCGGCGCCGTGGGCGTACACCCCCACGAGCTCGAGATCGGGCCGGGCGAGGATCGCATGCAGCGAGCGTCGCCCGATGTTGCCGGTCGTCCACTGGATCACGCGCAGGGGTCGGGTCATGCGGGGCAAACTAGAACGAGTTTCAGTTCGATGTCCAGGGTCCCCGGAAATCATCGAGCGCGCCGGGTCGGCCGCGACCTAGGGTCGGGCCTCCCGATCACGCACGAGGAGACAGAGATGGGCTGGAAGGACGTCGCGAAGCTGGCCACCGGACTGGTGGCCGACCTCACCGAGAAGGCCGAGGCGTACCGGCCCGAGGCCGTCGCGGCCCGCGAGGCCGAGACCGAGGCCCGCGAGGAGGGCGAGCGCCGCGACCGGCTCGCCGAGCGGTCCGCGGCGGGCGACACCGCCGAGCTGACCATCACCCTCGCCGGCGGTGAGCAGGGCACGCTCACCGTCACCCTCCCGTGCGAGCGCGAGGAGGAGGACGGCTGGTGGCGGCTGCGCCTGGAGTCGCCCGACCCAGTGCTGCTCGGGAGCACCGCGCTGGCCTCCTTCTCGCTCGCCGTCCCGTCGTACGCCGACCCCGGGCGTTACGACCTCGCCGAGCTGCAGCGACGCAGCGAAGCCGGCGAGATCGACCTGTGGGAGCCCTTCGACCTGCACCTGTCCCCGGTGACCGAGGTCGACGACCGCACCTGGTTCGTCGACGTGAGCGCCTCGCCGGCGCCCGTCGTGACGATCGGCGAGGACGGCGCCGACTTCGACCTGCCGCTCGCCTCCGCGGTCAACGCGATCCGCGCGGTCGGGACCGTCCGCTGGTGACCTAGGACCCCTGCAGCCGGGGCAGGACGTCGCGGGCGACCGCCTCGAGCACCGCCTCGTCGCCGACGTACGCCGTGTCCCGGCGCGGCCAGTGCGTGACCAGGTCGGTGAAGCCGAGCTCGGCCACCCGGCCGGCGATCTCCTCGAAGAAGCCCACGCTCGACAGCGCGAACCGGCCCGTCCCGGAGAGGTGCGGGGTGTCGTCGGTGAGCACGTAGCGCGGCACCGTGCCCGGGTCCCGGCCCACCTCCGCCAGGGCGTCGTCGAAGGCGTGCGCGGAGTCGGCCAGGCCGGCGTACCAGCGGTCGACGGTGTCGGCGGCGTACGGCCCGGTGGTGATCCAGCCGCTCCCGTGCGCCGCGGCGAAGCGCAGCGAGCGGGGGCCGTTGGCCGCGAGGAGGTACGGCGTGTGCGGCAGGCCGGGCCGCGTGCGGGCGTCGGCGGCCGAGAACCAGCGCCCCTCGGTGGTGACGTGGTCGCCGTCGCGCAGCTGCTCCAGCACGCCGACGAACTCCTGGAACCGGTCGACCCGCTCGCGCACCGACAGTTCGGCCCCGCCGAGCACCCGGGAGTCCAGGTCGCCGCCGGTCCCGAGGCCGAGCAGGAACCGGCCGCCCGAGATGTCCTCCAGGGCCTGGGCGTCGCGGAAGAGCAGGTAGGGGTGGCGGAAGTTCGGCGCCGCCACCAGCGTCCCGAGCCCGATCCGCTCGGTCACGCCCGCGGCGGCCGCGAGCGTCGGGGTCGCGCCGCGCCACGGAGCCTCCGGTAGCCCGCCCCAGGTCAGGTGGTCGTAGGTCCAGGCGTGGTCGAAGCCCATCGCCTCCGTGGCGCGCCACCGAGGGGCCGCCTCGCTCCAGGGCTGGTCGGTCAGGAGGGTGAGGCCGATGCGCATGCCCGGAGCCTAGGCCGAGGCTAGGACTGCGCCGCGAGCGCCAGCGGCAGTACCTCGGCCGCGCCAGCCTGGCGCAGCGCGCGGGTGGCGACGGTGAGGGTCCAGCCGGTGACGACCAGGTCGTCGACGAGCAGGACCCGGGCGCCGGGCGGCAGGTCGGCGTGCAGGGAGTAGCGCCGGCCCACGGCGGCGACCCGCTGGGCGGAGTTGGCGGCGCCCTGTCCGGGCGCGACGTCGGGGTCGACGATCGCGAAGGTGCCGGCCACCGGGACCTTCAGGTAGCGAGCCAGCCCGGCCGCGAGGTCGGCGACCAGGGTGGGCCGGGTCGCCGACTCGACGTGCACGATCGCGTCGACCTGGGGCCGCCAGTCACCGAGCACCGCGACCACCGCCTGGACCAGCGGCACCGGCACCGGGCCGTCGACGACCTCGCCGGTCGAGCCCGTCGAGACCCGGAACAGCTCGCGCAGCGCCCCGCCGTACCCCAGGTCGGTCAGCCGGGCGACCACCCGACCCTCGCTCGCGGGCTCGGCGATCTTGCCCTTCCAGTCGATGCCGATGCTGGCCAGCGCGGTCGGCCACATCTTGCGCGGCTCGATCGGCACGCCGGGCCGCGACAGCCGGGCGTCGGCCTCCTCGACCGCGGCCGCCGAGACGTCCGTCGACAGCTGCAGGCCGCCGCAGTTGTCGCAGCGCCCGCAGTCGGCGGCGTCCGGGTCGTCGAGCTGGTCGCGGAGGTAGCGCATCCGGCAGCGGTCGGTGTCGAGGTAGTCGAGCATCGCCCGCTGCTCGCGCTCGCGGGCCTCGGTCACCCGCTGGTAGCGCTCGGCGTCGTACGACCACGGCTGCCCCGTCGACTCCCAGCCGCCCCGGACCCGCCGGACCGCGCCGTCGACGTCGAGGACCTTCAGCATCGTCTCGAGACGGGTGCGGTTGAGGTCGACGTGCGCCTCGAGTGCAGCCGTGCTGAGCGGTCGGCCCTCCGCGGCGAGCACGTCGAGCGTCTGGCGGACCAGCTCCTCGCGCGGGAAGGCGAGCGAGGCGAAGTACGCCCAGATGTCCCGGTCCTCCAGCGCGGGCAGGAGCACCACGACGGCCTCGTCGGTGCCGCGGCCGGCACGGCCGACCTGCTGGTAGTAGGCCACCGGCGACTGCGGCGCCCCCATGTTGACCACGAACCCCAACGTGGCGTCGAAGCCCATGCCCAGCGCCGACGTGGCGATCAGCGCCTTGACCCGGCCGGCCGCGAGGTCGGCCTCCAGCGCGAGCCGCTCGGTCTGCTCGGTCTGGCCGGAGTACGCCGCGACGTCGTGGCCGCGCGAGCGCAGGTAGTCGGCGATCTCCTGGGTGGCGGCCACGGTCAGGCAGTAGACGATGCCGGAGCCGGGCTGCTCGGCGAGGTGGTCGGCCAGCCAGGCCAGCCGCTGCTGCGCGGTCTTGAGGCGTACGACGCCGAGGCGCAGCGACTCGCGGTCGAGCGAGCCGCGCAGGACCAGCACGTCGCCCAGGGATCCGGAGCTGCCGAGCTGCTCGGCCACGTCGTGCGTCACCCGGCTGTTGGCGGTGGCGGTCGTCGCGAGCACCGGGATCCCGGCGGGCAGGTCGCCGAGCAGGGTGCGGATCCGGCGGTAGTCGGGGCGGAAGTCGTGGCCCCAGTCGGAGATGCAGTGCGCCTCGTCGACCACCAGCAGTCCACAGGTCGCGGCCAGCTTGGGCAGCACCTCGTCGCGGAACCCGGGGTTGTTGAGGCGCTCCGGGCTGACCAGCAGCACGTCGACCTCGCCCGCGTTGATGGCGTCGTGGATCGGCTGCCAGGACTCGATGTTGGTGGAGTTGATCGTCACCGCGCGGATGCCGGCCCGCTCGGCGGCGGCGATCTGGTTGCGCATCAGCGCGAGCAGCGGGGAGACGATGACGGTCGGTCCGGCCCCCTCGGCGCGCAGCAGCAGCGTGGCCACGAAGTAGACCGCGGACTTGCCCCAGCCGGTGCGCTGCACGACCAGCGCTCGGCGCCGGTCCACCGCCAGCGCCTCGATCGCCGACCACTGGTCCTCACGCAGGACCGCGTCGTCGCGGCCCACCAGGGCACGGAGGTGCGCCTCGGCCCGGGCGCGTACGTCGACGGCGGTGTCAGCGGGGGTGGTCATGCCGCCTGTCTACCAGCGGACGCCGACAACCCGTCGCTCAGGCTCGGCGGCCCTGGACGGCGTTCCACCCCAGGGTCACCACGAGCGCGCCGAGGAAGGAGCCGATGAGGCCGCTGGGCTGCAGCTCCAGCCCGTCGCCGGCGAGCAGGCTGACCGCGAGGCCGCCCACGAAGGAGCCGACGAGGCCCGCGACGATGGCCACCGACCAGTTCACGGAGTCCATCCTGCTGCCCAGCACGAGCTGCGCGAGGCCACCGACGAGGATGCCGAACACGATGATCCCAAGGATGAGCATGCGTCGACGGTAGGCCCTGAACGCGCGCGTGCCGATGGTCGGAAGCGGAAATCACCCGGTCCGGGTGAGGGTGAGCCCGCGACGCGTCGCGGGTACTCCCAGGCATGGACCACCCCGTACGCCGCTTCGTCGGGACCGTGCCCGGGCTGCTGGCCCTGGCGGTCTACCTGGTCCTCATCGCCGCACCGACGACGCCGGAGGTGACCACCGGCCGAGTCGACACGGGCCTGACGACCCACGAGGGCCGCTGAGCCGGATCAGTGCGCGCGGGCCTCGACGCCCAGCCGCTCGCAGGCCGCGTCGTACAGCGCGACGATCTCGCGGCGCACCTCCGCACGCTCGGTGATCGGCGCCGCGGGCCACGCCACCCGGACCTCCTCGGTGCCGTCGGCGGTCGTCGCCGACCAGACCCCGCCGTCCCCGTCGAAGCCGGTCATGGTCGCGTCGACGGCGTCGGGGAGAGCGAAGGCGCGGACGATCAGCAGGCTGTCGTGGGTGTGGTCGTCGTTCATGTGCGCGAGCACCGCGGCGACGACCGGCTCGGGGAAGGTCACCGGTCCAGCCTAGTGCGGCACCAGTCAGGCGGCCGGCCCCTTCGCCCGTACGCCGGCGACCCGGTCGGTCGCGTCGCGCAGGTCGGCCAGCCAGTCGCCCTCGTGCTGCCCGACCAGCCGCACGCACCAGGCCAGCGCCTCCGCGCGCGAGCGGGCCACGCCGGCGTCGACCAGCGTGTCGAGGACCTGCCGCTGGGGCTGGCGCAGGCGCGTCATGACCGGCGTCGACAGGTGGGTCCACAGCTCGGCGTACGCGTCCTCGCCCTCGCCGAGTCGCGCCCCCCAGGAGACCTTGCGCCCGTAGCGGTGCTCGGCCTCCCGGGCGATGGCCATCCGGGCCTCGCGGGTGTCCTCGCGGAACGCCTTCGCGCGGCCGGCCCGCGCCTCGGCCAGCTCCGCCGGTGAGGCGCCCTCGGCGACGGCGACGTCGGGGATGCTCAGCCGGACGGTGATCTCCTCGCGGTCGACGGCGATGTCGGCCGGACCGGCGCTCCAGGTCTCCGGGAGGCGGCCGGTGAACCAGCCCCGGATCATGTCGTGCGTCTCGTCCTGACTCATGATTACAGGATTACACGCTTACAAACGTGAGCCAAGGGGGGTCAGGCCGCGACGTACGACTCCCCGCGCAGGAGCGGTACGACGGCGCTCGCGTCGAGCTCCGCGGCGACCGCGACGTCCTCGGGGTAGCCGTTGCCGACCAGCTCGACCCCGCTCGCGCACTCATGCAGCGCGGTCCCGAGGTCCCCGGCGACCAGGCGGTACGCCGCCGCCGCGGCCCGCGCCTCCGCGCTCGGACGCCCGACGCCGTGCTCCTCGAGCGCCGCGAGCAAGGCACCCGCGCCCCACAGGTCCTCGATCGCCGGGCGCAGCGTGCCGTCGGGCCAGCGCTCGCCGGCCGCGACCACGCCGACGCTCGCGCCGGACCGGACCCGCTCGGCCAGGAGGGCGCCCGTGGCCGACGCGTTGCGCAGGCACCCGGCCACGACCTCGCCGCCCGCCTCGGCCAGCTCGAAGCTGATCGAGGACCCGTTGGGGCTCGGCAGCACCAGGCGCCGTACGTCGGTGGCCGCGCGCACCGTCGCCGGCGACAGGCTGATCTGTCCCGGACCCGCCTCCGAACGGCCGACGGCGAGGACGGCGTCCCGCGTCATCGCGTACGTCGTCGCCCGCACGTCGCGCCAGCGGAACGGGAACACCTCGATCCCGCGCTCCACCGCAACCGACACGGTGGTCGAGAACGACAGCACGTCGACCACCACGGTCACGTCGGCCGCCAGCGCGGCCGCGCCGCTCGGACCCCACTCGAAGCGGACGTCGGACGACGCCTGCTGCCAGGCGGGGTTCACCAGATGCGGACGCGGTCGTCCGGGTCGAGCCAGAGGCCGTCGCCGGGCTGCGTCCCGAAGACCTCGTGGAACTCGTCGAGGTTGCGGACGATGTTCGCGCGGAACTCCGGCGGGGAGTGCGGGTCGATGGTGAGGTACTGCTGCTCCTGCTCCTTGCGGCGCTTGGTCCGCCAGACGTAGGCCCAGTTGGAGAACAGCATCCGCCGCTCCTCGACCGGCGCCGTGCCGCCCTGGGAGATCAGGTAGGCGCGGTGCGCGATGGTCAGGCCGCCGAGGTCGCCGATGTTCTCTCCGACGGTCAGCGAGCCGTTGACCTTCTCCCCGGGCAGACTGCGCGGCTCGAAGCCGTCGTACTGCTCCACCAGCTTCTTGGTCTTCACCTCGAAGGCCGCCTTGTCGTCGGCGGTCCACCAGTCCTCGAGGTTGCCGTGCGGGTCGTACTGCGCGCCCTGGTCGTCGAAGCCGTGGCCGATCTCGTGGCCGATGACCGCGCCGATGCCGCCGTAGTTCTCGGCCGCGTGCGCGTCCGGGCTGAAGAACGGCTTCTGCAGGATGCCCGCCGGGAAGCAGATCTCGTTGGTGCCGGGGTTGTAGTAGGCGTTGACCGTCTGCGGGAGCATGAACCACTCGTCGCGGTCGACCGGGCTGCCGATCTTCGCGAGCTGGCGGTCGGTCTCGAAGCGGGAGGCCGCCGCCACGTTGCCGAGCAGGTCGTCCTTGCTGACCTGCAGGGCGGAGTAGTCGCGGAACTTCTCCGGGTAGCCGATCTTCGGCCGGAACGTCTCCAGCTTCTGGTACGCCCGCTGCTTGGTCTCCTCGGTCATCCAGTCGAGCTCCGCGATGGAGGCGCGGTACGCCGCGAGCAGGTTGGCGACCAGCTCGTCCATCAGCGCCTTGGAGGTCGGCGGGAAGTGGCGGGCGACGTACTCCTTTCCGACGGCCTCGCCGATCGCGCCCTCGACCAGCGCCACCCCGCGCTTCCAGCGGGCGCGCAGCTCCGGGGTGCCGTTGAGGGTGCGGCCGTAGAAGTCGAAGTTGGTCTCGACGAAGTCGTCGGTGAGGTACGGCGCGGACGAGCGCAGCACGTGGGTCAGCAGCCAGGCACGCCACTCCTCGATCGGGACCTCGTCGAGGACCGTCGAGAGGTGGCCGAAGTACGACGGCTGCCGCACGCACGACTCGGCGATCGTGAGCTCGTTGCCGCCGAGGTTGGTGACGTAGGCGTCCCAGTCGAAGCTCGGGCAGAGCTCCTTGAGGTCGGCCTCGGTGAGCAGGTTGTACGTCTTCTGGACGTCGCGGGTCTCCGCCCGCTCCCAGTGACCGGCGGCCAGCTTCGTGTCGATGGCCAGCACGGTCGCGGCGGCGCCGGCCGGGTCGGGGTGCTCGGCGAGCGTTAGCAGGCGGGTCAGGTACGCGACGTACTTGTCGCGGACCTCGGCGAACTTCTCGTCGCGGTAGTACGACTCGTCCGGCAGCCCCAGCCCGCCCTGGACCAGGTGGAACAGGTAGCGGTCGGAGTTGCGGTCGTCGCTGTCGATGTAGGACCCGAACAGCCCGTGCCCGCCGATCCGCTCGAACTCGCCGAGGAACGCCGCCAGGTCGCGGACGTCGCGCAGGCTGTCGACCGCGTCGATCAGCGGACGGACCGGGCGCAGGCCCTTCGCGTCGATCGCGTCGGTGTCCATGAAGGACGCGAACAGGTCGCCGATCTTGCGGGCGTCGTCCGTCATGCTCGCCGCGTCACCCGCGGCGAGGCTCTCGATGATCGCCTTGACGTCGCTCTCGGCCGCGTCCGCGAGCTGCACGAACGGCCCCCAGCTGGAGCGGTCGGAGGGGATCTCGGTCTCGTCGAGCCAGCGCCCGTTGACGTGGCCGAACAGGTCGTCCTGGGGACGGATGTCGAGGTTCATGCCCTCGCGGGCGTCATCGAGGATCGTCACGCGGTCGAGCGTAGGTCATGGGGGGCGGGGGGCTGCTGGTTCATCACGGTATGCAGACGAGCTCGCGCCTCCCACGGCGTACCCACCATGGGAGGTGCGGGTTGGTCTGCATCCCGTGATGAACCTGGGGCGACCGGATCGGCCGCTCGGGCTCAGCCGTCGATGCGGGTGCGGATCCGCGCGAGGACGTCCTCCCGGCTGCTGCCGTCGCGCTGGGCCAGCTCGTCGACGAGCTCGCTGACGACCAGCAGGACGCCGCTCATCAGGGGCGAGATGTCGAGCTCGAGCTCACCCTCCTCCTCGTCCATCAGCACCTCGATGGCGTCGATCTCGAGGAGCTTGCCGAAGGCGAGCTCCATCGCGTCGTCGTTCTCGACGTCGGACGCGGTCACGCCGTCGAGGATGATGTGGCCGGCCCGGCGGACCAGGTCCTCGTCCGGGCCGTCGTGGTCGTGCTCGTGGTCGTGGGTGCTCATGCGCCCATCCTGCCCGGTGGGCAAGGGGATGGCGTCGGCGGCCGGGCGCTCAACGGCCGCAATTGCGGCCGTAGGACGGTCCGGACCACCGCAGGCATGTCCAGCGGCTGCAATTGCGGCCGTAGAACAGCCCGGGCCGCCGCCCCGCTCAGCCCCGGACCCGCACCACCGACTTGCCGAGCGTGCGCCGCCCGTCCATGTCGACCAGGGCCTGCCCGAAGTCCTCCAGCGCGTACGTCGCCCCGATCGGCGGCTTCACGACCCCTGACTCCAGCATCGGCAGCAGCCGCGCCCACTGCTGCTGCATGTAGCCCGGCCGCGCCATCGCGTAGGCGCCCCAGCCGACGCCGCGGACGTCGACGTTGTTGAGCAGCAGCCGGTTGACCTTGACCTGCGGGATGCCGGTGCCCGCGGCGAAGCCGACCACCAGCAGCCGGCCCTGCGGGGCCAGGGCGCGCAGCGAGTCGGTGAAGGCGTCGCCACCGACCACGTCGACCACGACGTCGACGCCGGTCCCGCCGGTCAGCTCGAGGACGGCGTCCTTGAACCCGTCGAGCAGCACCACCTCGTCCGCTCCCGCGGAGCGCGCGACCTGGCCCTTCTCCTCGGTGCTGACCACCGCGATCACCCGGGCGCCCATGCCGCGCGCGACCTGGATCGACGCCGTGCCGACCCCGCCCGCGGCCCCGTGCACCAGCACGGTCTCCCCGGAGCGCAACCCGGCCCGCTCGGCGAGCGCGAAGTCGGCGGTCAGGTAGTTCATCGGCAGCGCCGCGCCCTCCTCGTACGACGTCGCGTCGGGCAGCGCGAAGGTGAAGTCGGCCGGGCTGGCGACCAGCTCGGCGGCACCGCCGTACCCGCCGACACCGCAGACGCGCTGGCCGGGCTCGAAGCCCGCGCCCGACACCACGACGCCCGCGAAGTCGACGCCGAGGGTGAACGGCGGCTCGGGCCGGAGCTGGTACTCGCCCTTGCTCAGCAGCAGGTCGGGGAAGGAGATCCCGACGCTGTGCACCTCGACGAGCACCTGCCCGTCGGCGGTCGTGGGCTCGGGGACGTCACGGACCTCGACGTCGCGGGGGCCGGTGGTGGTCAGGACCTGGACGGCTCGCATGGCGCGAGGCTAGCGCGCGACCGGCGGGGCCTACTGCGGCCGGACGAGCGCGTTCATCTCGAAGTGCATGGGGTCGGTGTAGCTCCAGTCGCCGCCCCACGCGAAGCCCCACTTCTTGAAGATCGCGACGACGTCGCGGTTCATGTCACCGGGGATGCCGCGGCCGTTGGTCGACGTGTTGAGGTCGAGCGCCAGGCCGAAGGCGTGGTTGGACAGCTTGGTCGACCCGGCGATGAAGCGCGGGTAGTAGCAGCCGGCGTACTCGTCGGGACGGATCGTGTCGGCCAGCCCGCGGTCGACGACCTCCTGCAGCGCCGCGCGCAGCTGCGGGAAGAGCAGCCGGTTGCAGGTCACCATGCCGAGGATCGGCACGGGCTCGGAGGAGATGTGGGTGCGCACCCACTCCGGGTCCGGAGCGACCTTCCCGCCCGCGAGCACCGTGTAGGTGTAGGTGCCGACCGCGTCGGCGGTGGCGCCGACGACCACGGCGACCAGCTGGGCGCCCGGCTCCAGGCCGTAGCGGGCGACGGCGTCGACGTAGCTGAGCGGCGCCTGGTCGCCGACCACCCTGGTCACCTGCTTGCCGACGTCCTGCGGGTCGAAGCCCGGGGCCGAGACCAGCAGCGCGTTGCCGACCGTCATCCCGAGCTCCTCGGCCCACTTCTCGTTGACGACGGCGTCGATGCCGCCCTCGACCTGCGGGGCGTAGGCGCCGACGTGGGCGAGCGGGGCGTCCTTGTCGCTGCCGAGCTTGAGGAAGCCGTCGTCGTCGACCGGCAGCCGCTTCTGCACGGCCGGGTCGACCGCGATCTCGCCGGCCGCGACCCGGTCCCAGACGACCTGCTGGTCGGCGCTGTCGGCGTCGGCGAAGTTGCGGTACGTCGCCGGATCGACCGCCGCGACGGTGAGCAGCTTGTTGTCGATGCTGACCTGGGCCAACGAGATCCGCTCGACGGACGCGACCCGGGGGACCGCGCGTACCTGCGCCAGCGTCTTGTCGCTGATCGGCTCCCGGCCGTTGACCAGGATGTCGGCGTACGTCAGCCGGCCCTCGCGGGGACCCGGTGCGTCCATGGCGTACGGCGCCAGCGGGTTGCCGGTCGACTCCGTGCGTGTCGAGGCCGAGGCGGAGGCGGACGCGCCGACGGTGCTCGGCGAGGCGTCCGGCTCGGAGCCGTTCTCGCCGTCACCGCCGCCACCGCAGGCGGCGACGAGCAGGAGCGCGCCGGTCGTCCCGGCGGCCCCGAGTGCCTGCCGCAGTCTCATCTGTCCCTCCCCGGCCGTCCAGGGTAGGTGGTGACGCCAGGGTGCCCGGACTTCTCGGGGAGAACCGGACGTTCTGGGGCGGAACTTCGGCCGAGAACGTCCAGGTTCCCCGGTTCACCGGTGAATCCGCGCCCCCGCCCCCTCCCGGATCGCCACCCACGACACCAGCCCCCCGACGGCCAGCAGCCCCGCACAGATGACCATGGCGGAGTGGTACGCCGCGTCGAAGGCGACGGGGTCGGCGTACTCCTCGCCGCCGAGGCCGACCACGACGGGGAGGGCGGCGACGGCGAGCAGCGAGCCGGCGCGGGCGACGGCGTTGTTGACGCCGCTGGCGATGCCGGCGTGCTCGTCGGGGGCGGCCGCGAGGACCGTGGCGGTGAGCGGCGCGACCATCAGCGCCAGGCCCAGGCCGAAGATCGTGATGCCGGGCAGGACGTCGCGCCAGTACGTGACGTCCTCGCCGACGGACAGCATCAGCAGGGTGCCGACCGCCATCAGCAGCGGTCCGAAGGTCATCGGCACCCGCGGTCCGATCCGGGTCGCCAGTCGTCCTCCTCGGGCCGCGAGCAGCAGCATGCAGATCGTCACCGGCAGGCTGGCCAGCCCGGCCTCGAGGGCGTCGTACCCGCTCACGGTCTGCAGCTGCAGGGTGAGGAAGAACAGCACCGCGCCGAGGGCGCCGTACACCAGGAAGGTCATGGCGTTCGAGGCGCTGAAGATCCGGTTCCGGAAGATGTCCAGGCGCAGCATCGGCTCGCGCACGCGCCGCTCGACGACCACGAAGAGCACCGCGGCCAGCACGGCGAGCACGCCGGCCCAGGGCGCGACGGGACCGCCCCACTGGATCAGGGCGTACGACGTCCCGCCGAGCGCCGCCGCGGCCAGGACCGCGCCGCCGAGGTCCAGGTGCTGCGCGGCGTTCGGGTCGCGCGTCTCCGGGACCGCGCGCTGGGCGATCACGACGGTGACGACGGCGAGCGGCAGGTTGATCCAGAAGATCCACCGCCAGCTCGCATGGTCGACCAGCGCGCCGCCGAGGAAGGGGCCGAGCGCTGCGGCAATGCTCCCCAGCCCGGACCAGGCGCCGATGGCCGGCGCTCGGTCGTCCTTCACGAACGCACCCTGGATCATCGCCAGGCTTCCGGGAGTGAGCAGCGCGCCGCCGACGCCCTGCAGCAGGCGCGCGACGATCAGCACCTCCGGGGTGGGCGCCAGCCCGCACAGGACCGAGGCCCCGGCGAAGCCGACCGTCCCCCACACGAACACCCTCCGGCGCCCGAAGCGGTCCCCCAGCGACCCGCCCAGCAGGATCAGGCTGGCCAGCGTGAGCAGGTAGCCGTTGGCGATCCACTGCAGCTCGGCGAGGCTCGCGTCGAGGTCCTCGCCGATGGTCTTGAGGGCGACGTTGACGACGGTGCCGTCGAGCAGCGCCATTCCCGACCCGAGGGTCGCGGCCGCGATCACCGCCCGACCCGCGGGAGTCCCCATCCGGACCGCCTCGGCCGCTGCACGCTCGCCCATCAGCGAACGGTAGCCTTCGGCCATGGCTGAGGGGACCAGGACCGCGCTGCGGCTGGCTCAGCACGTCGACCGGCTCGAGGCCGAGCACCCGCCGATCGACCTCGCGAGCGTGGACTGGACGGTACGCCGCCCCGTCGAGTTCGAGGAGCGGTTCGGCCACGTCCTCGACTACATGGCGCGGGTCGAGCTCGAGGTCGACCGCAACGTGCTCGAGCTGATGACGATGCTGCCCGACCCGCCCGAGATCGACCGGCGCTTCTACGCCGACGTCTGGCAGCCGCAGGAGACCCGGCACGGCCTGATCCTGGACCGCCTGCAGGTCGAGCTCGGCCGCCCGAACGCCGAGGCCGACCTGACCTCGATCGGCTCGAAGCTCAAGGTGCTCGGGGCGCTCGGCCGCTGGCCCGCGTTCCAGGACGTCAGCCGGATGATCTACTACCTCACCGGCATGGCGACCGAACGCTCCGCCGTCCTCGCCTACAACCTGCTCCACGACGGGGTCGTCGAGATGCGCGAGTCCGCGATCGCCGAGACCGTCATCGCGCCGATCAAGCGCCAGGAGCCCGGCCACTACGCCTTCTACCAGCTCTCCGCCCGCGGACTGTGGGCAGAGCTGGCCGGCTGGCAGAAGTGGCTGGTCCGCAAGCTGCGCACCCTGTCGTTCGCCCCCGTCGGGGCCAACAACGACCGGCAGAAGGCCGACTTCGGCGACCTGATGTCCACGCTCGGCATCACCGAGCAGGTCGACGACTTCGCCGCCCAGATCTCCCGCGTCGAGACCGAGCTGCTGTGGGCACGTCGGCGCGGCCTCAAGGTCCCGGCGTACGTCGTCACCGCGTTCCGCGAGGCGGTCGAGAAGGCGGAGGCCCGCCGCTCACTCGGCGCGTAGCACCCGCGCGGCGATCCAGGCCAGGTCGTCGGCCGTCTCGGCCGGCGTGCCCGAGGGCTGCATGACGTGGCTCAGCACCACCCGCACGACCATGTCGATGGCGGCCTCGAGGTGCGCGGCGTCCAGGCCCACGTCGTACGGCGCCAGGCGCTGCGCCACGACGGCCTTCGCGGTGGTCAGGAGCGACTCGGCGTGCGTGGTCAGCAGCGGCAGCAGCTCGGTGTCGGCGCCGTGCGTGGCGGACACGACGGCGTGCAGGAGCAGGTTGTCGTGCGCGTGCTCGAGGACCCCGCGCGCGCTGGCCCGGATCGCCGCCACCAGGTCCTCGGGGTGCTCGTCGAACGCCACCGACACGACCCCGAGGAAGCGCTCGAGCTCCCGCAGGATCATCGCCTCGGCCAGCCCCGGCTTGGCGCCGATCTCGTTGTAGACCGTCTGCCGGCTGACCCCGACCCGGTCGGCGAGCTTGGCCATGGTGACCTGCGACCAGCCGATCTCCACCGTCAGGCCCACGGCCGCGTCGACCACTCGGTCGCGGGTGCTGGAGGCCATGCGCGCCAGTCTAGGAAGCGGCGGCCCCGCTGCCCGCCAGCGGGACGAAGTCCACCTTCTCCCGCACCCCGCAGTCGGGACAGCACCAGTCGGCCGGGATGTCGGCCCACGCCGTACCGGCGGCGAAGCCCTCGTGCTCGTCGCCCGCGGCCACGTCGTACACGTAGTCGCAGCCGGGGCAACGGGCCGCGAGGACCTCCTCGACGGTGCCGGCCACCGCGTCGTGTCGGGGGTCGGACACCGGCGCGGCCGGCGGCGGGTACGCCGCGAGCAGGCGCTCGCGCTTCGCCGGCTGCAGGTTGGCCCGCGACAGGTCGCCGCCGAAGTGGGCGAGCACCCGGGGGTCCATCACCCGGCGCCACACCGGCGGGACCAGGGCGAGCACGATCATGCCGGCGTACCCGGTCGGGAGCACCGGGCTCTCCTCGAAGTCGCGCAGAGTCTGGTAGCGGCGGGTGGGGTTGGCGTGGTGGTCGCTGTGCCGCTGCAGGTGGTAGAGCAGGACGTTCGTGGCGATGTTGTTGGAGTTCCACGAGTGGGACGGGTCGACGCGCTCGTAGCGCTGCCGCTCCCCGACGCCGACCTTCTGCCGGAGCATGCCGTAGTGCTCCATGTAGTTGACGATCTCCAGCAGGGAGAAGCCGACGACCGCCTGGACGAGGAGGTACGGCGCGATGCCGACGCCGAGCCAGGCGACCAGGACCCCCCAGAGGACCGCCGACATCAGCCAGGCGTTGAGCACGTCGTTGCCGAGCCGGAACGGGTGTCTCTTCTTCCGCGCGTAGCGCCGCTTCTCGATCCGCCAGGCGCTCCTCAACGAGCCGAGGACGGTGCGCGGCCAGAACGCGTAGAAGCTCTCGCCCACGCGTGAGGACGCCGGGTCCTCCGGGGTGGCGACCCGGACGTGGTGGCCGCGGTTGTGCTCGATGTAGAAGTGGCCGTAGAAGCTCTGGGCCAGCGCGATCTTCGACAGCCAGCGCTCGTTGGCCTCCTTCTTGTGGCCGAGCTCGTGGGCGGTGTTGATGCCGATGCCACCGATGCAGCCGATCGAGATCGCCAGCCCGACCTTGTCGAGCGTCGTCAGCTCGCCCTGGAACCCGAGCGGGTCGCCGTGCGCGATCAGGTACATCGCACCGACGAATCCGGCGTACTGCACGGGGAGGAAGAGGTAGGTGATCCAGCGGTAGTAGCGGTCGTTCTCCAGCCGCTCGATGACGTCGTCGGGCGGGTTGGAGCGGTCGAGTCCGGCGACCAGGTCGATCGCCGGGACGATCACCAGGATCACCGCCGGTCCGATCCAGAAGAAGGCACCGATCCCGGTGGCGGCCCAGGCGCCGTACGCGATGAAGGCCAGGGACGGGACGACGAGCCCGATGAGCCAGAGATGGCGCTTGGGGTCGCGCCAGGTGTCGGTCGAGCCCGCCGGGACCGTGCTGTTCGCGATCGCCTCCATGGCTGACGCCTCCTCGCTGGGTTGACAGAACCGTACGAGTTGTCAATCTGATTGACAAGAGATGACCAGATGTAAAGTCGGTGCCGCGGTTTACGGTTCGTGATGAACCCCGGCCTTCATAAGGAACCGTGTGAACCCGACAGCGATCCCCAGCCCCTACACCCCCGGCGAGGCGCCGTCCGTGCTCGTCGGACGCGGCGCGCAGCTGGCCGACGCCCAGGCCGACCTCGCCCTGCTCGCGACGTACGCCCGGTTCCTCGGCCGGGTGCGGGTCCACGTCGGGTCACGCGGCGTCGGCAAGACCTCGTTGCTGAAGGCGGTGCGCGACGAGGCAACCGGCGCCGGCGCCGTCGTCGCCTGGGTCACCGCCCGCGGCGACGAGAGCCTGGTGGCCGCGCTGGTGGCCGCGACGGCCCGGGCACTCGACGACATCGGAGTCGACATCTCCCGCCGTACGCCGCTGCGCGACCGGCTGCAGTCGCTGACCCTGGAGCTCGGCGCGGGACCGGCGAGCGCCGGGGTCGAGCTCGACGTACGCCCCGCGGGAGCACCCGACAGCGGGGCCTCCTCGGCGGCGTTCGGTGCCTTCGTCACCGCGGCCGCGACCGCCGCCCGGGAGCGTGGATCGGCCGGGTTGTGCCTGCTGATCGACGAGATCCAGGCCGCTCCGCGCGAGGACCTGCGCACCCTCGCCTACGCCTGGCAGGAGCTGCAACAGGCCAGCCCCGAGCCGGCGGCGGTCGTGATCGCGGCCGGCCTGCCGAACACCCCCGACGTGCTCACGGCGGCGGTCACCTTCAGCGAGCGGTTCGCCTTCCGGACCCTGGAACGGCTGTCGCGGGCCGACGCCGCCGAGGTGCTCGAGGCCCCCGCCCGCGAGCACGGCGTGGCGTGGCGCCCCGACCTGCTCGCCGAGGTCGTCGACCTCGCCCAGGGATACCCCTACTTCCTCCAGCTGTACGGCGACGCGGTCTGGCGCGAGGCCGGTCCGGCCGAGGGCGACGAGCTCGGCCCGGACCTCCTGCCCCGCACCCGCGCGCGCGTCGACGACGAGCTCGCGACGATGTTCCGTGCCCGGTGGGTCAAGGCCACGCCGGGCGAGCAGCGCGTCCTGGGCGGCATGGCCGAGCTGACCGGCGCGGCCGAGGACGACGTACGCCGGGGCGCGCTGGCCGACCACCTGTCACTGACCAGCAACGACCTGAGCGTCCCGCGGCGCGGTCTGCTCGACAAAGGGCTCATCGAGGTCGCCGGGCGCGGCGCGCTCCGGTTCACCGTGCCCGGGTTCGCGGCCTGGATCCGCCAGGAGACCGGGGGCTGAGGCTCGTCGTGGGGTCGGCTGCTGCTGATTCATCACGGTATGCAGGCGAGTCGTCGCTCCCCACGGCGTACCCACCATGGGAAGTGCGAACTGGTCGACATCCCATGATGAACCTGAGGCCGGCCTGACGTCCGAAGCTGCCGGTCTCAGCCGGCGGTCGCGCTCCAGCGGCCGCGGTGGCGGCGTACCTCGATGGGGTGGGCGAAGCACTCCGTGACCAGCTCGGTGGTCAGCACCTCGTCGACCGGGCCGGCGGCCAGCAGTCGCCCGCCGCGCAGCAGCGCGGCGTGGGTGGTCGCGGTCGGCAGCTCCTCGAAGTGGTGGGTGACCATGACCGTGGTCAGCCCCGGAATGGCCTCGGGCAGGTGGTCGAGGGTCTGGATCATCTGCTCGCGCGCCGCGACGTCGAGGCCCGTGCTGGGTTCGTCGAGGAGCAGCAGCGGCGGGTCGGTCATCAGCGCGCGGGCGATGAGGGTCCGCCCGCGCTCGCCCTGCGACATGGTGTGCCAGTGCAGCGGCCCGTCGGCCGGTACGCCGAGGGTCTTCATCAGCAGCCGCGCGCGGTCGCGCTGGTCCTCGGTCGGCTGCCAGCGGAGCTGGGTCTCGATGGTGCCCGTGGCACCGGTGAGGACGACCTCCTCCGCCGGCAGGTCGGAGCGCAGCGGGTGCCGCGGGTTGACGAAGCCGATCGAGCGTCGCAGCTCGCGCAGGTCGATCTCGCCGAGCCGGTGGCCGAGCACGCGCACGCTCCCGCGGCTCGGGAACGTCACCGCTCCGCACAGGTTGAGCAGCGTGCTCTTGCCGGCGCCGTTGGGACCGATCAGCGCCCACCGCTCACCCCGTCGTACGACGAGGTCGACGTCGGCGAGCAGCTCGCGGGCGTCGCGCACGAAGGTCACGCCGGTCAGCTCCAAGGCGTTCTCGCTCACCTCGCGATGGTAGGGAACGCCGGGGGTGCCGGTGTCCTAAGGTCGGCGGATGACGAGCAACCGCGACGTCCCCTTCGGCATCGACTTCGGCGGCACGGGCATCAAGGGCGCCCCAGTCGACCTCGCCTCCGGCGACTTCGCCGCCGAGCGGGTCCGGTTCAAGACGCCCTCGCCATCGACGCCGGAGCGGGTCGCCGAGGTCTTCGTCGAGCTGCTCGCCGCGTTCCCCGACTCCGCCGGCCCGGTCGGTGTCACCGTCCCCGGCGTGGTCCGCCACGGCGTGGTCCACTCGGCGGCCAACATCGACAAGTCCTGGATCGGCACCGACGCGGACGCCCTGTTCACCGAGGCGACCGGCCGCGACGTGCACGTCGTCAACGACGCGGACGCCGCCGGCCTCGCCGAGGTGCGGTACGGCGCCGCCGCGGGCCGGGGCGGCCTGGTCATCGTGACCACCCTCGGCACCGGCATCGGCTCGGCGCTGGTGCACGAGGGGGTGCTGGTCCCCAACGCCGAGCTCGGCCATCTCGAGATCGACGGGTACGACGCGGAATCGCGCGCCGCCAACAGCGCCCGCGAGGCCGAGGACCTGAGCATGGCCGAGTGGGCGCAGCGCCTGACCCGCTACTACCGGACGCTGGAGCGGTTGTTCTCCCCCGACCTGATCGTGGTCGGGGGAGGCATCAGCAAGCGCGCCGACGAGTTCCTGCCGCTGCTCGACCTCGACACCGAGATCGTGCCCGCGACGCTGCGCAACAAGGCCGGAGTCGTCGGCGCCGCGCTCTACGCGGCCGACGACCGCGGATAGTCCCTGACGTTCCGCACCGCTGGCTGGTGGCGGATTCAGCTGGTCGAAGCAACACCGACTGATGGAGGTGTTGTGGTGCCGAGGAAGCGTGTGCCGGACGTGGTCCGGTCGAGGTTCTTCGATCTGGTGTGTGCG
>NZ_DATJTA010000059.1:0-69105 GCF_035503875.1 Nocardioides sp.
TCGGTAAACACCCGGGGCCTCCCACAACTGTTGGATAGGCCGAGCAGGCCAGCCCTACTCGGTAACCCACGACCATTTGTGAGTGAGGCCCCGGCCTACAACCCTCAGAAGCCCTGAGCGGTCACCTCATACCGTCTAGCGGCGGCAGGCGTTGGAAGGTGATCTCACCGATGTCAGCGCCCGGGCGCGTTCTCGTCGACGGGCTGGATAGCCCGACGTGGTCAGCATGCGGAGCGCGCAGGGCCGGGCGGCTATGCAGGCACCGCGAAATGGACCGGTCCTGCTGAACCCCTCCCGAGTGTCGGTGGGGTCACGTAGCGTGCGTCGCGTCGGGGGTCAGGAAGCAGTGGAAGGACATCGTGAGCGTCGTTCAGCCATTGTCGGCGCAGTAGTCGGTAGCACGGTCCCCCTCGTCAACAAGAAGGAGGGGGCGCCTGTGGCGCAGAACAGCGGCGCGGAAACGCCCGAGCGTGTCGTCGGTACCGCTGACCCATCGCCCAGAACCAGCCCCAGCGATACGGCAGAGACCCCTGAGAGGCTTACGCTCTACCGGTACGTGAGCGCCGAAAACGCTGCCGAGTACCTGCAGTTGATGCGGCTGTTCACCGAGACCCTCCTCACCGACCTGTCCGCCGCCGAGGCGCACGAAGTACTGCTCCGCAACGCCCCTGGTACGGCGCTGACCATCGACGACATCGAGCACCGCTGCCGACAGCTCGTGACTTGGGGCAACCTCGTCCCGTCCGTCCGCGATGCCCGCGTCGCCACGGTCGGCGAGTGGCTTCGCTCCCGATCTCGGTATCAGGCATCCAAGCTCGGCGGTCGCGTTCACCGCCAGATCGACGACCTCCTCCGTGCCTCCGACGGCGCCCGCGAAGTCGCGCGTGAACTTCTCGGCGGCACCGTCCAGACCCTCGAACGCATCATCGCCCACCTCGACGGCACGCCAGTCGACGGTGATGCCCTCGCCGGCGACGTGACGACCGTGTTCAACAACCAGCGTCTCTTCGCCGAGTCCGCAACAGACTTCTACGCGTTCGTCCAGAGCCGCATCTCGCGCTACGACCTTGGCGGACCCGAGTACGCCGCGTTCAAGACGATGCTGCTGACCTACGTCGACCTCATCTCGGCCGACGTGGCCCGCCATGCGCCCGCAGTGGCTGCGCTCCTCGAGCAGATCGAGGAACGGCTCGATCTCCTGCTCGGCACCCTCGACTCGCTCCCGGGCCTCACCGGTACCGACGAGCAGACAGAACGCTCCCCAGGCCGGACCCGCGCAGACTGGGAAGAGTTGACCGCCTGGTACACCGGTCGGCGTGGCCGGTCTGGGCCGACGCAACTGCGTGCAGCCGCCGACCAGGCTCTGGGCCAGCTCATCGCGAACGCCAAGCGGATGCTCGCCGCAGCCGGCACCGGCGTCTCGCGTCGCGCGGACCTGCTGCGCCTCGCCGTCTGGTTCGACGAAGCAGACACGGCGACCGCACACCGCATCTTCGACGCGGCGTTCGGGGCGTACCCGGCCCGTCACCTTCTCGGCGGACCCGACGAGGACTCCGGGCGAGCCGGCGCCACGACGTCGTGGTGGGACAGTGACCCTGTCGACGTGCCGCTAGCGCTGCGAGAGCGGGGCGACCGCACCGCCCGTGGTCGTACGTCGCGGGTTCCCGACCCTGGCTTGGACCGCGAGCGGCTCCTCGCCGAGGCGCAGGCCGAAGCTGACCACAAGCGTGCTGCAGCAGCTGAGCTCGCTGCTGCCGGGGACCTTCGCGGCGCACACCTGTCGCCGGCGGCTCGCGAGCTGCTCCTCGACCGGCTCGCCGACGTCATCGCGATCGACCAGCTCCTCGAGGGACCGGCGACCTCGACGGACACCGACGCGAACCTCATCGTCACTGCCACCCCGGTCGCTGGCGCCTGCACCGTCGTCCACTGCTCCGACGGTGACCTCACCGTGCACGACCTTGCACTGCGTGCCGACCCGGCCGACACCGGCGCGAACACCGTTGTCGACGGACCCGACGGTGTCGGTAACCACGAGTGGACCGAGACCACGGCATGAGCACGCCTGAGGGCCGTTCGGCTCTGACGTCAACCACTAGCGAGCACGCCGCCGCCGAACGTCGGGCCGCCGCACGAGCACTGCTGGCCACACCCATCCTTGCGGCGGCAGGGCACGCTGAGGACTTGAAGCTGGTCCGTCGGCATAAGGTCGCGCTCCGGCAGACCTTCCAGACGCTCCTCGGGTACCCACTCGTCGTCGAACCGACGTTCGCTCGACTGGTCAAGGCAGTCCCGCCCGTCGACGTGCCCGCCCGCGGCGCGCGACGCGGGAACGGTGGCGAGTTCACCCCTCGCGCCTACACGTACCTGGCACTCGTGTGCGCCGGCCTGATGGCTCCTGGTGCGGGTGAGCAGGTCCTCCTGTCGGCCCTCGTCGAGCAGCTCCGGGCCGACGCGGCGACAGCCGGAATCACGATGGACGAGACCCTCCGAGAACGGCGAGCGCTGGTCGTTGCCATCGACCAGCTGATCGAGTGGGGTGTCCTGGTCGAGACCGATGGCAGCGTTGCGGGCTGGGGTGAGCGCCGCGAGGAGGCGCTCCTGACCGTCAACCAGTCCCTTCTGCCGCACGTTGTCGCACGCCCGCTCGCTGGGATGGACGGCCCGAAGGACATGTGGTCGGTTGACCCGGCCGAGCGTGAGCAGCCTCGGCCCGCGTTGCGTCGCCGTCTGACCGAGCACCCACTCGTTCGACGTGAGACGCTCACCGAGGCCGAGGCCGACGCGCTGTCGCGTGAACGGCGCGACGTCACGAGGGCCCTCGACGATGCGTTCGGCCTCGCGCTCGAAGTTCGGCTCGAGGGTGCTCTGGCCTACGACCCGGATGACGAGCTCACCGACGTCGAGTTCCCAGGGCAGGGCACAGTCCGCCAGGCCGCTCTTCTGCTGTTGGACGCACTGGTGGACACGTTGAACCCCACTGCCGGCACGACCGTGCTGGTCGACGGCGCCCCGGTCCCTGGTGTCCTCGCGTCGTGGGACGTGGTAGCCGAGAACGTCGAACTTCTCTGCGATCAGAACTCGAAGGCCTGGCGTGCTGAGGTAGCGGGCGACCTGGGCAGGCTGACCGACGAAGTGGCTCAGGTCCTGTGGGCGGTATCGCTCGCGACCCCCACCGATGATGGGCTTGTTCTCCATCCCGCCTGCAGCCGCTACCGGCCCGAACCTGTCCGCACAGCGACCCGGACGCGAGCCCAACGCCGACTCGCCGACGACGACTTGCCCATTGACGCCGCAGACGGACCCCTCTCCGCCGAAGCAGACACCGACGCAGATCGGCACAACCAGGAGCAGTCGTGACACTCGCGCAAACCCCCACCGAGGGCATCGAGACCGCGGACCAGACACCGCCAAAGCACCATCCGTACCGGTGGCGCATGAACCGCGCTGGGCTGGTTGACGTCTGGTACTACTACGACGCCGAGTTCGACCTCTCCGGCGGCCGGCTCGTCCTGCGCGGAACAAACGGATCCGGCAAGAGCCGCGCCCTCGAGCTCCTCCTGCCGTTCGTCCTCGACGCTGACCGCCGCAAGATGGACGCAACCGGGTCCGGCAAGGTCAGCCTCGTCGAGCTCATGAAGGCGGGCGCAGAGGACCGCACCACGAGGGCCGGCTACGTGTGGCTCGAACTAGCCCGCACCGTCGACCGCACCGACCCCGCAGATGCCGAGCTTCACGAGTCCGGAACGACGGAGCAGTACACCACCATCGGCGCACATATCCGGTTCTCCCGTTCGACCGGAGAAGCGAAGGTCCACTACTTCACGACCGACCTGCGTGTCGGGTATGACCTCAAGCTCCTGTCCCCGACACGGGAGACGCTTCCGCGAGACAAACTCGCCGACCTCATCGGCGCCGAGCGCATCACGCCGTCACCGGGAACCCACCGCGACCGAGTCCGCGCGACGGTCTTCACCCTCACCGGCGACTCAGGTGCTGAACGGTACGCCGGGCTGCTCCAACTGCTACACACGCTGCGTTCACCCGACGTCGGTAACCGCATCGAGGAAGGTCGCCTTCCCCAGATCTTGTCCGATGCGCTCCCGCCGTTGGATGAACGAGCCCTCAACGCGGCCGGCGAGCAGCTCGACGGACTGTCCGAAACCCGCTTCGCACAGGCCCGGCTCGAAGCCGCCCTGGGTCACGTGAACACGTTCTTCGGCACCTACCGTCGCTACGCGGCGACCGCGGTCGCCGAGAGCGCCGACAACACCACGAAGGCTGCGTCGGCCGCCGAGGCAGCGGTCAAGGACGCCAAGGACCGCGCACGAGTTCACGCCGACCTCGACAAGGCACGTGGCGAGAACAAGGCACGCATGGGCGAAGTCGACGAGTCCCTCGCCGACCTCAGCGGGACCATCGCCGGCATCAAGCAGTCCTCCGCGTATGCCGACGCCCGCGACCTCGACGAGCGTGAGAAGAAGGTCGAGGCTCTCGGCGCAGCCGCCGACGCTGCGCTTGGCACCGCAGAACGCACACGCGGCGCCGAGGATCGTGAGGTCCGCGCCGCCGACGAGGCAGCCGCCAAGGTTGTCAGCACGAGTGGGCGTGCCGCAGCAGCCGTCGAGAAGGCCCGCGCGAAGATCGAGGCCGCTGGCGTCGCTGGTGCGCTACCGGCGAGCGTCGCCGCTACGACCGCTCCAGCGGGTGCCCTTACTGAGCCGGTTCGCCTCACCCGGGACGGAGACCCCACCCCGTTGGACCGCCCTGTTCCGGTCCAGCTGTCCGTCACCCCAGACGACCTCGGCGGTGCGGTCGAGCAGGTGCGTCTGGTGCAGGTGAGCGCATCCGAGCGTGGCCGCCAGGCTGGCGGGCGTCTGGGCAAGGCGAAGGAGCTCGACGTGCAGCGCGGGAACGTCGATAGCGCGGAGCGACGGGCTGAGGAAGCCGACCAGCGGGCACGGGAGGCCGAAGACGTCGAGCTTGAGTGTCAGGTCGAGCTCATGACGGCCGCCGACACGTACGCCTCCAGGTGGCGCGACTGGGTGTCGTCCGACGCGACGGTCGCTGCGTTCGGCGCCGAGCCCGACCTGACCGGCACGGGCATCGATGCGGTGCTTGCCGAAGCCCCTGTTGTCATCGGCGATCTCAGCGAAGATGACCTGACCGAGCTGGACCACGTCGCAGGGTCGCTCGCCGAGCCCGTGCGCGAACGACACACGCGCACCCTCGCTGAACTCGACGCCGCTGAGCAGGTCGACAACGCGCTCCGCGACAGCCTGGAGGCCGAGCGTACCCAGCTGG
This sequence comes from Nocardioides sp., assembly GCF_035503875.1. GTDB lineage: Bacteria > Actinomycetota > Actinomycetes > Propionibacteriales > Nocardioidaceae > Nocardioides. Next base: position 5,305 of record NZ_DATJTA010000059.1, read on the forward strand.
AGTCCGCGGTCGACCCGAGCCCGACCATGCCGACCTGGGTCCGGTCAAGCGTCGTCGACTCCGTCCCGCTGTGGCGAGCCATCGACTTCGGCGAAGACCTCGCCGCGACTGACCGCGCTGGCCTCGAAGGTGCGCTCCTGGCGTCTGGACTCCTCCTTGCCGACCTCCACCGTGACGGGACCCTGCGCGCCGAGGACGGACAGCTGCTCCTCACCCCGACCGGTCCGCTAGACGAGACCCCTGTGACCGACAGGCTGGTCGCCGACCCGGCAAGCCCGATGCCTGTCGAGGTTGTGGAAGCGGTCCTTGCGCGCATCGGGTTCGGCGACCGCCGCGGAGGCGCTGCCACGACTCCCGCCGGGGTGTGGGTGGCCCCAGACGGGTCGTGGGGCTCAGGTCCGCTGACCGGTCGACACATGCCGGCCGTGGCCAGCCACATTGGTGCTACCGCCCGCGCAGAAGCGCGGCGGGTGCGACTGGCAGCCATCGAGGTCGAGCTCGCCGAACTCAAGGACGCTTCCGAAGTCCGTGCCACTGCCCGGGCCGAGGCGCGTGCTGCCCGAGACCGGCTCGGCGCCGTGACACGCAACGCTCCGCGAACGCAGGCAGTCTCCTCAGCAAGGGTCCGCGCCGCCGACGCGACTGGCCGAGCCGCGAAGGAACGGTCGCGAGCCTACGAAGTTGCGAAGGAAGCAACTGAGCTGCGCACGACCTGGTTCCGTGACGTCAGTGAACACCGCGCGATCTGCTCCGAGTTCAGCCTTCCGCACAGCGCCGACGACCTCCAAGTCGTCCGCCAAGCAACCGGCGAAGCGGAAACGACATGTCGAGACCTCAGCAACCTGCTCGACCAGCTCATCACCGCGGTCGCCGACCATGCCGACGCCGTCATAAAGGCCAGCGACCGCACCGGCGAACGGGTCGAGGACGAGTCGCGCGCCGGGAAGGAGTGGACGACCTGGCACCGTGAGGCATCCGAGCTCGAGTCGGTCCGTTCCAGCATCGGGCAGGAGGCGGCGGCAGCGAAGGCTGAACTGCGCGAGTGCGAAACCAGCCGTAAGACCCTGGAGGACGAGCTGGACAGGGCACGGACACTGGACTCACGCCTTGGTGTGGAGGTCGGCACCGCCGAAGCTGAGGCTCGGGCCGCGGCCGAACGAGTCACAACAAACCACGGGGACCTTGTTGCCGCCTTCGACGAGTTCCGCCGACGGCTGGCCATGCCAGGCATCGCAGCCGCAGCATTCGCCGAGCCGCCGGAGACTATCGAGCTCGCCGAGGTCACCCCGGCGGCCGTGCGTAAGGCGGTGACCCGCACGGCCGCCGGCCTGCGCCGCCACAGCCAGGGCGCCGATGAGAACACGCTGCTCGGTCCGCAGCGCACCCTGGAGCGGGACCTGTCGGGCTCCTACGACGTCATCACCGAGATCCGGGACGGTGTCCGCCTCGTCGAACTGTCGGACGCGACCGGCCGCCGCAGCCTCGCCGAGGCTGCCGCCGAGCTCGCCCGGACGGTCGATGAGGGCCGGAACGCGCTCAGTGAGCGTGAGCGGAGCGTCTTCACCGAGTTCGTCCTCGGTGGCGTCGCCGAAGAGCTGCGCCGTCGACTGGACCAGGCCGACGAGCTCATCGCCGCGATGAACGCCTCGCTGGCAACCATTCGCACCTCGCACGGCATCGGTGTCAAGCTGCGGTGGAGGGTGTCGGAGAGTTCCGACCCGACCGTCGTGCGCATCAAGGAACTTGTGTCCACCGCCGGTGCGGTGAGGTCTGCCGACCAGACGGTCGAACTGACCGAGCTTCTCAAGGATCGAGTCAACGACGCGTTCGAGCTCGACGAGTCCGCGGGCTACGCAACACACCTGAGTGACGCACTGGACTATCGGTCCTGGCACACAGTCGAGGTAATCATTCTCGGTCCGAAGCCGGGCCAGGAGCGACGCATTAGCCGCAAGGCGCGACTCTCACAGGGCGAGACGCGATTCGTGTCGTACGTGGCCTTGTTCGCTGCCATCGACGCGTATCTGTCCGGACTGCCCGACACCGGCCGCGCGCTGCGGCTGCTGCTACTGGACGACGCGTTCGCCAAGGTCGACAACCGCACCATCGGTGAGCTCATGGGACTGCTGGTACGGCTAGACGTCGACTTCGCGATGACCGGGCACGCCTTATGGGGCGACTACCCGCAGGTGCCGGCGCTGGACTGTTACGAAGTCCGCCGAGTCGAAGGCTCGGCCGCTGTGACGACCCACGTCCGTTGGGACGGACACACCCGACACCTCCGGGCAGCGCCTCGATGACCGAACCTGTCCTCCCGCCGGCGACGCGCGACTACCTGCTCCACCCTGACCTGGCACCTCTGTGGGATGCCGTTCGCGGCAGGCTCGAACGAAACGGCATCCAGGTCACTGGCATCGTGACTGTTCTTTTAGAAGAGCAAGGCGCAGACCGGCTCAGTGGGCTCCTCGGCCGACGGGCCACGAGCCCCGCTCGGGTGCGGCTCACAGACGTGGACGCGGCGCTGAGACGGTCCGCCGCGGCGACGGGCCTGGTCACGGTCATCGAGGCGCTCCATGGTCCGCTCGTGGACCGCAGGGCCGCCCGTGCGGCTCGGACGGAGGCGCGGACGAGCAGAGGCGCGCTGCTGGACGCCGCTCTCGCCGACGCAGGAATCGGTGACCAGGAGTGGGTGCCGAGGTTCGTAGAACGAGCCCGGCTCGCCGGCATCCTCACCAAGGCCGGAGACGGCGCCGCCACTGCTGTCGGGCATGCCGGCGCCGTCCTGTCCGAGCTCGCTGCAACCGGCGCGCTGGACCCAACCAGGACCCCCCAACGGACATCCGGATGGGGCCTGGCCGAACTGGCGACCCGGTGCACCGGCGACGCACACGGTCTCGACTCAGGACGAGTCGCAGCGGCCCTTGTACTGCGCGCTGCGGCCGCCGCGCACGATCTCCGTCCGCCTGAGTCGGCGGCCGAGGTGCGGAATCTGTGGACGCTCCTCGGCGTGGTGCCTGATGAGCTTTCCGGAACGGTGCTGGTCTGGTCGCTACGGCCACCGGACGACGACCCCTGGTCGGTGATGATGCGGACTCGAGCCGACCTCGGGTTGGTCACTCATCTGACGTTGCACGAGTTGCACGGCGCTGCGGCGACCGCTGCCTGGTCAGCCGCCGGGACGACAGTGTCGGTCTGCGAGAACCCGCAGGTCCTCCAAGCGGCCGCAAGGGCAGGGAAGGCCGGAGTCTTGATGTGCACGTCGGGCAACCCCGCAAGCGTCGGGTGGGTGCTCATTCGTGGCCTGGTCAAGCAAGGTGCAATAGTCCGCTACCACGGAGACTTCGACTGGCCCGGCGTCGCGATCGCCGGCCGCATCCTGGCCTCGGGGGTTCAGCCGTGGCGGATGAGCGCCGGCGACTACGAGGACGCTGTCGCGTCGGCCAGGTCGACCGAAACACTTCCGCTCGCTGGTAGCCCGGTCCCGACCCCTTGGGACCGGCAACTGGCGGCGAAGATGTCGCGTCTCGGAGTTGCGGTACACGAGGAAGCCCTCCTCGGCGTGTTGCTCGCCGACCTCTAACGGTGGACCCCTAGCTGACGTTCGTGACGTTGACAGACCGTGTCAGGGGCCCCGGACCGTCCCAAGAACCTGGACGTCGTCCAGGACGAAGCCACTAGGAGGCGTCGTGCCACGACTCGCGTCGAAGAGCGCTGTAGTCGGGCGCTGGGAAGGATGACGCCGAAAGCCCGCGGGTGCGGACGTCGTCACGGTGGCCGTCCGCACTCGTCCCACAGTTCGTCGGACGTGCGTCGGTGGCTCGTTGCAGACTGCTCTTCTCAGCCGCGACGTCCAAGGGGGATGCGATGCCGGGTCATCACGCTCATGCCCATCACTACGCGCAGATTCAGGTGTCGGGCGACCGGCATCCGCGCAAGCGCGATCACACGCGGCGGGGCACGGTGACGCGATGACCACGCCCGCGGTCGTTGCTGAGTTGACCGCGCGGCGGCGGCCCCGAGGCGGTGCCGAGGGAGAAACATCGGAGGACCCTCACGGCCCGCCGGCGGACGGCGACGCACCGGGAAGCCGACGCGCGCGAAGGCGTGGCGAGTACCGATCATTCCTCACCTTCGACAACTCCCCGGACGCCCTGGACCTCGTCCTCGAACAGACGAATCGGTGGTTGCGCGAGAAGAATTTCGACGTATCACTCGACGAGTCACGTATCCACGCCGCGGGCGGCCGAATCTTGACCGTCGTTCATCGACGCTCCTCCCACTGTCACGACCTGCGGCTCCTGCTGACGGAACCCAACACGAACACGGGTACCTGGGAAACCGAAGTCACGATGCACATGCCCGAGCGTGATGCCGGCTGGTTGGCCATTCACGTCTCGAACGACCAGGGCATCGTTGCGGCCCCGCCACGCCTTGTCCGCCGCATTCTCGACGTGGTCGATGCCTACGACGGTCCCCTGCATCTGTACAGCGAAGCAACGACCACTCCCACTCCTGACGTCGACGACCTCCTTGAGGCCATCTGCGGAGCCGAGCGCCACGGACTCATGTTCGTCGTTGGGACCGCTGATGTGGTTCCGGCAGGAGGTCCCACCTTCGCCGAGTTCCAGAAGCGCGCAGCGGTCTGGTCGCGCGACGTCGTCGGGCTCGGCCAGGTTGTGGTCCTCGATCCGCTCGCCACCGCCGCCTTCAACGAAGGCATCGGCGCAACGCACGGCGTCGACCCGTGGACCATCCGCACCTACGCGCCCGAACCCGACCCCGCGTGGGGCGCCGACGCGCGCCGGCACCGAATCTTCTCCGCTGCGCGGCTGCGTGCGACCCACGATCGAGAAATCGGGCGCATCCTCGGCTTCTCAGCCCGTGCGCACGCCGCCGACCGTCGGCTGCCGACTTCGGTCGCTAGCGCCGACCGAGACCTCAGACGCGCCACCGACCGTCTCATTCTCGACGGCATCTTCGCGATGCCCGAGCGTGACGATCTGCGGACTCCCACCTCGACCGTCGCTACCGCGATGCCCGACATCGAAACCCAGGTTCCCGACAGGGTCACCAACCCGCCCGAGGCCGCGTCAGTCGTCGAGACCGTCGACACGGTCGGGACTGAGGATCCCGCACTCGTCGAGGAAGATGCTGCCTCGTCCTCCGTCCTCGAGGAAGCTCTTACACGTGTTGACGTCGACAGCCTTTCGGCGCGAGTTCTCGAGCTCGAGGAGCAGTTGGACCTCGTCCGCTCAGCCCTGCAGCTCGAGGAAGTGACTACCGAGACGCTCGCCGCCAGTCGCAGTCGGCTCGACGAGGCCGCCGCGAACGCGACCATCAAGGCCGCGTATGCCACCGAAATGGCCGAGCTCGCGCGCGCTCGTCTTGAGCAGCAACAGGAGAAGGTCGAGCAGCTCGAGGACGACGTCCTGTTCCATAGGGAGTACGCCTTCCTCGCCGACGAGCAACGCGACGAAGCCGAGATCCGTGCCCGTCGCGCCGCTGAAGAAGCGCAGTACCTCCGCAAGCAATTGGCCGCTGCCCATCAGTACGACGTGGCCTACGGGGCCGTGCCCGAAGAGGCGTTCGGCACGTATCCGGAGTCGTTCGAAGATCTTCTCGGACGCATGAACGATGAACTCGAAGCACGCGGCGTTATCTTTACTGGCGACGGTGACGTGGTCAGCGGATTGGACGCTCAAGACAGCACAGGGCGCCTTGTCCGCTCCACTTGGGAGTGCCTCACGGCACTCGCCGGATACGTCCAAGCGAAGAAGGACGGTGCCTGCACCTTGGGCCTGCACGGCTACCTGACTGATGCTCCGGCCGGCTACTCGGTCGTCTCGCGGAACAAGTTCGCTTCGAAGGAGTCGACTTCGACGATGAACAAGTTCGGGGAGGAACGCCGTTTCGACGTCCCCCCTGCCGTGTGCCCCGACGGGACCGTCTTGATGGAGGCGCACTTCAAACTCGGGACGCTCGGAATCGTGTCGCCGCGGATGCACCTACACGACGACACGTCCGGCACCGGCAACGTGTACGTCGGCTACATCGGGCCGCACCTGACGACCGAGCAGACGAACTGACCGTTGCCGCGGTCAGTCGTCGGTTGGACCCACGTGGGGACTGGCACCTGCTGACTGGCTCATGTTGATGTCGACGTTTCCAGCGCTGGTCGTGTACACATCCAGCGCGATCCGATGGCCGATCCGGCCCCTTCGCCGAGCCTTGCGATCCGGGTGAGCGAGAATCTGCGTTGGCACGCAGAATGTCCGGGTGACCGTTGGACGGACATTGGATGACCGTTCACAGCTGATCGAGGTCATCGCCTAACGCATGCCTGAAGGGACCGGGATCCGAAGGATCCCGGTCCCTTCGTGCGTCTCGGCCACCTTCACCGCCAGGGATCGGTGATCTCGCGGAGCACCTCGAGCGACTGCTGGAGCTCGGCCAGGCGAGCACGCCCGAGATGGGCCTCCCACTCGGCCTCGATGAGGCGCTGCTCGGTCAGGGCGACGGCGATCGCCTCCCGGCCCCGGTCGCTGATCCGGATCAGGCGGGCGCGACCGTCGCGGGGGTCGGAGGAGCGGGTGACGTAGCCGCCACGCTCCAGCTCGTCGACCAGGAACGCCGCCGCCTGCTTGCTCATCTGCGCGGCCGCCGCCAGGTCCGTGAGGCGCGAGCCGTCCGGGTCCAGCCGCTGGAAGACCCGTGCCTGGGCGAGGGTGACGGGGTAGCCACCGGCGTTCACGGCGGCCAGGATCCGCTGTTCCATGTGCCGGTAGGGAATCAGGAGCAGGACGCCGATGCTGATCGGCGTGCCCGCGGGCTCGTCGGTCACGGGGACCCCCTTGTCAGGCGCGGGAGTGCGCGCGAAGATAGTCAGAGACTTTTACTACCTTGGAGTCTCTCGTGGACGAGAACATCTGGGAACGGATCCGCGAAGAACGCCTGTCCCTGGCGCGCATGCTCGCCCCGCTGACCGCCGAGCAGTGGGCGACGCCCTCGCTGTGTGCGGAGTGGACGGTGCGTGACGTGGTCGCGCACCTCGCCATGACCCCGGCGGGGGAGCCCCGGCCGTGGCCGATGGCCGTCGCGCTGGTGCGGGCGCGCGGCCACCTGTGGTGCGCCGGCCGCGACGTCGCGCGCGACTATGCGCGCCGCCCCACCGCGGAGCTGGTGGCGTCACTGGAGCGGTCCGCGGACTCGCGACGGAAGCCGCTCTTCGTCAACGACGCCAACATCCTTCTCGACCTCGTGGTGCACGGCCAGGACGTCGCGGTGCCCCTCGGGGTCGACCGGCCCGTGCCTGCCGCGGCCGCGGCCTTCACCCTCGAGCGGATCTGGTCGATGGGCTGGCCCTTCCATGCGCGACGGCGCCTCGCCGGGGTGCGTTTCCGAGCCGCTCCGGAGACGCCGGCAGGCTGGGCGGCGGGGGAGGGGCCCGAGGTCCGAGGCACGCCCGCCGCGCTCGCTCTGCTGATGACCGGACGCACCGCCGCGGCCCTCCCGATGCTGCACGGCCCCGGGGTCGCCCGGCTCGCCGACCGCCTCGACGTACGCCGCGAGCCGCGCGCGGGGTGACCATCGTCACCCCGTGCGGGCTTTTGGTGCTCGCCGTTTCCTGTGCGACGGTGGAAAGGATCCGGTCGTGGCCCTCGCCCGATCGGCGCACATACGAAGAGCCTGGACCGCGCCGAGGCCCGTCACGTCGCCAGGTGGTCATCGACATCAGGAAGCAGAGACGGGCACGGGGGACCCAGCAGTACGCCCGTCAGGGCTAGGGGTGAAGCCGAGCAGAGCTCGGCCGGGCACGGCGTCCGAATCCGACAGGTCATCCTTCGCAGGCGATCGCCGAGGAAACACCGTTGAACCACGCCTCTCCCGGCGCGCCGCTGCGCGCCCGCATCACGCGCGGAGCCGCCACCGGCGTGCTCGCTCTCGGTCTCGCTCTCGGGATCAGCCCCCTCGCCCCGACCGCCACGGCCGACGCCGCTGTCGGCAAGCGCCACGAGGGCCGGCAGGTCGAGCAGATGAACGCCAAGCCCCTCCCGTCGCGTGGCGAGCGGGTCATGCGCACCGTGCGTGCGCAGGCCGGCGACCCGTACGCCTGGGGTGGCACCGGCCCGAACCGCTTCGACTGCTCGGGCCTGACCAAGTACGTCTACCAGAAGGCCACGGGCAAGAGCCTGCCGCGCACCAGCGGCGCCCAGGCCGGCGCCACCAAGCGGATCAGCCGGGGCGCGGCCAAGCCCGGTGACCTGGTCTTCTTCACCGGCGGCGGTGGCGTCTACCACGTCGCCATCTACGCCGGCGGCAATCAGGTCTGGCACGCCCCCGGCTCGGGCAAGAGCGTCAGCAAGGCCAAGATCTGGACCGGCTCGGTCTTCTTCGGCCGGGTCCGCTGACCCAGGCCCGCCCTCCGGCCGCAATTGCGGCCTCCGGACGTGGAAACGTCGGCTGAGCCTGCCGTACGGCTGCAATTGCGGCCGGCCGTACGGCAGGGCGGGCGCCGCGTGCACGGACCACCCGGATGGGTGAATCCTCAACGTTTCCTCAAGGCTTCCGCAAGAACCCCGATTTCGCTTCCGCGCCGGGGTTCCGGCGCCCTAAAGTTCTACTCGACCCCGCTGGTGACCCGAGACGCCAGCGGGGTCACTCTATTTCCGGGCAACCTTCCCGGGCGGTGCTCAGTCCAGGCCGCTGAGGTCGGGCGGTACGTCGACGGCGTACTCGCGCAGCACCTCGATCGGCACGATCTCCAACGCCCGGTAGTTCGTTGCCGCGAGCACCACCGGAGCCGCCGCGCCCGCCTCGTAGGACTGCCGCCAGCGCGCCGCGACGACGCACCACGGGTCGCCCGGGTGCAGGCCGGCGAAGCCGTACTCCGGTCGTGGCGCCGTCAGGTCGTTGCCGACCGAGGCCTGGTGGTCCAGGAACTCCCGCGTCACGATCGCGCAGATGGCGTGCAGGCCCACGTCGTCCGGGCCGCAGGAGCAGCTGCCGTCGCGGTAGAACCCGGTCAGCGGGTCCGTGCCGCACGGCTCGAGGGCGCCGCCCAGGACGTTGCGCTCGGTCACGATTCGAGGATAGGGGTACAGGTGGACCCACTGACCTCGCTCGGAAGGCCACATGATGACCTCACGCCGCCTGCTCGCCGCCGGAGTCGCCACCACCGCCGCGCTCGCCCTCGTGGCAGCCGCCCCCGAGGCGAGTGCCGCGCCACCACGGGAGCGGACCGTGGTCGACCCGGTGGACGCGGGGGCGTCGTACGACATCGTGCGGACCGTCCTCTCGTCGGCGCCGAAGGCGGGCCGCAAGGCGCGGGTCGTCGTGACCCACGACCGCCGGGTCCGCGCCGGGGACGGCATCGACCTGTGGTTCGACCTCGACAACGACCGGGTGCCCGACGTCTACCTGACCGGCATGGCCTACTCCGAGTACGTCGTCTTCCGCGCCCGGTCCTTCAAGCGGCACGGCCGGGACATCAGCGACAAGCAGTGCTTCTCGCTGACGATGCGCAAGCGGAACGCGATCGTGCGGTTCCGCCCCGACTGCCTGGGGCCGTCGCGCGCCTTCGCGGTGGCGGCGCGATCCTTCCGCCAGGGCGACCCCGCGTCGGCGGCCGACTGGGCGCCGCGCCCCGAGCGGTTCACCCGGCGGGTCCTCTCCTACGCGCCGTCCGGCCCCGGGGCCTGAGGTGCGCCGCACGGTCCTCACCGGTGCGCTCACGGCGGCGGCCGCGGGGGCCGGCTTCGTCGGGACCCGCCCCGACAGTCCGTGGTACCGCTCGATCGAGAAGCCGCCGTGGGAGCCGCCGGCCGCGGCGTTCCCGCTCGTGTGGACGCCGCTCTACGGACTGATCGCCTGGGGCACGGGCCGGGCCGCCGAGCGGGCCGGCCCGGATGGCGACGCGCGGATGCTCGCCCTCACCACGGCCGACCTGGCCGCCAACGCCGGCTGGTGCTGGGCGTTCTTCGCCAAGGAGTCGCCCGCGGCCGGGCTCGGTGTCATCGCGGTCCTCGACGTCCTGAACGTCGCGCTGGTGCGCGAGGCGGCCCGGCACGACCGGGTCGCGGCCGCGGCGCTGACGCCGTACGTCGTGTGGACGGGGTTCGCGACCGCGCTCAACGCCTCGATCTGGTGGCGCAACCGCGCCCGCTGAGACCGCCTCCTCCACAGGTACGGCCGACGCACCCGCGTGAGCGTCCCCGGCGCACGGCATGATCGGGGGATGCCCGACTCCTCGCCGCTGCTGCGTCTGCTCGACGACGCCGCCCTCGGGCTGTCCTTCGACACCGGCACTCTGGGCCGCGCCCAGGCGTACGTCGCGGACGGCCGGGTCGAGTGGGTCGACGTGGTCAGCTCGGGCCGGGACCAGGTGATCCTCGAGGGAGAGGTCCAGGGCGGCGAGCCCGACCCGTACTCGGTCACCGTGACGCTCGTCCGCTCGGCACGCACGGTCCTGGTGCGCAGCCGCTGCTCGTGCTTCGTCGGACGCAGCTGCAAGCACGCCGCGGCCGTCCTGCTCGCCGGGCAGGCCGGGGTGGTCGACGACGACGAGCCCGACTGGGGCAAGCGCCTCGACGAGGTGCTCGACGAGCTCGGCCGGGCCGCCGAACCGGAGACCCTCAAGCCGCTCGCCCTGGAGGTGAGCATCGACCGGCCGGGCGCGGACGGCGACGGCGCGCGCCGGGTGCCGTCCTGGCAGGTACGGGCGATGCAGCCCACGGTGCGGATCACCCCGGTCACGACCGGTCGCAAGGGCACCTGGATCAAGCGCGGCATCGGCTGGGACGAGCTGCCGCGCGCGGCGTACTCCCACAGCCACGACCCGGCCCAGCTCGCCGCGCTCTCCGAGCTCGCGGCCGCTCGTCGCTCGCCGCACTACTACCGGGGCGAGACCCCGCTCGACGACCTCGGGTCGGGCGTGTGGTCGATGCTGGCCCGGGCCCGGGAGGCCGGCGTCGAGCTGATCGGCGGAGCCGAGGTCGCGTCCGTGCGGCTGGAGGACGAGCCGCTCGCCCTGCGGGCGGAGCTGCGCGCCGATGCCGACGGTGCCGCCCGGCTGGAGGTGGGTGTCGACCACGACGGCCGCTGGTGGGCGGGCCCGGACCTGATCGTCGTCGGTCGTCAGGGGCACGGCGTCGCGCTCCTCGACGCCGGCTCCGGGGAGCTGGTGCTCGCGCCGCTCGACCGGATCATCGCCGAGCCCGTGCGTCGGCTCGTGGAGGGGGCCGAGCCGCTGCGGATCCCCGCCGGTCAGGGCGAGCAGTTCGTGCGCGACTACCTCCCGCGGCTGCGGCGCCACCTGGCCGTCCGGTCCGCCGACGGGTCGGTGCCGCTGCCTCAGGAGCAGCTGCCGGCACTGGTGCTGACCGTCGGCTGGAAGGGACCGGGCATCGCCGAGGTCACGTGGTCCTGGCGCTACCGCGTCGGCGAGGACGCGCACTCCTACGAGCTGAGCGGGACCCGGGGCGACCTGCGCCGTCCCGAGCGGGAGCGCGCCCACCTCGACCGGCTCCGGCTCGGCGAGGACGGCGACCGGCTGCTGCGCGACGAGACCGGCGGGCTGCGCGCCCACCAGGAGCTCCGCGGCGACCGGCTGCTCAAGTTCGTCGGGGAGGTGCTGCCCGGCCTGCGCGAGGACCCGCTGGTCGAGGTCGACGAGGTCGGCGTGCAGCTCGACTACCGCCCGGCCGAGAGCGCCCCCGAGATCCGCTTCGAGCTGCCCGACGACGACGCCGACGACGCCGCCGGCCCGGTCGACTGGCTCAACCTGCGCGTGGTCATCGACGTCGACGGCGAGGAGGTCCCGCTCGCCTACGTCCTCGAGTCGCTGACCCGCGACCAGGAGCAGGTGTTCCTGCCCAGCGGCCGCTACCTCCCCGCCGACCACCCGGCGCTCGCCCGGCTCGCGGACGCGGTCCGGGCGGCCTCCGAGCTGAGCGACCAGGACGACGACGGCGGCCTGCGGGTCGGCACCCACGACCTCGGGGTGTGGGCGGAGCTCGCCGAGATCGGGCTCGTCGACCAGCAGGCATCGCGCTGGGTCACCGCCGCCCGGCAGCTCAGCGGCCTGACCGAGCTGCCGCAGGCCGATCCGGTCGGCGTGGCGACCGGACTGCGCGACTACCAGCTGGAGGGGTTCCGCTGGCTCGCCTTCCTGCACGACGCCGGGCTCGGCGGGATCCTGGCCGACGACATGGGCCTCGGCAAGACCCTCCAGGCGCTGGCGCTGATCACCCACGCCCGCCGTGGCGGTGCCGGCCCCTTCCTGGTCGTCGCGCCGACGAGCGTGGTGCCGGGATGGGTCCGCGAGGCCGCCCAGCACGCGCCGGGGCTCGTGGTCCGGTCGGTGTCCGCTGGCCGGAGCCGGCGCGGGACGAGTCTCGCCGAGCTGGCCCGGGGCTCCGACGTCGTGGTGACGTCGTACACCCTGCTGCGGCTCGAGGCCGACGACTACGTCGCGCTGCCCTGGGGCGGTCTGGTGCTCGACGAGGCCCAGCAGGTGAAGAACCACCAGGGCAAGACGTACCAGGCGGTCCGACGGATCGAGGCGCCGTTCCGGCTCGCCCTCACGGGCACCCCGTTCGAGAACCGGCTGATGGAGCTGTGGTCGCTGCTGTCGATCGTCGCGCCCGGGCTCTACCCGTGGCCGCGGAAGTTCGCCGAGCTGGTGGCGACGCCGGTCGAGAAGCAGGGCGACGAGCGGGCGCTGGCCCGGTTCCGCACCCGGATCCGACCGTTCCTGCTGCGCCGCACCAAGGAGCTGGTCGCCTCCGACCTGCCGCCCAAGCAGGAGCAGGTGCTCGACGTCGCGCTGACCCCCAAGCACCGGCGGGTCTACGACACCCACCTGCAGCGCGAGCGCCAGCACATCCTCGGTCTGATCGGCGACTTCGACGCCAACCGGGTCGCGATCTTCCGGTCGCTGACCAAGCTGCGCCAGCTCAGCCTCGACGCGGCCCTGGTCGACGCCGAGCACGAGACGCTCGGGTCGGCCAAGATCGACGTCCTGGTCGACCACCTGCGCGAGCTCGCCGCGGAGGGGCACCGGGCGCTGGTCTTCAGCCAGTTCACCAGCTTCCTCGCTCGCGTACGCCGCCGCCTCGACGCCGAGGGGATCGGCCACGCCTACCTCGACGGGCGCACTCGCGACCGCGACGCCGCGATCTCGGAGTTCCGCCACGGCGACGCTCCGGCGTTCCTGATCAGCCTGAAGGCCGGCGGGGTCGGGCTCACGCTCACCGAGGCCAGCTACGTCTTCGTCCTCGACCCGTGGTGGAACCCGGCGGCCGAGGCGCAGGCGGTCGACCGGGCGCACCGGATCGGCCAGCACCAGCCGGTGATGGTCTACCGCCTGGTCGCGACCGACACCATCGAGGAGAAGGTGATGGAGCTGAAGGCCCGCAAGGCCGCGCTCTTCGCCCAGGTCGTCGACGGTGACGGCGCGATGGCGACGGCCGTCACCGCCGACGACGTGCGAGCGCTGCTCGGCGGCTGACTCACGCCGCCCGCGGTACGACGTACCAGGCGGTCGTGTCCGCCGAGCTGCCCTGCGTGCTGCCCTCGGTGCTGTCGCCCGGCTGCGCCGGCGCCTGACCGCCCTGTCCGGGTCCGCCCTGTCCGGGTCCGCCCTGGCCCCGGTCGTTCGGGAAGCCCGGGAACTGCCCGCGGTCGAAGGGAGGACGGGGGTCGTCGGGCGCGGTGGCCCGGCCCACGAAGAAGCCACCCAGGCCGACGCCCAGGACGACGACGACCGCGGCGGCGGAGAGCCACGCGGCCCGGGGCACCCTGCGCAGCGGGTGGGTGCGTCGGGGAGCGGTCGTGTCGTCGGCGGACGGCTCAGGCGGTGCGGGCGGTGCGGGCGGTGCGGGCGATGTCGGCGGTAGGGACGGGTTCTGGGTCATGGCACCACGGTGGGCCGAGTGACTGGGAGCCGGGCATGTCCGGACTGTGGACTCCCTGTGAGAGGGGCAGGGGCGTCGAGGTGATCGACCAACTGGCGGGCAGGGTGCTTGCCCTTGAAACGTGCGCTCTGCTAAAACCATCTCGAATTAGGCAAGCCTAACCTTAACTTTAGTGCCGGTCGCCACCAGCAGACCGGCATCCCCGGGGAAGCCCGGGCACGACGGAACCCATCCACAGTCTTGGGCGCCGGGCTCTCTCCACCGCGGCACGGCCGTGGCGGAGGGGGCCGAGATGAGCCACGTCAATGAGTCATCTCGGCCAGGCCGCTCGGCCTCAGGGGCACGCGACAGACGTCGCGTGCATCCACAGACGGCGAAGCCGGAAACGGCCTCGCCACACTCTAAAGGAGAGTGAGAAAGCATGACGATCTCGACGAAGCTCAGGAGCGCCCTCGCCACGGCGGGCGTGACCCTCGGGGCGGCCGGCCTCGTGGTCGGCACCTCGGTCGCCGCCAGCGCGCTGACCTACAGCCCCGACCCGTTCACGGACGGCAACCCGATCACGGTGACCTCCACCAGCACCACCCTGCCGGCGGGCACCTACCGCGTCGGCGTCTGCACGGTGGCCACCTTCAGCGGCGTTCCCGCGTGCGGGGCGCAGACCAACGTGCCCGGCTTCGCGGGCGGCCAGCTGACCGGAGTCGTCACCCCCGCCGTCTACGAGTTCGGCAACGTCAACGCGCACTTCGGCGTACCCGGGATGCCGCCGGGCCAGCCGACGGACTTCGACTGCGACGACCCGACGGACTGCGTGGTGGTCATCACCCGGCACAGCGGCTCGAGCTCCGTGACCGTCGAGTCCGAGCCCCTGCGCTAGCAGCTCACGGGGGCGGAGGCCGCCAGGCCTCCGCCCCCACCCTCGCTTCCCGATCCCGTCTCACGCACCCAGAACGCAGGTCACACCCGAATGCAGTCCCCACAGACACTCCTCCCTCGGAGGAATCCCCGCTGGCGGCACGTGAGTGTCGTCGTCGCCCTCGCCCTGGCCCTCCTGGCGCCGACCGGACCGGCCCATGCGGCGGACGGAGCCGACGCCACCACGATCACGGACGGCCACGTCGTCTGGGGGATCAAGGAGTCGTGGCGCACCTACACCGGCGGCGGCACGCTCTCCGGCGGAGTCGAGCAGCTCGCCGACGGCCGCTACCGCTGGCCCGTCGAGCAGGGCACCTTCGACGAGGAGACCGGAGCACTGCGGCTCGACCTGGCGGGATCCATCCACTACGCGATCTACTGCGACGCCCCGGGCTTCTGCCAGCTCGACTCCACCTTCGAGGACCTGAGCGTCGAGATCAGCGCCGAGCAGCAGGTGATCCGCGGCACCTACGTCGGTCGTCCGCGCAACGACCCCGGTAGTCCGATGGAGCGCTTCGAGGACGCCGTCCTCGCCGTTTTCGACCTCGGCGACTCGGACCCGGAGGTCGCCGGCGGGACGACGACCTGGACCGGGGTGCCGAGCGTCGCCGGCGACTACCTGGCGATCTACGCGCCGGGCACGCCCATCGACCCGGTGACGATCTCCTACGCCGGCCCCGGTGGGAAGCCGGACCTGAGCGAGCGGTGGGCCGTTGAGGGCCTGCCCGCGTTCGCACCCGCTGCGGAACGGCCGGTCACGACCGGAACGGAGCAGTTCCGCCGGGTCTACATCGCCGAGAACGACGACCTGGTCTACCTCGTCGAGATGCCCGGCCCGAGCGAGGGCAGGCAGCGTTACACCTTCACCGCCCTCGACGCTCAGACGCTCGAGCCGGTCGGGGCCACCGAGTTCCTCCAGGGGACCACCCGCTACCTGGCGACCGCGTTCGACCCCGAGAGCGACACCATCTTCTCCCTGTCCGACGAGGTGGTCGACGGTGTGCGGCGGGTCGTCCTCCATGCCGCGTCGTGGAACCCCGCCACCTCGGAGTTCGAGTCGCAGCAGGTGGCGTCCGTGAGCGCGAACCCGACGGACAACCGCACGCCGCACTCCGCGGCGCTCACCTGGAACGCCGTGGCCGGCGAGCTGCTGTGGGTGACGGTGCGTCCCGACGAGCGGACCGCTCACCAGGTCCACACCCTGACGCCCGCCGAGGACGGCTGGACGCACGACGTCCGGCCCGTCGCCCTGCCCGCGATCTTCGCGACCACGGCGGCCGGCCGCACGGTCAACGCCTTCGGCAACGCGACGGGCGGGCTCACGACCGCCAACGTCGCGGTGGCGCGCGACGGCAGCTACGTCTTCGCCTCGGGCGCCCAGCACACCGACGGCGACAACGTGCGGTACGAGAATCCGCTGATGCGGATGGTGCGCGGTGCCGGCGGCGCGTGGACCGCTGCCTTCGTCGACGACACGGTCGCGGTCCACCCCGACTCGGGAGCGACCAAGTCGTTCGGCAGGATCTCCGTGACGGCCGACGGGTCGTTGCTGGGGTACGGCGACGGAGGAACAGACTCCGGGCGGGTCGCCGTCGTCGACGTCGTCGACGGCCAGGTCGCTGCGGACCTGATCCCCGTCACGGCGGGCGGCGAGCCGTCCCCCGTTCACGACGTCGCCGCCGACGCCTCCCTGGGCCTCGACTACGCCGTGAACGCCACCCAGGCGAGGGTCCACGTCCTTCGCGGCCCCGCCGCCCTCGCGAGCATCCCCATGCCGGAGCTCCGGCCGAGCGACACCCGGCTGTTCCCGTTCTCCGTCGCCCGCGACGGCGACCTGATCACGCAGGTAGCCGGCGACTCCGGCGAGGTGGTGCTGCGCCGCTACGACCTGCTCGGGGTGGCGCCGACGCTGACGACGCACCCGGAGCCCGTGACTGTCGAGCTCGCGAACGCGACCACGCCGGCTCGGGCGAGCTTCGCCGCAGCGGCCGACGGCTCGCCGGCGCCCACCTACCGGTGGCAGGTGCGGACGCCGAGCGCGACCAGGTTCGTCGACCTGGCCGGCGCGACGGACGCGACGCTGTCCGTCGACGCGAGGCCGAGCGACCACGGGTCGCAGTACCGGGTCATCGCCTCGAACGCCGCCGGTGACGTGGCTTCGGAGCCGGCGACGTTGACCGTCCGCTACCGGCCGGTGGTGCAGTCGGACCTGCGGGACGTCACGACTGTCGAGGGCACGGACGTCACCTTCACCACGGCCGGTGCCGGCAGCCCGGTCCCGTCGGTCACCTGGCAGCGCCGGGTGAGCGGCTACTGGCAGAACATCGCGCCCGACGACGAGAACTTCACGGTCGCCGCGGACGGCGCGTCGTCCTCGCTGACGGTGACCGACACGAACGTCGACCAGTCCGGGTCGCTGTTCCGGGCCAGGTTCGCCAACGAGCTCGGCAGCGTCTCCACCGCGACCGCCGAGCTGACGGTCACGCCGAGCGGGACCATCCCCGACGGCGGCCTGGACCTGGACGGTGTCGTCCTGGAGTGGGCGGGCTCGGGGGAGATGCAGGCGAGGCCGCCGTTCGGCTCGTCGAACTACTTCTCGGCCGGGATCTCGGACGGCAAGGAGGCGACGTACCGGGTCACCGACGGCGACGTCTCGGTCGTCCACGTCGCCGATGGCTCGGTGTCGGCGCCCAGCTACGCGACGCGAGGCGCGCAGACCCAGGGTGGGGTCGAGCAGCGGGTCCGGTTCGCGGGCGGCGACGCCGAGGTCGCGGCGGACGGTTCCGCCACGGTCGAGTGGGACGGCGCGTGGAGCGTGAACTTCTACGACGGGCTGGTGCCGTTCTGGTTCTCCGACCCGGTCCTGACGGTCGCGGCCGACGGTACGGCGGAGCTGACCGCCGACCTGGACGGCTACGGGGCGTCGATGGGCAACCCGAACAACAGGACCCCCCTGGACCTGGTCGAGGACGTCCCGATCGGCACCTTCGAAGCGGTCGAGATCGACCCCACCGGCCGGTTCGCGATCACCCCGGACTACGCGGGGGTCGAGGTGGAGGTGCCCGCTGGGTACACCCCGCAGAACCGCACCGCCGCCGGGTGGGGCGCGTGGCCGCAGGAGTTCGTGGACTTCCACATCGCGACCGGCCTGTCGTCGTACTGGTACTCCTCGGGCGGTGCCGCGGACTCGGTGAAGCCCGCCGCGCCGATGACGATCGACTTCACCGACGCGGTCGAGGTCGAGACTCCGGTGAGCGTCGACCCCGCTGTGTCGGTGGTCCTGGGCGACACCAGCGTGGCCTTCGGGACCGCGACGTCGGCGACGGTCAGGGTGACCGCACCCGGCACCGTTCCGACAGGTCGGGTCGACGTGAAGGTCGGCACCAGAACCCTCGGCGCGGCCCTGGTGCGCGGTACGGCGAGCGTGACCCTGCCGGCGAACCTCCCGGTCGCCCGGCACCCGGTCGTCGTCACCTACGCGGGTGACGGCCGGGTGAACGCCGGCAGCGGCCGGACCACGCTGACGGTGACGAAGACCGCGCCGTCGGTGCGGCTGAAGGTCCCGTCGACGATCGGGCGGGGGAAGAGCGCCACGCGGGTCCGGGCGAAGGTCGTCGTGACCATCCCCGGGCGCAGCGGAGCGAAGTTCGCCGGCCAGGTCGTGCTGAAGGACGGCGGCCGGATCCTGGCCGTGGGCAAGGTGCGGCAGGGCAAGGGGACGATCAGGCTGGGCAAGAGGGACATCGGCAGGCTCCGTCCCGGAACCCACTTCCTGACCGCGATCGCCAACCCGACCGCCCACACCCGTCGGGCCGTCAGCGAGATCGTGAGCGTCCGCGTCCGGCGGTGAGTGCCGCGGCCCGGGGTGTGACGACGACTGATTCGTCACGCCCCGGGCACCGGGAGGTCATGGACACCCGGCACAGTGGGGACATGACGACCACGGCGACGCCGGCCGGCGACCTCCGCCCGGGCGGGCTGACGGCGGCCGAGGTCGAGCTGCTCGGACAGGAGCTCGACACCATCCGCCAGGACGTCCTCGACGACCGCGGTGGCCGCGACGCGGCGTACATCCGCCGACTGATCCGCGTGCAGCGCGGGCTGGAGCTCGGCGGCCGGGTGGTGCTGCTGGCGGGGCGCAACAAGGTCGCCTGGGTGGCCGGTACGGCGGCGCTCAGCCTGGCCAAGATCCTCGACAACATGGAGATCGGGCACAACGTCCTGCACGGCCAGTGGGACTGGATGCGCGACCCGAAGATCCACTCCTCGACCTGGCAGTGGGACCACGCGACCCCGCCGGAGCAGTGGCAGCGCGCGCACAACCAGGTGCACCACACGTACACGAACATCATCGGGATGGACAACGACCTCGGGTACGGGATCATGCGCGTCGACGAGGCGCAGCCGTGGAAGCCGCGCTACCTGGTCCAGCCGCTGTGGAACGCGGTGACCGCGTGCATCTTCGAGTACGGCATCGCGATGTACGACCTCGACCTCGGTGACCACATCAGGTCCGGACGCACGCTGTCGCCGGAGAAACGGGCCGAGGCGATGGTGACGCTGAAGCGGGCGCTGCGCCAGGCGGCCAAGGACTTCGTGGTCTGGCCCGCCCTCTCCGGCCCGGGCTGGCGGGCGACGCTCGCCGCCGACGCCACCGCGGTCCTGGTCCGCAACGTGTGGAGCCACTCGGTGATCATGTGCGGTCACTTCCCGGAGGGCGTCGAGGCGTTCGAGCTGCCCGAGCTCGACCCGGACGAGTCCCGCGGCGAGTGGTACCTCCGCCAGATGCTCGGCTCGGCCAACATCGCCGGTCCGCCGGTGCTGCACCTGCTCGCGGGCAACCTCTCGCACCAGATCGAGCACCACCTCTTCCCCGACCTTCCCAGCAACCGGTACGGCGAGATCGCACCGCGGGTGCGCGAGGTCTTCGACAAGTTCGGGCTCGACTACTGCTCCCGCCCGCTGGTGCGGCAGGTCGCCAGCGCCTGGCACAAGGTGGTCCGGCTCTCGCTGCCGAACGGCTGGCTGGCCCAGACCCATCGGCGCAACCTGCTGCCCCAGCTGCGTCGGCTGGCGGCCGCGCCCGCATAGTCGCGCGCTCGCCGTACCGGCTCACCTGGCGGTACGGACTAGACCGCGGGTGTTTCAAGCACGCCTCTTGGGACATGATCCGGGTCCACCCCGGGGCGCCGGGTACGTCGGCGGCAGGAGAAGATCCCAGCGTGACCACCTTCCTCGTGATCGGGGTGCTGGGTCTGGTGCTCCTCGCCGTGGGCCTCGTGCTCGGCGACCTGCTCGACGGATTCGCCGACATCCTCCCCGGTGACGTCTTCTCCACCGCGGTGATCGGTGCGTTCGTCGCCGCGACCGGCTTCGGCGGCGCGACCGCCGAGGCGGCGGGCGCCCCGCTGGCGGTGTCGCTGCCCGTGGGCCTCGTCGCCGGCGTGGTGTTCGGCTGGTTCGCCGCCTGGCTGACCCGGCTGATCCGCGACGGCGGCAGCGACGCGACGCCGTCCGCCGACCACACCGTCGGCCAGAGTGGACGGGTCGTCACCGCGATCCCGGCCGACGGGCTGGGCGTCGTCGCCGTCCTCGTCGGGGGCAACCGGATCCGGCTCAACGCCCGCGCCGAGCAGTCCCTGGAGGCCGGCGCCGAGGTCTTCGTCACCACCGTCCTCTCACCGACGGCCGTCGAGGTCGCGCCCGTGTGGCGACCTCTCTCCTGAAAGGCACCTCATGCCCGACCTGCTGATCCCCATCGGCGGACTCGTCCTGCTGTTCGTCCTGCTGGTCCTGCTGGTCACCAGCCGCTACAAGGTGGCCGGACCCAACCAGGCGTTCATCGTCACCGGCCGCAAGGGCAAGGCGGTGCTCAACCCCGAGACCGGTGAGCTCAGCACGGACCTGTCGGGGCAGAAGGTCGTGCTCGGCGGCGGCGTCTTCGTCATCCCGTTCGTCCAGAAGCTCGCCACCATGGACCTCTCCTCGCGGCGGATCTCGGTGCAGATCCGGGGCGCGGTCTCCGGCCAGGGCATCAAGCTGAACGTCGAGGGCGTCGCGATCGTCAAGGTGGGCGGCAACGCCGACCAGATCCGGCTCGCCGCCCAGCGGTTCCTGAGCCAGCAGCAGGATGTCGAGCCCTTCACCCAGGAGGTGCTCGCGGGTGCGCTGCGCTCCATCGTCGGCGGGCTGACCGTCGAGCAGATCATCCGGGACCGGGCGGCCTTCGCCCAGCGGGTCGCCGACGAGTCCGAGAACTCGCTGACCGGTCAGGGCCTGATCCTCGACACCTTCCAGATCCAGGACGTCACCGACGACGGCAGCTACCTCGCCGACCTCGGTCGCCCGGAGGCCGCACGGGTCAGCCAGACCGCACGGATCGCCGAGGCCAACGCCCGGCAGGCCGCCGAGCAGGCCCAGATCGCCGCCGAGCAGGAGATCGCCGTCGCCCAGCGGACGCTGGCGCTGAAGCAGGCCGAGATCAAGGCCGAGACCGACGCCGCGTCCGCGCAGGCGGCGGCCGCCGGCCCGCTCGCCCAGGCCGACCGGGACCAGGCGATCCTGACCGAGCAGGAGAAGGTCGCCGTACGCCAGGCCGCGCTGACCGAGCGCACGCTGGAGACCGAGGTGCGCAAGCCGGCGGACGCCGAGCGCTACCGGGTCGAGCAGGAGGCCGAGGCCAAGCGCTCGGCAGAGATCGCGGCCGCCGACGCGCGCAAGGCCGCCACCATCGCCGCCGCCGAGGCGGAGGCGCAGCAGGTCCGCCTGTCCGGTGAGGCGGAGAAGTCCCGCCGCGCGGCGCTCGCCGAGGCGGAGGCGATCGAGGGCGCCAAGCGCGGTGAGGCGGAGAAGGCCCGTCGTACCGCGGAGGCCGACGCCACCCGCGCCGAGGGCGAGGCCCAGGCGGCCGCGACGCTCGCCGTCGGCCAGGCCGAGGCGGAGGCGATGGACAAGCGCGCCGAGGCGTTCGCCAACTACAACGACGCCGCGGTGCTGCAGATGCTGATCGAGATGCTGCCGCAGATCGCGCGGGAGGTCGCCGCCCCGATCTCCGCCATCGAGCAGCTCACGGTCATCTCGCCCGACGGCGCCGGTGCGCTCCCGCGTCAGGTCAACGACAACATCGTGCAGACGCTGTCGATGCTGAAGACCTCGACCGGGCTGGACCTCGAGGCGCTGGTGAAGGGCGCGATCGGCCGGGGCAACGGGACGCAGCCGGAGGTCCCGGCCACCGAGTGAGCCCCGCGGCCGTCAGGCTCAGGCCGGCTGGGTGATGTTGACCAGCCAGATGACGCCGAATCGGTCCTGCACCTGACCGAAGACGTCGCCCCACATCTGCTTCTCCAGGGGGACGTGCACCTCTCCGCCGTCGGAGAGCGCCTCGAACCAGCCGCGCAGCCCGGCGTCGTCCTCGCCGCTGAGGCTGAGGTTCGAGGCGTTCCCGCGGACGAGCTTCTCGCCGGGGGCGCCGTCGGAGGCCATCAGGGTGATGCCGCCGGGGTTGGTGATGCTCCCGTGCATCACCTGGGCGGCCTGCTCGCCCTCCATGCCCATGTCGCCGTAGGTCATGATGCTGAGCTCGCCGCCGAACAGCGAGTGGTAGAAGGTCAGCGCCTCGCGCGCGGTGCCGTCGAAGTGCAGGTAGGGGTTCAGGATCGTCGTCATGGCAGCTCAGACCGCCGGTACGGCGTGAACTCATCGCCCCCGGTCCGACGGGTCGGCCGGATGTCGGCGACCGCGGCTAACGTCGGGGCGTGGATCTCGACGAGGCGGCCCGGATGGCCCGGGCACTGATGGCCGCCCACGGCCTGCGCGACTGGACCCTGGTCTTCGACCGGGCGAAGCGCCGCGCCGGGATCTGTCGCTACGACCGGCGCCAGATCGGCCTGAGCGCGCCGCTGACCCTGCTGCACGACGAGGCCGACGTGCGCGACACGGTGCTCCACGAGATCGCCCACGCCCTGGTGGGCGCCCGGCACGGACACGACGCGGTCTGGCGCGCCACCGCCAGGCGGATCGGCTGCAGCGGCGAGCGCTGCGTCAGCCGGGAGGCGCCCGAGCTGGAGGGTGCGTGGGTCGGGGAGTGCGCCGCCGGCCACCGGGTCACTCGACACCGCCGGCCCGACCGGCCGGCCGCGTGCCGGCAGTGCGGGCCGTCGTTCGACCTCGCCCACCTGCTGACCTGGACCCACCACGGGCGCACCGTGCCGATGTCCGCGGCGTACGAGACCCAGCTGCGCCGGATCCGGGCGCGCCCGGCGGCCGGAGCCCCGGTCGTGCTCAGCCCGGGGGAGCGGGCGCGGGTGCTGGCGCAGGGCCGCTACCACGGCACGGTCGGGACGTTGGTCAAGCGTGGGCGCACCCGCTACCACCTCCGCATCCCCGAGGGGATCCTCACGGTGCCGTTCGCGCTCGTCGAACGGGTCGGCTGACCCCGCCGAAAGACACCTCCCAGCAGGTCTGGTCCAGACAAAAGTCGGATGCGGGAAGGGGCGGCCGATCCCTACGGTTGTGACGGTCAGTCAGCTCCCGGAGGTCATCGAGATGAAGCAGCAGCGCACGGTCCGTCGCCGGGCCACGCATGCCCTCACCTCCGAGGAGAAGGCGCAGCGTCTGGCCGACCTGCGGCGTCGCTACCAGGTCGAGCTCGAGCGCGACGCGCGCAGCCTGCGCTGACCCGGCCCAGTCCCGGCTCAGTCGCCCAGGATCGCCGCCAGCGCCCGGCGGTGCTGCGCGTACGCCGTCCGGCCGGTGCGGGTGATCCGGTACGTCGTGGTCGCGCCCCGGCCGCGGCCGGACTTGCTGACGGCCACGTAGCCGGCCTTCTCCAGGGTGGCCATCTGCTTGGAGAGGTCGGAGTCGGAGACGCCGAGGTGCTCGCGCAGGAACGGGAACGTCACGGTCGTCGCGCTCGACAGCACGGCCATCGCCGCGAGCCGCTTCGGCGCGTGGATGACCGGGTCGAGGTCGTCGATCACGCGAGCCGGTCCCGGGTGCGCGCCGCGGCCCGCGCGTAGGTCCGCTCGTAGAGGGCGAGACCGGCCGCGACGGACACGGCCGCGACGACCGCGGCGACGAACACCCCCCACGCCACCCATGCGCCGACCACGAGGAGCAGCACGAGCGCCAGGCCGACGAAGTACCGTGCGAAGGCGGGACGGAACTCGCGCGGCGCGCGCCGCAGCGAGGGGAAGGCGCCGTGGTAGCGGGAGTACCAGGCCAGGAAGGCCGACTCCACCGCGACCAGGGCGAGAAGCCCGAGGACCGCCAGACCGTGCTCCCGGACGCCGGCGAGCAGGGTGAACGACCCGGCCCACAGCCCGGCGGCCGGGGCGTACCACCAGGGCGTCGGCGGGTAGTCGACGAACGGCGCGGCCTCGGCGCGCTCGGCGATCCGGCGGGCCTCGCGGGGGTCGAGTCGATCGCTTTCCATGCCGGAAACCTAACTCGTCACTTTCCATCGTGGCAAGTGACGGACCTGCTGGCGCGCCCGCTCCGGTGACGTCGTACCGTCGTCCTCGTGGCTGATGCGGACTATTGCGAGCTGTGTGACCTCCCGTTGAGCCAGTGCGTGCACGGGCGACCCGAACCGGTTCCCCCGCCGCCACCCGCGCCGGCTCCGCGGACGCCCCGGGTGAAGGCGCCGCCTCGCGTGCCCGGCAGCAGCACGCCGACCGTGAAGCGCAGCGCGCCGCGCAAGTGGACCTCGCCCGAGGAGCTGCGCCCGGCCATCCTGAGTGCGCTGCAGGACGCGGACGGCGAGCTCGAGGCCGACGAGATCTTCGTGCACCTCGAGGTGCGCATCGGCGACCGGCTGCGCCCGGGGGACCGCGAGACCAACCCGCAGGGCGAGCTGCGCTGGCGCGCCGCCGCCCGCCGCGCGCGGAAGTCGCTGATGGACGACGGGCTGCTCGAGACGGCCCCCGGCGTCTGGCGGCTCAGCGCCCTGGGCCGGAGCACGGTCCTCCCGCCGGACTGAGCTCGGCTCAGGTCCGCACCCGGAGCTCCGCGCCGAGCCGAGCACCCCGTCGCAGGTCCAGGTCGTCACCTGACCAGAACCGGCCCGGGTCGTAGGAGTTCGTGGGGGGCCAGTCGTCGAGGAGCCCCATGGCGGCGTACGCCGCCGCCACGACCTCGGCGCAGTAGGTCGTCTCCGCCGACGCCATCAGGTGAGCGCGCCCGCGCAGCCAGCGACCGGCGAGCGCGGCCGTGGGCGGGAACGGCGTGCCGTTCAGGCGCGCGACGCTCCGCAGTGCGGCGTCCTCCATCTCGCGGGTGACCTCGCCGGTCGGCGGCACGTCGAGCTGGCGCAGCCAGCCGCGCTGCTCGTAGCGGCCGGTCCACTGCACCACCGCCTCGCGCAGGTCGTGCAGCTGGGCGCCGCGGTGGTGGCTGCCGGTCCACACGTCGAGCAGTCCCTTGCCGAGCTCGGCGTGCCACATCAGCGGGGGCAGGTCGTCGAGCACGATGGCCATGCCGACGTGGTTGACCGGCGCGTTGGTCAGCACCCGGATAGCGTGGTCGGCAGCGGAACGGCCCCGGAACAGCCACAGATCGCCGGTCCGCGTCAGGTCGACGGCCTCGTCGAGGGACAGGTCGGTCACGGGCGCTCGTGCATCGAAGGGAGTCTCCTGGTGAAGCTGTGGAAGGTGCTGGGGGTCGCGGGGGTGGCGGGGGTCGCCGCCACCGGTGCCATCATCGCGCGCGGGCAGCGTCAACGCGCGGAGGTCACGCCGGACGAGGTCCGGGCGCGGTTGCAGGAGCGGCTCGCCGAGCCGCGGGAGCGCTGAGCGGACGACCATCGAGCGGGGACCGGCCGGGTGGACCAGCGGGGAGCGGTGGGACGCCGCTACCTCCGCTGGTCCACCCGGCTCGCCGCTACCGGCGGTGGTGCCCCTTGCGGTGGTGGTGGTCGAGCGCCAGCTTGCTGAGCGAGCCGGGGCCGAAGACCGGGCCGGTGAGGTACGCCGTGTGGTCGACGACGTCGACGCCTCCGGGGCTGATGAGCTTGCCGCGGGCCAGCTCCTTGGACTTCACGCCGTGCCACGAGCGGGTGAGCGCGGTCAGGGAGCCGACCTCGGCGCCGGGCACGCCCAGCTCGAAGGCGAACCAGCTGAGCTTCGACAGCGACAGCGCGTAGACCGTGTCCTTCTTGTCCACGGCGAGGTCGACGATCGAGGTCTGGCCGTCCGCCCAGCGCTTGCAGGAGCCCGAGTACGGCGCCTCCGGGTCGCACAGGGCACCGGTCGCGCCCGGCTTGACCCGCCAGATCTGCGAGGTGCCCGGAGTGGCCGGGAAGCCGCGCAGCTCACCGATGTAGATCGAGCCGTCCTTACCGACGGCGACCGAGGTCGCCACGGCCTCCGACGGGATCGGGGTGCCGGCCGGCGGGAACTCGGTCGGGTTGCCCTCGGGGTCGGTGGCCGGCAGGCCCTCCGGCACTTCCACGGTGCGGGGCTTGAGCCGCGCGACGGTGGTGATGCGCTTGCCGTCCTTCGAGACCTTCAGCACGTCGTTGCCGGCGGCGTCGGCGACCAGGATCGACCCGTTGCGCAGCACGGCGAGGCCGAACGGGTTGCTCTCGGCGGGCAGACCCTCGAGGTCGTACGGGTCCGGGTCGGTGGCCTGGTAGGCCGCGATGTCGGCGACGACCTTCGGGGCGTCGTACCCCCAACGCCACTTGTAGAGCGTGGCGGCGCCCGGGGTGGGCGGACCGCCGGGCTCGCCGCCCGCACCGGTGACGATGTAGACGGTGCCGTTCTTGCCGGCGGCGACCGCGGGCGCGAACCCTCCGGCCACGCTGCCGAGCGGGATGACCTTGGCCGGCTTGTGCCGGCGCTCCACGACGAGGCTGAAGCTGCCGTCGGACTCGGCGACCAGGGTCCGGCCGTCGCCGAGGGCGTCGACGCCGCGCGGGCCGTCGAGTGCGGTGACGGTCTTCAGGCCGGACGAGTGGCCGTGGTGACCGTGGTGGCCGTGCCCGCCACCGGCGGTCGCGGGGGCCAGGGTGGAGAGCACGAGCGCGACCGCGGCCGCGGGGGCGATCACTGCGAGTTTGCGGTGCATGAGGGGGACCTTCCGGGGTCGGGGGACAGGGCCGCCTCCCACGAAAGCCCGGGCGAACCGGTTCGTCATCACCACTTGTGACCAGTCCCTACCCGAGCGGTGACAATGGTGTCCCCCCGACGAAAGCGACGAACCCATGGAGAGCAGGACCCTCGGCCGCACCGGCCGTGACGTCTCGGTCATCGGACTCGGGACCTGGCAGCTGGGCGCCGACTGGGGCGCGGTCACCGAGGACGAGGCCGGCGCCGTGCTGGCCGCGAGTGTCGAGGAGGGCGTGACCTTCTTCGACACCGCCGACGTGTACGGCGACGGCCGCAGCGAGCAGGTCATCGGCCGCTTCGTCGCGGGCCGCCGCGACATCACCGTCGCCACCAAGATGGGCCGACGGATGGAGCAGGTCCCGGCCAACTACGTGCTGGACAACTTTCGGGCCTGGACCGACCGCTCGCGCCGCAACCTCGGCGTCGACACCCTCGACCTGGTCCAGCTGCACTGCCCGCCGAGCGCGACGATCGACGACGACGCGACGTACGACGCCCTCGACACGCTGGTGTCCGAGGGGGCGATCGCGGCGTACGGCGTCTCCGTCGAGACCGCTGACCAGGCGCTCAGCGCGATCGCCCGGCCTCACGTCGCGAGCATCCAGATCATCCTGAACGCCTTCCGGCTCAAGCCGCTCGACGCCGTGCTCCCGGCCGCGCGGGAGGCGGGCGTCGGCATCGTCGCGCGGGTGCCGCTGGCCTCCGGCCTGCTGAGCGGGCGGTACGACGAGCGCACGACCTTCGCGGCCGACGACCACCGCACCTACAACCGCGACGGCAGCGCCTTCGACGTGGGGGAGACCTTCTCCGGGGTCGACTACGCGACCGGCGTGGCCGCGGCCCGCGAGTTCTCCCGGCTGGTCGCCGAGCACGGGCCGTCCGGCGCGACGCCCGCGCAGGTCGCGCTGGCCTGGGTGGCGCAGCTCGACGGCGTCAGCACCGTGATCCCCGGCGCCCGCAACGCCGAGCAGGCACGCGCGAACGCGGCCGCGGGCTCGCTCCCGCCGCTCGCGCCCGAGCTGCTGGACGGGATCGTCCGGCTGTACGACGCCACCTTCCGCGAGGCGGTCCACGACCGGTGGTGAGCGGGCGCTGAGCATGCAGTGTGACTACTTCGACGCCGGGGTGTGCCGCTCGTGCACGTGGATGGGCCAGGCGTACGACGAGCAGCTCGCGGCGAAGCAGGTGCGGTGCGCGGCGCTGCTGGCGCCCTGGCCGGGGATCGCGTGGCTGCCGCCGGTCACCAGCCCGGAGTCGGGCTTCCGCAACAAGGCCAAGATGGTCGTCGCCGGCACGGTGGAGGCGCCCACGCTGGGCATCCTCGACCCGGCCGGGGGCGGGGTCGACCTGCGCGGATGCGGGCTGCACGACCCGCACCTGGCCGACGCGCTGCCGGTCCTCGCGGAGTTCGTGACCCGCGCCGCGCTCACGCCGTACGACGTCCCGCAGCGGCGCGGTGAGCTCAAGCACCTGATCGTGACGGTCTCGCCGGACGGTGAGCTGCTGGTGCGGCTCGTGCTCCGCTCGACCGAGTCGGTCGCCCGGATCCGCAAGCACCTGCCCTGGCTCGCCGAGCGGCTGCCGCTGGCGGTGGTGTCGGTCAACCTCCAGCCCGCGCACAAGGCGGTGCTGGAGGGCGAGCGCGAGGAGGTGCTGCTCGGCGACACCCTGCCGATGCGCACCGGCGACGTGGTGCTGCACCTGCGTCCACAGAGCTTCTTCCAGACCAACGGGCACGTCGGCGCCGAGCTCTACCGCCAGGCGGCCGCCTGGGTGGCGGAGCTCGCGCCCGCCTCGGTGTGGGACCTGTACTGCGGGGTCGGCGGCTTCGCCCTGCACCTCGCCGCGCCCGGACGGACGGTCGTCGGCGTGGAGGTGAGCGAGGAGGCGATCGCCAGCGCCCGGCGGAGTGCGGTCGGGCTCCCGGACGTCTCGTTCGTGGCCGCCGACGCGACGACCTGGGCGCCCGAGCAGCCCGCGCCGCCGGAGCTGGTCGTGGTCAACCCGCCCCGACGCGGGATCGGCCCCGACCTGGCCGGCTGGCTGGAGTCGTCGGGCGTCCCGCACGTCCTGTACTCCAGCTGCAACGCCGTCACGCTGGCGCGCGACCTGGCCGCGATGCCGTCGTACCGGCCTGTCACCGCGCGGTTGCTCGACATGTTCCCGCAGACCGCCCACTTCGAGGTCGTCACGCTGCTGGCCCGCGAGTAGCCGGTCGCACGTCCGGTTACCGAACGAACGGTGCAGGACGACACACGATCCCGTCAGCAGACCACGCCCCAGACCTCCGAGCGTCCCGACGCCGATTCCCACGCCGAGTCCTACGCCGAGTCCTACGACGAGGCCTTCGACGGCCGGACGCCCCGGCCGGCGTACCGGCGGCTGCTGGACCGGCTCGACGGTGCCGACCTCGACGCGCTCACCGTCGAGGTCAACGCGCTGCTGGCCGAGCGCGGCGTGCGGTTCGGCGGGGAGGAGGGGCACGAGTTCCGCGTCGACCCGCTGCCCCGGGTGCTCAGCGGCGAGGAGTGGGCGCGGATCGAGGCCGGGGTCGCGCAGCGGGTGCGGGCGCTCGACGCCCTGGTGGCCGACGCGTACGGCGAGCGGCGGCTCGTCGCCGACGGGGTGCTGCCCGAGGCGGTGCTGACCGGGTCGTCGTACTTCGAGGAGGACGTGATCGGGATGCGGCCGGTCGGCGGCGCCTGGATCAGCGTGGCCGGACTGGATCTGGTGCGCGGCTCCGACGGTGGCTTCCGGGTCCTGGAGGACAACGTGCGGACGCCGTCCGGACTCGGCTACGCGATGGCCGCCTCCGACGCGGTGGCCGAGGTGCTCGGCGTCCGCCCGGCCCGCGAGGACGTCCGCAGCGAGCTCGGCGCCGCGCTCAGCCGGGCGCTGGAGGCCGCGGCTCCCGCCCTGGACGGCGAGCTGGTGCTGCTGACCGACGGCACCTCCAACTCCGCCTCGTACGAGCACGGGCGGCTGGCCGAGCTGGCCGGCCTGGTGCTCGTCACCCCCGCCGACCTGCGCCGTTCCGGGGACCGGCTGCTGCTCACCGACGGCCGGCCGGTGCGCTCGGTCTACCGGCGCACCGACGACGACCGGGTGCGGACCTCGTCGGGCGCGCTCACGCCTGTCGCCGAGCTGCTGCTGGAGCCGCTGCGAGCCGGGTCGGTCGGGCTCGCGAACTGGTTCGGCGCCGGCGTCGCCGACGACAAGTTCGTCTACGCCTTCGTCGACGAGGTCGTGCGGCACCTGCCGGGTGAGGAGCCGGTGCTGCCCGCGGTCCCGACGTACGACCTGCGCGATCCCCGCCAGCACGCCGCTGCTCTCGAACGGGCCGGCGAGCTGGTGCTCAAGCCGCGCGACGGCTCCGGCGGGCAGGGCGTCGTCGTCGGGCCGACCGCCTCCCCGGCGGAGCTCGACAGCGCCGTCGCCGGTCTCCGCGCCGCGCCCGAGGACTGGATCGTCCAGGAGCTCGTCGCGCTCTCGACCGTCCCGGTGGTGACCGACGGGAGGCTGGCCCCCCGGCACTGCGACCTGCGTCCGTTCGGGGTCTTCGACGGCCGGGACGTCGTCGTACCCCTCGGCGGCCTGACGCGGGTCGCCCTGGACGAGGGCTCGATGGTGGTCAACTCCTCGCGCCGGGGCGGGGCCAAGGCGACCTGGGTCGGCTGATCCGCGGGTCTCGGGCAGCCCAGGGTGACGAGGATGACGTCGCTCGGGTTCGGGAAACGGGGGAGCGGGTCGGTACCGTCGAGAGGGATGACTGACGCCCCACCCGACCCGCAGCCCAAGCTCGACATCGACTGGCTCAAGACGCTCGCCGGCGCGCTCGCGGCGGTCACGACCGCCGTGCTCCTCTCGACCCTCGGCGCGGCCGGGACGCTCATCGGCGCCGCCGTCGGCAGCGTGGCCGCCACCATCGCGACCGCGCTCTACAGCCAGGGCCTCGCGACCAGCCGGCAGAAGGTCGCCAAGGTCGCGAAGGACAACGCGCTGCTGAAGGTCGGCGTCGCCCAGGCCGAGGTACGCCGCGCGGTCCGCCGCAGCGACGACACCGCGGCCCTCGACGCGCACCTCGAGCACGCCGACGAGCAGCTGGCCGAGGCCCAGGAGGAACTCGACCAGCAGCCGGCCGCCCGCCCGTGGCGGACGCTGCCCTGGCGGCGGGTCGCCCTGCTCGCGGGCGGCACCTTCGTCGCCGCGATGGTAGTCCTGCTCGCCTTCGAGGCGATCGGCGGGAAGCCGGTCTCGTCGTACACCGGCGGCACCTCGGGGAGCGGCGGTACGTCGATCAGCCGGCTCGGCGGCTCGGGCGGCACCGGGGACCAGTCGGACGACCGCGACCGCGCCCCTGACCGCGACTCCGACGACGGGAAGAAGCAGCAGGACGACCGGGATCAGCAGGACGACCCGGCACCCAGCCCGTCGGGCGAGCCCACCCAGCAGCCCAGCGAGACCCCCAGCCCGTCGCCGACGCCCTCCGAGACTCCGTCGCAGGCGCCGACCGAGAACCCGGGCAGCACCACCGAGCCGCCGCCCGCCGCTCCGTCCGACCCCGCGAGCGCGCCCGCCGGGTGAGCGACGCGGAGCGACTCCGGGAGGCGCGTGCGGTCGTCGTACGACGCCTCGCGGCGCTGCGCGGAGACTTCAGCGGGATGGTCGAGGCCTCCCGCGACTCGAACGCCGACGACGAGCACGACCCCGAGGGGCACACGATCGCCTTCGAGCGCTCCCAGCTCGACACCCTGATCCGGCAGGCCGAGACCCGGCTCGCCGAGGTCGACGCCGCCCTCGCGCGGCTCGCGGACGGCAGCTACGGCACCTGCGTGGTCTGCGGCCGGCCCATCCCGCCCGAGCGACTGGCCGCCCGCCCCACCGCCGCCGCGTGCGTGGGGTGCTCGTGAGGGGTGTGGTCGTCACGGGCGCCCCAGGTTCATCACGGTATGCAGACGAGTTCGCCCTCCCACGGCGTACCCACCGTGGGAGGTGCCAGTTCGTCTGCATACCGTGATGAAGCAGCAGCCAGGGGTACCGGCCCCCATGAGCACCCAGAGCTTCCGCAAGGGCGACCGCGTCGAGTGGGACAGCCACGGCGGCACCGCCGTCGGGCGGGTCGAGGAGAAGATCACCACCGAGACCCACGCGGGCGGCCGCAAGGTGGTCGCGAGCGAGGACCAGCCGCAGTACCTCGTCCGCAGCGACACTTCCGGCGGAACCGCCGTCCACAAGCCCGAGGCCCTGCGGAAGCGCTCCTGAGCGCGCCTCCTGACCGGCAGCCGAGTGGGTACCGACACCGCATGTCGCTCCTCGCCCCGGTCCGTCACGGTGCCGCCACGCTCGGGGGGTCGCTGCTCGCGACGGCGACCCGGGCCACGTCCGCGATCCGCCCGGCCGCGAAGCCGCTGCACCCGCGCGGCGGCGTACGCCGGGCCTGCCTCTACCGCACCGGCGTCGACCCGGCGATCGGCGTGGAGTTCCTCGACGCCGCGGGCATCGACGAGGTGGTGGTCCGCGAGTCGCGCGCTATCGGGCTCCCGCACGCGCTGCCCGACATCCACGGGTTGGCGATCCGGGTCCCGAACGCCGACGGCAGCCACGGCGACCTGCTCCTCGCCACCACCGGATGGGGCCGGGTCAGCCGGTTCGTGCTGACCGCGAGCCGGTCGACGTACGGCCGGCCGATGACCACGCTGCTGCCCTACCGCACCGCCGCCGGCCCGGTCGTGCTCGGCGCTCGCACGAACGGGCACGACACGATCGAGCTGTCCTGCTCGGTGCGCGACGGGGCGTGGCGCCGCTTCGCCGACCTGCGGCTCTCCGGGAAGGACGCGCAGGAGTACGCCGAGGGCGACGCCGACATCTCCTTCGACCCGGTGCTCAACCGGCTGCCCGGTCTCGACCAGTACGGCTGGGTCGAGCGGCTCCGCGAGCCGGCGTACGACGAGGCCCGCGCCGACCGCGGCCGGGGCTGAGATGACCGAGCCCCGGCTGGTCCCCGTCGCCGAGCCCCGCCGTCCGGAGGGCGTCGTCCTGGTGCTGCACGGGGGTGCGTCCCGGCCCGGCAACCCGATGGTCCGGCCCACCCAGCTCTCGGTGCTCCGGATGATCCCCGTCGCCCGGCGGATCGCCCGCGCCACGCGTGGCCGGGTCGCGGTCTACCGCCTGCTGAACTCCCGTCGCGGCTGGGACACCGAGCACACCCCGGTCAAGGACACGACCTGGGCGCTCGACCGCGTCCGCGACCGCCAGGGGCGGCGGCTTCCGACCTGCCTGGTCGGTCACTCCCTCGGGGGACGGGCCGCGCTGCTCGCCGGCACCGAGCCCGACGTCGTGGGCGTGGTGGCGCTCAACCCGTGGGTCTACCCGACCGACGGCGCTGACCTCTCGGGCCGCCGGGTGCTGATCGTGCACGGCGACGCCGACCGGGTCGCCGTGCCGAGCCGGGCACAGCAGGTGGCACGGCGGCTCTCGAGGACCACGGAGGTCGAGTGGCGCACGGTGCCCGGCGGCAAGCACGCGATGCTGCGCCACGGCGCGGACTTCGAGCGCGCCGCAGCCGATTTCGTGGTGGGGGTGCTGCTGGGGGGTCGGGTGCCCTAGGTTCGGGCCGTCTCGAACCCGCGATCCCATGGAGCAGGCATGACCGAGTCCCCGCAGCCCGACCCCCAGGCCGACCCGCCGTACGCGGCCGCCCCGCCACCGGCCTATGCCGCCGCCCCGCCGCCGGCCTACGGCGGCGTGCCCGTCACCGGATCCGTCGGCAAGGTCCGCAGCACCGGCATCTGCATCCTGCTGTACATCGTCACCCTCGGCATCTACAGCTGGTACTACTACTACAAGACCCACGAGGAGCTGAAGCAGCACACCGGCCAGGGCATCGGCGGCGTGGTGGCGCTGATCCTGGCGATCTTCATCAACATCGTGAACCCGTACCTCCTCTCGGCCGAGGTCGGGAACGTACGCCGTCTGCGCGGTCAGGAGCAGCGGGTCAGCGGCGCGACCGGCCTGTGGTTCTTCCCGGGCATGTTCATCCTGGTCGGCCCGATCATCTGGTTCGTCAAGACCAACGGCGCGCTCAACGACTACTGGGTCTCGCAGGGCGCCACCGCCTGAACCGAGCCTGACCCCCGGGTCACCTCGGCACCGGTCGTCTACGGTGTCGGGGTGACCCACCACCCCATCGTCGTCATGGGGGTCTCGGGCTCCGGCAAGTCCACCGTGGGGGCCGCGCTCGCGCAGCGGCTCCGGGTGCCCTTCGCCGACGCCGACGACCTCCACCCCGAGGCCAACATCGCCAAGATGAGCCGGGGGGAGGCCCTGGACGACCACGACCGGTACCCGTGGCTGGAACGGGTCGGGGCCTGGCTCGCCGAGCACCCCGACGGTGGCGTGATGAGCTGCTCGGCGCTCAAGCGCAAGTACCGCGACCAGCTGCGCCACCACGCGCCCGGCACCGAGTTCGTGCTGCTCGCCGGCAACCGTGAGGTGATCGAGCGCCGGCAGGCCTCGCGCCCCGGCCACTTCATGCCCGCGTCGCTGCTCACCTCGCAGCTCGCGACCCTCGAGCCGCTCGAGCCCGACGAGGGCGGACTGGTGCTCGACGTGAACCAGAGTGTCGACGAGATCGTGGAGGGGTACGTCCGGGCATGACCTTCGCCGTCCTGCCGCTGGCCACGGGTGACATCTACGAGCCGGTCGCGCCGGGCTGGCAGCTGGTCGTCGCGGCCCTCAGCGCCATCGCGCTGCTGGTCCTGCTGATCACCGCCGTCAAGCTGCACCCCTTCCTCGCCCTGATCCTCGGCGGCCTGACCGTCGGCATCCTGGCCGGGCAGAACGTCGGCGACGTGCTCACCACCTTCACCGAGGGCTTCGGCAGCACCACCGCCGGCGTCGGCATCCTGATCGCCCTGGGGGCGATGTTCGCGAAGCTGCTCGCCGACTCGGGCGGCGCGGACCAGATCGTCGACACCATCGTCGGCCGGGCGTCGACGCGCGCCCTCCCGTGGGCGATGGCCCTGGTGGGAGCGATCATCGGCCTGCCGATGTTCTTCGAGATCGGCCTGGTGATGCTGATGCCGGTGATCTACCTGGTCGCCCGGCGGGCACAGGTCTCGCTGATCACCGTCGGCATCCCCGCGCTGGCCGGCCTGTCGGCCATGCACGGCTTCGTGCCGCCGCACCCCGGACCGGTGGTGGCGATCGGCACCCTCGGCGCCGATCTCGGCATCACCCTCGGCCTGGGCCTGCTGGTCGCCGTCCCGACCATCGTCGTGGCCGGTCCGCTCTTCGGAGCGCTCGCCGGCCGGTGGGTCGACGTACCCGCTCCCGACACGTTCCAGGGCCGTGAGCAGGAGGACTCCGGGCCGCGGCCCTCGTTCGTGGTCACCCTGGCCACGGTCCTGCTGCCGGTCGTGCTGATGCTGGGCCGCGCGGTCACCGAGATCGTCGTCGACGACGAGGACAGCCGCCTCCAGCAGGTGATGGTGGTGATCGGCGAGCCGATGGTCGCCCTGCTGATCGCCGTCCTGGTCGCGATGTTCACCTTCGGGCGCGGGTCCGGGATGGGGCTGAAGGAGATCAGCGGCACCGTCGAGTCCGCGCTGCCGGGCATCGCCGGGATCCTGCTCATCGTGGCGGCGGGTGGCGGGTTCAAGGAGGTCCTGGTCCGCACAGGCGTCGGCACCCTGCTCGCGGACTGGGCCAAGGACGCCGACTTCTCGGTCTACGTGCTCGCCTGGGTGATGGCCGTGCTGATCCGGCTGGCCACGGGGTCGGCGACCGTCGCCACCATCACCGCCTCCTCGCTGATGGTCGGCCTCGTCGAGGGCATGTCCACCGCGGAGACCTCGCTGGTGGTCCTCGCCGTCGGCGCGGGCTCGGTGTTCTTCTCCCACGTCAACGACGCCGGCTTCTGGCTGGTCAAGGAGTACTTCAAGCTCAGCGTCGGCCAGACCGTCAAGAGCTGGTCGCTGATGGAAACGGTGCTGTCGGTCAGCGGTCTCGGGTTCGTGTTGGTGCTCTCGCTGTTCGTCTGATCAGATGACGGCCGTGGACGAACCCGCCCGGCCCGCGACCCGGCGCGACCGCGAGGTCGCCATCCGGCAGGTGGAGAGCGCCTGGGCGGCCGGTCAGATCGTGGAGGCCGATCGCGACCTGCGCGTGGACCAGCTGCGACGGGCCGAGACGCTCGGCGAGATCCGGCTGGTCGTGCACGGGCTCCGGGCGCCGTCGTACGACCCCGTGCCCGCCGCGAGCCCCGGCAGCCCGGCGCGTCCGGAGAGCGGGGCACCCTCCCGCCCGGCGGTGGCGAGATCCCGGTTCCCGGTGGGCGTCGCGATCGGGGCGCTGGTGGTCATGCTGGTGGCGGTCGGCGGCCTGGTCAGCGCGATCGGCGGTGACGACGACGTGGCCACCGCGACCGTCGAGCCTTCGGGCGAACCCGCGGAGGGCGAGGTCGACCTCTTCGGACGCGATGACTTCCGCGACCTGCTGGCCGACCTGGAGGACGGCATCGGCGGCACCGAGCTGTTCCAGGCGGTGCTGTACCCGACGTACGCCTCTCTCGACGTGCCGGTCGACGACCGCACCCACCGCAAGCAGTCGTACTACTGGGACGGCGACCTCGACGAGCCGGGCTCCAAGGGCACCAGCGACGACCCGCGCTTCGACCTCGCCGCGATCGACCACGCCGTCGTCGTCGACCTGGTCGGCCAGGTGCGCCGGCGGGTGGAGGACCCCACCTCCTGGTACGCCATCGTGCACGCGCCGGACGAGGACGACGGGGCGGTCTTCCAGGTCTACGCCAGCAACGAGTACGGCGAGTCGGCGTACGTGAGCGCGACCGCCGACGGGACCGTCGTCTACCGCTCGGACCCCAGCCCGTAGGTGTAGCGGCTCGACGGCACCAGGTCGAGGTCGCGGTCCGCGCCGATCCGAGCGACGCTCGCCATCAACGTCTGGACCCGGCGGCCGAGCTCGGCGTCGTCCCCACCACTGCCGTAGAAGGCGTGCACGTCGCTCAGCGCCGCGCTGGGGAAGAGCTCCTCGACGAACGCGCTGACGTACGGCGCGTCGGCGGTGACCGGCTCGGTGACGACGTTCTGGACGTAGCCGAAGGTCGCCTGGGTCCGGATCGCCACCGGGGTGTGCTCGACCATCCAGCGGCGCAGCCACTCGGCCGTCTCCAGGTCGGCCGGCTTGCGCAGCACCGCCACGTTGGCCAGCGCGTCGGCCCGGACGCCGTCCGCCACCTCCGGCGGGTCGAGGCGGCGGTGCTCGTCGACGCGCCATCCCGCGACCCGGGCGGCGGTCGCGTCGAGGAGCCCGGCAGTCGAGGCCGGGCCGTCGGTCCAGAGGCTGACGACGGCGCCGATCGGCTCCCCGGTCGGGATGCGCAGCGCGGGCGCGACGTCGGCGTCGTCGAGGTTGAGCTGCAGGCGGCGTACCCCGGCCTGGGCGAGCGCGGCGTGCAGGGCACCGTCGCGCAGCGCGGAGTGGTCGGGACCCCACAGGGCGAACATCAGCTTGCCGGTCGACGCGGTGTGCATGGGTCGGAACCTAGGTCGCCGCGCCGCCCGCGGCGAGCGGGATCCCACTGACAGGGTGGCCGGCCTTCTCCACAGGTACGGCGACCCCGGGTGACGGACGCGGAGCGCGTCCGGAAGAGTGACGAGTGCCATCCCGCTTTCTCGGACCGGAGGTGCTTGTCGTGTCGGACCCGTTCGCGCTGCCGCAACGGCTCGTGGTGAGCCCGCCCCTGGACGACTCCGAGCGCGAGCTCTTCGCCTCGCTCGCCCTGTGGCCGGGCCGCCCGCGGTCCCGCTCGCCGTGGGCGCTGTGCGCCGACGGCTGCTGCCTCGAGCTCGTCGAGGGCGCGTGCGCGGGAGACGCCGAGGACTGGCTGCGCTTCCTGCTGCGGGAGCTGCTCAGCCCGCGCGCCCGGGTCGCGCGCGAGCGCGCCGCCGGTGTGGGGCTGCACGAGCACCGGGTCGACGGGCGGATCCTGGTCGAGCTCCCGGCGCCGGTGCTGATCGCCGTCCGGGCGAGCCGGGTCAGCACGACGCGGCTCGACGACGAGCTTTTCGCCGCCGAGGACCGGCGCCGCGCCGGCCCGGGCGAGGTGGTCGAGCTGCGGACCGACCGGGCTCACCGCACCGAGCGGTAGACCTCCACGGTCCGTTCGGCGATCGCCGCCCAGCTGAACGCCTCGATGGCCCGCTGTCGTCCGGCCCGTCCCATCGCGGCCGCCCGGTCCGGGTCGCCGACGACCTCGTTCAGGGCCGCGGCGAAGTCGGCGACGTACTGCTCGGGAGCCAGCGGCGTGCCGGTGCCGTCGGTGGCCTGCTCGATGGGCACCAGCCGCCCGGTCACGCCGTCCTGGACGACCTCGGGGATGCCGCCGGTGGCGGTCGCGACGACGGCCGTCTCGCAGGCCATCGCCTCGAGGTTGACGATGCCGAGCGGCTCGTAGATCGACGGGCAGGCGAAGGCGGTGGCCGCCGTCAGCAGAGCCACGACGTCGGGGCGGGGGAGCATCTCGGCGATCCACACCACGCCGGTGCGGGTCGCGCGGAGGTCGTCGACGAGGCCCTCGACCTCGGCCATGATCTCCGGGGTGTCGGGGGCTCCGGCGCAGAGCACGACCTGCACCTCCGGCGGCAGCTGCGCGCAGGCGCGCAGGAACAGCGGCAGCCCCTTCTGCCGGGTGATCCGGCCGACGAACACCACCGACGGACGGTCCGGGTCGACGCCCAGTTCGCGGACCCGGTCCGGCGCGACGATCGGCTGCCAGTCCTCGGTGTCGATGCCGTTGTGGACGACGTGCACCCGCGCCGGGTCGACCGCGGGGTACGACGCCAGCACGTCGCGGCCCATCGCCTCGGACACCGCGATGACGGCCGCGGCCGACTCGTACGCGGTCCGCTCGGCCCACGAGGAGACGGCGTACCCGCCGCCGAGCTGCTCGGCCTTCCACGGCCGCAGCGGCTCCAGCGAGTGGGCGCTCACGACGTGCGGGACGCCGTGGAGCAGGCTCGCGAGGTGGCCGGCCATGTTCGCGTACCAGGTGTGCGAGTGCACGAGGTCGGTGCCGCCGCACGCGTCCGCGATCGCGAGGTCGACGCCGAGGGTCCGCAGCGCCGGGTTGGCGCCCGCGAGCTCGGCGAGATCGGCGTACGACGACGTGCCGGCCTCGGCCCGAGGCGCGCCGAACGCGTGCACGCGGGCGTCGAGGTCGCCGCGGGATCTCAGTGCCCGCACCAGCTCGGCGACGTGCACCCCGGCACCGCCGTACACCTCGGGCGGGTACTCCCTGCTCAGCACGTCGACTCGCACGTCCGCAACCTACTCCGGCCGCGCTAGGTTGCCTTCATGAGCGCCGCCCGCAAGAAGGTCCTGGCCATCGTCCTCGCGGGTGGGGAGGGCAAGCGGCTGATGCCGCTGACCGCCGACCGGGCCAAGCCGGCGGTGCCGTTCGCGGGGATCTACCGGCTGATCGACTTCGCGCTGTCGAACGTCGTGAACTCCGGCTACCTGCAGGTCGTCGTGCTGACCCAGTACAAGTCGCACAGCCTGGACCGGCACGTCACCCAGACCTGGCGGATGTCGAGCATGCTCGGCAACTACGTCGCGCCGGTGCCCGCGCAGCAGCGGGTCGGCAAGCACTGGTACCTCGGCAGCGGCGACGCGATCTACCAGTCGCTCAACCTGATCCGCGACGAGGAGCCCGACATCGTCGTGGTCGTGGGCGCGGACCACGTCTATCGGATGGACTTCGCCCAGATGGTCGAGCAGCACGTCGAGAGCGGCGCGGCGTGCACGGTCGCCGCGATCCGGCAGCCGATCGGGCTGGCCGACCAGTTCGGCGTCATCGACGTCCACCCCGAGGAGCCGCGGCGGATCCGGGAGTTCCTGGAGAAGCCCACCGACCCCGTCGGCCTGCCCGACAGCCCCGGCGAGGTGCTGGCCTCGATGGGCAACTACGTCTTCGACGCCGACGCGCTGGTCGAGGCGGTGACCCGCGACTCGACGACCACCGGGTCCAAGCACGACATGGGCGGCGACATCGTGCCGTCGTTCGTACGTCGCTCGCAGGCCGGCGTCTACGACTACAAGGACAACGTCGTGCCCGGCGCGACCGACCGCGACCGGGGCTACTGGCGCGACGTCGGGACGCTGTCGTCGTACTACGCGGCCCACATGGACGTCGTCTCGCCGCTGCCGGTCTTCAACCTCTACAACTTCGACTGGCCGATCTACACGTCGTACGGCCCGCAGCCGCCGGCCAAGGTCGTGCAGGGTGGCGAGGGCATCGACTCCCGCGTCGACGAGGCCGTCCTCTCGCCGGGCGTCGTCGTCAGCGGCGGCGTCGTGACCCGCTCCGTGCTCTCGCCCGCGGTCGGCGTCGGCCCCGGCGCGGTGGTCGAGGGATCGGTCCTGATGAGCGGGGTCCGCGTCGGCGCCGGCGCGATCGTCCGCAACGCGATCCTCGACAAGAACGTCATCGTCCCGCCCGGCGCCCAGATCGGCGTCGACCACGACGCCGACCGCGCGAACGGCTTCCTCGTCGAGGACGGCCTCACCGTGCTCGGCAAGGACCAGTCCTTCCCCGACGCTGGTTGAGGCCTGACGCTGGTTGAGGTGCGAGCGGAGCTTTCGTGACGCTGGTTGAGGTGCGAGCGGAGCGAGCCTCGAAACCTGTCTTGCCGAGAAGCGGCGGTGACTGACGCCGTCTTTCGGGTCACCGGGTTTCGAGGCTCAGGACTTCGTCCTTCGCACCTCAACCAGCGTGCGGCGGCTGTTCGTCCTTCGCACCTTAACCAGCGTGCGGCGGCTGTTCGTCCTTCGCACCTCAACCAGCGTCTGGCGGCAGGACGCCCGCGGCGCGGGCCGCGGCGGCGTAGGCGTCGGCGAGGGAGGCGACGGTCTCGTGGGCGTTCAGGCCGCTGGGGTTGGGGACGACCCAGAGCTCGGCGTCCGCGAGCGGTTCCGGTTGGCGACCCGGGACGGCCTTGGGGAGGCCGAAGGCGGCGCGGTACGCCGTGATGCCCGCGATCGCGACGACGGCCGGCCGGACCCGTCGTACCGTCTCGACCAGCGCGGCGCCGCCGGTGCGGTACTCCTCCACGCTGAGCTCGGACGCCTTGGCCGTGGCGCGCCGTACGACGTTGGTGATCCCGATCCCGCGGGCGCGGAGGTGGTCGCGGTCCTCGTCGGTCATCCCGGCAGCGGGGTCGATCGGCCGGGTGACGATGCCGGCGCGCAGCAGCGCGGGGTAGAAGCGGTTGCCCGGGTGCGCGAAGTGGGTGCGGGTCGCGGCCGTCCACAACCCCGGGTTGATCCCGACGAAGAGCAGCCGCAGCGGCGGGTCGTCGGGTCCCGGGAGCAGGTCGGGCACCTCCGCGTCGCGGAAGGACTCGAGCTCGGCGCGCGTGAAGGTACGGCGCGGGGCGTCGGTCGTCATGCGGCTACCGCGGCGCGGAGTAGAGCACCTGGATGGCGTTCGCGACCTTGCGCGGACGGCCGTCCGAGGGCTTGTTGAGCACCCGGTTCACCCCGTTGGGCCGGCGGGCGACGAGGGTGGAGGAGCCACCGCCGTCCAGGTTCAGCGCCTCCTCGGCGCCGAGGCGGAGCATCATGTCGGCGAGCTCCACCATGGTGTAGCCACGGCTCGCGGCCTGCCGCCCGTCGACGACCAGCATCAGGATCTCGGACGTGTCGTGGCTGATCCCGATGGCGGTGCGGGGGTGCATCTCGCGGTCGTCGGTGACGGTGCGTACGCCGTTGCGCACCAGGAAGCTGTTGCTGGTGATCGCCATCCCGGGACGGCCGGTGATGCCGCGAGCGATGCTGATCCGGTCGCCGAACTTCAGCTGACGCAGCAGCCGCGCACCGGAGCCGCGCCCGACCAGCATGAAGCCCTTGATCCGGTGACCGGCGCGGAGCCGGGCCTTCT
This sequence comes from Nocardioides sp., assembly GCF_035503875.1. GTDB lineage: Bacteria > Actinomycetota > Actinomycetes > Propionibacteriales > Nocardioidaceae > Nocardioides. The sequence goes on from NZ_DATJTA010000059.1 coordinate 47,199, forward strand.
TCCGCACGACCTTCCCGTTGACGACCTGGACCTGGACGACGCGGCTCTTCTGGCCGTCGGTGACGCCGTACCCGGGCGTCGATCCCCAGCGGGCGTTGTAGAGGCCGATGCCGCCGTCGGGGATGCTGGGGGAGTTGATGTTGGTCAGCGGCCAGTCGCGGTGCTGCTTGATGCGCGTGCGGACCTGGATCGGGCCGATGAACGGCTTCTTGCTCTTGCTGACCGTGAAGCCGGCGCTCCACGACGGGCTCGGTCCGTGCAGGAACCCCTTCGCCCGCTCCGCGCCGATGCCGAACGGGGCGCCGGAGTCGCCGATGTCGAAGAAGTCGCCGTTCACTGCGGCGACGGCCTTGCGGTCGAGCATCCCGCGGACGCGCTGGGTGTTCGCGATCCGGCCCGGGTTCGCGTAGTTGAGCCGGAGCCCCGGCTGCTTGTAGTTGATCCGCAGCAGGTGGGCCTTGATCGGGCCGCGCGCGTTGGTCTCGGACCAGGAGGAGTACGTCACTCCCGGCGCGACGGTGTACCCGGTCGGCGTCGTGCTCCGCGGTGCCGCGCTGCGGGCGTACGACGGCAGGTCGCGCGCGATCGGTCCGCGGACCCCGTCGGAGGAGTGCCGGGGGTACGGCTGCCCCGTGGAATCGGCGAACGCGGTGCCGGGGATCATCAGGGCACCACCCAGCAGGCCGGCGGTCAGGGTCAGTCGGCGCTTGGTCACCTGCGCAAGGTTAAACGGGCGCGCGGCCCCGTTCGGCCAGGCGGGTTCGTGTGTCCGCTTCGGAGGCGCTCAGCCGCACTCGACGGAGCCCAGCCTCGCCAGGCCCTCGCGGTCTCCCGGGCCGAGCTCGGTCTGCCCGATGTTGCCCTCGTACATCAGCTCGCTGCGGTCCTCGACGTGGTCGAGGCCGATGACGTGGCCGAGCTCGTGGGTGATGATCGCGCGCATCAGGTCGTCGCCGCCCCGCTTGTCGTCCAGCTCGGCGAACAGGTCGGTGTCGAGGGCGATGGAGCCGGTGATGTAGGTACGGCGCCCCTGGCGTTCCACGTACGTGCTCCCGCCGAGGCCCGCCACGTCACCCGCCAGGCGTGGCACCTCGGTGTCGTCGGCCCAGCCGATGAGCACCGGCTTCGCGCGGTTCAGCCCGTCGATGCGGTCCTCGAAGTCGCGGTCGTCGGTGGTGCCCTCGTCCTCGAACCGGAACCCGGTCGCGTCCGCGATGTCCGACGTCGCCTCGGTGACCAGGTCCTCCCAGCCGTCGGGCGCGCTGTCGGGATTGACGACGTACCGGATCGGGCGACAGGGGTTCCAGCTCACCGGCTCGTCGCTGCCGGGCTGGGTCGTCACGAACGCGTACTCGCCACCTTCCTCCGGCACCCCCACCAGCTCGCCCAACCGCCCGTCGAACCCGGCCAACTCCCGCAGCCGCCGCCCGGAGTCCGACGGGTCGACGAGGAAGACGCCGACCATGATGACCAGCACGACGAGCAGGCCGGGTACGACGGGCCCGCGCTGCTTGCGCTCTCGTCGTCGCGACGTCGTCGGTCCGGGGGAGCCCAGCGGGCGGTGCACCTGGTGCTGGTGGAGATGCCGGTCGTCGAGCCGGTCGAGCTCGCGCAGGCGTCGTTCCATCTCGCGTCGCCACCGACGCTGCGCACGTCGGTCGGCGAAGCTCACGCCTCCATTGTTCCTGGTCGCTGTCCACAGGCTTCACTTTCGGTGGTGCGTGACCTCCGAGGATGTGGGTAGTTTCCGGTTTGGCGTCTCGGGTCTGGATGCCGCGGCTCTCGGGAAGGACTCATATGAGACGACTCGTCACCGTGACCCTGGTGGTCGGCATGGTGGTCGGATCCGTGCTGCTCGCGGGTTGTCGGAGCGATGCCGATCCCGAGCCGAAGGTGTCGCCCACGGAGAGTTCTTCCGTCACGCCTACGCCCACTCCGACCGGTCCGGTCGAGCCCACGCTTCCCGCTGAGGCTGAGGGGGATGACGCCGCCGCTGCTGAGGCGTTCGTGCGGTTCTACTGGGACCTGGTTAATTACGCGCAGGCGACAGGTGACGTTGGTGCCCTGCGCGAAGTTGCCTCCGAGACATGCGAAGCCTGCCTCGCGGGCCTCAAAGGCATTGAGGAAGTCCACAGCGCCGGCGGCAGCATCGAGGGCGGTGACGTAAGCGTTTCTAGTGCGAGGGCCGAGCAAGTCACATCGCGTGAAGGCAGAGCCTTCACCGTCCAAGTGTCCACCGAGGTGAGCCCTCAACAGATATCGGAACCAAACGAGGAGCCCCGAAGGTTCGCAGGCGGGCCAGTTCAGTTCCAGTTCATCGTGCGTAACCAGGATGGGATTTGGTCCGTCATGCGTCTGGATGTCGACCAGTGAGATCGTTGGCTCGACTAATCGTCGCTTCAGCTGCGGTCGCGTTCGTTCCGTCGAAGGCATTGGCCGATAGCGACGTACGACCCGAACCGAGCCAATACGTCGTTGATGTCCAGAACAGTGCCAGTCAAACAACCGACTCCGTTTCAACCGCCGACGGGACGCCAGGGGTATATCACGAGAATCCTGTATGCAGCTTCGGTGGATCTGCCACATGCACGGAGGTTCGCTATTGCTCCGATGGATCTCAAATGGTTGAAGCTTGGCTTGAGAACAACGACGGATCCATCACGGAGCTGGGATTCGTGTGCCCAACAGAGTCAGAACCAGCAGCGCCCCCTGCGATCACCAACGCCATGGTCGCCCGCGCCTTCAAGCGCATCCCACTCCCGGCCTCGGAGCTGGTCGTCCAACCCCCGGGCGGCGAGACGCTGGTGAACTTCGCGACGAACTTCTACACCGAGGCGGCGCCGTTCGAGCGCTCGGTGACGCTGGTGGGGCAGCGGGTGGACCTGCGGATCCGGCCGAGCGGCTTCGCGTGGAGCTTCGGCGACGGCGCGGCAACGACCACGACGAGCCCGGGGGCGGCGTACCCAGCGTTGGACGTCACGCACGAGTACACCCGCGCGGGGCAGGTCGGACCGAGCGTCGACACGACCTACAGCGCGGAGTTCCGGGTCAACGGCGGTGCGTGGGAGCCGGTGGTCGGCACGGTGACGATGGTGGGAGAGCCGGTCGCGCTGCAGGTGCGGACGGCGAGCCCGACGCTGGTCGGGTACCGCTGACCGGAGGAGCGCCCGGTTAGGGTCGGCGCGTGGCCGAGCCGTGGAACACGTTCGTCGAGGGCGACAACCTCGACGTGCTGCCTCGCCTGGCGCAGATCACGGGCGAGCAGGTGGCGTACGACCTCGTCTACATCGACCCGCCGTACAACACCGGCAACGACTTCGCCTACCGCGACGACATCCGCGGCGACGCGACCACGACCCGCCACCAGGCCTGGGTGGAGATGATGCGCCCCCGGCTCGAGCACGCCCGCGAGCTGCTCGCGGACACCGGCGCGATCGCAGTCAGCATCGACGACAACGAGGCCGCCCACCTGCGCCTGCTCATGGACGAGGTGTACGGCGAGGGGCAGCGGCTGGCCCAGGTCGTCGTCAACCTCAACCCCAAGGGACGCCAGCTGGGGAAGGGGTTCGCGACCAGTCACGAGTACCTCCTCGTCTACGCGAAGGACGCCCGCCGCTGCGTGCTCGACGCCAGCAGCGCCGAGACCGTCGACGAGCGGGACTTCCCGCAGACCGCCCCGGACGGCCGGCGGTTCCGCCACCTCCCGCTGCGCAACACCAACAAGAAGTTCAACCCCGTCACCGCCCCGACCCTCCACTTCAGCGTCTGGGGCGACCCCGAGACGGGTGAGGTTCGAGGAGAGCCCTTCGGCGCCGCGGTGGAGGTCGCACCGGTCTTCGGCGACGGCACCCCGGCGGTCTGGCGCTGGAGCCGCCCCCGGATCGACGAGCGTCCCGACGACCTCGTCTGCCGCCGGATCAAGGGCCGGGCGGGGGAGCGGGTCGACATCTTCCAGCGCGACTGGCTGCATCGCGACGAGACCGGCGGCCGCCGCAAGAAGCTCACCACCATCTGGCTCGCCGCCGAGGTGGGCTCGACCGACACGGCGGTCGCTGAGCTGAAGCAGATCGTCGGCCACGTCTTCGAGTCGCCCAAGCCCACCGGCCTGCTGCGCCGGCTGCTCGGCACGATGCCCGACGACGCGCGGGTGCTCGACTTCTTCGCTGGCAGCGGTACGACGGGCCACGCCGTCGCCCTCCAGAACGCCGCCGACGGCGGCACCCGCCGCTGCGTCAGCATCAACTCCGCCGAGCCCACGCGGGTCGGCTCCAACGCCCAGGTGGCCGGCTACGCGACCGTCGCCGACATCACCCGGGCGCGGCTGCAGGCGGTGGCCGACACCGTGGGCGGCGGCTACCAGGAGCTCAGCGCCGGATGCACCTGACCTCCATCTTCCAGGTCCACCCGCAGCCGTTCTCGTCCGGCGGGCGCGGCATCACCATCGTCGGGTCGGTCCCGATCTCGACGAGGTCGTCGTACGACGTCCGGAACGGCGCCGCCTCCGGGTCCCGGTCGGTCACCTTGACCCTCTCCTCGACGTAGGTCAGCAACGTCGCGGACTTGATCACCTTGACGTGGCGCTCGAACCAGAGCTCGTCCAGCCGTGTCGACGCGATCCGCTCGGCGCGGACGACACCCCAGGGCATGTTGGGGTCCAATCTCCCGAACGTCCGGTGCAGCGTGAGCGCCTGCAGCTGCTTGATCACGACGTCCCCGTCGTCGGTGCGCTCCACCGTGCACTCCAGGGCGAAGCCGCCGGCGAGCTCGCTCGCGCAGTAGGTCTCCGCGCCGCCCTCCGCCTCACCTCGCGCGTGGCTGATCGACACCTCCCACTCGTGCTCGCGCGATCCGTAGGAGACGGACAGCCGACTCGCCTTGTCCCAGTGCCGACGGGGGATGGGCGTCCACTGGTCGTCGCGCGCGATGAACGTCGACGGCCCCAGGTCGGGCACGCTGCGTTCCAGCACCCGGCGCACGTGCTCGTCCATCAGCTCGGGCATCCGGAGGGCGTCGTACTCCGCGAGGGCGTCGACGGAGGCCGGGTCCATGACGGACTCTCGGGGCTCGTCCCCGGATCGCAGCGGTACGACGACCGCCCCGGCGAGCGCGATCGCGGCCAGCGCCCCGCCGGCCAGACCGAGTCGGCGGCGACGGATCCGGCGGCGGCCGTCGGCGATCGCGCGCGTGGGCAGGGGAGTGGGCGGCTCGTCGTGGGTGACGTGGTCGTGCAGCAGCGTGGTCAGGTCGCGTTCGGTCATGACAGCTCCTCGGCGAGATCGGGCAGGTGACGGCGCAGTGTGTCGAGCGCGCGGGACGTCTGGCTCTTGACCGTGCCGCTCGCGACGCCGAGCACCCGCGCGACCTCGTCGACGGGCAGGTCCTCGAGGAAGCGCAGCGCGACGATCGCCCGCTGCCGCGGCGGCAGCAGCTCGAGCGCCCGGCCGAGGTCGAGCGGAGAGTCGCCCGCGGTCGGTGCCGCCAGGTCGGGCACCGTCTCGAACGCGGTCTCCGGCCGGCGGCGGCGCAGGTGGCTGAGGCACTCGTTGACCACGATGCGGCGGGCGTAGGCCAGCCGCGTCGCCGGCCGGGTGCGCCCCCACGCGGCGTACAGCTTGGCCATCGCCTGCTGGGTCAGGTCCTCGGCGAGGTGCCAGTCGCGGACGACCAGGTACGCCGTACGCCGCAGTCCCGCTGCGTGCGCGCCGAAGAACTCGGTGAACTCCGGCTCGCGTCGGTCGCGTCTCGTCACACCTCTGCTACGCCTCCTGACACCCCGCGGGTTCGCACGACGATGAATCTATTGACAATCGATAGTTCTCGAGCGAAATTCGATGCATGAAACTGCTCGATCGCGTCATGCTCCCGCTTCGCGTCCTGCTGGTGGTGTTCTTCGTCGGACTCGTCTTCGGTCAGGTGGTGAGCCTGCCGGGACAGTTCGCCCACCTGGCCAGCGAGGAACCGGACCTGGCGTACCTGCGCTGGCCGCTGACGGTCTGGTCGATCCTGGAGGTCCTCGCGGTGCAGGTCGTGGTCGTGTGCACCTGGCGGCTGCTCTCCCTGGTGCGGGCCGACCGGATCTTCAGCGAGGAGGCGTTCCGCTGGGTCGACGGGATCGTGGCGGCGCTCGCGGCCGGCTGGGCGCTGTTCGCGAGCTTCGCGGCGTACGTCATCGCCAGGTCCGACGAACCCGGCACGCCGATCCTGCTGATCGGCATGACGCTCGCCGCCGGAGTGGCACTGCTGGTGATGGTCGTGATGCGCGCCCTGCTCCACCAGGCCACGGCGCTGCGGCTCGACCTCGACGGGGTCATCTGATGCCGATCGTGGTGCGCATCGACGTCCAGCTCGCGAAGCGGAAGCTGTCGGTGGGTGACTTCGCCGACCAGGTCGGGCTGACCCCGGCCAATGTCGCCGTGCTCAAGAACGGCCGCGCCAAGGCGGTCCGGTTCAGCACCCTCGAGGCGATGTGCCGGGTCCTGGACTGCCAGCCGGGCGACCTCCTGGAGTGGGTCGACGACGACGCCGCTACACCCCGGCGGCCCTCTCCAGCGCCGTGACAGCGTCGTCGAGGTGCCCGAGCAGGCGCTGCAGGTGCGGGACCGTCCGTCGGCAGCCGGTCAGTCCGAAGCCCATCTTCCCGTCGTACGACGTGCAGGTGATGTTGAGCGCCATCCCGTTGATCGGGATCGACAGGGGGTAGGTGCCGACCATCTTGGCGCCGTTCCAGTAGTGCGTCGTGCGCGGGCCGGGCACGTTGCTGATCACCAGGTTGTACGGCGACCGCACGATGCCCTGCATCCGCAGCAGCGGCGGCAGGATCGCCGGCGCCTGGCCGAGCGCGCTCATCGCGACGATCTGCAGCGGGGTCATGCTGGAGAGCGCGACCTTGCCCTCGTCCATGGAGCGGTGGATGGTCGCGAGCCGGTCGGCCGGGTCGTCGAGGTCGGTGCCGAGCTTGCACATGACGGCCCCGATGGCATTCCCGCCGTCGGCGGAGGCGAGGTGCGACTGCTTCGCGTTCAGCCCGACCGGGACCATGGCGACCAGCGGCGCCTGGGGGAGTGCGCCGAGCTCGAGGAGGTACTGCCGCACCGCGCCCGAGCACATCGCCAGGACGACGTCGTTGATCGTCGCGCCGCTCGCCTTGCCGATCGCGCGCAGCCGCTCGATCGGCCAGTCCTGCGCGGCGAAGCGCCGCGAGCCGGTGATCCGCTCGTTGAAGATGGTGCGGGGCGCGTGGAAGGAGACCGCCGACGTCTCGTTGCGGATGCCGGCGTTCAGGGTCCGGATCAGGGCGGCGGGCAGTCCGGCCGCCTCCGCGGTGAGGCCCAGGCCGGTGGAGAGCGCGTGGCGGAACAGCTCGGCCGGTACGTCGTCGACGGCGTCCTGCCGCTCGCCCGGCTCGGGGCGGACGCCCCACGGCGCCGGCATGTCGCGCTGGTCGGGGTCGGTGCTGAGCACGCTCTGCATCAGGCGCATCGCCGAGATGCCGTCGAGCAGCGCGTGGTGCGTCTTCGTGTACAGCGCCACCCGGCCGTCGCGCAGCCCCTCGATCACCGTCGACTCCCACAGCGGCCGCTCCCAGGCCAGCCGGGTGCTGTGCAGCCGTCCGCAGAGGTCGAGGAGCTCGCGGATCCGCCCCGGCTTCGGCAGCGCGCTGTGCATGACGTGGTGCTCGAGGTCGAACTGCTCGTCCTCGCGCCACACCAGCTGGCCGGCCGTGGACAGCGATCGGTACGGGTGCTTGAGGAACAGCGGGCGGACCTCCGCCACGTCGGTCATCGCCTCGTACATCCGCCGCGTGTAGCCCCGACCCGCCCCCTCCGGGTTCTCGAACAGCTGCAGGCCTCCGACGTGCATGGGCTGGCTGCGGTTCTCGGCGAGCAGGAACCCGGCCGAGGTGGGGTCGATCGGAGTGACCACGGAGGGCCTTTCGCTGGCGGCTGTCGGGGACGCGGGGCGACGCATGGCGACTATCGCCAATGGTGAGGTCGGCCACAAGGGGCGACGGGCCCTCTTCCGTCCGCAGGGCCGGTTCGCGCACGGGTTCTCCCCAGGCACACCGCGGTCGCGGCCGACCGTCCCCGGCCGTTCCTAGCGTCGTCGGTACGCCGGAACTCGCCGGCGCACCGACCCTCTCGGAGGTCCACCCATGCCCAAGCTCCTCGCCCTGGCCGTCGCGGCCGGAGCCGCCCTGCTGCTCCTGCTCGGCAGCAGCCTGTCCGCCAGCAGCACCACCACCCAGGCGCCCGCGCCCGACACGATCGTCGAGGTCACCGGCGACGCCGCCAACGGCTTCGAGATCCACTACTACGACGGCTCCGCCCTCTACCCGCCCACCGACTCCGAGGCCCGCGCCGAGTGCGGCGAGTACGACACCCGCGTCGCCCGCGTGCGCTGCCGCACCGAGGTCCGCACCTGGTACCGCGACCTCGGCCACCTCCGCCAGGCCCTCGAGTGGGCGCACGCTCACCCGTGACCGGCGCTGACTGACGCTGGTTGAGGTGCGAGCGAAGCGAGCCTCGAAACCCCGAGAGCCGAGCAGCAGCCCCCACCACCACCTCTGGCACGATCGGTCCATGGAGGCCGGGCCGTTCGACAGGATGTGGAGTCGCGGCCGGTTGTCCATGCGGGCGCGCATCGCCCGGCTCAGCTCCAAGCGCTGGCAGATCGCCCAGTGCGCGGTGGCGGCAGGCGTCGCGTGGGTGATCGCGGCGGACCTGTTCGACCACCCGACGCCGTTCTTCGCGCCGGTCGCCGCCGTGGTGGCCCTCGGGACGTCCTACGGCCAGCGGCTGCGCCGGGTCGCCGAGATCACCGTGGGGGTCGCGGTCGGGGTGTTCATCGCCGACCTGCTGGTCCTGGAGCTCGGCACCGGCGGGTGGCAGATCGCCCTGATCGTCGCGCTCGCGATGTCGAGCGCCTTCCTGCTCGACGGCGGCCAGCTGCTGGTCACCCAGGCCGCGGTGCAGTCGATCATCGTCGCCACCCTGGTGCCGGAGCCGGACGCCGCCTTCACCCGGTGGACCGATGCGGTCATCGGCGGCGTGGTGGCCCTGGTGGCGGCCTCGGTAGTGCCGGCAGCACCGCTGCGCCGTCCGCGGGAGCAGGCGGCGGTCGTGGTGCGCAAGATCGCGGAGCTGCTCCGGGCGGCGGGCGAGGTGATGGTCGACGGCGAGATGCAGCACGGTCTCGACCTCCTCGCGGACGCCCGGTCGACCGACCACCTCATCCGGGAGCTGCAGGCGGCGGCCGACGAGGGGATGGCCGTGGTCGCCTCCTCGCCGTTCCGGGTCCGCCACCGCGGCAACATCCGGCGGATGGCCGACCTCGTCGACCCGCTCGACCGGGCTTTGCGCAGCACCCGGGTGCTGGTCCGGCAGGTCGCGGTCGCGGCGTACCACCGGCGGCCGGTGCCGTCGTCGTACTCCGTGCTGGCGATGGACCTGGCCGACGCCGCCGAGAAGGTCGCCGCCGAGCTCGGCGCCGACCGGATGGCCGTCGCGGCTCGCGACGAGCTGCTCGCCATCGGGGACGCGAGCGGGCGCGTCGAGCGGTCCCAGGAGATGACGGCGGAGGTGGTGCTGGTCCAGCTGCGATCGGTCGTGGTCGACCTGCTGCTGCTGACCGGACTCGACCAGCGGGAGACCACCGAGGCGCTCCCGCCGCCGCCCCGGTGAGCGCGCGATGACCGGACCGGCGACGACGTGGGTGCTGCACGTCGACCTCGACCAGTTCATCGCAGCGGTCGAGCTGCTGCGCCGCCCCGAGCTGGCCGGACGGCCGGTCGTCGTGGGCGGTCGCGGAGACCCCACCGAGCGGGGCGTCGTCTCGACGGCGTCGTACGAAGCGCGCGAGTACGGCGTCGGCTCCGGGATGCCGCTGCGGCTGGCCGCCCGCAAGTGCCCGGACGCGGTCTTCCTGCCCGTCGACAAGGAGGCGTACGACGCGTCCTCGGCCGAGGTCATGGCCTGCCTGCGCTCCCTGACCTGGGGCGGTGCTCCGGTGGTGGTCGAGGTGCTCGGTTGGGACGAGGCCTTCGTCGCCGCGAGCGTGCCCGACGCCGACCTCGACCCGCAGGCCTTCGCCGACCGGATCCGCGAGGAGGTGCTCGCCGTGACGCGACTGCACTGCTCGGTCGGCATCGGCGACACCAAGCTGCGGGCCAAGGTCGCCACGGACCTCGGCAAGCCGCGCGGGACGTTCCGGCTGACGGCGGAGAACTGGTTCGAGGTGATGGGGGAGCGCCCCACGCGGGCGCTGTGGGGGATCGGCGGCAAGACCGAGAAGAAGCTCGCCGCGCTCGGCATTGAGACCGTGCGCCAGTTGGCCGAGTCCGACGCCCGGATACTCGCCGCGGAGCTCGGCCCGACGATGGGGCCGTGGTACCACCGGCTCGGCCGCGGGGCCGACACCAGTCCGGTCGACGCGACGCCGTGGGTGCCGCGGGCGCACGGGCGCGAGACCACGTTCCAGGACGACCTCGTCGATGCCGACCGGATCGCCGACGAGGTGCGGCTGCTCGCTCGGCGCGTGGTCGAAGACATCGACCGCGAGGGGCGGCCGGCCGCTCGGGTCGGGCTGAAGGTGCGCTTCCGGCCGTTCTTCACGGTCAGCCGCAGCCTGACCCTGCCCGCGCCGACGAACAACCCGGCAGTGCTCGCGGACGCGGCCGTCTCGCTGCTGGACCGGCTCGACGACCGTGACCGCGAGCGGCCGGTGCGGCTGCTCGGCGTACGCCTGGAGATGGTGCCGCCGGAGGGCGGCTACGCGAGGTAGGTCAGATCCCCGCGCGCAGCTCGCGGACGACAGAGTCGACCACGGCGACCAGGTCGCCGCCGGTGCGGGCGGCGACCTCGCGCTGGCGCTGGTACGACGCACCCCGCCGCGGGATCTCGACGACCGAGGCCAGCTCGGCGGAGCAGCCGAGCCGCTCCGCCACCGGCTCGAGCCGGACGACCAGGTCGGCGAGGTCGTCGGTGATCAGCCGCTCGTTGGAGTGGGCGTCCAGGATCACGATCGCGTCCAGGCCGTAGCGGGCCGCGCGCCACTTGTTCTCCTGCACGTGCCAGGGCGGCATGGTCGGCAGCGTCTCGCCCGCGGCGAGCCGGCTGTCGAGGTCGACGACCAGGCAGTGCACGAGCGCGACGAGCGCGGCCAGGTCGTCGATGCTGGAGACGCCGTCGCAGACCCGGTTCTCGATCGTGCCGAGGTGCGGCGCGGGGCGGATGTCCCAGCGGATCTCGGACAGCACCTCGATGACGCCGGTGGTCAGCTGGTCCTGCGCGAAGGACTCGAACTCGTCCCAGGTCGCGAACTGGAAGGGCAGCCCTGCCGTCGGGAGCTGCTGGAACATCAGCGCCCGGTTGGAGGCGTACCCGGTGTCGATCCCGGCCCAGATGGGGGAGGAGGCGGAGAGCGCCTGCAGGTGGGGGTACCAGTTCAGCAGCGCGGAGAGCACGGGCATCACCCGGTCGCGCTCGGGCAGCCCGACGTGCACGTGCACGCCCCAGATCAGCATCTGCCGCCCCCACCACTGGGTGCGGTTGATCAGCTCCTCGTAGCGGTGCCCCTCGGTGAGCTGCTGCCCCGTCCAGGACGCGAACGGATGCGTGCCGGCGCCGTACAGGTCGATGTCGAGCTCGTCGCCGGCGGTGACCGCGGCGGCCAGGGTGGTGCGCAGGTCGGTCATCGCCTCGTCGACCGTGTGGCACACGCCGGTGACCAGCTCGACGGTGTTCTTCAGGAGCTCCTTGTGCATCCGCTCGGGGTCGGCGAGCCGGGGCTTGGCGCGGGCGAAGAGATGGCTGGCGTCGTTGCGGAGGTCGCGGGTACGACGGTCCACGAGGGCGAGCTCCCACTCGACGCCGAGCGTCGGTTCGGCTGAGCCCCGGAAGTCGATCCGCACGGGACCAGCCTTCCACAGAGGTGTCTGACGCCTCTGGCAGCATCACGCCCATGGCGGACGTGCGAGAGGTCAACCTCGGGCTGGACTTCTGCCTCCGGATCGGGGAGGTGCTGCTGTCCTCGGGCGCCGGTGCGGCCGACGTGACGGCGACCATGCAGACACTGGCCCACCACCTGGGACTGCGCGAGGCCGACATCGACGTCACGTTCACGTCGCTGTCGATGAGCTGGCAGCACAGCCCGGAGGAGGTGCCGCTGCTCGCCACCCGGCTGGTGCGGCAGCGGGTGATCGACTACGAGCACCTCACCCGGGTCGACCACCTGATCCGGGCGGTGCTGCGCGACGAGGTGACGCTGAAGGAGGCGCGCACCTCGCTGGCCCGGATCACGTCGTCCGGCCACGACCGCCCGCGGTGGGCCATCACGCTCGCCTGGGGCCTGATGTGCGCGGGGGTGGCGATCCAGCTCGGCGGCGGTCCGGTGGTGGTCGCGCTGGCCTTCCTGGCCTCGGCGAGCATCGACCGGCTGCAGCTGGCGATCTCCCGACGCCGGATCCCGACCTTCTACCAGCAGGTCGCCGGGGGCGGCGTCGCGACGCTGATCGCCCTCGCGGCCGCCTCGACCCCGCTCGACGTGGACGTCTCGCTGGTCGTCACCGCCAACATCGTGATGCTGCTGGCCGGGATCGGGTTCATGGGCGCCCTCCAGGACGCCCTGACCGGCTTCTACATCACCGCCGGCGCGCGGCTCACCGAGGCGCTGCTGGCCACGGCCGGCATCATCGGCGGCGTCAGCGGCGGGCTCAGCCTGGCCGGGGTGCTGGGCGTCGAGATCCCCCAGCTCGACCCCGGCACGGGCGACCTGCAGAGCGCCAGCATGCTGGCGGTCGGCTCGGCCCTGTGCGCCGGCTCGTTCGCGTACGCGTCGTACGCCCCCCGGCGGATCCTGCTGCCGATCGCCCTGGTCGCCGCGGTCGCCATCGGCATCTCCCAGTCCGTCGAGCTGCCCGGCATCGGACGCACCTGGTCGGTGGCGATGGCGGCGCTGTTCGTCGGGCTGGTGAGCTACACGGTCGCGGGCCGGATGCGCGTCCCCCCGCTGGTCGTCGTGGTGTCCGCGGTCGTGCCGATGCTCCCGGGCCTGTCGATCTACCGAGGTCTCACCCTGCTCGCCGAGGGCGGCGAGCAGACGTCCGCCGGCCTGCTCGCGATGGTCACGGCCGCCTCCGTGGCGATCGCCCTGTCGTCCGGCGTGATCCTCGGCGAGTACGTCGCCCAGCCGCTCAAACGCGAGGCGCGCAAGATGGAGTCGCGGCTCTCCGGCCCGCGGCTGGTCGGCGCGTCCCGCAGCATGACGCGCTCGCGGCGCCGCCCCCGCGGCGGCTCCTGACGGCGCCGGCCCGGAGGCTCAGCGCGGCGCGGGTCCGGCGACCCGGGCCAGCCAGGCCCGGGGCGTCTCCAGGTCGAACGGCGGCTGCCCGCGTCGTACGTCGTCCAGCACGGCGTCGCGGCTCGTCTCGGCGAGCCGCACGATCTCGGGCGGGTAGCCGAGCGTAATCTGGTGCTCGGCGAACTCGTCCTCGTCGTCGACCCAGGCCACCCCGTCCGAGCCGCGAATGACGTCGAGGTCGAGGTCGACGGCGCGCAGCGTCGTACCGTCCCAGGACGGCGGGGTCGTCATGTCGACGTACACCGTGCACCAGATCCCCGGGGCGTGGAACGTCGCGCACCAGGGCCGGTCGCGCGGGGCGAGGGTCACCGAGTCGACCTCGGACACGAAGCTCAGTCCGGGCCGGGCGTGGAGCGTCCCCGCGGGGACACCGAGCCAGTCGCCGTGCTCGTCGGAGCCGAGGTACGTCGCGCCGAGCTCCCAGTGGGGCCGGTCGCCCCACTTGCTCAGCTCGATGCGGGCCGGATCACCTGGTCGGGGGAGCACGGGTTTCTTTCTACCGGGTACACCTAGGCCATGAGCATCCTGCGCAAGGTGGCGGCCATCGGTATCGCCAAGAAGGTGTACGACGAGGCCCGCAAGCCCCACAACCAGGCCAAGATCAAGGCCGGCGTGTCGAAGTTCCAGGAGTCCCGGGCCAAGCGGCGGCGCTGAGCGCTCGCGCTCGTTTCAGGGGGCGCAGGTCCATCACGGTATGCAGACGGACCTGCACCTCCCATGGCGGGCACGCCGTGGGAACCGCCAATTGGTCGACATACCGTGATGAAGCTGCAACCGCGCTCCGCCCCGGACCCGCCTAGACGATCTTGGTCTTCTCCGGCATCACCCGCCGCGACACCCGCGCCACGACGTCCTGGTAGTGCGCGCCCAGCACCCGGCCGAACTGGTGCAGCAGGTGGGCGTCGATGCCGACGAGGACCCGCGCCTTCCCGCCGAGCACGCCCTGGTCGAGGATGACCGCGGCGGCGCGCTCGGGAGTCATCCGGGCCAGCTTCTGGTCGAAGAGGTTCGCGGTGGCGGCCTTGTCCTCGCGGCCGGAGACCCGCGCGTTGCGCGCGATCGCGGTCTTGATGCCCCCGGGGTGGACGGCGGTGACGCCGACGGGGTGGCCGCCGGCGAGCATCTCGATGCGGATCGCCTCGGTCATGCCGCGGACGGCGTACTTGGTCGCGTTGTAGATGCTCTGGCCCGGCATCGCGACCAGGCCGAACAGCGACGACAGGTTCACCAGGTGGCCGTCGCCGGAGGCGATCAGGTGGGGCAGGAACTCCTTGGTCCCGTTGAGGACGCCGGTGAGGTTGATGCCGACGATCCAGTCGATGTCGTCGTACTCCAGGTCGACGAAGTCGCCGGCCAGGGCCACGCCGGCGTTGTTGACCATCACGTTGACGCGGCCGAACTGCTCGGCCACGGCGGCGGCGTACGACGCCATGGCGGTGCGGTCGGCGACGTCCAGCCGGTCGGACCGGACCTCGCGCGCGCCCGCCGCCTTGACCAGGTCGACGGTCTCGGCGAGGCCCGCCTCGTCGACGTCGGAGATCGCCAGCAGCGCGCCGCGCCCGGCGCAGTCCACCGCCAGGGCTCGGCCGATGCCGGAGCCGGCGCCGGTGATCACGACGACCTTGCCGTCCAGGGTCCTCATGCGGTCACGTCCTCACGGGTCGGGGTAGGGAGCGGCGTCCGGTGGTACGCCGCGGCGTCGAACGACGAGAGCTGCGCGCGCATCGTGAACGTCGCGCGCGGCCAGAGCGTGGTGTTGCGGCCGTGCCGGTCGAGGTACCAGCTGGAGCACCCGCCGGTGCTCCAGACCGTGCGTCCCATCCGGCGCTGCAGGCGGTCGTTCCAGCGGTCGGTCGCGTCCTCGGTCGGCTCGACGGCGGCGTACCGGCCCTCGCGCATCGCTCGCACCGCGGCGCGCAGGTAGGCGACCTGCGACTCGATGACGAAGACCATGCTGGAGTGGCCGAGGCCGGTGTTCGGACCGACCCGGAAGAACAGGTTGGGGAAGCCCGGCGCCGTGGTGCCCTTGTACGCCGACATGCCGCGCTCCTCCCAGACCTCGGCGAGCGTGCGGCCGGTGCGACCGGCGATGCGCGACGCGATCGGCAGCTCGGTGGTGAAGAACCCGGTGGCGACCACGATCGCGTCGACCGGCCGCGCGGTGCCGTCGGCGGTGACGATCGCGTCCTCGGTGACCCGGGCGATGCCGTCGGTGACGAGCTCGGTGTTGTCGGCGGCGAGGGCCGGGTAGTAGGTGTTGGAGATCAGCACCCGCTTGCAGCCGAGCGCGAAGCTCGGCGTCACCCGTTCGCGCAGGGCCGGGTCCGCGATGCCGCGACGGATGTTGGCCAGCGCCAGCTGCCGGGCCGGCCAGGCGATCCGGCGCTCGATCGTGAACGCGGGGACGTACGACTCGCGCGCCCAGTAGATCCCCGTGCGGTAGGCGCGCCGCAGTCCCGGCAGCTTGCGGAGCGCGGCCCGCTCGAGCGCCGAGTAGCGCCGGTCGGAGCGCGGGATGACCCACGGCGCGGTGCGCTGGTAGACGTCGAGGTGGCCGACGGTGCGCTGCAGCTCGGGGACGATCTGGATCGCGGACGCGCCGGTGCCGATCACGGCCACCCGCTTGCCGGCCAGGTCGGCCGCGTGGTCCCAGCGCGCGGAGTGGAAGAGGTCGCCACGGAAGTCGGCCAGCCCGTCGATGTCGGGCAGCCGCGGTTCGGAGAGCGCGCCGGCCCCGACCACCAGGGTGCGGGAGCGGATGACGCCGCGCGACGTCGTACACACCCACTGGCGGGCGTCGTCGTCCCAGCGCGCGTCCTCGAGCCGGGTGTCGAAGACGAAGCGGTCCAGGACGCCGGCCTCGCGCGCGACCCGCTGGAGGTAGGCGTGGATCTCGGGCTGCGCCGAGAAGGACGAGGTCCAGTCGGGGTTCGGGGCGAAGGAGAAGGAGTAGAGCTGGCTCGGTACGTCGCAGGCCGCACCGGGGTAGGTGTTGTCGCGCCAGGTGCCGCCGACGTCGCCGGCCTTCTCGAGGACGAGGAAGTCGGTCTCGCCGTCCTCCTGCAGCTTGATCGCGGCGCACAGGCCGGCGAACCCGGCGCCGACCACCAGGTGTTCGACACGCGACGGAGGGAGCATGGATCCGACCGTACCCATTATTGAACGACTGTCAATAGATAGGATGGCGGGCGTGACCCAGTCCGCGCGCACCCGGCTCAGCCCCGACGAGCGCCGCGCCCAGCTGCTCGACCTCGGCGTCCGGCTGCTCGCGACCCGCTCGATCGAGGAGCTGAGCATCGACGTCCTGGCCGAGGAGGCCGGGATCTCGCGCGGCCTGCTCTACCACTACTTCGGCAGCAAGCACGCGTTCCGCGAGGCCGTCGTACGCCGCGCGGCCGACGACCTGATCGCCCAGACCGTGCCGCCCGCGGACGGCGAGCTGGAGGAGCGGCTGCTGGTCTCGGTGACGGCGTACCTCGACTACGTCCTCGCCAACTACGAGGGCTACCTGTCGCTGGTCAAGGCGGCCGCGAGCGGCAACGAGACGCTCCGCGACATCTACGACGAGGCGCGCTCGGTGCTCACGGACCGGATCTTCCGCGAGGACGCCGAGGGCGAGATCCTCCCCGACACCCCGCTCACCCGGCTGGTCGTGCGCGGCTGGTCGGCGATGACCGAGGAGCTCGTGCTGACCTGGCGCGCCGACCCCAACGGGGTGTCCCGCGAGGAGCTGATCGGCATCCTCGCGGGCTCGCTGCGCCCGCTGATCGAGGCGTCCCTCAGTCGCCCCTGACGACCTCCGCCAGTTGGTCGAGACCCCAGTTCAGGTCCTCCTCGGAGACGACCAGCGGGGGAGCGAGGCGGATGGTCGATCCGTGGGTGTCCTTGGCGAGGACGCCGCGCGCCATCAGCGCCTCGCAGACCGCGCGGCCGGTGCCGACCGCGGGGTCGACGTCGACGCCGGCCCACAGGCCACGGGTGCGTACGCCGACCACGCCGTGCCCGACGAGCGCCTCGAGCCGCTCGCGCAGGACGACCCCCAGGTCGGCGGCGCGGGCCTGCGGCTCGCCGGTCGCGAGCAGGCCGACGACAGCGGTGCCGACGGCGCAGGCCAGCGGGTTGCCGCCGAAGGTCGAGCCGTGCTGGCCGGGGCGCAGGACGCCGAGGATCTCGCGGTCGGCCACCACGGCGGAGACGGGGACGATCCCGCCGCCGAGCGCCTTGCCCAGCAGGTAGAGGTCGGGGACGACGTCCTCGTGGTCGCAGGCGAACGTCCGGCCGGTGCGGCCCAGGCCCGCCTGGATCTCGTCGGCCGCGAACAGCACGTCGTGCCGCGTGCACAGCTCGCGCAGGCCGCTCAGGAAGCCGTCGGGCGGGATCACCACGCCGCCCTCGCCCTGGATGGGCTCGATGAGGACGCCCGCGGTGTGCTCGGTGATCGCGGCCTCGACGGCCGCGAGGTCGCCGTACGGGACCATCACGAAGCCGGGGGCGAACGGGCCGAAGTGGTCGCGCGCCTCGGGGTCATCGGAGAAGCCCACGATGGTGGTCGTGCGCCCGTGGAAGTTGCCGGCGGCCACGATGATCTCGGCCCGGTCGGGGGCGATGCCCTTGACCTCGTAGCCCCACTTGCGGATCACCTTGATCGCGGTCTCGACCGCCTCCGCGCCGGTGTTCATCGGCAGCACGAGGTCCTTGCCGCACAGGTCGCCGAGCGCGGTGCAGAAGTCGGCGAACCGGTCGTGCACGAAGGCCCGGCTGGTCAGCGTGAGCCGGTCGAGCTGCTCGTGCGCGGCCTGCAGGAGGGCCGGGTGGCCGTGCCCGAAGTTGAGGGCGGAGTAGCCGGCGAGCAGGTCGAGGAAGCGGGCGCCGTCGACGTCGGTCATCCACGCGCCGGCCGCGTGCTCCACCACCACCGGCAGCGGGTGGTAGTTGTGCGCCGTGCGCGCCTCTGCGCGCTGGAACTGCTCCGTGCTCGAGTCGTGCTGGGTGGGGATGGCCGTGGCCGTCATCTTTCGCCTCCTCGGGTCGGTCGTGCGGATTGTCTGACAATCTGTGCGGCCCAGGCTAACGCGGATCGCCGACGATCAGAACCGGATTGCCCCGCTCGGAAGCGGTCAGATCTCCGCCGTACCGGCCGAAGGCCTACCTCGTGACCTCCCCGTCCGGATCCGTACCGTCACCCGATCCCGGCATGCCCTGGTGGACCCAGGGCTGGGTGGGCGGGGCGCTCGTCACGGCGGTCGTGGGCGTCTTCTTCACGACCGGCGTCGAAGTGGTGGTGCCGCTGCTGGAGCCCGTGCCGGCCGCGGTCGCGGTCGCCGACGAGCCGCCTGCCGAGCCGAGCACGTTCGCGCGGTCGGCCTCGTCCTCACCCCCGCCGTCGGGTACGCCGTCCGCGTCGCCCTCCCCGTCAGCGGCTCCCACCCCTTCGGCCGCTCCCTCGGCTGCCCCTGCTGCTTCCCCCACGGCCGCGCCTGTGGCGACGCAGCCCGTCGCGACCGCTGCCCAGAAGCGGGCGCAGGCCCGCCGGGCGCGGCTGCGCCGGGAGCGCCGGGCCGCCCGCGAGCTGGCCGTGCTGGCGCGCAAGACCTTCGAGAGCTGGGGACCCATCTCGGGGACCTGGGTGCTCCCGGTGGCGTCGTACCGCAGGCTGTCGAGCACGTACGGCGAGACCGGTCCGCACTGGGAGTCCATCCACACCGGTCAGGACTTCTCCGCGCCGACCGGCACGAAGGTCCGCTCGGTCACGGCAGGGATGGTCACCTTCGCCGACTGGGACGGCCCCTACGGCAACAAGGTGGAGATCACCCACCCCGACGGCAACGTGACCTGGTACGCCCACCTCTCCCGCATCGACGTCGCCGTGACCGACCAGGTCAGCACCGGGCAGGTCATCGGCCTCGTCGGCTCCACCGGCAACTCCACCGGCCCGCACCTGCACTTCGAGGTGCGCCCCGACGGCGGGGACGCCGTCGACCCGGTCGCGGTGCTGAAGGAGCACGGCGTCAAGCTCTGAGTCGCCCTCAGTCCAGCCGTACGGCGACCCGCGTGTCGCCCGGCCTGCTGGCGAGGGATACGGATCCGCCGTGCGCGGTGACGATCGCCTGGACGAGGGCGAGCCCCAGGCCCGCGCCGCCCTCGCGGTGGCGCGAGGCGTCACCGCGGGCGAACCGCTCGAAGGCGTGGTCGACCAGCTCCGGTGGGAAGCCGGGGCCGTCGTCGTGGACGGCGAACCCACCGGGACGGGCCGTGACCGTGACGGTGGTGCCCGCGGGGGTGTACTTGCGGGCGTTGGTCAGCAGGTTGGTCACCACCTGGTGCAGCCGCTGTTCGTCGCCGACTACCTCGACCGACTCCTCGGGCAGGTCCAGTCGCCAGTGGTGCTCCGGCGCGAGGACGCGGGCGTCGGAGACCGCCTCGAGCAGGAGCCGGGTCAGGTCGACGGGCTCGCGCTCGAGGGGACGGCCGGAGTCGAGCCGCGCGAGGAGCAGCAGGTCCTCGACGAGCGCGGTCATCCGCCGCGACTCCTCCTCGACCTTGCCGAGCGCGATCGAGCCCGCCTCCGCGTCGTCGGGGCGGCGGCGGGCGAGCTCGGTGTAGCCGGCGATCGTGGCCAGCGGCGTACGCAGCTCGTGGGAGGCGTCCGCCACGAACTGGCGGACCTGCATCTCGCTGCGGTGCCGCGCCGTCAGCGAGTCCTCGACGTGCGCGAGCAGGGTGTTGAGCGCCGCGCCCACCTGCCCGACCTCGGTCCGCTCGTCGGTGAGGTGCTCGGGCACCCGCTCGGCCAGGTCGATCTCGCCCTCGGCCAGCGGGAGCGCGGCCACGGTGTGCGCGGTCGCGGCCACCTCCCGGAGCGGGCGGAGCTGGCGGCGTACGACGGCCAGGCCCACGCCGAGCGCGAGCACGACCCCGGCGGCGGTCAGGAGGAGCTCGACGCGGATGAGCGAGGTGACCGTGTCGTCGACCTCGGACGTGGGCAGGCCGCTGATCCGGGTGACGCCGTCGGCTCCCTCGTCGACCGCGATCCGGTAGCTGCCGAAGCCGGGCAGGTCCACGGCGTGTGCGTCCCCGTCGGCGTCGAGGTCCGAGAGGACGTCCAGGGCTCCGGTGGTGAGCGCACGTTCCCCGTTCGGATCGTCGGTCAGGACCACGCCGGCGAGCGTGCCCGTCACGTCCGAGGCGAACAGCGAGCCCTTGGTCTGGCGTGGCCCGCGCCCGTCCGGCGGGGCCGGACGGTCTCCCGGATCGAACATGTCCCGCTCGACGAGCATCGCCCGTCGGCTGGCCTGCTCCACCTCGGCGTCGAGCTGGGAGAACAGGTAGGAGCGCATCGCCAGCGCGGTGGCGACGCCGATCAGGATCGAGACCAGCGCGACGAGGGCCGTCGTGGTGACGACCAGCCGCGAGGTCAGGGAGCGGGGGCGGAGGTCCATGCGCTCACGAGGCCGGCTTCAGCACGTACCCGGCCCCGCGCATGGTGTGGATCATCGGCTCGCGACCCGCGTCGATCTTCTTGCGCAGGTAGGAGATGTAGAGCTCGACCACGTTGGCCTGGCCGCCGAAGTCGTAGTTCCAGACCCGGTCGAGGATCTGCGCCTTGCTGAGCACCCGCTTCGGGTTGCGCATCAGGAAGCGGAGCAGCTCGAACTCGGTCGCGGTCAGCAAGATCTCCTGGCCGGCCCGGAACACCTCGTGGCTGTCCTCGTCGAGCGTCAGGTCGCCCACGGCCAGCACCGACGACTCGGCCGCCTGCCGCGCGCCGGCCCGGCGCATCAGCCCGCGCAGCCGGGCGACCAGCTCCTCCAGGGAGAACGGCTTGGTCACGTAGTCGTCGCCACCGGCGGTCAGTCCCGCGATCCGGTCCTCGACCGCGTCCTTGGCGGTCAGGAACACCACGGGCAGCCCCGGGTCCACCCCACGCATCCGGCGCAGCACCTCGAGGCCGTCGAAGTCGGGCAGCATCATGTCGAGCACCACCGCGTCCGGCTGCGCCTCCTTCGCCGCCGCGACCGCCTTGGTACCCGTGTGCGCGGTCGTGACCTGCCACCCCTCGTAGCGCAGCGCCATCGAGATGAGCTCGGCGATGTTGACCTCGTCGTCGACGACGAGCACGCGCAACGGTGATCCGTCGGGTCGGGTCAGCTCCATGCCGGACACGATCCCGACGCTACCTGTGAGAGTCCTGTGAGTGCTCTGTGGCGAGCTCAGGACCGTCGCTGGTTGAGGTGCGAAGGACGAAGTCCTGAGCCTCGAAACCCGGCGAGCTGAGAAACAGCGTCGGGTACGGCGGCCGCGGACTCCGGTCGGCTCACCGATGGTTCACCGCGGGCGGCCCTCGTCGTACCTGGTCGCGGTCGCTTGCAGGTTGGCGGCTGGCTCGGGTCGACCGCTGTGGTCACCGCTCAGGAAGATCAGTACGCCGGACGCGTCGGTGCCGCTGGTTGAGGTGCGAAGGACGAAGTCCTGAGCCTCGAAACCCAGCGAGCCGGGAAGCAGCGATGGGTTGCGGCCCCTTGTCGGCACGCGGCTGCTTCAAAGACCACAG